>NZ_JBFTSM010000005.1:0-354441 GCF_056400025.1 Rhizobium sp. 01L419
CGGTGCAGCGTCGATCTGGTCATACGCCTTGAACTCACCGAAATACTTCGTGATCGCTGCCGTCAGAGACGTCTTGCCGTGGTCAACGTGGCCGATCGTGCCGATGTTGACGTGCGGCTTGTTGCGCTCAAACTTACTCTTTGCCATTTGAATGCTTCCTGTGGACGTAAAATGGGTGACCCCGGCGAACCGGTTTAGTGCCGCCGTTTAAGGCTTTCGGCGAAATTGCGCAAGACTTAATTGCAGACGCCATTCTTCGCGTGTGAGCGCATATGGGAGCTAATTCGCAACCCGCAAGACGATTCGCCTGTGCCCTCCCCAAAACATCTGAAATTCCAGACAAAATCGACAGAAGGCCTGGGCTCGCGCTTCAGCCAAGCCCAGAGGCAGCTGCGATTTTTGCAATCGCCGCGCAAGCATCACATAGTGCTGGCGACACAGCACCTTCCGCCTCGAACGCAACGCGCTAAAACAAGTCTTCGATAGTGGGGATCAAGCTGGAGCGGGTAGCGGGAATCGAACCCGCGTATTCAGCTTGGAAGGCTGCTGCTCTACCATTGAGCTATACCCGCGGGGTGGTCCGATCCAATGACGAATGGTGGAGAGAGTTGGATTTGAACCAACGTAGGCTGAGCCAACGGATTTACAGTCCGTCCCCTTTAACCACTCGGGCATCTCTCCAGTTTTTCGTCCGGATCGTGAGACCAAGTTCGTCAGACTTTGAAGCATTGCCGCCCCGTCGTCTGCGCCGCGTATATGACCGGAGCATTTCAGTCTGTCAACACGAAGACAATGGAAAAGACAGGAAAAATTTCATCGCCTGTTGAAAGCCGGCGTAAGAAAGAAGGTCTATGCGGAAACAGGCGCCATCGTTATAAAGCCGCATGAGCAAAGATAAGAAATCCGGCGACACGCCCATCACTGACAAGTCCGCAAAGGACACGCATTACGCAACGCTGCGACGCGCGCATCGCGACGGCAAGCGCGAACGCGGTGAAATCCCGACGCCGGCGCCGCAGAAGCGCAAGCGTGGCGGGGACGACTGGAAGCCGCCGGCGATGGCCCCCGACCAGGTCTTCCTTTACGGCCTTCATACCGTTCGCGCCGCGCTCGAAAATCCGGAGCGCAAGAAGATCAAGCTATCGGTCACGCAGAACGCGCTTGCGCGATTGGAGATCGATCCCGAGACGATCGGCATTCCCGTCGAAATGGTTTCGCCACAGGATATCGACAAGGTGCTCGGCCCCGAAGCAATCCATCAGGGCGTGATGCTGGAAACAAGCCCCCTGCCCGTCCGAAGGCTGGAAGCGCTGAAGGACAGTCCGCTGCTTCTCGTGCTCGATCAGGTGACCGATCCCCACAATGTCGGCGCCATCATGCGCTCGGCCGTCGCCTTCAATGCAGGCGCAGTTATCACCACCCAGAGACATAGCCCGACCGAATCGGGCGTACTTGCCAAATCGGCTTCCGGCGCGCTGGAACTCATACCTTATATACAGATCACCAATCTCTCGGATGCGCTCGGCGAATTGCACAAGCTCGGCTTCTTCACGATCGGGCTCGATTCGGAGGGACCGGCGCCACTGGAAGGCACGTTCTCAGGTGGCAGAATAGCGCTTGTGCTCGGCGCCGAAGGCAAGGGCCTGCGGCAGAAGACTCGGGAAACCGTCAGCGCGCTTGCCCGTCTCGATATGCCTGGCGCCATCAAATCGCTGAACGTATCGAATGCCGCGGCGATTGCGCTTTATGCGGCGGGGCTGCATCTAAAGGCATAGACCACAGCCTGCAGATCACTCTTAATATGTCGTGGACAGAGGCAAGGATCCCGCCATCGCGGTTGAACACCTCCTCCTCTGGTCCATATTCCGCGTTGGAAAGAGCTTGCTGGTCACTATTGTCGGCAACGCATTTTATCCCCTGGGGCACCGGACAAAAGGAAATCCGCATTATGGCATTTCGACCGCTGATCTTCGGTGTTCTCTTCATTGCGGTCTTCGTCATGGTCATTTTGAGCATCATGTGGGTGGACAAGTCTCACCCGATCCGCCAGCCGGATCCGCTGGCGCCGTCGACGACGCCAGCAAGCCCACCTCCGTCAGCGCAATAGCCGATCCGGAACCCGCAAAGCCGTCAGACGTTTAATCCCGCAAGACAAACAGGGATTTAAATGTTCATGCGCCTGATGATTGCTGTCGTTGCCATTATGATTGCCTCGGTGCTCAGCCTCGCGATGATGTCTCCGTCCGGCGCCGGACAGACGGGCAACGGCACGAAGATCGCATCAAGTGTGAACGCACCCGAGCAGAAGTGAACCTGACGTCAAATCTCCTCAACGGACGAGACGCCGGACGTTTTCCGCGATATTGCCGAGTAGCCGCGCACGGTCAGCGCCATTTTCGCCGACACCGTCCTGATTTACGACACCATGAAGGGCGTTGAACAGGAACATGGCGGTGAATGCCGGGTCCGCCAGCGGCCAAGCCCCTTCGCGGTCGCCTGCTGCAAGGAGTTCCGCGAGATCATCTATCAGGATGTTGCTTGTCAGGCCTTCGCGGCTCGGCGGCGGAGCAACAGCAAAGACAAGGTTGTGAAGGGGCGATGCGTTCAGGTAGCCCTCGGCGCAGGCTTTTGCCCAGGCTGTCAACTTGCCGTTCCAGTCGCTTACACCCTGTTTACCCACTTCTTCCACGATGCCGTTCAGGAGATTTTGAACGAAGCGGGTCCGCAATGCTTCGATAACATCCGCCTTCGAGGAGAAGTGAAGGTAGAAGGCTCCCTTCGAGACGGCAGCGCCCTGGGTGATCTCCTCGATCGTCGTATGCTCAACCCCCTTGTCGAGAAAGAGGCGTTCGGCCGCAAGCATGAGCTCGTCCCGTCTTTCCTCAGCCGGTTTAGTCCTTGGCCTGCCGGCCACGCGTGGTGCCATCGGAAAATCCGTCAATGCCCGCGACGCTGAGGCTCCGCTCGATGAAGGTAGCCTGCGAAGACGTCCCGCATAGCAGTGTTTTCAATGTCAGGCAAAAGACGACCGGCCTCGCCACGGTGATAGCCGCTATGTGTAATCACATGGGCAAGCATCTCCTCCCGCGACATACGGCCCTGTCCGCCATCGGTGAAAGTGAAGTCGATCACCTCTTCCAGCTCGTCGGGCGTAAGCCGCAATACATAGTTCAGATACCATTCATCGGTTTGCCTGATCGCGGAGGCGAGATCGGCAAAGGCCGGCGGCTCCCTGCTCCAACTCGCCGTGTACCCGTGAAACTTCTTCTGCAGGTTGGCGGCGAAGATCCGGTCGACGATATGCGCGTGATTGAGGACGCGGAAAGCGGACAGCAGCTCCTCGGATGGCCCCCGATCGGAAAATGAGTCGAGAGCGTCCAGCAGTTCCTCATCGACGTTGGCCTTATACTGAAACAAGGAGGTCAAAAGCGTTTTTGCAGACATGGCGAACTCCATCGCGGCGGGCATCTGCCTTCTTCTATATTATTGACTGGTGGTCAGTCAATAATATCTGTCTGCTCGAAGCACCTAGTCTATGCGGCAGAATGCATGTTTACAGGCACAAAAAACCCGCCGCACGGTTGGACCTTTGCGACGGGATTTTGTTTAGGCCGGCAACCGCCCTTTGCTGATCAGCCGTCAGCTCCGGTAGAGCCAGTAGGGCCGATCATGATGGCGCCAGCGACGTTCGCGCCAACGTTCCTCTCCCCGCCACTCGCGACGCTCATAGCCCCAGGCCGGTCGCCAATAGCGGCGTTCACGCCAGTCTCGGCGATCCCGCCAATCGCGGCGATCCCGCCAATCGTCACGATCGCCCCAATCACGATCACCGCCGCGGACCTGAATCACATCGCTCTGGTGTGAGACTTCCGGACGGTTGAGAGGGACAGCCGCAGCCGGTGCTACGGCGGAAAACAGGGTACCTGCCGAAAGAGCAACGGCTAGGAGAAAATTGGCGACCTTCATGGCTCACTTCCTCGTTTCTGATGAAGCGAGAATGGCCGAGCGCACCTGAATTGCCGCTGAATCGACCCTTCAGTCTTTGTTCATGTCATGGAATGGTTGGAAAACTGGTGCCCCCGCCAGGGTTCGAACCCGGGACCCCCTGATTACAAATCAGGTGCTCTACCAACTGAGCTACAAGGGCAACGGCTGCGAAGTAGCAGATTCTGATCTTTTGTAAAGAAAATTTGCCTCTTTCGGGCAGTCGAAGAAGGCTATCCACAGCCGTTGTCGATCAGCGCTATGGTTGGGAAAGCCCGGTGGACTAAATCGCGGGCCGATCTATGGGTGATAAGATCATCCGAACTTCGCGCGCAACGCAAAACGTCTTGTCGTACAAGCCCTTTATCCTTTAGCTAGAGCAGCATAACAAAGGGCATTGCATGGGCAGGTCATTTCAGACGCTTTCTTTTATCGCTTCGCCGACGACCGAAGCGCTCGCCGCACGGGATGAGCTGATTCGTCTTTACGGCGATGTGCCCGCAAACGAGGCCGACGTCATCGTCGCACTCGGCGGCGATGGCTTCATGCTTCAGACGCTGCACAGCACGATGAACAGCGGCAAGCTCGTCTACGGTATGAATTGCGGATCAGTCGGCTTCCTGATGAATGACTACAAGACAGATGGCCTGCACGACCGCATCTGTTTCGCCGTCGAGAATGCCTTTCATCCGTTGAAAATGACGACGCGCAATGCCGACGGCAGCAATTCGTCCGCGCTTGCGATCAACGAGGTCTATCTTTTCCGGCAATCCTATCAGGCGGCGAAGCTCAGGGTGGAGATCGACGGGCACGTGCGGCTGGAGGAACTGATCTGCGATGGCTTGATGGTGGCAACGCCTGCGGGCTCTACCGCCTACAATCTTTCCGCTCACGGTCCGATCCTGCCGCTTGACGCCCCCCTGCTCGCCATGACGCCAGTCAGCGCCTTCCGTCCGCGACGCTGGCGCGGAGCGCTGCTTCCCAACCGCGTAACCGTCGACATCCACATATTGGAAGCCGAGAAGCGGCCGGTGAATGCCGTCGCCGACAATACGGAGATCAAATCCATACTGCATGTGCGCATCGCCCAATCCGAGGACATGACAGCACGCATCCTTTCCGATCCCGACCGCTCTTGGTCGGACCGGATTTTGGCAGAACAATTCGAGGATTGAAATAATGGCGATGCGGCAAGCATTTATGACGGCGTTCCTCGTAGCGGGATGGGCGATCGCCGCCGAGGCACAGACCGTTCACGACGATATCCTGCCGGCCTCGATCATCTTCGCGACCAGCACCGGCTATTGGGAAGACGACGGCAATTCGCTGCCGGTCGAGCGCGCGCCGACAACCACCCAGAGCGTCAGCACCGCTGATGCCAAGCCGCAGCAGCGGCGACACGGCTATTACAAGCTTTTCGCCGTGCGCCAGTCCGACAAGACCTCCAAGGTCTACCTGCAGCAGATCGCGCAGAGCGACGCCGGACCCGCCATCATCTCGACGGTCGAATTGCAGGAAATCAGCGACCTCAAGCCCTATGTCACAGATATCCGGCCCGAGAATTCGAGCGGCATCATCAAGGAGCCTGGCCTGTTCGCCACGGTCTATGTGAAGACCGACCCTAGCGCCGAATCCGATGGCTGGACCGTGCTGATCGACGAGTTCGGGGACATTACCGTGGAGAAGGCGACGAACTGAGTGTCACCGGACTGTTCGAGGCATAGGCCATGAAACTCGGCTTTCGCGAAGGCGTGCTTCACGACGAGACGCGGCCGGACTGGGACGCGATCGGCCCAAGACCGATCCGCTGGTCCCTATGGTATCCAGCAGCCGAGGGCTCGCTCGAAACCGAAATCCCGGGACGAAGATGGTTCCGAAGGGTGGCAGTTGCCCGCGATGCCCCCCTTCAGCCAATGGCGAAGCCCTACCCGCTGGTCCTGCTGTCGCATGGCACCGGCGGATCGGCTGCCGGGCTGGAATGGCTTGCCAGCCGCCTGGTCAATCGAGGATTTATCGCGCTCGGCGTCAACCATCACGGCAATACCAGCGGCGAGCCCTATCGCGCCGAGGGTTTTGCCTGTCTCTGGGAGCGCGCGCCCGATCTAAGTCTCATGCTCGACCGCCGCGAGGACTGGCAGGGTGATCTTGCCGGGCATATCGATACCGATAGCGTGTTCGCCGCCGGATTTTCAGCGGGAGCCTATACGGTCATGCTGCTCCTCGGCGCTGTCGCGCAATTCTCGCAGTTCGAACAATCCAGGCTGAAGCCTGGAGGACCGCGCGGTCCGAGGGAGTTTCCTGACCTCGCCGATCATATTCCGTCGCTGCTTGGCACGAGCACGGCATTTCGCGATTCATGGTCGAGGATGTCGCAATCCTATCGCGATGACAGGATCAGAGCGGCATTGGTCTGCGCGCCGGGTCGATCGGTCCGAGGCTTCAGTGAAGACAGCCTGAAAGCCATTGATGGGCCTGCCCTCATTCTGGTCGGTGATGCCGACAACACGGCTCCGGTCGAAGAGTGTTCAAATTGGCTGCATGCACGACTTGATCGAAGCCTCCTCAGGATACTTCCGGGCGGGCTTGGGCATTATGTCTTCCTGCCGGAGGGCACGCCAATGGGACTTTCCTTCGCAGAACATCTCTTCACCGATCCGGCAGGCATAGAACGTGCTGATGTCCACGAGGAGATCGCCGAACTGTCAGGTGGGTTCTTTCACAGAACTGACATTCCAGTGGACACCTGAAAAAGAAAAGCCCCGTTTCCGGGGCCTTCTATCTCAGATCTGTCTTCACTGGTCAGTCGACATCGTCGACGACAGCGTCGGCTGCGCCGCTGATGCGGTGAGCAAGTGCGGCTTCCATGAACTCGTTCAAGTCGCCATCGAGCACGTCGTCAGGAGCCGTGCTCGCAACGCCGGTGCGCAGGTCTTTTACCAGCTGGTAGGGCTGCAGAACGTAGGAGCGGATCTGGTGGCCCCAGCCGATATCCGTCTTGGAAGCGGCTTCGGCGTTGGCGGCGTCCTCGCGCTTCTTCAACTCGGCTTCGTACATGCGGGCGCGCAGCATGTCCCAGGCCTTGGCGCGGTTCTTGTGCTGCGAACGCTCCTGTTGGCACTGCACGACGATGCCTGTCGGGATATGCGTGATGCGCACTGCCGAGTCGGTGGTGTTAACGTGCTGGCCGCCGGCGCCCGACGAACGGTAGGTGTCGATACGGCAGTCGCTTTCGTTGATCTCGATCTGGATCGAGTCGTCGACGACGGGATAGACCCAGATCGACGAGAAGGATGTGTGGCGGCGCGCATTGCTGTCGTAGGGCGAGATGCGCACGAGACGATGGACGCCCGATTCCGTCTTCAGCCAGCCATAGGCGTTATGGCCTTTTACCAGCAATGTGGCGGATTTGATGCCGGCTTCTTCCCCGTCATGCACTTCCATGAGCTCGACCTTGAAGCGCTGGCGCTCGGCCCAGCGGGTGTACATGCGCAGAAGCATGTTCGCCCAGTCCTGGCTTTCCGTGCCGCCCGCGCCGGAATGGACTTCCAGGTAGGTGTCGTTGCCATCAGCTTCGCCTGATAGCATGGCTTCGACCTGTCGGCGGGCTGCCTCGGCCTGCAGGCTTTTCAGCGCGGCCTCGGCTTCCTTGACGATGCTTTCGTCGCCTTCTTCTTCCCCGAGTTCAATGAGCTCGACATTGTCGGAAAGCTGCTGTTCCAGCGCCCTGACCCCATTGATGCCATCATCGAGCTGCTGACGCTCGCGCATCAGCTTCTGGGCTTCCTGTGCATCGTTCCAGAGGTTGGGATCCTCTGCCTTGTTGTTCAACCAGTCCAGTCGTCTTACCGCCTGGTCCCAGTCAAAGATGCCTCCTCAGCAGGGTGATAGCCTGCTTGGTTTCATCGACTATGTTCTGGATTTCCGCTCGCATTTTCCTGCTTCTTTGCTTCGGTATTCTGGGAATGCCGGGCTATTCTTTAAGGCTCGTGACATAGAGACGCCTGCCGCGGATGTAAAGAGCCGCGGCGGGCGCAACAAAAATCGGTGTCGATCAGAACAGGCCTGGCGTGTTGGTCTGAACCGCCTGGTTTGCCTGCGGCGACGTGCGCAGGATTTCCTCCGGCGCCATCGTGCCGTCCATGCCGATGACAGAGAGGCTGTCGGCCGGGCCGGTGCCTGGCTTGAAGGCTTCGATGATGGTGCCTGGATCGCCGTCGACAGCTGCCATGCCGGTCTTGCGGTTGATCGCGATCATGTTCATGCCGGCCGGGACCACGAATTTGGATTCCGGCATATCCTTGACGGCCGCCTGCATGAATTCGTTGAAGATCGGCGCCGAGAGAACACCACCCGTGCCGCCGCGGCCGAGCGGAGCCGGCGTATCGAAGCCCATGTAAAGGCCTGCGACCAGATCCGGCGTGAAGCCGACGAACCAGGCGTCCTTCTCATCGTTGGTCGTGCCAGTCTTGCCGGCAACGTCGCGGCCCGCCAGATCGACCTTGCCGGCCGCGGTACCACGCTGGATGACGCCCTGCATCATCGAGGTGATCTGGTAAGAGGTCATCGGATCGAGAACCTGCTCGCGGTTGTCGACGATGTTAGGCTCTTCCTGGCTCTGCCAGTCGCCCGCATTGCAGCCTTCGCAAAGACGTTCCTCGTGCCTGAAGATCGTCTTGCCGTAACGGTCCTGAATGCGGTCGATCAGCGTCGGCTTGATCTGCTTGCCGCCATTGGCGATGACCGAATAGGCCGAAACCATGCGCAGCACCGTCGTTTCACCCGAGCCGAGCGACATGGCGAGCAGCGGCGGCATCTTGTCGTAGATGCCGAAGCGTTCTGCATATTCCGCGACGATATTCATGCCGAGGTCATTAGCAAGGCGCACCGTCATCAGGTTGCGCGAATTCTCGATGCCGGAGCGCAGCGTCGAGGGACCGCTGACTTCGCCGCCGTAGTTTTCCGGCTTCCACACCTGACCGCCCGAAACGATCTCGATCGGCGCATCCATGATGACCGAGGCCGGCGTGTAGCCGTTGTCCATCGCGGCAGCATAAACGAAGGGCTTGAAGGAGGAGCCCGGCTGGCGCATCGCCTGAGTGGCGCGATTGAATTCCGACTGGGCATAGGAGAAGCCGCCGACCATGGCGAGAACGCGGCCGGTCTTCGGATCCATGGCGACGAGACCGCCCTGCACTTTCGGTGGCTGGCGCAGACGATAGGAGGTCGAGCCGTCACCGCCAAGGCGCTCGACATAAACGACATCGCCTGCCGTCACGACGCCGACCGGCGACCTTGTCGACTTGCGGTCGCCGGTGGCGGAGCGGAATGCCCACTGCATGTCCTTGGCGGCGATCGTGCCGCGCTCGCGCGCGGCCGCAACCTTGCCACCCCCATCCTGCGGCGGCTGGAGACCGATATCGACGGCCTCGTTGGACACGGCAAGCACGACGGCAAGGCGCCATTCCGGCACGTCGGAGAGAGCGGGAACTTCGGCGAGCGCCGGTCCCCAGTCCCCCGAGGCAGCGATCTGCTTGACCGGGCCGTGAAAACCCCGACGCTCGTCATAGGTGACCAAGCCGTCCTGCAGCGCCTTGCGGGCCTCGAGCTGCATCTGCGGATCGAGCGAGGTGCGCACCGAGAGACCGCCTTCATACAGCGTCTTCTCGCCGTACTGGTCGATGAGCTGGCGACGGACGGCTTCGGCGAAATAGTCGGAAGCAAAAAGAGACGGGCCGCTGGTGCGGGCAGTGACGCCGAGCGGCTGCTTCTTGGCGTCCTCGCCGTCGCTCTGGCTCACATAGCCATTCTCTACCATACGATCGATCACCCAGTTGCGGCGCTCGAGAGCGGCTTCCGGATGACGGAAGGGATGGTAGTTGGCCGGGCCCTTCGGCAACGAAGCGAGATAGGCGGATTCGGCGATCGTCAGTTCGGTGACCGACTTGTTGAAATAGGTGAGCGAGGCGCTGCCGATACCGTAGGAGTTCAGGCCAAAGAAGATCTCATTGAGATAGAGCTCGAGGATCTTGTCCTTGCTGTAGGCCTGCTCGATGCGAAAGGAAAGGATTGCTTCCTTGATCTTGCGGTCGATCGTCTGGTCCGAGGTCAGAAGGAAGTTCTTCGCCACCTGCTGGGTGATCGTCGAAGCACCGACCGGCCGGCGGCCTGAGCCGAAATTCTGCAGGTTGACGAGGATAGCGCGGCCGAGGCCCGTCAGGTCAACGCCAGGATGGTTGTAGAAATTCTTGTCTTCAGCCGAAAGGAAGGCCGCCTTCACGCGGTCCGGGATCGCCTGGATCGGCAGGAAAAGGCGCTTTTCCTTGGCGTATTCGGCCATGAGGGCACCGTTGCCGGCGTGAACACGGGTGGTGACCGGCGGCGCATAGCTGTTGAGCACCGCATAGTCAGGAAGATCCTTCGCGACATTGGCAAGATAGACGGCAATAACCGCCGCAGCGCCCAGGAAAAGGACACACGCTATCCCGAAGAAATATCCAAGAAGTCTAACCATATTTTCAGCTACCGGTATTTCTAATCATTAGATCGGCGCAGCCGCAACAATCGCACAGATCATGTCTCATTGCACGTTGCGCGGCTTACTCCATGAGCGTTGGCGCCACAAGGCGATTTCGTCTTAGACAGGTGCGAAACATATAGAGTGGAGTAACGGCGCGAATGTGAGCAAAATAGGGCTTACCCCGCCACTTTCGCCTTCCCTTCCGGCAAGAGGCCCGGTTTAGGGTGGTTGTTACTTACGGGCAACGCCTGGTTTAAAGCCTTTACCGTTCAGATTGAATCGTTCTGACCGGGATAGGCACTAACCACCGTTTGCCATCAGGCTGGTGCGGTAACGCTTCACTGCATCCGTCAGAAGATCGGTCATCTTCACTCGCCACGTATCGTCAAGCAAAAGCTTCTCGTCATCGACATTGGAGAGGAAGCCGAGTTCGAGCAGGATCGAGGGAACATCTGGCGCCTGCAGTACACGGAAGCCTGCGTGACGATGCGGATTATTGATCGTGCCGACCTGGTCCTTGAAGGAAGCGAGCACGCTTTCGGCGAGCGAGATCGAGAACGCCTGCGTCTCGCGCCGCGTCAGGTCGAGGAGGATATCAGCAACCTCGGGCGGCTCGGCGACCGTTTCCTTCCCGGCGATCTGGTCCGACAGGTTTTCGCGCTCAGCGAGATCGGCGGCGAGCTTGTCCGAAGCCTTGTCGGAAATCGTGTAGACGGTTGCGCCGCGAATGTCCTTCTGCTTCAGCGTATCGGCATGCAGCGAAATGAAGAGGCCCGCATGGTTCTGTCGGGCGATGAGCACGCGCTGCGAGAGCGACAGGAATTCGTCGTTGTCGCGCGTCAGAAAAGCCTTGATGCCCCGCTCCTTGTTCAGGCGGTCGGCGAGCGCCTTGGCGAAGGCTAGCGTCACCTGCTTTTCCTCGGTCTTCGTATCGACACCGATCGCGCCGGTATCGATGCCGCCATGGCCGGCATCGATGGCAATGACGAAATCTCCGGGTGCGGTCTTTTCCGGCTGGGGAATCGCACTTGTCGTCTGAGCTGCATCGGCCTGATCGGTCCAGGACTGCGTCTTCACCAACTCGGCGAACTTCTGTTTATCGATCATCTCGGCATCGAGCACCAGCCGGTGGCCATTACCGCTCTCATCCATCTGCACCTTGGCGAGCGCGAGCTGGACCGGACGCGCCGCCGTCAGCACGATGCGGGCGCTGCCCTCGTCCATGGCGCCGTAGCGAATGTCCTTGAAGAGACCACGCGCCTCAAGATCCTTGGCGGGGAAACCAAAGGCCGTTGCCGGCAGGTCAACGACGATACGCTCGGGATTGGCGATATAGTGGACGGAAAAACGCGGCTCACGGTCGAAATCGATAACGATGCGAGTTCTGGCGTCGTCGCCGACGATGCGTGCTCCGTAAGCCAGCAGGGGATCCTTCGTACCGGCTGCCGCGCCCGGGACCGCGCAAAACGCTGCGAAGGCCAAAAGCCACGCCGTAAAACCCAGTTTGCGCCCTGCGGACAACTCCGCTGCGATCCGAGAACTCTTAAACAATAGCCCGCCACACCCTATTTATTATCGCGATGGAGCCACCACCGTTTCCGCGAACGCCCGCTGGAGGCGAGCGCGCGCGCACCGACCACGACTCAGGATCGCCTATCCCCGAGGAGTTTATGCGATACGAAATCCATCAATATTATGGCACATTTGGCTTTTCCCTTGCTATTGTGACAGAGAAAACATACAACAAATTTTAGGGTAGAGGTGTTGACGGGATAGAGTCGCCGCGAGGCAGCCAGCCACTACGGACCTGGCGCCACAACCGGTAATCGTCCGCCGTCTAATGCATTTCCACTCAAGAACTGGATCCTGATTTTCCGGCTTCATGCTGGGACTTCATTGGTGGATCAGCCACCACGCTCTCAGGGAGCAAACTCATCGGACCCGAAATGGGTCTTCGTCATTTATCGATCGCGCTTGGTTGTTGATGGTTTCGCAGCAGGTTTTATCTGAAGTGTACAGGCCCCGGAACGAAAATGTTCCGGCTGCGGTCTGGCTGCTGCCCTGCCCCTCGCACCAATCTCGACTTTCATTATCCGGCGCGGCCACAGCGGACCGCATTCTTTCTGTGTCAACAGCAGTCGGGAATGCGCTCTCGCGGCCTCGCCGAGGAGCTCAGCTTACATGGCAGACAAAATGCTTATCGATGCGTCTCACGAAGAAGAGACGCGCGTCGTTGTCGTTCGCGGGAACCGTATAGAAGAATTTGACTTCGAGTCGCAGCACAAGAAGCAGATCCGCGGCAACATCTATCTTGCAAAGGTAACGAGGGTAGAGCCCTCGCTGCAGGCCGCTTTCGTAGACTACGGCGGCAACCGGCACGGCTTCCTGGCCTTTGCCGAAATCCATCCCGACTATTACCAGATCCCGCTTGCCGACCGTCAGGCCCTGCTTCGTGCCGAAGCCGAGGAGCACCGCCGCGACGAGGATGTCGAGCATGTCGAGACGGCTCCTATGGTCGATCTCTCGACGCAGGACCAGCCTGATATCGGCATCGTTCCGGTCGAACAGCCCGAGGCAGTCGCGGCAGAAGAAGCAGCCGCACCCGCCGAAGAGGCAGCACCTGTTGCTGAAGAAGCCCCGGCCAAGAAGCCTCGCGCCCGCCGCAGCCGCAAGAAGGTAGTCGAACCTGTCGCCGAAGAGGCAGCAGCGGAAGCGTCTGTTGCCGACAACGACGACGAAGGCTCGACCGGCGGCGAGATGGCCGCAATGGTCGAAACGGACTCCATCTCCGAGGACGTCTCCAAGCGCCGTCAGGATGATGACGACGATGATGACGACCACGGCGAAGAGGAAGTTATTGAATCCGTCGGCGCCGAAGACGCGATGGAAGAGGTTCCGGACCGTGTGCAGCGCAAGCCGCGCAAGCAGTACCGCATCCAGGAAGTCATCAAGCGCCGCCAGATCCTGCTGGTGCAGGTCGCCAAGGAAGAACGCGGTAACAAGGGCGCTGCCCTCACGACATATCTGTCGCTCGCAGGCCGCTATTCGGTTCTGATGCCGAACACGGCGCGCGGCGGCGGCATTTCCCGCAAGATCACCAATCCGCAGGACCGCAAGCGGCTGAAGGAAATCGCCCGCATGCTCGAGGTGCCGCAGGGCATGGGCGTGATCCTGCGCACGGCCGGTGCGAACCGCACCAAGGTCGAGGTCAAGCGCGACTTCGAATATCTGATGCGCCTGTGGGAGAACGTCCGCACGCTGACGCTCGCCTCCACGGCACCCTGCCTCGTCTACGAGGAAGGCTCGCTCATCAAGCGCTCGATCCGCGACCTCTACAACAAGGATATCAGCGAAGTCATCGTCTCCGGCGAAGAAGGCTATCGTGAAGCGAAAGACTTCATGAAGATGCTGATGCCGAGCCATGCCAAGGTGGTTCAGCCCTACCGCGACATCCATCCGATCTTCTCGCGTTCCGGCATCGAAGCGCAGCTCGACCGCATGCTGCAGCCGCAGGTAACGCTGAAGTCCGGCGGCTACCTGATCATGAACCAGACCGAAGCGCTGGTTTCGATCGACGTCAACTCCGGCCGCTCCACCCGCGAGCATTCGATCGAGGATACGGCTCTCCAGACGAACCTCGAGGCTGCAGACGAAGTCGCCCGTCAGCTTCGCCTTCGCGACCTTGCCGGCCTTATCGTCATCGACTTCATCGACATGGAAGAAAAGCGCAACAATCGCGCCGTCGAGAAGAAGCTGAAGGAATGCCTGAAGAACGATCGCGCCCGCATCCAGGTCGGCCGCATCTCGCATTTCGGCCTTCTGGAAATGTCGCGCCAGCGCATCCGCGCTTCCGTTCTTGAATCGACGACGCAGGTCTGCTCGCATTGCGGCGGCACCGGCCACGTTCGTTCGCAGTCCTCCGTTGCCCTGCATGTGCTGCGCGGCGTCGAGGAGTATCTGCTCAAGAACACCACGCATAATATCACGGTACGCACGACGCCCGATATCGCGCTCTACCTGCTCAACCACAAGCGCCAGACGATCGTCGATTATGAAGCCCGCTTCGGCGTGGCGATCATCATCGATGCTGATGGTTCGGTTGGTGCTCAGCACTTCGCGATCGATCGTGGCGAACCGGTTGAAAACCCCGTCAAGATCGAAAGCCTCTTCAATTTCGCAGCCATCCCCGACGACGATGATGATGATGATGTCGTCATCGAGCACGACGAGGAAGAAGACGAAGAGCTGGAAGAAAAGCCTGCCGCTTCCGAGCGCCCGGCTGCTGCCGCCCGCGCAGAGGGTGAAGGCGAAAATGGACGCAAGCGCAAACGCCGTCGCCGCCGTCGTGGCCGCAACGGCACTGCCGAGCAGCAGGTTGGAGCCGATACCGTCTCCGACGAGGCTGACGATGGCGAAGACGGCGAAGACGAGGGCAGCGAAGGCGACAGCGATGCCGCCGAAGGTGTTGCAGACGCCCACGCCGAGGGCGATGATTCTCAGCGCCGCAAGCGCCGCCGTCGAGGCAAGCGTGGCGGACGCCGTAATCGTGGTGAGGAAGGCGCTGAAGGTGCAGCTTCCGAAGACGGCGACGCGGATGAAGCCGACGATAGCGTAGCCGAAGTGACGTCTGCGACCGAGGCAGAGGTGATCGAAGTCATCGCAGCTGAAACCAATGAAGGCCAGTCCGCCGCGGCTGCCATCGAAGACAGCGAAAGCGTTGCCGAAGTGGTCAAGCCCGCACGCGGCCGTGGCCGCCGTAAGGTCGCAGCACCCTCGCCGGTCGAAGAGCCCATCATTGAAACGCCGGTCGCAGAAGCGGTTGCTGTTGAAGCACCCGTTGCCGAAGCCGAGCCTGAAGTGATGGAAGCCTCTGCAGATCTCGCGACCCCAGCACAGGAAGAGGCAAAGCCTGCCCGCGCCAACCGCGGCTCCAACATCTCGTCCTCCGAACCGACGGTCACCTCGAACCGCACCGAAAACGGAGAGACTGACGGTGAAGGCAAGCCGAAGAAGGCCGGCTGGTGGCAGCGCCGCGGCTTCTTCTGAACGCTGATTTTCGGCGATAAGTGACACGATCCGGCTGCGGCAACGCGGCCGGATTTTTTATGTCGTTGAATGAAGGGCGTTCAGCCTGCTGCCCGTCGGACGAAGTTCAGCCTAGAGTGTGCGGCCGAACCAGACAGTGGTTTCCGATGCCGAGACGAGCGGCGGGAGCAGGCGCACGAAACCTCGTGAAGACCAGAAGTGCTGGCCGCCCTGGTTGCCGGCATTGACCCCGAGATGAATACCGCGCACGCCTGCCTTTCGGGCCTGTGACACCCACTGCTTCAGAAGCATGCCACCGACGCCCTGCCCTTGCAGGCGCGGCAGGAGGTTCATGTGAATATGGGCGGGGTAGGCTTCGACGATATCAGCCGACATGATGCGTGGATGATGGATCGCAAAGCTGCGGCGTTCATCGGTGGTCCATTGGGAAGGATCGCCGGCAGGATCGGCATACTGATCGCGCAAAGAGGGCCACCATTCGCGCTCGAGCAAGCCTTCGAAAGCGGCCGTGTCGTAAGCACCAACGATATAGCCGGCAATGCCCTGTTCGTCTTCCGCGACAAGGGTCATTTCCGGGCCGAGCACCACGTAGGGTGCCGAATAGATATGACCGATCAGCCTGTTATCGCGATAGAGATGGCTCGCATCCTGTCCGCCGTCGCCGGTCGCAAGCGAGATGGCATAGATCTCACCGAGATCGTCCCGCCGCGCATTGCGAAACGCCGGCACTACGCAGCCGGCGGATAAAGCAGGTCGACGATATAACTCGCGTCAAAGCGGGAATCGAGCATGCCGTAGGTCGAGCGCCAGCCGCCGGCAAGTCGGGTCTCGATGAAGGCATCGGCAATGCGTCCTGCCCCGAGGCGGTAGAGTTCGGCGGCACCGGCGGCGAGTGCCAGCTGTTCGACGAGCAGGCGGGCAGCACCCTCGTCCTGTTCGCAGAGCGCGATCGCTGCGCGCAGCACGTCGATCGTCTTCTTGCCAGCCGGGCCGAGATCGCGTGCGAGACCTGCAAAAACCGTCTCGAAGAGGTCCTTGCCGCGGTTCAAGACGCGCAGCACGTCCAGCGCCATGACATTGCCCGAACCTTCCCAGATCGCATTGACCGGGGCCTCGCGATAATGGCGGGCGATCGGACGTTCTTCGATGTAGCCGCTGCCGCCGATGCACTCCATCGCCTCGTAGATCAGCGCCGGGGCGATCTTGCAGCACCAGTACTTGGCGACCGGCGTCATGACGCGGGCGTAGGCGGCGTCTTCGGCATTGCCGCGCGCCTTGTCGAAGGCATCTGCAAGGCGGAAGGAGAGCGCCGTGGCTGCGGCCACATCGAGCGCCATGTCGGCAAGCACGCGCGTCATGATCGGCTGGTTGACGAGCATCTTGCCGAAAACGCTGCGGCCGCGGGTATGGTGCACGGCCTCGGCCAGCGAGGCGCGCATGATGCCGGAGGACGCCAGGGCGCAATCGAGACGCGTCAGCGTCACCATGTCAAGAATGGTGCGGATGCCACCATCCGGAGCCCCGAGCAGGAAGCCGAACGTATCCGTAAACTCAACCTCGGAAGAAGCGTTGGAGCGGTTGCCGATCTTGTCCTTCAGGCGCTGGAACTGCAGGCCGTTGGCCGAACCGTCCTCCAGAAGACGCGGCACCAGGAAGCAGCCCATGCCCTCCTTGGTCTGCCCCAGCATGATGAAGGCGTCGCTCATCGGCGCGGACATAAACCACTTGTGGCCGGAGAGGCGATAGATGCCCTCGCTGACCTTTTCGGCAGCAGTCTTGTTGGCGCGGACATCCGTGCCACCCTGTTTTTCCGTCATGCCCATACCGATCGTCACGGCCGACTTCTGCATGGCGGGACGGTTGGATGAATCATATTTGCGCGACAGGATCTTCGGCGCCCAGTCTTTCTGCACGGCCGGTGAGGCCGAGAGAGCTGCAACGGACGCGCTGGTCATCGTTATCGGGCAGAGATGGCCGGATTCGAGTTGCGCCGTCAGATAGAAACGAGCCGCGCGAATGTGATGGGCCTGATCCTTGGCTTCCGTATCGGCCTGCGGGTCCCAGACGGAGGAATGCAGGCCGGACGCCATGGAACGGCGCATCAGCGCATGCCAGGCCGGGTGGAATTCGACGATATCCAGACGCTCGCCGCGCGGACCGTGGGTTCGAAGCTGCGGCGTGCCCTGGTTTGCCATGCGCGCCAGTTCCTGCGCTTCCGGCGAGGTCACATAGCGGCCCATGTTTTCAAGGTCTTCGCGGATGGTGCGCGGCAGCGTGGAAGTCAGATCGACGATCAGTGGATCGGATCGATAGGCATTGATTCCCGACCAGAGGCTCGGCTGGTTGAGTTCGGCGAGTTTGTCTTCAGTCCGGTTTGCGGAGGTCATTATTCGCTTCTATTTCATGAGYCCGGCAAAGGTAAACCGGAAGTTCGTGATTCGCAGATTTCTGCTCTATCGAGATTCGACGGAAAATGCATGGGGAACATAGGGATTTGCGCACAGCACAAGCTTGCCCCATCCCCCTGCACTCTTTATAGACCCCGCGAAGACAATAAGAGGCAGGGTCATGGTCTTTTTCCCCCACCGCCACCTCATTGGCATCAAGGGCCTCACCGAGCAGGATATTACCTATCTTCTCGACAAGGCTGACGAAGCCGTCAAGATCAGCCGACAGAGAGAAAAGAAGACGTCGACCCTTCGGGGACTGACGCAGATCAACCTCTTCTTTGAAGCGTCGACGCGAACGCAAGCCTCCTTCGAACTTGCCGGCAAACGCCTCGGCGCCGACGTGATGAACATGTCGGTCGGCAATTCCTCGGTGAAGAAGGGCGAGACGCTGATCGATACGGCGATGACGCTGAATGCGATGCGGCCTGATGTCCTGATCATCCGCCACTCCAGCGCTGGTGCTGCAGCCCTTCTGGCGCAGAAGGTCTCCTGCTCCGTCGTCAATGCCGGCGATGGCCAGCATGAGCACCCGACGCAGGCGCTGCTCGACGCGCTGACGATCCGCCGCGCCAAGGGCCGGCTCTCGCGCATCATCGTGGCGATCTGCGGCGACGTGCTGCATTCGCGCGTGGCGCGCTCCAACATCCTGCTTCTGAACGCCATGGGCGCAAGGGTGCGCGTCGTCGCCCCCGCAACGTTGCTGCCGGCCGGCATTGCCGAGATGGGTGTCGAGGTCTTCCATTCGATGAAGGAAGGGCTGAAGGACGCCGATGTGGTGATGATGCTGCGACTGCAGCGCGAGCGCATGTCCGGCGCCTTCGTGCCGTCGGTGCGTGAATATTATCATTTCTACGGGCTGGATGCGGAAACGCTGAAGGCGGCGAAGGACGATGCCCTCGTCATGCATCCGGGACCGATGAACCGCGGCGTGGAAATCGCCTCTGAGGTCGCCGACGGGCCGCAGAGCGTAATCGCCGAACAGGTGGAAATGGGGGTTGCCGTGCGCATGGCCGTCATGGAGACCCTGCTGGTTTCCCAGAACCAGGGACCCCGCACTGATGGAGTGGGCGCATGAGCAATCTCGTCCTCAAGAATGTGCGCATCGTCGACCCCTCCCGCAATCTCGATGAGGTCGGGACCGTTATCGTCAAGAACGGTCTCATCGTTGCGGCCGGCAAGGATGCGCAGAACCAGGGCACGCCGGAAGGCGCTACCGTGCGCGACTGCACCGGTCTCGTCGCGACGCCGGGCCTCGTCGATGCGCGCGTCCATATCGGCGAACCCGGTGGCGAACACCGCGAAACGATCGCTTCGGCAAGCCGTGCTGCGGCAGCAGGCGGTGTTACCTCCATCATCATGATGCCGGATACCCATCCTGTCATCGACGACATCGCGCTCGTCGAATTCGTCAAGAAGACGGCGCGGGATACAGCCGTCGTCAATGTCTATCCGGCAGCGGCCATCACCAAGGGGCTTGCCGGCGAAGAAATGACGGAAATCGGCCTGCTGATGCAGGCAGGCGCCGTCGCCTTCACCGATGCCCATTCGAGCATCCACGACACACAGGTGCTGCGCCGGGTGATGACCTATGCGCGCGAATTCGGCGCGGTCATCTCCTGCGCCACACGCGACAAATATCTCGGCGCCAACGGCGTCATGCATGAAGGCCTGCTGGCGAGCTGGCTCGGCCTTTCCGGCATTCCGAAGGAAGCGGAGCTCATCCCGATCGAGCGCGACCTGCGCATCGCCCAGCTGACGCGAGGCAACTACCATGCGGCGATGATATCGGTTCCGGAATCGGTCGAGGCGATCGAGCTTGCCCGTTCGCGCGGTGCGAATGTCACCTGCGGTGTGTCGATCAACAATCTGGCGCTGAACGAGAACGACATCGGCGAATACCGCACCTTCTTCAAGCTCTATCCACCGCTACGCTCCGAGGACGATCGGGTCGCGATGGTGGACGCGCTGGCCAGGGGTGCAATCGATATCATCGTCTCCTCGCACGATCCGCAGGATGTCGATACCAAACGCCTGCCCTTTGGCGAGGCTGAGGATGGGGCCGTAGGGCTCGAAACGATGCTGGCTGCAGCATTGCGGCTGCACCACAGCGGCGATGTCAGCCTGATGCGGCTGATCGATGCGATGTCGACTCGCCCGGCACAGATCTTCGGGCTCGATGCCGGAACATTGAAGCCCGGTGCGAAGGCCGATATTGCCTTAATCGACCTCGAGGAGCCTTGGCTTGTCGCCAAGGACATGCTTCTTTCCCGCTCGAAGAACACGCCGTTTGAGGATGCGCGCTTCAGCGGGCGGGCCGTCGCGACCTATGTCAGGGGCAAGCTGGTTCACGCATTGCAGGGCTGAAGGCTGCCCTGCCCTTGCTGGTGGGCTCTCCGCAAGAAGAGTTGGGGAACAAAATGATATCTGATCTTGTCACCTGGCAGATTACGCTGCCCCTGGCGCTTGCCGCCGTCGTCGTGGGCTACCTGCTCGGCTCCATCCCGTTCGGTCTCATTCTTACGCGCGCCGCCGGCCTTGGCGACGTGCGCAGCATCGGCTCCGGCAATATCGGCGCCACCAACGTCCTGCGCACCGGCAACAAGAAGCTTGCGGCCGCAACGTTGCTGCTGGATGCGCTGAAGGCTGCCGCAGCCGCCTGGATCATGGCCTATTTCGTGGGTGAGGAAGCGGGCATCATTGCTGGTTTCTTTGCCTTCATCGGCCACCTCTTCCCGGTCTGGATCGGCTTCAAGGGCGGCAAAGGTGTCGCCACCTATATCGGCACGCTGCTCGGCGTCGCTCCATCAATGGTTCTGCTGTTTGCAGCCGTCTGGCTGGGAACCGCATTTACCACCCGTTATTCCTCGCTTTCCGCTCTGGTTGCGATGCTTGTCATTCCGGTTGCACTGTGGATATTGGGCGATGAAAAGGTAGCGGCGATCATGGCAATCATGACCGTCATTTCCTACTGGAAACACAAGGCGAATATCTCCCGCCTGATGAGCGGGACGGAAAGCAAGATCGGGGCTAAAGGGTAATGGACGCGCTCAGCGCAAGGCCAAAGGGAATTGCGCTGACGGAGAGGCAGAGGATCGCCTGGCTGAGGCTGATCCGTTCCGACAACGTCGGCCCCGCGACTTTTCGTGATCTCGTTAATCATTTCGGCTCGGCAGAAGCGGCACTTTCCATGCTGTCGGAGCTTTCGGCGCGCGGCGGTGCGACCCGTTCGATCCGCATAGCCACCGAGGCTGAAGCCCATCGTGAACTTGAGGCAGCACAGCGCTTCGGCGCCCGCTTCGTCGGTATCGGCGAGCCCGACTATCCGCAGGCTCTGCGTCAGATCGACGGCGCGCCGCCGCTGCTGGCGGTCAAGGGTGATCTTTCCGTGGGTGACAGGCCGGCGGTGGGCATCGTCGGTTCGCGCAACGCTTCGATCAGCGGCGCGAAGTTTGCGGCGATGATCGCCCGCGACTGCGGCCGGGCGGGCTATACCGTGGTCTCCGGGCTTGCCCGTGGCATCGATACGGCCGCCCACCGGGCGAGCCTTGATACCGGCACCATTGCCGCAATGGCCGGAGGGCTGGACCAGCCCTACCCGCCCGAAAATGTCGGGCTGCTCGAGGGTATATGGAATGGCAACGGGCTTGCCGTCAGTGAGATGCCTTTCGGCTGGGAACCGCGCGCCCGCGATTTCCCGCGCCGCAACCGGCTGATATCAGGCATCTCGCTCGGTGTCGTTGTCGTGGAAGCAGCGGTTCGTTCCGGTTCGCTGATCACGGCGCGGATGGCTGGCGAATTCGGACGGCTGGTCTTTGCCGTGCCGGGCTCGCCGCTCGATCCGCGCTGTCACGGCACGAACGGACTATTGAAGGACGGGGCGACGATCGTCACCGCAGCTGAGGACGTTGTCGAGGCCTTGGCGCCGCTCTCCCAGCCCGATCTCTTCTCGCTGCCGTCAGCAGAAGAACCGAGGCGCGAAGGCGGCAGGATATCGCTTCCGCCCGACGAAACGGATCGCACACTCGTCATCGATGCGCTTGGCACGACGCCGGCGGAGATCGACGACATTATTCGCCATACGGGCCTTTCGGCATCCGCCGTCTATCTCGTTCTTCTGGAGCTGGATATGGCCGGGCGGCTTCACCGCCATGCCGGCGGGTTGGTTTCAGTTTCCATGACCGACTGAGCTGTCATGCGTGCCTGCAGGTCGCCAGATTCGACATAGGCCATTTCGATAAGATAGCAGAGCATCTCCGCATTTTCGCGTTCATCTACCTGACGTAACTCTCCAAGCATCTGCCGGATGAAAGCAATGTTCTCACGCGATGCCGAGCGATCGATGTCTGTTCCTGCAACCTTGGGCGCCATAATTGTCTCTGTGAAATCAGAAAAGGCTGCTTTACAAGGAGCCCGAACCAAACTTCAAAAATGACAGAGCAATTATCTTGAATTGCAATACACCAACAGTCGCGCAATGGTTGCGTCACGTCGCAAAGACGTAAAATTAGAGCAAACCTCTTGACCAGAGCGAATTCCCTGTCCATGTCGGAGGGCCGGTATTCATGCTGCAGTGCATGTTCCGCCTGCTTGTTCGCCGGATCGGCACTTTTTTAGAGAATCATCATGAATGTTGTAGTGGTGGAATCGCCTGCCAAGGCCAAGACGATCAACAAGTATCTGGGTCCAGGATACAAGGTGCTCGCCTCTTTCGGCCATGTGCGCGATCTGCCTGCCAAGGATGGATCAGTTCTTCCGGATCAGGATTTCGAGATGCTGTGGGAGGTGGATAGCGCCTCGTCCAAGCGCATGAAGGATATTGCCGACGCGGTGAAATCCTCCGATGCGCTGTTCCTGGCGACCGACCCCGATCGCGAAGGCGAGGCGATCTCCTGGCATGTTCTCGACCTTCTGAACAAGAAGCGCGTCATCAACGGCAAGCCCGTCAAACGCGTCGTCTTCAACGCCATCACCAAGAAGGCCGTGCTCGATGCGATGGCCGATCCGCGTGACATCGATGTCCCGTTGGTCGATGCCTATCTCGCGCGCCGTGCGCTCGATTATCTCGTCGGCTTTAACCTGTCGCCCGTTCTCTGGCGCAAGCTGCCCGGCGCGCGGTCGGCCGGCCGCGTGCAGTCGGTTGCGCTGCGCCTCGTCTGCGATCGTGAATCCGAGATCGAGCGCTTCATCTCCGAGGAATACTGGAACCTTTCAGCGCTCCTGAAGACGCCACGCGGCGACGAGTTCGAAGCAAGGCTGGTTGCCGCCGACGGCAAGCGGCTGCAGCCGCGCGCGATCGGCAATGGTGACGAAGCCGGCAAACTGAAGGCACTGCTGGAAGGCGCAAGCTATGTCGTCGAAAGCGTCGAGGCAAAGCCTGTCAAGCGCAATCCGGCTCCGCCCTTCACGACCTCCACATTGCAACAGGCCGCCTCCTCCAAGCTCGGTTTCTCGGCTTCGCGCACCATGCAGGTCGCGCAGAAGCTCTATGAGGGTTTCGATATCGGCGGCGAGACGGTCGGTCTCATCACCTATATGCGTACCGACGGCGTGCAGATGGCGCCGGAAGCGATCGATGCGGCGCGCGGCGCCATCGCGGATCAGTTCGGTGAGCGTTATCTGCCCGAAAAGGCGCGCTTCTACTCCACCAAGGCCAAGAACGCCCAGGAAGCGCACGAAGCGATCCGTCCGACCGATTTCAACCGCTCGCCAGACCGCGTCCGCAAGTTCCTCGATGCCGACCAGATCCGCCTCTATGACCTGATCTGGAAGCGCGGCATTGCCAGCCAAATGGCGTCGGCCGAGATTGAGCGCACGACGGCGGAAATCATTGCCGACAATAACGGCCAGAAGGCTGGGTTGCGTGCGGTAGGCTCCGTCATCCGCTTCGATGGCTTCATCGCCGCCTATACCGACCAGAAGGAAGACGGCGAACAGAGCGACGACGCCGACGACGAGGATGGTCGCCTGCCGGAGATCAATGCGCGCGAGAACCTCGCCAAGCAGAAGATCAACTCGACACAGCATTTCACCGAGCCGCCGCCGCGCTATTCCGAAGCTTCGCTCATCAAGAAGATGGAAGAGCTCGGCATCGGCCGGCCGTCCACCTATGCCGCGACGCTGGCTACGCTCCGCGACCGCGATTACGTGACGATCGACAAACGCAAGCTGATCCCGCAGGCGAAGGGCCGTCTCGTCACCGCCTTCCTCGAAAGCTTCTTCACCAAGTATGTCGAATATGATTTCACGGCCGATCTCGAAGAGAAGCTCGACCGGATCTCGGCAGGCGAGCTCAACTGGAAGCAGGTCCTTCGCGACTTCTGGAAGGATTTCTTCTCGCAGATCGAAGACACCAAGGAACTGCGCGTCACCAATGTATTGGACTCGTTGAACGAAGCACTGGCGCCGCTGGTCTTCCCCAAGCGCGAGGATGGCAGCGATCCGCGCATCTGCCAGGTCTGCGGTACTGGCAACCTGTCGCTGAAGCTTGGCAAATATGGCGCCTTCGTCGGCTGCTCGAACTATCCGGAATGCAACTATACCCGCCAGCTTTCCTCCGAAAATGGCGGCGAGGCTGAAGGCGCTGCGCTGAACGAACCGAAGAACCTCGGCACCGATCCGACCACCGGCGAGGAACTGACGCTGCGTTCGGGCCGTTTCGGCCCCTATATCCAGCGTGGCGACGGCAAGGACGCCAAGCGCTCTTCGCTGCCGAAGGGCTGGAAGCCTGAGGATATCGATTACGAGAAAGCGATGGCGCTGATTTCGCTGCCGCGCGATATCGGCAAGCATCCGGAGTCCGGCAAGATGATCTCTTCCGGGCTCGGTCGCTACGGGCCATTCCTGCTGCATGACGGCACCTACGCCAATCTGGAGAGCATCGAGGACGTCTTCTCGGTCGGCCTCAACCGCGCCGTGACGCTGATTGCCGAAAAGCAGGCGAAGGCGCCAGGCGGCAACCGCGGAACGCCGGCAGCCCTGAAGGAACTCGGCGATCATCCAGACGGTGGCGCAATCACCGTTCGCGACGGCCGCTACGGCCCCTATGTCAACTGGGGCAAGGTCAATGCGACGCTGCCAAAGGACAAGGATCCGCAGGCCATCACCGTCGAGGAAGCGCTGGCGCTGATCGTGGAAAAGGCCGGCAAGGCTCCCGCGGGCAAGACCAAAGCCAAGGCAAAGCCGAAGGCTGCCGCAGCGGAAGCCAAGCCGACGAAGACTGCCGCCAAGCCGAAGGCGACCAAGGCAAAAGCATCGGCGAAAACGAAAAAGAGCTGAGGGTGACGAGAGAACCGCGCGAGACTACGAGACCCATGGGCAAACGCCCGGGAAAGATCGGCCGCTCGAGCAGGGAAGCTGCGCCCGAGCCGCTGAACGTCGTGCATGGAGTGCTGCCGCCACGTGAGGTGATCCTTCGTTTCATCGCCGAACATCCGCAGAAGGCCTCCAAGCGCGAACTCGCGAAGGCCTTCGGGCTGAAGGGCGAAAGCCGCGTCGAGCTCAAGCGCCTGCTGCAGGAGCTTGAACAGGAAGGCATGCTGCAGAAGACCCGCAAGTCGCTGATCCGGCCGGGTGCACTGCCGCCTGTCACCGTGCTCGACATCACCACGCGCGACAAGGACGGCGATCTGATCGGTCGCCCCGCCGAATGGCCGGAGGATCAGGGCGTGGCCCCGGCCGTCGCCATCCGCCAGCAATCGCCAGCCGGCCGACAAGGCAAGGGCAAGTCGCCCGTTGCCGGCCTCGGCGACCGTATCCTCGCTAAGATCTTCCCCGCCGTCGACCGCGGCGGCCCGGCCTACACCGCCCGCATCATCAAAGTGATCGACAAACGCCGCGGCGCTAGCATGGGTGTCTTCAAGGACGCGCCGGGAGGTGCCGGACGCCTGCTGCCCATCGACCGGCGCGGCGAGGAAATGGTGATCGACCCTGAATATAAGGGCGATGCCAAGGACGGCGATCTGGTCGAGGTGGAGATTGCGCGTCTCGGCCGCTTCGGACTGCCGCGCGCCAAGGTTCTCTCGGTCGTCGGTTCGGTCGGATCGGAAAAGGCGATCTCGATGATTGCCGTGCATGCGCACGGTATTCCGCATGTTTTCCCTCCCGCCGCCGTCGCAGAGGCGGATGACGCCAAGCCTGCCACCATGTCGCATCGCGAAGACTGGCGCGACATGCCGCTGATTACCATCGACCCTGCCGACGCCAAGGACCATGACGACGCCGTCTATGCCGAGGATGATCCATCGGAAGACAATGCCGGCGGCGTCATCATCACGGTCGCCATCGCCGATGTATCCTGGTATGTGCGGCCGAATTCACCGCTCGACCGCGAAGCGCTGAAGCGCGGCAATTCGGTCTATTTCCCCGACCGTGTCGTGCCTATGCTGCCGGAGCGCATCTCCAACGATCTCTGCTCGCTGAAGGAAGGCGTCGACCGTCCTGCTCTTGCCGTGCGCATGGTCTTTTCGAAGGAAGGCCGCAAGATTGGCCATACCTTCCACCGCATCATGATGAAGAGTGCTGCCAAGCTCTCCTATCAACAGGCGCAGGCGGCGATTGACGGCAAGCCCGACGACAAGGCCGGGCCAATGCTGGAGCCGATCCTGAAGCCGCTCTGGCGCGCCTACGAGACGATGAAGCGCGGCCGAGACCGGCGTCAGCCCCTCGAGCTCGATATGCCCGAGCGCAAGATCCTGCTGAAGCCTGACGGCACCGTCGACCGGGTCTTCGTTCCGCCGCGCCTCGATGCGCACAAGCTGATCGAAGAAATGATGATCCAGGCGAATGTCTGCGCCGCCGAGACACTCGAAAAGAAACGCCAGCCGCTGATCTATCGCATTCACGACGGACCGACGCTCGCCAAGCAGGAAATCCTGCGCGAATTCCTAGCCACGCTCGGCATCTCGCTTGCCAAAGGCGGCAATATGCGGGCCAACAATTTCAACGGCATTCTCGCCAAGGCGGACGGCACGGCGCATCAGACCATGGTCAACGAGATGGTGTTGCGGTCGCAGAGCCAGGCAATCTACAGTCCTGAAAACATCGGCCATTTCGGCCTGAACCTGATGAAGTACGCACACTTCACCTCGCCGATCCGCCGTTATGCCGACCTCATCGTCCATCGCGCGCTGGTCGGCTCGCTCGGCTTCGGCGAAGGCGGCATCACGCCGGATGAAGAGGCAACACTCGACGATATCGCCGCCGAAATCTCGACCTTCGAGCGACGCGCCATGGCCGCCGAGCGCGAGACAGTCGACCGTCTCATTGCCCATCATCTTGCCGGCCGCATCGGCCAGGAATTCGAAGGGCGCGTTTCGGGTGTCACCAAATCCGGCCTGTTTATCATGCTGCCGGACTATGGCGCTGATGGTTTCATCCCTATATCTACGCTCGGCACCGACTACTTCATCTATGACGAGGCTCATCAGGCCCTAAGCGGTGAAAAAACCGGCCTTGGCTATCGTCTCGGCGATAATGTGACGGTGCGGCTGGCAGAGGCGATACCGCTTGCAGGCGCCCTGCGTTTTGAAATGCTGAGCGAGGGACGCAACATGCCGACGGCGGTGCGCTCCTTCCACAAGGCCGGACGACGCGATGCAAATCGCGCCCGCAAGAAGGTCGGAACAAGGCCGCCGCGCGGGCGGCGCTAGTTCCGGAAAGGAAAGACCTATGAGCACACCGACAGATGAGGTCGTCCGCTACGGGGATACGCCCGATGCAGAGCGCCCGCTCGGACGCTCCATCATGCGCGGCATGCTCAACCGCTGTCCGGCCTGCGGCGTCGGCAAGCTGTTCAGAGCCTTCCTCAAACCCGTCGATCATTGCGCCGCCTGCAGCGAGGCTATGTACCACCAGCGCGCCGACGACCTGCCGCCTTATCTTGTCATCTTCGTGATCGGCCACGTCGTGATCGGTGGCTTCATGCTGACGGACATGGCCTTCGTGCTACCGGTCTGGGCACATCTCGCCATCTGGGCGCCGATCACCATCATAACCGCACTCGTCTCGATCCAGCCGATCAAGGGCGGCGTCATAGGCCTACAGTGGGCGCTGAGGATGCATGGTTTCGGCGGCGGCGACGACGAACATGATGAATACGACATACCCGGCCGGCAAGCTTGAACACCTTCACCTTACAGACATATTTCGCGTGTAGTGGCAGCGACCTAAGCGCCACGGCCTGTAGCCGACTATCTGCAGCAGATCGAAGCGGTAATCATTTCTTGTGCGGGGAAGGCTTACACTCCAGGAATTGCCGACGAACGCCCGAAATATTATGAACCCTGCCCGTCACTCGGATTTGGCATGTCTATGTCTTTCTATGTGGCACCAGACGGACGATTCGTCCGCATACTTCTCTAAGGATGGATAAATGTCTCAGCCGAGAAACGGCACACCGGGCGATGTCGAGGAAATCCATTGGCCTTCTCTGGTGGCAGCCGTCTCGTCCATTTCCGCCGTTGGCATCGCGATCGGCCTGGGACTTCCTCTTCTGAGCATCATTCTCGAAAAGCGGGGCATCTCCTCCACCCTTATCGGTCTCAATACGGCCATGGCCGGCGTAGCAGCGATGGCAGCAGCGCCGATCACCACCAAGCTGGCGCATAAATACGGGGTGGCGCCCACCATGCTGTGGGCGGTGCTGATCTCGGCATTCAGCGCGCTCGGCTTCTACTACGCGCAGGACTTCTGGATGTGGTTTCCGCTGCGCTTCGCCTTCCACGGCGCCACGACCACACTCTTCATCCTCTCTGAATTCTGGATCAACGCGGCCTCGCCGCCTTCCAAACGCGGCTTCGTGCTCGGCATCTACGCGACCGTCCTTTCACTCGGTTTTGCAGCCGGCCCGCTGATCTTCTCGCTGCTCGGCAGCGACGGCATCCTGCCCTTCCTGGTCGGTGCCTTTGCGATCCTCTTGGCTGCGATCCCGATTTTCATCGCCCGCCATGAAAGCCCTGTCCTGGACGAGAAGCCGGAGCTGCATTTCATGCGCTACGTCTTCCTGGTGCCGACCGCGACCGCAGCCGTCTTCATTTTCGGTGCGGTCGAAGCCGGCGGCCTCTCGCTCTTTCCGATCTTTGCGGTGCGTGCACATTTCACGGAATCGCAGGCGGCCCTGCTGCTCACCATGATGGGTGTCGGCAACGTCATCTTCCAGATCCCGCTCGGGTTGCTTTCGGACCGCATCAAGGACAAGCGTCCCCTGCTCGTTCTGATGGCGTTCACCGGTTTCATCGGCACGATGATGCTGCCGATCCTCGTCGATAACTGGCTTCTCATGGCCGGGCTTCTGGTTTTCTGGGGCGGTTGCGTCTCCGGCCTCTACACAGTCGGACTCAGCCATCTCGGCTCGCGACTGACAGGCTCGGACCTTGCGGCAGCCAATGCGGCCTTCGTTTTCTGTTATGCGGTCGGCACCGTTGCCGGTCCGCAGGCGATCGGCGCGGCCATCGATGTTGCCGGAAACAACGGTTTTGCCTGGGCAATTGCCTGCTTCTTCGGGCTTTATGCCGTGCTCGCCGGCATAAGACTGCTTTTCCTCGGAAAGCGGGCTTGACTTTTCGGGCTAGATTCGTAGTTTCGCGCCAGAATTTGCCGTGGAGCCTATCCGGCTTTCCACGGCTTTCATTTTCTTAAAGGCAGGACGACCATGGCCAAGGCTACCACTATCAAGATCAAGCTTCTGTCGACGGCCGACACTGGTTTCTTCTACGTCACGACGAAGAACAGCCGTACGATGACGGACAAGATGACGAAGACCAAGTACGACCCGGTTGCTAAGAAGCATGTCGAGTTCAAGGAAACCAAGATCAAGTAATTTACCTGATCTCACGGTTTTTTCAAAAAAGCGCGCGCCCTCGGGTTGCGCGCTTTTTGTTTGTACTGGGCTCGCATGAGGCAATGTTAGCGCAAACAAGAAAAACGCCGCCCTTCCATCTTCGGGAAGTGACGGCGTTTTTACGAAAAGGGGGTCGGCCAGCATGCAAAACGGCACGAGGAACCGTTTAAATTGCGTACCAGCCGACCGACCCCACGACCCAGGAGATGCGGCGGACCTGAGCATCATGGGGTATCGACGGCTCCTCCATGGGAGCGTTTTCTGTTCTAAGCCGATAATTTGCGCAAAAATGAAAGAAAATCAACAAATTCTTAATGGTAAAATTTCAAGGCATGATTCTATGGTTAAAAGTCCAGTTTTGGTACATGTAAAGAAACATCCGTTCTCTTTTACCAAAAGGACAATATTTGCCCCTGCCAAGAATTCGATAAATATATTACAATAACACGGTCGCCCCTACCCTTACGTAAGGCGCCGGCGTTACGTGTTCCGAAATACGACTTACGCGGACAAGCTGTCCATTAGGCGGTTATAGTTCGCTCTTCTTTCTTCATTCATTGCCTCTATCTTTCGGGCGCAGGCGATGTCTGCCATAGGAAGAAACAGGCTTTAAAGTTCATTTTTTCGCTATCGGCTTGAAAAGCAAGCCTCCTCGTTGCAGCCATCAACATTAAATATTCGTAAGGTCCAGCTACCCCCAGTGGATAACCGAAAGCGACGCGTTACGGAGCGCCGTATCGTCAGGCGGCTGAGGCCACGACGCGGTTGCGCCCGGTGTTCTTCGCCTCATACAGCGCAAGGTCTGCCTGCTTCATGAGCTGGTCGGGTGTTATGACCGAGGCGATACGCGAGGATATGCCGAAAGAGGCCGTAATATTCAGCGTTTCGCCTGATGACTTCAGCAGGAACGACGTGCTTTCGATGGCTGCGCGCAGCCTCTCTGCAACGGCCGCGGCGACTTCCGGCGAGGTGTCCGGCATGACAACGACAAATTCCTCCCCGCCATAACGGCAGGCGAGATCAGCGCCACGAACGGTCGAGCGCACGCGGTTTGCAAATTCCTTCAGCACCTGGTCGCCGCCGTCATGGCCATAGGTATCGTTGACGTGCTTGAACCTGTCGATATCGGTGATCAGGACCGAGAGCGGCCGGCCGCGGGCCATCGAACGGTTGAAGAGCACGTTGAGATGGTTGTCGAGATAACGGCGGTTGTTGAGGCCGGTCAGCGGATCAGTGACGGCGAGCTCGATCGTCTGCTTGACGCTGGCGCGCAGGCGGTCGTTGTAGCGCTTGCGGCGGATCTGCGTCAGGCTGCGGGCGACCAGCTCGTTCGGATCGACGGGGCGGACGATATAGTCGTTAACGCCGAGATCGAGCGCGCGGATCACCATTTCATCGGAGCCCTGCTCCGTGATGATCAGGATCGGCAGGAAACGGGTCCGCTCCAGCGAGCGAAATTGCGAGCAGAGTCGCAGCGGGTCGTAGTCATCGAAATTGGCGTTGACGATGACAAGTTCGAAGGCGCTCTCGGCCGCTTCGAAAAGGGCAGCCTGCGGATCGGAAATGGCGACAACATCGGCGACGGGCTTCAGCGCCCTGATAATGCGTTCCTGCGAGTTGGCGCGGCTGTCGACCAATAATATCTGTCCCGCCTCGTCGTAGCGACCGTCGCCGGCTCGCATCAGTTCATCCAAGCCCATCGTATGGGCCGTCTCGGCGCGCATACGAAGTTCGTCGCTCAACGTCTTCAGGCGCAGCAGGCTCTTCACCCGGGAGATCAGCTGCAGGTCGTTGACCGGCTTGGTCAGGAAGTCGTCGGCGCCGACCTTCAGGCCACGCACACGGTCGGCCGGCTGGTCCAGCGCGGTGACCATGACGACGGGAATATGGGCAGTCTTCGGATTGGCCTTCAGCCGCTCGCAGACTTCGAAGCCGTCGATGCCGGGCATCATGATGTCGAGCAGGATGAGATCGACCTGGTTGCGGTCGCAGATCGCCAGCGCCTCGTGGCCGTCGGCTGCGGTCAGTACGTCGAAATATTCGGCCAGCAGCCGCGCTTCGAGCAGCTTCACATTCGCCGGAATATCGTCAACCACCAGTATTCGCGCAGTCATGAATCTTTTCCGATGCCTCAGGCGTCGCCCAAATAAGTTTTGATCGTTTCAATGAATTTTGGAACGGAGATCGGCTTTGAGACATAGGCCTCGCAGCCGCCCTGACGAATCCGTTCCTCGTCGCCCTTCATGGCGAATGCGGTGACGGCAATGACCGGGATCACGTGGAGTTCGTCGTCTTCCTTCAGCCATTTTGTCACTTCAAGGCCGGACACTTCCGGAAGCTGAATATCCATAAGAATAAGATCAGGGCGATGTTTGCGAGCAAGATCAAGCGCTTCCATGCCATTACGGGTCTGGATCGTGGTATAGCCCGAGGCCTCGATGAGGTCGCGAAAGAGCTTCATGTTGAGCTCGTTATCTTCTACAATCATCACCTGTTTGGGCATGACAAGCTGTCCTTACGTCCGTTCTTGAAGCCAGATGTCTCTTGAAAAGACATTAGCTGACAAATGGCTCCATGAAACCGATAGTGCAAACTACCGGTATTTGGTTGAAAAAAAGGTAACTTGACCGCCGCAATGCAAAGCAACTTCAAGACTTCGAAACAACTTGCGGCGGCAGCCGCTCCGCAAGAAACGGCCATTGCCGTGCTCGGCTGGCTGGCGAACGACCCAGATCTCTTCGGCCGCTTCCTGGCACTGACCGGCGTCGAGCCGCAGCAGGTGCGTAATGCCATCAACGATCCCGGCTTTTTGGCCGGCATGCTCGATTTCCTCATGAACCACGAGCCGACGGCGATCGCCTTCTGCGAGGCGACAGGCACGACACCGGAGGCGCTGACGGCGGCATGGCGCCACTTCTCGCCGCCCGGTCTCGATTCCGGAGAATACTGATGGTGAGCGCCGAACTCGACATCTCGCATATCCGCCTTGGCGACAGGCCGCTCATCGTCTGCGATGTCGATGATGTGGTGCTGCAATTCATCGATCCTTTTCAACAGTACCTCAAAAGCCTCGGCCACGAATTCCTGCCGCGTTCCTTCCGCCTCCACGGCAACATCGTCTCGCTCGCCGACGGGCTTGCGCTCGAGGATCAGCATGTCAGCCGGCTGATCCTCGAATTCTTCGAGGCCCAGGAAAGCTGGCAGACGCCGTTCGATCCGGTCGTTTCGACACTCGAACGCCTGTCTGATGACGCCGACGTCCTGTTCCTCACCGCGATGCCGCCGCAATTTTCCGCGCATCGCCGCCGCCTTCTCGACAGCACCGGTCTGAACTTCCCGCTGTTGGCCAGCGAGCAGCCGAAGGGACCGATTGTGCAGGCACTGCATGGCGGCCGCGACCTTCCTGTCATCTTTATCGACGATATGGCGCGGAACCTGCATTCCGTGAAGGAGCATGTGGCCGATTGTCTGCTCATCCATCTCATGCCGGACTCGCCCGTCCACCGCTTCGCGCCGGTGGCCGCCGAGGATATTATGCGGGCGCGAGACTGGCCGCATGCCTCAGAACTCATCGACCAGCATCTCGCGGCAGGCCTCGTCAAACGCACAAATCCAGCCGCATGAGCGGCCGGCCGTCCTTGCGCCGCGCGATCGTCTCGAAACCGGCCGTATCGAAAATCGCCGTCGAACCGATGCAAAGCGTGACGGATTTCGACTGCTTCACATGGTCGATCGGACAGGCCTCCAGCAATCGCGCGCCCTGGCTGCGGGCATAATCGATGGCTCCGGCAAGCAATCTGTGGCTCAGCCCTTTGCCGCGCAGCTTCGGCAGCAGGAAGAAACAGCTGACTGCCCAGATAGAGGGATCATGCGCATCGTCCTCCTCCAACGGCCGCGAGACCGTGCGCGGCGAATTGAACTGCGGCACATCATGGCGCGGTCCGACCTGCACCCAGGCCACCGGCTCGCCTTCGACATAACAGAGGATGCCCGGCGGCGGTCCGGCCGCGATTCGACCCTGCATATGGGCCTTGCGCTCCAAAGACTCCATCTTCGTGCGGACGGCATGCGGCAGGCGTAGCGCCACACACCAGCAATTATAAAAGGCACCCTGTGGGCCGAACAGCTTTTCAAAGTCGCCCCAGCGTTCGGCCGTGACAGGGTCGAAACGAAGATCGATATCCACGGCCAAGCTCTCCTCCTCTCTTGAGACTCGAAAGCTTAGGGCGTAATGTTGCGATGTTCAACCTTTGTTCCCACCATGGCGCCTGCATCTGACAAGACACCCGGCTTCTGTCGCGACTGCCTTGCCGAGCAGAAGGGAGACGTGCGCCGCTGCCATGCCTGCGGCAGTCCGCGTCTGATACGTCACAAAGAACTCTATGACCTGACGCTCGCGCATATCGATTGCGACGCTTTCTATGCCGCAGTCGAGAAGCGCGACAATCCGGAACTCGCCGACAAGCCTGTGATTATCGGCGGTGGCAAGCGAGGCGTGGTCTCCACCGCCTGCTATATCGCGCGTATCCACGGCGTACGCTCGGCCATGCCGATGTTCAAGGCGCTCGAGGCCTGCCCGCAGGCGATCGTCATCCGCCCTGATATGGAGAAATATGTTCAAGTCGGGCGGCAGGTCCGCGCGCTGATGCAGGAGCTGACACCACTCGTGCAGCCCCTGTCTATCGACGAGGCCTTCCTGGAACTCGAAGGCACAGAACGGCTGCATCACGATCCGCCAGCCCGCACGCTGGCAAAGTTCGCCCGTCGCGTCGAAAAGGAGATCGGCATCACCGTCTCGGTCGGGCTCTCCTACTGCAAGTTCCTCGCCAAGGTTGCCTCCGACCTGCAGAAGCCGCGCGGCTTTTCGGTCATCGGGCAGGAGGAAGCCGTCGAGTTCCTGGCGCCTCGCCCGGTAACGACCATCTGGGGCGTTGGCAAGGCCTTCGCTGCAACGCTCGAAGCCGATGGCATCCGCACGATCGGCCAACTCCAGGAAATGCAGGAGAACGACCTGATGCGCCGCTATGGCAGCATCGGCCAACGGCTTTCCCGCCTGTCGCGCGGCATCGACGACAGGGAGGTGCATCTCAACGATGCCGCCAAGAGCGTTTCGGCTGAGACCACTTTCTTCGACGATATTTCGCGCCATGACGATCTGGTACCGATCCTGCGCAATCTCTCGGAGAAAGTTTCCTGGCGACTGAAGAAGAACGGCATTGCCGGCCAGACGGTCGTGCTGAAGATGAAGACAGCCGATTTCAAATCACGAACCCGCAACCGGCGGCTCGAGGATTCGACACAGCTTGCCGACAAGATCTTCCGTACCGGCCTCGACCTTCTGGAGAAGGAAACGGACGGCACGAAATTCCGCCTGATCGGCATCGGCGTCACCGATCTCGGCGATGCCGGCCGGGCCGATCCGCCCGATCTCATCGATCAGCAGTCCGGCCGGCGTGCGGCGGCGGAGGCAGCGATGGACAAGCTGCGCGACAAGTTCGGCAAGGGCACAGTCGAAACCGGCTATACGTTCGGCGGCAAGGGCAACCGGTAGGCTAGGCTTGCACCGTGGCCACTTCCTGCAGCGCGGCATCGCGGTTCTTCAGCGCCTGGGCATAACCCGGATCGAGCGCGATGGCGCGGTCGTAGCTCTCTACCGCCTCGTCATGGCGGCCCAGCCTTCGCAGTACGTTGCCGCGATTGTTGAAGGCGATGGCATGGCCAGCGTCCAGCGCGATGGCTCGATCGTAATTTCCGAGCGCCTCTTCGAAATCTGATAGCCGCGCGAGAATATTGCCGCGATTGCAATAGGCCGAGGCGGAGGCCGGTTTTACCTCGATCGCCTTGTCGACACAGTCTCTGGCTGCGCTGAAATCGCCCTTCTGCAACAGTAGCAACGCCAGATGCTGCAGGGCATCGAAATGCTCCGGCACGACCGAGATCACCTCGCGGTAGCCCGATTCCGCTGCGGCAAGATCGCCGGCGCGGTGCCGTTCGGTGGCGGCACTGAAATGGGCTGCGGGATCGCTTACCAGCCTCGGCCGGTGCGCTGCTTCGATTTCCGCCAGCAGCGAGATTGCAGGCGCACGCGCATCATCGACGACAAGGATCTGCCGGCAGCAGAGTTCTGCAGCGTCCGGGTTTCCGCTCCTGAAGAAATGCACCGCCTGATGCATGGCGATATCCAGCGAGCGCGGATCGAGGCGATCGCCGATATTGCGGCCGGAGAGCGTGGATATCTGCAGCTTCTCGACGATATGGTGTTTTGAGCCAAAGAGGTCCTTGTAGCCATAGTTGCCAGTGCCGAGGTCGTAGGTCCGATAGCCGTTCTCGATGCCCCAGCGCATGTTGTAGCAATGCAGCATGAAGCCGGGGCTGATCGAGCGGCGGAAGGTCAAGTCGCGGCTTCCAAGGAAGCACACCATCGACTTGCGATAGGGATCCAGGAAGACGATGAAGGTGCCGACCGGCTTGTCCTTGTCCCAGAGGATCGGCATGAAGACCGTGCCATCCTTTATGCAGGCCGGCAGCATGTGCCGGCTGTTGTCGAGGATGAACTTGCCGTAGCGTGGCTGGCGCTTACCCCACTGCACGTTCCACATCTCGTAGAAGATCTCGAGATCGCGCTCCATCGTCTCCGGCGTCACATGTGTGATGCGCAGCTCGTTTTCCGGGTCGACGAGATCGCGCAGCGCCTTGCGGGCGTTGCGCCGCGTCTTGGCGCCGATGCGCTCATGCAGGAAAGTTTCGAAATCCTCGCCAAGGGGGACGTAAACATACACGTCGTGGTCAATATTTTCGCCGTCAGCGGTGATATGCGGCCGGCGCGGAACCTTCCTCCTTGAGAACTCGGAAGGCTGAAAGGCGGCCAGAAACGTCTTCAGCCTCGCCTCGGGCATATAGATATCGTCGAGATCGAGATGCTTCCAGTTGAAGCTTTGCAGGCAATCGGCGAAAGCGCTCAGCGCCGCCTCTGCATCCTCGGGACGCGTCAGAACACCGTTGCAGCCGGCATAGGGCGTGCCACCTAGGCGTACGACATTGCCAAGGCCCTGCCATTCCTCGAAATCCACATGAAGCTGAATGGGAAGGAAAGCCACATAGCGCTCGTCCCCCTGCCACCTGGCGGCCAGAACGAACCATAATGTCCGCCGCTCCAGCCATCGGGCGATCCAGTGCCAGGAAAGGAAATAGTGCCCTTCCGGATCGGCGGCATAGACCTCGTTCCAGTTATCTTTCAGGGCATGCAGATCATCGAACGCAGAAACAATATCGACATGCATTTCCAAGTCTCCCCCAAGACTTCTCCTTTTTTAGATTTGCATAAAATTGAATATCCCACAATCTCGTGATCAAAGCGCACCGGCGTATTCAAGCCTTCGTTAAACTTCGCGTGCTTAACTCGCGTCGTTTTTGTGCATGTGGTGTATTGCGTCATGTCTGTGCGTGTAAGTGTCCTTATCGGGTTGCTGTCGGCGACCGCTCTTGTCGATCCGGCTTTTGCAGCCGATGCGCGTACGCTGCAGATATTCGTGTCCAAGGACCAGCAGTCGCTGGCCGTCTATGACGGTACGGAGGTCGTGGCGACCTCCAAGATCTCGAGCGGCAAGGACGGGCATACGACGCCGAGCGGCATCTTCTCCGTCATCGAGAAGCAGAAGTACCACGAATCCAACATCTATTCGAATGCGCCGATGCCCTTCATGCAGCGGCTGACCTGGTCCGGCATCGCGTTGCACGAGTCCAATTCCGTACCGCGCTATCCGGCGTCGCACGGCTGCGTGCGCATGCCCGGCGCCTTTGCGAAATCACTCTACAAAATGACCGAGATGGGCGTGCCCGTCATCATTACCGACAGCGAGCTGACACCGCAGCCGATCGACCATCCGACCCTGTTCCACCCGGAGCGGCCCGAGCCGTCGCCACTGCTCTCGGACGTCGAGCTGCGCCCATCCATCGGCGATGCGAAGATGCAGGTGCAGGTCGCCATGAACGAGACGACGGCTGCCCTGCCGATGCCGCAGTTCCAGCTGCAATCGCCCGCTGCGGATACCGCGCCGATCAGCATGCTGATTACGCGCCGGACGCTGCGTGAAAACGTCATCGATATTCAGACCCTGCTAAACCAGCTCGGCTTTGCCGCCGGCGAACCTGACGGGCTGGCCGGTCCTGCGACCGTTCAGGCCATCAATGCCTTCAAGGCGCTGCGGCCAACGGAATTTGCCCGTGACAAGGGTCTGATCACGGATACTCTCCTAAGGGAAGTTTACGCTGCAGCAGGCAGAGGCGAGCCTCCGAATGGCGTCATCATGGTACGCAAGGATTTCAGGCCGCTCTTCGAGGCGCCGATCACGATTGGCGATCCGGGACTTGCGCTCGGCACACACTTCTTCTCGCTGCATGCAGTTGATCAGGCGGCCGGCACGGCGGATTGGCTGGGCGTCACGCTGGCGAACAATCTCTCCCGCGAGACGGTTAAGCGGCTCGGCATCGCCAATCAGGAAAGCTCCATCATCAGCGGCCGTCCAATCGCCAGAGCGCTCAGCCGTATCTCGATGTCAGAAGAAACCCGTCACCGGATTGATGCGCTGATCTCGCCCGGCTCGACGCTGACGATTACAGATACCGGTCTCGGTTCCGAAACCGGCGAAGGCACGGAATTCATTACCATCACTCGCGAAAGCTGAGACCTACCAAAGCTTCTCGCTGGCACGCTCGTCGTAACGTCGGCGGGCGGAGATGATCTTTGCCTGGTTCGTCTCCGTCCAGACAACGAGCGCCTTGATGGTCTCATGCAGCGTGCAGCCGAGCTCCGTCAGAGCATAATCGACCCTTGGCGGCACCACTGGGTAGACTGTCCGCTCGATCAGCCCGTCACGCTCGAGCTGGCGCAATGTCGTCGTCAGCATGCGCTGGCTGATGCCATCGATGCTCTTGCGCAACTCAGTAAAGCGTAACGTGCGTTTTTCGAGCAGGGCAATGACCAGCAGCGACCACTTGTCGGCGATGCGATCGAGGATCTGGCGCACCTCGCAGTCCTCCCGCGCATCCCACTGGTGGATATCGTAATCGCGGTCGGTGCTGCAGCAGTCACTCGGTGAGTTTGAAGTGCCTTCTTCCATGGGTTCGAACCATGCCTTATGTCAGCCTTGGTTACAATAGGGAACCGAGGATCAAAATGTAACCATTCTCGCTCTTCCCTGCTTCACTGACAAGGAAATCAGAATGTCTACAAGTCCTCCTCTGGCACTGGGTAGCGGAAGAATGAGCCGCAGTGCTGTCGGCATGCTCGCCGTTCTCTGCGGCGCGATCTTTCTCGAAGGCGTCGATGCAGCCATGCTCAACATCGCTCTCCCCTCTATCCGCGCTGAACTCGGCCTTTCGACCACGACGCTCAGCGCCGTAGTCTCGGCCTATGTGCTTGCCTATGCCGGGCTGATGTTGCTCGGCGGCCGCGTCGCCGACATGTATGGCAAGCGCAAAGTCTTCCTGACGGCGCTAACCGTATTCCTGCTTTTCTCCGGTCTCGGCGGCTTTGCAACCGAAGGCTGGATGCTGCTGACGGCCCGCTTCGTGACGGGAGCAGCGGCCGCCTTCATGACGCCAGCCGGTCTTGCTCTTATCAATGGCAGCTTTCCCGAGGGGCCGCAGCGCAACAGGGCTGTCCTGATCTATGCCGGCACGGCATCGGCGGGCTTTTCGCTCGGCCTCGTCATCGGCGGGCTTCTGTCCACCATCGATTGGCGCTGGGTGTTCTTCGCGCCGGTCATCTTTTCGGCCATCCTACTGCTTGCCGGTATGAAGCTGATCGTGGAAAACAAGGAAGACGCCGCCCCACGCCAGAAATTCGACATTGCCGGCGCACTGGCCCTGACGGGTGCCATGCTGCTTGCCGTCTATGCGCTGACACGGCTGGAGCATATGACCAACGACCTGACCTGGACAATCGCGGCGGCTGGGGCGAGCGCGGTTCTCTGGCTTGCCTTCATACTCATAGAACGCAAGTCACGTGCACCGCTCGTGCGTCTCGGGATATTCCGGTCTGCCGGACTGGTGCAATCGAACCTCGGAGCGATGCTTTTCACCGGCGCGTTCTTCGGCTTCCAGTTCATCGTCTCGCTCTATCTGCAGGAACTGCTGGGCTGGTCCTCGTTCGAAACCAGCCTTGCCCTGATCGTCATCGGCATGGACGCCATTCTGGCACCGCTGCTGACGCCCCTGCTCGTCGAGCGCTTCGGCAATGGACGCGTGGTGCTTGGCGGTTTTGCACTCGCTGCCGCTGGCTATGTGCTCTTCCTGGGCATGGGGCTCGACTGGACCTATGCGGCGATGCTGCCGTCGACGATCCTGCTCGGCCTTGCCTTTTCCCTCGGCTACGGCCCGCTGACGATTATTGCGACTGATGGTATTGCCGAAAACGAACAGGGGCTGGCGAGCGGGCTGGTGAATACGTCGTTCCAGTTCGGCGCAGCACTAGGCCTCTCCGCCGTCAGCGCCGTCGGCACACTTGCTCTCGGCGACGGAGAAAGCCCGTCCGAACGGCTGGAGGCATTGCGTGCCGCCTTGCTGGTTCCTGTCGTGGCCACGCTGATCGGCACGCTCATCATGGGGTTCGGCAGGGGCCGCTGCACGGATGCATCCTGCCGGCTGCAGGCGGGCTGAAAAACAAAGGCGGCCGGCGCAACGCCGGTCGCTCTTTTCTTCAGACGAGTTCGACGTCGACGACGCCGGGAGCAGCCCGCAAAGCGGCTGCGATCTCGGGCGTGATCCGGTATTTGTCCGATAACACGACCTCGACTTCGCGCTTGCCCTCTTCCTTGATGACGATAAAGGAGACGAGGCCATCGCCCCTGGCATTCAGGTGTGCTGCGACGGCGCGCAACGGGCCGGAGTCGCGGACATAGACACGCAGAGCCTTCTGCATCTGCAGCGACTTTTCCTCCAGCGACTGAATGGTCTGCAGACGCAGGCTCACACCTTCCGGCCGCTCTTCGCCGATCGCGGTGATGACGAAGGATTTTCCGGGCTCCAGCACGTCGCGATACTGGTTCAGCATTTCGGAGAAGAGCACGGCTTCGTACTGGCCGGAGGAATCCGAGAAGACGATGATGCCCATCTTGTTGCCGGTGCGCGTCTTGCGCTCCTGCTTGGAAATGACCGTGCCGGCCAGCCGCCCGTTTGCAGCACCCTGCTTCACCGCCGTCGAGAAATCCTGGAAGGTTTGCACGCGCATCTTCTGGAGGAGGTTGTTGTAGCTGTCGAGCGGATGGGCGGTGAGATAGAAGCCCAGCACCTGGAATTCCTTGAGCAGCCGCTCAGAAGCAAGCCAGGGCGAGAATGGTGGCAGGGCGATCTTTTCCGGGCCTGACGACAGCGCGCCACCGAAAATGTCCGACTGGCCGCTCAGCTTGTTTTCCTGCGCGCGCTGCGCATAGCCGAGCACACGGTCGAGGCCGGCTGAAAGCTGGGCACGGTCCAGATTGAAGCAATCGAAGGCGCCCGCATAGATCAGGCTTTCCAGCACACGGCGGTTTACCTGGCGTGGATCGATGCGCAGGCAGAAATCCTCGATGCTGGCGAAGGGCTTATCGCCGCGCATGTCGACGATGTGATCGACGGCGGATTCGCCGACCCCTTTGAGGGCCGCGAGCGCATAATAGATGCGGTTGTCGCCGGTCTCGAACTGTCGGAAGGAGGTCTGGACGGAGGGCGCGATGACTTCGATGCCGAGACGCTTCGCATCCTGGCGGAAGTCGTTGACCTTTTCGGTGTTCGACATATCGAGCGTCATCGAAGCAGCCAGGAATTCGACCGGATAGTGCGCCTTCATAAAGGCCGTCTGATAGGAGACAATGGCGTAGGCGGCCGCATGCGACTTGTTGAAGCCGTAGTTTGCGAACTTCGCCAGGAGTTCGAAGATGTTATCGGCCTGCGGCTTCGACACGCCGTTCCTGACCGCACCATCGACGAAGCGCTCGCGCTGCTGATCCATCTCAGCCTTGATCTTCTTACCCATGGCGCGACGCAGAAGATCGGCTTCGCCGAGCGAATAGCCCGACAGGACCTGGGCGATCTGCATCACCTGTTCCTGATAGACGATAACGCCCTGCGTTTCCTTGAGCAGATGGTCGATCGTCGGATGGATCGATTCAAGCTCTTCCTCCCCGTGCTTGCGGGCATTGTAGGTCGGGATGTTTTCCATCGGGCCGGGACGATAGAGCGCCACCAGTGCGATGATATCCTCGATGCAGTCAGGCTTCATGCCGATCAGCGCCTTGCGCATGCCGGCACTTTCAACCTGGAACACGCCGACCGTTTCGCCGCGCGAAAGCATCTCGTAGGTCTTCTTGTCGTCGAGCGGGATCTTGGCGAGATCGACCTCGATGCCGCGCTTCCTGCAGAAATCGACGGCCACCTTGAGCACGGTCAGCGTCTTCAGGCCGAGGAAGTCGAACTTGACGAGGCCGGCCTGCTCTACCCACTTCATGTTGAACTGGGTGACCGGCATGTCGGATCGCGGATCGCGATACATCGGCACCAGTTTCGACAGCGGGCGATCGCCGATCACGATACCGGCGGCGTGGGTCGAGGCGTGCCGGTAGAGGCCTTCGATCTTCTGGGCGATATCCAGGAGGCGCGCGACGACGGGTTCCTTGGCGGCCTCCTCCTGCAGTTTCGGCTCTTCCTCGATCGCCTTCGAAAGCGGCGTCGGGTTTGCGGGATTGTTCGGCACCAGCTTGCAGATCTTGTCGACCTGGCCGTAAGGCATTTCCAGCACGCGGCCAACGTCGCGCAATGCGGCGCGCGCCTGCAGCGAACCGAAGGTGATAATCTGCGCCACCTGCTCGCGACCGTATTTCTGCTGCACATAGCGGATCACCTCTTCACGGCGGTCCTGGCAGAAGTCGATATCGAAGTCGGGCATCGAGATGCGTTCGGGATTGAGGAAGCGTTCGAAGAGCAGCGAGAAGCGCAGCGGATCGACGTCGGTGATCGTCAGCGCATAGGCGACCAGCGAGCCCGCGCCCGAACCGCGGCCTGGGCCAACCGGGATATCATGCTGCTTGGCCCATTTGATGAAGTCCGCAACGATCAGGAAGTAGCCGGGGAACTTCATGCGCTCGATAACACTGAGCTCGAATTCCAGCCGCTCGCGATAATCCTTCTCCTCGTAGCCGGCGGACATTCCAAGCTCGGCAAGGCGCATATCCAGCCCCTCCTCCGCCTGGCGGCGAAGTTCGAGCGATTCTGCGCGCTCGGCCTCTTCGGGATCATCGGTCGCGCCGGTGAAGCGCGGCAGAATCGGCTTGCGGGTCTTCAGCACGAAGGAGCAGCGCCTTGCGATCTCGACGGTGTTGTCGAGCGCCTCGGGCAGGTCGGCGAAGAGCTTTTCCATCTCTGCGCGGCTTTTCAGATAGTGATCCGGCGACAGGCGGAAGCGGCTGTCGTCGGAAACGATGGCGTTGTGGGCCACCGCCATCAGCGCGTCATGCGCATCGTAATCGTCGCGCGTCGGGAAGAAGGCTTCGTTGGTCGCCACCAGCGGCAGGTCGTGCTTATAAGCAAGGCCGATAATCTTCTGTTCGTGCCGCTTGTCGTAGGTTCCATGCCGCTGCAGTTCGACATAGAGCCTGTCACCGAAGATGCGCTTCAGCGCCAGCAGACGAGTCTCCGCCTGGGCGCCATGGCCGTCCTTGAGCGGCATGTCGACGGGGCCGGTCGAGGCACCCGTCAATGCGATCAGCCCTTCGGTGCCGATTTCCGCCAGCCAGGAGGAGCGGATATTGATGGCCTGATTGTTCTCGCCGCCGAGATAGGCGCGGCTGACGAGATCGACCAGCCGTTCATAGCCTGCGTCCGTGGCGGACAAAAGTACGATCGAGGGCAACTTGACCAGCGTCTGGTGGCCGCCCCGCTTTTCGGTTTCGAGGCCGTCTTCCATGTCGATCGATACCTGGCAGCCGATGATCGGCTGCAGACCGTCTTCCATCGCCTTCTGGGAAAACTCCAGAGCGACGAAGAGATTGTTGGTATCGGTAATGGCGATCGCCGGCTGGCTGTCGCCCGACGCCTTGTAGAGGATCTTTTTGAGGGGCAACGCGCCTTCGAGCAACGAATAGGCGGAGTGGACCCTCAGATGGACGAAGCCCGGTTTTCCGCCGACGACTGCGCCAGCAGCACCTTTTTCCGCATCCGCCATGATCTGCCTTTCGAACCGCCTCACTGAAGAGAGAGCATTGTCGGCATTCAAGGCGATTCTGTCCAGAAAAAGTCCCGCTTCGGGACCGCATGGCAGCCATGCGATCCCCTGAATTCTTACATTGCCATGACGATCAGCGAAAAGCTGGCAATGAACATTGCGATGGAGGTGAATGCTGCGATATCACGGATCATGTCAGTCATTTGGCTCTCCTGTGCTCTTATGTTTTTAATTTGTTCCATGTATGTTCTGTTGTCAACAGGATTCCCTCCCGCTCTCGCGGGACATGGTTAACGTCGGAGCAGCGGGACGATGGACACGCAGGAACTCAACGGCTTCATTGTCGAAGCCAAATCGCAGACTTATGTCGCCGGCGCGAAGCCGCAGCCCTCCTATCGGATCGGCGCCCATGATATCGGCTACAAGCGCGGGATCTGGCGCTACCTCGACAGCTATTTCGGCGGCACGGATTTTGCCGGTCAGGAAGTGGTCTGGCTGGAGGAAAAGCCGGTGTGGGCGATGAACTATTTTGGGCGGATCATCGAGCCCGGGATCATCGACGGAACTGTCGCCGGCACGATCATTAGCGCCGCGCTGTCACAGCTTTACAAACAAGGCCGCTTCCTCGGCGGCATGGTCTTCGATCATTCGTTGGGGCGCTATGTCGATACGAGCGAAGGCGACTGCACGCATTTCCGCGGCCACGAATTCATCCTTGTCGATGATCAAAAGGCCTATGAGCTCGATTATCGCGGCGGGCTGATTATCCCCTGATAATCAGAAATCCACGACCTTGCCGTCGGAGATCGTTACGCGCCGGTCCATGCGCCGGGCCAGCTCGTGGTTGTGTGTGGCGATCAGCGCGGCAAGGCCGGACTGGCGCACCAGAGCCTCCAGAGCATCGAAGACATAGCTGGCGGTTTCCGGGTCGAGATTGCCGGTGGGCTCGTCGGCGAGAAGCAGGCTCGGCGCATTGGCAACGGCGCGAGCGATTGCCACGCGCTGCTGCTCGCCGCCGGAAAGCTCGCCCGGGCGATGCGTACCGCGGTGGCCGATGCGCATGTAATCCAGAAGCATCTTTGCCCGCTCGCCCGCTTCCTTCCATGAGAGGCCGGCGATGAGCTGTGGCATCATGATATTTTCCTGCGCAGAGAATTCCGGCAGCAGGTGATGAAACTGATAAACGAAGCCGATCTCGCCGCGGCGGATGGCCGTGCGCTTGTCATCGGAGAGGCCATCACATGGGCGACCGTTGACCATTACCTCGCCGCTGTCAGGATGCTCCAGCAGCCCTGCCACATGCAGCAGCGTCGACTTGCCGGTGCCTGACGGCGCCACCAGCGCCACCATCTCACCGCTCGACAGGGTGAAATCCGCACCCTTGAGGATGGTCAGCAGCGTTTCGCCCTGACCATAGTGGCGCTCGACGCCCGAAAGCTTGAGAACGACATTGCGTTTCATGAATGCGGCATTCCTTGGATTGGGCCTTGGATCATGCATGACCTTGAATCTCAGCCTTATTCGTAACGAAGGGCCTGGACGGGGTCGAGGCGGGAGGCGCGCCAAGCGGGGAAGATCGTCGCGATGAAGGAGAGCGTCAGCGCCATGATGACGACCGACACCGTTTCACTCACATCCATTTCTGCCGGTAGCTGGCTGAGGAAATAGAGCTGGGGATCGAAAAGCACCGTGCCCGATACCCATGAGAAGAACTGGCGGATGGACTCGATATTGACGCAGACGAGCACGCCGAGCAGCACGCCGGCGATCGTGCCGACGATACCGATCGCCGCTCCGGTCATGAAGAAGATGCGCATGATGGCACCGGCGCTCGCACCCATGGTGCGCAGGATGGCGATATCGCTACCCTTGTCCTTCACCAGCATGATGAGTCCGGAGATGATGTTGAGCGCGGCGACAAGCACGATCAGCGTCAGGATCATGAACATGACGTTGCGCTCCACCTCCAGGGCGGAGAAGAAGGTCTGGTTGCGCTGGCGCCAGTCGGTGACCAAGATCTGCCGTCCGGCCGCCTCCTCAACCTTGGGTCTCAGATTATCAATATCATCAGGGTTGTCGACGAAGAGCTCAATCGACTGCACCAGCCCGTCGGCATTGAAATAAAGCTGAGATTCCTCCAGCGGCATATAGATGATCGAGGAATCGTATTCCGACATGCCGATCTCGAAGAGACCGGAAATCTTGTAGGATTTGATGCGTGGATTGACGCCCATCGGCGTCACGTCACCTTCCGGTGACGTCATCGTAATCAGGTCGCCGACCCGCAAGCCGAGCTGGTCGGCCATGCGCGTGCCCATCAAAACGCTGTCGCCTGCAGCAAAACCCACCATGTCGCCAGACTTGATATTGTCGGATACTGCCTTGAGCTTGGTCAGGTCTTCGGCCCGCGTGCCGCGCACCAGCGCACCGGTACTGCCGCCCGTCCGCGAGGAAGCTAGCACCTGGCCTTCGACCAGCGGCAGCGCCATCTTGATACCGGGCACCGCCTCGAATTTCTTCACGAGGTCGGCATAATCGGTGAAGGGGCCATCAATCGGCTGGATGATCATGTGGCCGTTGATGCCGAGGATGCGAGAGACGAGTTCCGTGCGGAACCCGTTCATCACGGCCATGACGATAATCAGCGTCGCGACGCCCAGCATGATGCCGACGAATGAGAAGCCGGCAATGACGGAGATGAACGCCTCCTTTCGGCGGGCGCGCAGATAGCGCCACGCCACCAGGCGTTCGAAGGTAGAAAATGGCTTGCCAGCCGGACCCAAGCCGGATTTGGAACTCCGGTCCAATGCTGCCTCTGCCATTTCGCCTCCGTCTTTCTTTAAGCCACGAACCTGTTGATCGCCGCCTCGATTGTCATCGTCTCGCGGGCGCCGGTCTTCCGGTCCTTCACTTCCACTTCGCCATTCGCGACCGCGCGCGGACCGGCAATGATCTGGTACGGCACGCCGATCAGGTCGGCGGTCGCAAACTTGGTGCCTGCGCGGTCGTCCGTGTCGTCATAGAGCACGTCCTTGCCGGCCTTGGTCAGCGCTGCGTAGATCAGCTCGCAAGTGCCGTCGCAGGCTTCGTCGCCGGCCTTCATGTTGATGACCACGACATCGAAGGGCGCGACCGACTCCGGCCAGATGATTCCGTTCTCATCATGCGATGCTTCGATGATGGCGGGAACAAGGCGTGTCGGGCCGATACCGTAGGAACCCATGTGAACGAAGTGTTCCTTACCGTCAGGACCCTGCACCTTTGCACCCATCGGTTCGGAATACTTCGTACCGAAGTAGAAAATATGGCCGACTTCGATACCGCGCGCAGAAAGACGCTCGCTTTCCGGAACCGCGTTGAAAGCTGCCTCGTCGTGCATTTCGGATGTCGCGGCATAGAGCGACGTCCACTTGTCGAAGATCCCCTTCAGACCGTCGACACTGTCGAAATCCGTGCTTTCGGCGGGGATGTCGAAATTGACGAAATCCTTGTGGCAGAAGACTTCGGACTCACCGGTATCAGCGAGAATGATGAACTCATGGCTCAGATTCCCGCCAATGGGGCCGGTATCGGCGCGCATCGGAATGGCGCGCAGGCCGAGACGATCGAAGGTGCGCAGATAGGCTGTGAACATCTTGTTGTAGGAATGCTCCGCCCCTTCGCGCGTGAGATCGAAGGAATAGGCATCCTTCATCATGAACTCGCGCGAGCGCATCGTGCCGAAGCGCGGACGGATCTCGTCACGGAACTTCAGCTGGATGTGATAGAGATTGAGCGGCAGGTCCTTGTAGGACTTCACGAAGGAGCGGAAGATATCCGTCACCATTTCTTCGTTGGTCGGACCGTAGAGCATAGGCCGATCCTGGCGGTCCTTGATGCGCAGCATCTCCTTGCCATAGGCGTCATAACGGCCGCTTTCCTGCCAGAGCTCGGCCGACTGAAGGGTCGGCATCAGAAGCTCGATGGCGCCGGCGCGGTTCTGCTCCTCGCGGATGATGTTGTTGACCTTGTCCAGCACCTTCTTGCCGAGCGGCAGCCAGGAATAGATGCCCTGCGACTGCTGACGGACCATGCCGGAGCGCAGCATCAGCCGATGAGAGACGATTTCCGCCTCCTTGGGGTTTTCCTTCAGGATGGGTATGAAAAAGCGGGACAGACGCATGGCGGATTCCGGTACAGTTGAGATGCCGCTTACCCAAGCGGAATCGACGGTATTTGTTAAAGATGGGAGCGTTCATAGCCGCTTCGCAGCAGGAAAGAAACCCGCGACCGGCGCGAGCAGCCTCCCGCAGACGCATGTTAGCGCCTACAAATTCAGCAGGCGTGAAAAAACGCGTGTTTATAAGGGTTTGAAGGTAAATCTTGTCAACAGAAAAATTTTGCGCGAGTGTAGCAAAAATGCAAAAAAAGCTAATGACAAAGCACAATCTTTGAGCTAGCTTTAGCTCACAAAACAGGCAAGAAGGTTAAATTCTTGCCGAATTCGCGGTCAAGTCTTGGGAGGATCAGATCTTAGGCGCGCTTGTCGCTGCCCCGGTAACGGTTAAGGATCACGCGATACTTAAAACAAGGCTTTTAGCCTTGTTTTTTTTTGCTTTTCGGCTCCCAATTACACCGAAAAACCAGCCCTGCCTTTCGCTAGGTGAGCCCGCTTTCCGTTACGAAAGCTCTTTGCCTCACTTGCATGACGCGCGTATGACAGGTTTTTCGCGGTTGCATTTACATCTGCTCAAAGTTTGAGCAAAAGCCATCCTTAATAGAAGCTAGGCCCTATTTGTGGAAGCGCGTCGAAGCCGAGGCCGAAATAGGTCGAGCCGATGTACCAGATACCGTAGATGGCGCCGGAGATGCACGTCGTCAGCGAGAAGACGAAAAGCGGGCGGAAACGGCTCGGCGCGCTCGGCACCGTGCCAAGTACGATGTCATTATCTTCGGCCTGAGTGCGCAGGCCGATCGGCAACACGGCGAAAAGCGTGATCCACCAGATGATGAAATAGACTGCGAATCCCTGGAGGAAGGCCTGAAACATCTTGGTTCCCGTCGATTAGCGCCTTGGCGGCTGGTTTTGGGTGCTTATAAGCCGGAATGGCGGCCAGTTCAAAGGCGGTGGACAGTTTAGGTCACTCTGACGCACCGCGATCAGACCTGCTCCAGCTCGATCAGCGTACCGAAGAAGTCCTTCGGATGGAGGAAAAGCACCGGCTTTCCATGGGCACCAATCTTCGGCTCACCATTGCCAAGCACCCTCGCCCCAGATGCCGTCAGCCGGTCTCGAACTGCAAGGATATCATCGACCTCGTAGCAGATGTGGTGCATGCCGCCAGCGGGATTCTTTTCAAGAAAGGCCGCAATCGGCGACGCCTCGCCAAGCGGCTCCAGCAACTCAACCTTGGTGTTCGGCAGTTCCACGAAAACGACCGTGACGCCATGCGCCGGCAGGGCTTGCGGCTGCGAGACTGCGGCCCCCAGAGTATCGCGATAGCTCGCGACTGCGGCAGCCAGATCAGGCACGGCGATGGCGATATGGTTCACCCGGCCAAGCATCATCAGACCCTGGTGATGAAGACCGTGACGAGAGGCTTCTTGCCCCAGGTATGATTGGCGGCAGCGCGCACGGCGCGGCGCAGGGCCTCCTGTACCATGTCGATATCCTTGCGGCGAGCGCGTGGAATGCTCTCGAAGGCGCCGATCGCGGCGTCGAACAGCCCATCCTCCATATCCTCGCCCTCGTCGTCATAGACCGGTAGGCCGATCGCCACGAGATCAGGTTCGCCGATGATGTCGTAGCGGCTGTCGAGCACGATACTGACCGCGACATGGCCGACATAGGAAAGCTTCTTGCGCTCGCCGATGCCCATCTCATCGAAGTCACCGATCAGTGACCCGTCCTTGTAGATGCGGCCATGCGGCGCCTCGTCGATGACCTCGACCGGACCCGGGGCGAGCCGCAGCACGTCACCATTGCGCACACGCGGTACCGTTGGAATGCCGGACTGCTCGGCAAGCTCCTTGTGTGCCGTCAGATGCGTTGCCTCGCCATGCACGGGCACGACGACCTTCGGCCGCGTCCACTCGTACATCTTCTGCAACTCGTTGCGGCGAGGATGGCCGGAGACATGCACCAGCGCCTCCGTATCGGTGATGATGTGAACACCCTGCTCCACGAGACCGTTCTTGATATCCTGGATCGCCTTCTCGTTGCCGGGGATGGCACGCGAGGAGAAGACGACGATATCGCCGGCGGCAAACGCCACGTTGCGCATCTCGTCACGGGAGAGCTTGGCAAGGGCAGCGCGCGGCTCGCCCTGGCTGCCGGTCAGGATGACCACGACCTTGTCGCGCGGAATGAAGCCGTAATCCTCTTCGGAGATGAACGGCTTTACGCCTTCCAGCAGGCCGATATCCTGAGCGACGTCGCAGACGCGCTTCAACGAGCTTCCGAGCAGCAGCACTTCACGACCCGCTGCTTCGGCGGCTTCTGCGACGGTGCGAATACGGCCGACATTCGAGGAGAAGGTGGTGATCGCGACGCGTCCCTCGGCATTCTCGATGATCTTGCGCAGGCTTTCGGAGACATCCTTTTCCGAGGGCGAGACGCCGTCGCGCAATGCGTTGGTGGAGTCGCAGAGCAGCGCCAGCACGCCTTCATCGCCCAGCTGGCGAAAGCGCGTCTCGTCGGTCAGCGGCCCGAGCGACGGCTCGTGATCGATCTTCCAGTCACCGGTGTGGATGACATTGCCGAGCGGCGTGCGGATCATCAGCGACATCGGCTCGGGGATGGAGTGATTGACGGCAACACCCTCGATGCTGAAGGGGCCGACATTGATCCTATCGCCCGCCTTGAAGACCGTTATAGGTACTTCGCCGATCGCATCCTTCTCGAAACTACGCTTGGCTTCCAGCAGGCCGGCCGTGAAGGGCGAGGCATAAACCGGCACGTTCAGACCCGGCCAGAGGTCGGCGAGCGCGCCGTAGTGGTCCTCATGGGCGTGGGTGATGATGATAGCCTTGAGGTTCTTGCGCTCGTTGGCGAGGAAGCGGATATCCGGCAGGACGAGATCGACACCCGGCAGATCCGGTCCCGGAAAGGTGACGCCGCAATCCACCATGATCCACTGGCGATGGTCCGCCGGGCCGTAGCCGTACAGCGCGAGATTCATGCCGATCTCGCCGACCCCGCCCAGAGGCAGAAATACCAGTTCGTCCTGTTTCGCCATAATGTTTGTTTTTTCCACTATCTAAAGAATACATCGCCGGCCGCAATCGGCATCATCCTGCCTGTGCCGATATCGAGCATCAACAGGCCATTATCATCAATCCCGGCGAAATATCCGGAAATCGACCTGTCGGGCAGATTCACAGTTATCTTTTCGCCAATGCCGCAGGCAACCGCACGCCATAGCGCCGTGACCTCGCTTATGCCCAGCCCTTCGTTCCAGATATCCAGCACCTCGGCCATCGACGCAAAGAGATGGGCGAAGAGTTCTTCGGGCGAAGCAGCACTTCCCTGATCACGCAGGCAGGTGACCGGATAGATGGGGTTGTCCGGCATGACGGACACATTGATGCCGATGCCGATCACCACCGCGTGGCGTCCGTCCGCCAGCCGTTCGCCTTCCACGAGGATGCCACAGGTCTTCTTGCGGCCGATCAAGATATCGTTTGGCCACTTCACCTCCAGCGGTTCGGCGCCCGGCGGCAACACGCTTCGGATCGCCTGATGCACGGCGACGGCAATTGCCAGTGGCAGCGAGGCAAGGCGCTCCATCGGCGCCGGATCGATCAGAAGAAGGGAGGCGTAGAGGTTGCCACGCTCGGAAACCCAGGGACGGCCCCGGCGGCCGCGGCCGCCGGTCTGTCGTTCCGCGGTCACCCAGAGCAGACCGCCATCCCCTGCCCGAGCCCGGGCAAGGCATTCCGTGTTGGTCGACGATGTATCCGACAAAGCCTCGTGCCTGATATCGCCGAGCGATATCCGGCGTCGCTTGTCGGAAGCCATCAGAACAGCGTTGCCGCAGCGAGTTCAGCCGCGCCGCCGATCGGACCGCCGATGAGAACATAGGCGGCGACGAAGAGGCCGGAGAGACCGAAGACGAGACGCAGCGAGCCGGAGACGCGGGCGAATTCGCCGGTCGCCTCATCGAACCACATCAGCTTGATGACACGCAGGTAGTAATAAGCGCCGACGACCGAAGCCAAAACACCGATCACGGCAAGCGCATAGAGCTTTGCCTCAATGGCGGCGACGAAGACGAAGTACTTCGCGAAGAAGCCGGCAAGCGGCGGAATGCCGGCGAGCGAGAACATCAGCGCGGTCAACACAACAGCCATGAAGGGGTTCGTCGTCGACAGGCCAGCGAGATCGTTGACGTTCTCGACAACCGTGCCGTCCTTGCGGCGCATCGACATGATGATCGCGAAGGAGCCGAGCGTCATGACCATGTAGATCGCCATGTAGAGCATGACGCCGGTGACGCCCGTCTGACTACCGGCTGCCAGACCGACCAGCGCATAACCCATGTGACCGATCGAGGAATAGGCCATCAGTCGCTTGATGTTCTTCTGGCCGATAGCCGCAAACGAGCCGAGCAGCATGGAGGCGATTGAGATGAAGACGATGACCTGCTGCCAGTCTGATAGCACCGGCTCGAAGGCGGTGATGACGATACGGGTCATCATCGCCATGGCGGCAACCTTCGGTGCGCTCGCAAGGAAGGCAGTGACCGGAGTCGGTGCGCCTTCATAAACATCCGGCGTCCACATGTGGAACGGAACGGCCGAGATCTTGAAGGCAATGCCGGCGAGGATGAACACGAGGCCGAAGATCAGGCCGAGCGAGCGAGCGCCCTCGACCGTCAGAGCCTGGGCAACCTCGGCAAAGTGCGTATGTCCAGTAAAGCCGTAAACCAGCGACATGCCGTAGAGCAGCATGCCCGAGGAGAGCGCGCCGAGCACGAAATACTTCAAGCCGGCTTCCGTCGACTTAAGGCTGTCGCGGTTGATCGCAGCGATGACGTAGATCGCCAGAGACTGCAGCTCAAGGCCGAGATAGAGCGCGATCAGGTCGTTTGCCGAGATCATCAGCATGATACCGAGCGTGCACAGTACCAGGAGAACCGGGAATTCGAACTTGTCGAGCTGGTTTTCCCGCGCATGACCAATCGACATGAACAGCGCAACGAGAGAACCGATCAGCGCCAGCACCTTCATGAAGCGTGCGAAGCCATCCGCGAGGTAGACGCCGCCATAGGCAAGGCCGTCACCAGGAACGAAGATCAGCCAGAGGCCGGAGATGGCAATCAAGATCATCGCCAGCACGCTGACGAGCGGACCCGACCGCTCGCCCGAGAAGACGCCGATCATGAGCAGCACTAGGGCACCGATCGCGAGGATAATTTCCGGCGCGGACAGGTACAGGCTTAGGGAGATTGTTTCAGCGGTCATGTCCTAAAGTCCCGTCATTTCATCGACAGCGCAACATTCTGCGCTGCCTGCACTGCGGCCGAATAGCTGTTGATCAGATGGTCTACTGAAGCAGCGGTCGCATCGAAGACCGGAGCCGGGTAGACGCCGAAGAAGATGGTAAGTGCGACCAGCGGATAAAGGATGACCTTTTCACGCGGCGAAAGGTCGAGCAGAGCCTTCAGCTTTTCCTTCTCCAGCGCGCCGAAGATCACCCTGCGATAGAGCCAGAGCGCATAGGCGGCCGAGAGGATGACACCGGTGGCGGCAAAGAGCGCAACCCAGGTGTTGGCACGGAAGACGCCGATCAGCGTCAGGAACTCGCCGATGAAGCCGGAGGTGCCCGGCAGGCCGACATTGGCCATGGTGAAGACCATGAAGGCGACCGCATATTTCGGCATGTTGTTGACCAGGCCGCCATAGGCCGCGATCTCGCGGGTGTGGGTGCGATCATAGATGACGCCGACGCAGAGGAAGAGCGCGCCGGAGACGATGCCGTGTGACAGCATCTGGAAGATCGAACCCTGCAGGCCCTGCGCGTTCGCCGCGAAGATGCCCATCGTCACGTAGCCCATGTGGGCAACCGAGGAATAGGCAATCAGCTTCTTGATGTCGTCCTGCATCATCGCGACCAGCGAGGTGTAGATGATGGCGATCACGGACATCGCGAAGACGAGCGGCGCGAAATAGTCCGAAGCGACCGGGAACATGCCGATCGAGAAGCGGATCAGGCCGTAACCGCCGAGCTTGAGGAGCACGCCTGCCAGGATGACGGAACCAGCCGTCGGCGCCTGGACGTGCGCATCCGGAAGCCAGGTGTGGACCGGCCACATCGGCATCTTCACCGCAAAGGAGGCAAAGAAGGCAAGCCACAGCCAGGTCTGCATCGCCGGCGGGAACTGGTAGTTCAGAAGCTGGGCGATATCGGTCGTGCCGGCCTGCCAGTACATGGCCATGATGGCGAGCAACATCAGCACCGAGCCGAGCAGCGTATAGAGGAAGAACTTGTAGCTCGCATAGACGCGGTTCGCGCCACCCCAGACACCGATGATGAGGAACATCGGGATGAGGCCGCCTTCGAAGAAGACGTAGAAGAGAACGATATCGAGCGAGACGAAGACACCGACCATCATCACTTCGAGGATGAGGAAGGCGATCATGTATTCCTTCAGGCGCTTCTCGACCGAAAGCCAGCTTGCGAGCACACAGAAGGGCATCAGGAAGGTCGAGAGGATGATGAACAGCATCGAGATGCCGTCGACGCCGACATGGTAGCCGATGCCTGTGCCGAGCCAGCTATGCTGCTCGATCATCTGGAAGCCCGGATTGGCGTTGTCGAAGCCGATCCAGATGAAAAGCGAAAGGATGAAGGTGAAGACCGTGGTGATCAAGGAGATCCACAGCACGTTCTTGCGGCCGTTCTCGGTTTCGCCGTTCATCAGCAACAGGAGCACCACGCCGACGAGCGGCAGGAAGGTGACCGTTGAAAGAATAGGCCAATCGGTCATCAGAAGGAACTCCCGAGCATCATCCAGGTAACGAGCGCCGCAACGCCGATCAGCATCGCGAAGGCATAGTGATAGAGGTAGCCGGTCTGCAGGCGCACGACGCGGTCGGTCACGCTGACCACGCGGGCGGCAATGCCGTTCGGACCGTAGGTATCGATAACGCCGACATCACCCTTCTTCCACAGGAAGTTGCCAAGAGCCTTGGCGCTCCGGACGAAGAGGAAGTCGTAGAGTTCGTCGAAGTACCACTTGTTGAGCAGGAACTGGTACAGAACGCGGTGCTGCTGAGCGAGTTTGCGCGGCGTCGACGGCGACCTGATGTACATATACCAGGCAATCACGAAGCCGAGCAGCATGGCGATGAATGGGCTGAGGCCAACCCAGGCCGGAACGTGATGGAATTCTTCCACCAGTTCGTTTTCGGCGCCGGTGAAGATCGCACCCTTCCAGAACTCGGCATATTCCTCGCCGTAGAAGCGGCCCTCGAAGAGGTAGCCGGCAAATACCGCGCCGAGCGCGAGGAGATAGAGCGGCACCAGCATGACCTGCGGCGATTCATGGACGTGATGCATGACTTCGTGCGAAGCACGTGGCTTGCCGTAGAAGGTCATGAAGATCAGGCGCCAGGAATAGAAGCTCGTGAAGAGAGCGGCAATGACCAGCAGTGTGAAGGCGAAGCCCGCGACCGGCGAATGCGACGCATAGGCAGCCTCGATGATGACGTCCTTCGAGAAGAAGCCGGCAAAGCCGAACGGGGTAAAGGGAATGCCGACACCGGTGATCGCCAGCGTGCCAATGATCATCATACGGAACGTCCACTTGATGTGCGGACGCAGGCCACCCATGTAGCGCATGTCCTGCTCACCGTCGACGGCGTGGATGACCGAGCCGGCGCAGAGGAAGAGCAGAGCCTTGAAAAAGGCGTGCGTGAAGAGGTGGAAGATTGCCGCGCCATAGGCACCGACGCCGAGCGCCACGAACATGTAGCCGAGCTGCGAGCAGGTCGAGTAGGCGATGACGCGCTTGATGTCGTTCTGGACGAGGCCGACGGTGGCCGCGAAGAAGGCGGTAATCGCGCCGATCACGGTGACGACGACGAGCGCATCCGGCGAGTGTTCGAAGATCGGCGACATGCGGGCGACGAGAAAGACGCCGGCGGTCACCATGGTCGCAGCATGGATGAGGGCCGAAACCGGCGTCGGGCCTTCCATGGCGTCCGGCAGCCAGGTGTGCAGCAGGAACTGCGCCGACTTGCCCATAGCGCCCATGAAGAGCAGCAGGCAGGCGCCGGTCAGCGCATGCGCCTTGTCGAGATGCATGCCGAAAAGGTTCAGGATCACTTCACCAGCCTCGCCGCCGCCTTCAGCCGGAGCGAAGGTCGAAGCATTGGCGAAGATCGTGTCGAGGTTGATCGAGCCGAACAGCACGAAGACCGTGGCGATGCCGAGCACGAAGCCGAAGTCGCCGACACGGTTGACGATAAAGGCCTTCATCGCGGCTGCCGACGCAGACGGCTTCTTATACCAGAAGCCGATCAGCAGATACGAGGCCAGACCGACGCCTTCCCAGCCGAAGAACATCTGGGCCAGGTTGTCGGACGTCACCAGCATGAGCATGGCGAAGGTAAAGAGCGAGAGATAGGCGAAGAAGCGCGGGCGGTGCGGATCGGTATGCATGTAACCGATCGAATAGACATGCACCAGGGTCGAGACCGTGTTGACGACGATCAGCATGACCGAGGTCAGCGTATCGACACGCAGCGACCAGGATACATCGATGCCGCCGGACTGGATCCAGCGCAGAACTTCGACCTTGATCGCGCCTTCCGGATGGCCGAGCGCAACCGTGAAGAAGACGACCCAGGACAGGACGGCGGCGATGATCATCAGGCCGCTGGTGACATATTCCGACGCCTTGGCGCCGATCGCGCGGCCGAAGAGGCCGGCAATGATCGCGCCGATCAGGGGAAGGAAGACGATAGCCTTGTAGAGGAACATGAGCCGCTCAGCCCTTCATCATATTGACGTCTTCGACCGCGATCGAACCGCGGTTGCGGTAGAAGACAACGAGAATTGCGAGACCGATCGCCGCTTCGGCAGCAGCAACGGTCAGAATGAACAGTGCGAAGACCTGGCCGACGATGTCGTTGAGGAACGACGAGAAGGCGACCATATTGATATTGACCGACAGCAGGATCAATTCGACGGACATCAGGATGACGATGATGTTCTTCCGGTTCAGGAAGATGCCGAAGACGCCGATGGTGAAGAGGATGGCGCTGACCGTGAGATAGTGGGAAAGTCCGATGACCATGTTCTTTGTTCCTTGACCTCTCGGTTCAGTTCACGCCCTGCCCCGGCTTGACCTTGATCACCTCGACGGCAGTCGCGGGCGTGCGGGCAACCTGGCGGGAAATATTCTGCCGCTTGATGTGGGTGCGATGCTTCAGCGTCAGCACGATTGCGCCGATCATGGCGACCAGCAGGATCAAACCAGCGATCTCGAAGAAATAGACGTAGTTCGTATAGAGCACGTCGCCGAGGGCGGCCGTGTTGGTGCGCACGGTCGGAGCCGGGATCGGCATGGCGACGGTCTTGGCGATCTCGGGCGAGATCACGCTACCGCCGACGACGACGATCAGTTCGGCGGCGAGGATCAGGCCGATCAGCGCACCGATCGGCGCATATTCGAGAACACCGGCACGAAGCTCGGTGAAGTCGATATCGAGCATCATCACCACGAAGAGGAAGAGAACAGCGACCGCGCCGACATAGACGACAAGCAGGATCATCGCCAGGAATTCGGCACCCAGCAGCAGGAAGAGACCGGCTGCATTAAAGAACACCAGGATCAGGAACAGAACCGAGTGAACCGGGTTCTTCGCCCAGATGACCATGAACGCCGACGCTATCGCGATAAAGGCGAAAAGATAGAAAAATAGAGCCTGCAGACCCATGTTGGTGCCTTTTTCATCTTCCCCCGGGCAGCCGGGAGTTTCCCTGCCCGATAGGACCTCACGCAGCTTTCGCCGGCAAAGCCCCGGTGCATGTTGACCGCGGCGGGCAAGAGTGCCCTTCCCGCGGCATTTCAAATCTCAATCAGCGGTACGGTGCGTCGATCGCCATGTTGCGGGCGATTTCACGCTCCCACCGGTCGCCGTTTTCGAGGAGCCTCTGCTTGTCGAAGTAGAGCTCTTCACGGGTTTCGGTGGCGAATTCGAAATTCGGACCTTCGACGATCGCATCAACAGGGCAAGCTTCCTGGCAGAAGCCGCAATAGATGCACTTCACCATGTCGATGTCGTAACGCACCGTGCGGCGCGTGCCGTCATTGCGGCGCGGGCCGGCTTCGATGGTGATCGCCTGGGCAGGACAGATCGCCTCGCACAGCTTGCAGGCGATGCACCGCTCTTCACCGTTCGGATAACGGCGTAGCGCATGTTCGCCGCGGAAGCGCGGGCTGACCGGACCCTTTTCGAAGGGGTAGTTGATCGTTGCCTTCTGCTTGAAGAAGTAACGCATCGACAGGAAGAACGCGCCGACGAATTCCTTGAGGAACAGCGAGTTGATGGAGGCGGACAGGCTTGCCATCTTCAATCTCCAATTTTGCCGGAAACGAGGTTGGACATCAGGCCCATCCCATCAGTTTCAGCACGAATGCAACGATGACGACCATGGCGAGCGACAGCGGAAGGAAGACCTTCCAGCCGAGACGCATGAGCTGGTCGTAGCGGTAGCGCGGCACGAAAGCCTTGACCATGGCGAACATGAAGAACACCAGACAGGACTTCAGCAGGAACCAGATAATGCCCGGTACCCAATTGATGAGCCAGAAATCGACCGGCGGCAGCCAGCCACCGAGGAAGAGGATCGTCGTCAGCGAGCACATCAGCACGACGGCCGCATATTCGCCGAGCATGAACATCATGTACGGAGCCGAGCCGTACTCGACCATGAAGCCGGCGACGAGTTCCGATTCCGCTTCCGGAAGGTCGAAGGGCGGGCGGTTCGTCTCGGCGAGCGCCGAGATGAAGAAGATGACGAACATCGGGAACAGCGCCAGCCAGTGCCAGTCGAGGAACGAGTTCGGCAGGCCGATCATCGTACCGAGGCCGGTGCGCTGGGCGTTGACGATATCCGTCAGGTTCAGCGAACCGACGCAGAGAAGAACGGTGACGATGACGAAGCCGATCGAGACTTCGTAGGACACCATCTGCGCGGCGGAGCGCAGTGCGCCGAGGAACGGATACTTCGAGTTCGAAGCCCAGCCGCCCATGATGATGCCGTAAACTTCGAGCGAGGAGATCGCCAGAATGTAGAGGATCCCGACATTGATGTTAGCAATCACCCAGCCATCGGCGAGCGGCACGACCGCCCAGGTCGACAGCGCCAGAAGCACGGTGACGAGCGGAGCCAGCAGGAAGACAGCCTTGTTGGCGCCAGCCGGAATGACCGGCTCCTTGAAGACGAACTTCAGAAGGTCGGCGAAGGACTGGAACAGGCCAAAGGGGCCGACGACGTTCGGGCCGCGGCGAAGCTGGACGGCAGCCCAGATCTTGCGGTCGGCAAGAAGAACGTAAGCGATGAAGACCAGCAGGCAGACGAGCAGCAGCAACGACTGACCGATCATGATGATCGCCGGCCAGACATAGGTCGAGAAGAAAGAATCCATGAGTTCCTGCCCTTACTCTGCCGCGACTTTAAAATTGTTGCGGGCCAATGCCGAGCACTCGGCCATGACAGCCGAGGCGCGCGCTATCGGGTTCGTCAAATAGAAGTCTTTGACCGGCGACGCAAACCCGGATTTGTTCATCTTACCGGCTTTTTTCGCCAGTGCGGCAATTTGGGCGCTTTCACCTGCGGCGATCTCGTCAACGGCCGCGAAATGCGGGAACGCCGCATAGAGCTTGCTGCGCAATTCACCGAGCGAATCAAAGGGAAGTTTCTTGCCGAGCACGTCGGAAAGAGCGCGAATGATCGCCCAGTCTTCGCGAGCGTCGCCCGGCGCGAAGCCGGCGCGGTTGCCGATCTGGACGCGGCCTTCAGTGTTGACCCAGGTGCCCGACTTTTCCGTATAGGCGGCAGCCGGCAGAATGACGTCAGCACCATGTGCGCCGTTATCGCCATGCGAACCGATATAGACCGTGAACTTCGCCGTCTTGGCCGAGACATCGAACTCGTCGGCTCCGAGCAGGAAGAGCACGTCCATGGCCTTCAGCATCTCTGCAGCGTTGACGCCCTTGGCGCCTGGCACGAAGCCGAGATCGAGGCCGCCGACGCGCGAAGCTGCGGTGTGCAGCACAGCAAAGCCGTTCCAGCCTTCAGCGATCGCGCCGACGTTGACTGCGAGCTTGGCAGCCGTTGCGAGAACGCCAGCGCCATCCGTACGGGTCAGAGCGCCCTGACCGATAATGATCATCGGCTTGGACGCCTTGGAAAGGACTTCGGCGAAGGCGTGGCCGCCGTCGAGGATGTCCTTCAGCGTATCCGGACCCGAGCCGAGATAGTCATACTTGTAGCGCAGTTCGCCGCCTTCACCGATCACGCCGATCGGGAAGCCGCCGCGGCGGAAGCGCTTGCGGATGCGGGCGTTGAGGATCGCGGCTTCGAAGCGCGGGTTCGCGCCGACGATGAGCAGCGCGTCGGCCTGTTCGATGCCTGAAATGGTCGGGTTGAAGAGGTAGCTTGCGCGGCCGAGCGACGGATCAAGTGCCGTCCCATCCTGGCGACAGTCCAGGTTCTCGGAACCAAGCGATTTCACCAGTTCGGACAGCGCATACATTTCTTCGACCGAAGCGAGATCCCCGGCGATCGCACCGATCTTGTCGCCTGATGTCGCCGATACGGCAGCCTTGATGGCGCCGAAGGCTTCGCCCCAGCTCGCCGGCTGCAGGCGGCCGTCCTTGCGGACGTAAGGGCGGTCGAGGCGCTGCGTCTTAAGGCCGTCCCAAACGTGGCGGGTCTTGTCGGAGATCCACTCCTCGTTCACGGCTTCATTGACGCGCGGCAGGATGCGCATGACTTCGCGGCCGCGGGTATCGACGCGGATCGCGGAGCCGACGGCGTCCATGACGTCGATCGATTCGGTCTTGTTCAATTCCCACGGACGAGCCGTGAAGGCGAAGGGCTTGGAGGTCAGAGCGCCGACCGGGCAGAGGTCAACGACGTTGCCCTGCAGCTCGGAGGTCATTGCCTGCTCGAGATAGGTGGTGATCTCGGCATCCTCGCCGCGGCCGATCAGGCCGAGCTCGGAAATGCCGGCGACTTCTGTCGTGAAACGGACGCAGCGCGTGCAGTGAATGCAGCGGTTCATGACCGTCTTGACGAGCGGGCCAATGTACTTGTCTTCGACGGCGCGCTTGTCTTCCTGATAGCGCGAGGTGTCGATACCGAAGGCCATGGCCTGGTCCTGCAGGTCGCATTCGCCGCCCTGGTCGCAGATCGGGCAATCGAGCGGATGGTTGATCAGCAGGAATTCCATCACGCCTTCGCGGGCCTTCTTGACCATCGGCGTGTTGGTGAAGACTTCAGGCAGTTCGCCGTTCGGGCCGCCGCGGATATCGCGCACGCCCATGGCGCAAGAAGCCTGCGGCTTCGGCGGACCGCCCTTGACCTCGACGAGGCACATACGGCAATTGCCGGCAACCGACAGACGCTCATGGAAGCAGAAGCGCGGAACTTCAGCACCGGCCTCTTCGCACGCCTGAATCAGCGTGTAATGATCCGGAACTTCGATCTCGTTACCGTCAATCTTCAGTTTTGCCATCGTCACTCAGTCCTGTTTCCCATTCGCCGGGCACCGGCAAACAAACCTATTTTTGCAACATCCATATTGCCAAGCCGGATATTTCGTCCGTTCTGGCGGCGGCATTGCCCAAATTCTCTTGCGCAAGCTCCGAGACCCGGAACCTGCCATCGGCATCCCGACCCGGAGCCCCCTGCCCCGCCGATCGATCCGCCCGTCCTCCAGCCATCGCATTCGGCTGGAAATTTATTTCTTCCTGCGGCCCCGCGTCGCCAGCACCTTGGCCTGACCGACCCAGTCGTCACGCAGGATACGGCCATCGACCCCGAGTTCGGCGTCGAAGCGAGCGACATCGTCCTCGCTCCATGCCGCGACATCGGCAAATGTTCGGATGCCTTTTTGTTTCAGCACCTGCTCGAGCTTCGGGCCGATGCCAGCCACCAGCTTGAGGTCGTCAACCTTCCTGGACCTTGCGGCCGGTTTCGCCTTGGGCGCGACCAGCTTCACGGCTTCTTCCGCCGGAGCCTCGGCGGAGACTACCGTCAGTTTCGGCCTGGCCACCCTGCGAACCGACTCGGTCTTTTGAACAGGCGTGCGAATATTCTCCGGACGGATGTCCATCTCGGGCGTCTTCTCATCCGGCAGCGTCTCGTCGAGCGCCGCTGCCGCCTTGTTCGCCGTTTCGAGGACACCTTGCCAAGCACCGAAGATGACGCCGGCCATATGCGTGGAAAGACCGAAACCGATCGCTGTGGCAGCGGCGAAAGCCGCGGCCGGATGTAGCATCATCGGGTGAACAGGCATGGCACGCGCGTTCTCCAGAACATCGGCAGCAAGACGCCCGAAGTCAGCCGCAAAATCGGCTGCCCCTTCCCCCACCTTGCTGTCGGATGTCTTTGATCTCATCGCTTACTCAGCCGCCTCCAGAACCGCGCCGTGATCAAGGGCATTGGCCGTATACTGGTCAATGCGGGCTTCGATTTCCGGACGGAAGTTACGGATCAGACCCTGCACCGGCCATGCGGCGGCATCGCCGAGCGCGCAGATGGTGTGGCCTTCGATCTGCTTGGTGACCTGGAACAGCATGTCGATTTCGCGCTTCTGCGCGTTGCCGCGCGCCATACGCTCCATCACGCGCCACATCCAGCCCGTGCCTTCACGGCACGGCGTGCACTGGCCGCAGCTCTCATGCTTGAAGAAGGCCGAGATACGGGCGATCGCCTTGATGACGTCGGTGGACTTATCCATGACGATCGAGGCAGCCGTACCGAAGGAGGAGCCGACCGCGCGCAGGCCGTCGAAATCCATTGGGCAGTCGATGATGTCCTTGGCCGGAACGATCGGGCACGACGCGCCGCCTGGAATGACGGCGAGCAGGTTATCCCAGCCGCCGCGGATGCCGCCGGCGTGCCGATCGACCAGTTCGCGGAAGGTGATGCCCATTTCTTCTTCGACGGTGCACGGCTTGTTGACGTGGCCGGAGAGCATGAACAGCTTGGTGCCGACATTGTTCGGCCGACCGATTGCCGAGAACCAACCGGCGCCGCGGCGCAGGATCGTCGGGGCGACGGCGATCGATTCGACGTTGTTGACCGTCGTCGGGCAGCCGTAGAGACCCATGTTTGCCGGGAACGGCGGCTTCAGGCGCGGCTGGCCCTTCTTGCCTTCAAGGCTCTCGAGCAGCGCGGTTTCTTCGCCGCAAATGTAGGCACCGGCACCGTGATGAACGAAGATTTCGATATCCCAGCCGAGCTTATTGTTCTTGCCAAGCAGGCCGGCGTCATAACATTCGTCGATCGCAGCCTGCAGGGCTTCGCGCTCGCGGATATATTCGCCGCGTACATAGATATAGGCAGCATTCGCACCCATGGCGAAGCTCGCGATCACGCAGCCCTCGATCAGCGTATGCGGATCGTTGCGCATGATGTCGCGGTCCTTGCAGGTGCCGGGCTCCGATTCGTCGGCGTTGACGACGAGGTAATGCGGACGGCCGTCGCTCTGCTTCGGCATGAACGACCATTTGAGACCCGTCGGGAAGCCTGCACCGCCGCGACCCCGAAGGCCAGAAGCCTTCATCTCGTCGATGATCCAGTCACGGCCCTTTTCCAGGATCTGCTTGGTGCCATCCCAGTTGCCGCGGCTCATCGCGCCCTTCAGGGATTTGTCCTTGAGGCCGTAGATGTTGGTAAAGATGCGGTCCTTATCTTGTAACATGCTTCACACCTCTTACCGCGGCTTCTTGCCGAAGACCTTGATATATTCCGCTTCGCCGCCCTTGGCGAGCGCCTTGGCCTGCTTGACCCAGTCGTCGCGCTCGATGCGGCCGCGGAAATTCAGGAAACCATCGACCCATTCGCGTTCGGCCTTCTTCCAGCCCGCGATCTGCGAGAAAGTGAAGATGCCGATTTCGTTCAACGTTGCTTCGATCTTCGGACCGACGCCGGAGATCATCTTGAGATCGTCGGGAGCGGCGGGCTTTTCGATGCCGGCCGGGCGATTCTTGTCCGTCAGCAATGGCTTTGCAGCCGCTGCAGCTGTAACTGCGACCACCGGAGCCGGCTCGGAAGCAGCCGTTCCGGAAAGAGGCTGAACTTCGGCAGCCTTCGCATTCCTGGCCGACGCCTTCGGCGCCGTCGCAGGCGTCTTCAGCGACGCATTGGTCTCGGCATCGGTGCTCTTTGGGCGAGCGGCCTCGGAGGGCGGAACCGGCGCACCGTCGGCGGGGGCGATTGCCGGGGTATCTTCGATCCGGGTGCGGCTGACGGCGACTGCGTCCAGAAGCGTCGTCGGACCGCCCTCAGGCGAGGACAGATGACGGTCGATCTGCGGACCGACCTTGATGCTCGCGCCATTGCCAGCCCCGAACGTATCGATGATCTCTTCCAGGCGCTCCGGCGTCAAGTCCTCATAGGTGTCCTTGCCGATCATCACCATGGGCGCGTTGACGCAAGCCCCGAGACACTCGACCTCTTCCCACGAGAGCGTGCCTTCGGCGTTACGTTCGAAGGGATGCTGGTGGATCTTGCTGCGGCAGACGCCCATCAGCTTTTCCGAGCCGCGCAGCATGCAGGGCGTCGTGCCGCAAACCTGCACGTGAGCGCGGGTGCCGACAGGATGAAGCTGGAACTGGGTGTAGAAGGTCGCTACCTCGAGAACACGGATATAGGCCATGTCCAGCATGTCGGCGATCTTTTCGATCGCCGGACGGGTGACCCAACCATCCTGCTCCTGCGCACGCATCAACAGCGGAATAACCGCTGACTGCTGACGGCCTGCGGGATATTTCTGAATCGTCTTTTCCGCCCAGACCGCATTTTCATCGCTGAAAGCGAATGCGGCCGGCTGGAATTGATCTTCGGCTAATCGACGAACGGACATTCTTCCTCACGCCTTGTCAGTTTAGCGTTCCACACCGCGAAGCAGTCAAAGACTGCATTTCACAGGCATAGGCCGACTGGTCTTTTTGCATAAATACCACGAACTTGCCGCCATTCGGCACGGCGGCCTTGATTTGATAGCCCTTGGACAAAAGCTCGCCCATGGACGATTGCTCTGCCGGCGGCTGTGCTTCCTCGTGGCCCAGCGGCGTGCCGAGCTTTCCGGCCTCCTGCGCAAAGGCGGAGGAAGCCGAAAGAAGAAGTGCAGCTGCGAGCGGCAGAGCCTGCATCAGCGATCCACCTCGCCGAACACGATGTCGAGCGAGCCGAGAACGGCCGCGACGTCGGCGAGCTGGTGGCCACGGCACATGAAGTCCATTGCCTGCAGGTGCGCATAGCCCGGGGCGCGGATCTTGCAACGATAAGGCTTGTTGGTACCGTCGGAGACGAGGTAGACGCCGAACTCGCCCTTCGGCGCCTCGACGGCAGCGTAAACTTCGCCGGCCGGAACGTGATAGCCTTCGGTGTAGAGCTTGAAGTGGTGGATCAACGCTTCCATCGAGCGCTTCATCTCGCCACGCTTCGGCGGAACGACCTTCCCGTCTATGGAGGAGAAGGGCCCTGCCTTGGCATCACCGAGCAGGCGATTGACGCACTGCTTCATGATCTTCACCGATTCGCGCATTTCGATCATGCGGATCAGGTAACGATCGTAGTTGTCGCCGTTCTTGCCGATCGGAATGTCGAACTCAAGATCCGAATAGCATTCATAGGGCTGCGCGCGACGCAGGTCCCAGGCAGCGCCCGAACCGCGTACCATCACGCCAGAGAAGCCCCAGGCCCAGCAATCCTCTAGCGAAACCACGCCGATATCGACGTTACGCTGCTTGAAGATGCGGTTGCCGGTCAGAAGATCGTCGATATCATCGAGCTTGCCCGGGAATTGGTCGCACCACTTGCCGATATCCTGCACGAGATCTTCCGGCAGGTCCTGGTGGACGCCACCCGGACGGAAATAGGCGGCATGCATGCGGGAGCCGGAAGCACGCTCGTAGAACACCATCAGCTTTTCGCGCTCTTCGAAGCCCCAGAGCGGCGGCGTCAACGCGCCGACGTCCATGGCCTGCGTCGTGACGTTCAGAAGATGCGACAGGATACGGCCGATTTCCGAATAGAGAACGCGGATGAGCTGGCCGCGAATCGGGATTTCGATGCCCAGCAGCTTTTCGACCGCCATCGCATAGGCATGTTCCTGGTTCATTGGCGCCACGTAGTCGAGGCGGTCGAAATAGGGAACGGCCTGCAGGTAGGTCTTGGTCTCGATCAGCTTTTCGGTACCGCGGTGCAGCAGGCCGATATGCGGGTCGACGCGCTCCACGATTTCGCCGTCAAGCTCCAGCACAAGACGCAGAACGCCGTGTGCTGCCGGATGCTGCGGCCCGAAATTGATGTTGAAGTTACGGACGTTATGTTCGGTCATGGCGATGGGCTCGCTTTTTCAGGTAGTCAGTGAACGGCGGACCAAGAGCCCGCCACACGCCTCAAACTTACTGCTTCGCCTTTTCGTCGCCCGGCAGCACGTATTCCGTGCCTTCCCAGGGGGACAAGAAATCGAAATTGCGGAATTCCTGCTTCAGTTCGACAGGTTCGTAAACGACGCGCTTTGCCGCATCGTCGTAGCGAACCTCGACGAAACCGGTCGTCGGGAAGTCCTTGCGCAGCGGATGACCCTCGAAACCGTAGTCGGTCAGGATGCGGCGCAGGTCCGGATGACCGGTGAAGAGAACGCCGTACATGTCCCAGGTCTCGCGCTCGAACCAGTCGGCGCCCGGATAGACGGCGCAAGCGGACGGAACCGGCGTATCCTCGTCGGTCGCCACCTTCACCCGGATGCGCAGGTTCTGCTTCGGAGACAAGAGATGATAAACGACATCGAAGCGCAGCTCGCGCTGCGGCCAGTCGACACCACAAATGTCAATCATGTTGATGAAGCCACATTTGGCATCATCGCGCAGGAAGGTCAGCAGCGGAATCAAATTGTCGCCAGTCGTCGTCAGCGTCAGCTCGCCGTATTTGAGCTGCGAGGCGGCAATCAGATTGCCGCGCGCTTCCGAAACGTAGGACGAAAGCTCAGTGAGGGCTTCGCTCATAATTTCCTGTCCTTGCCCTTAGCGTTCGATCGTGCCGGTGCGGCGGATCTTCTTCTGCAGCAGCAGCACGCCGTAAAGCAGTGCTTCCGCCGTGGGGGGACAGCCCGGCACGTAGATGTCGATCGGCACGACGCGGTCGCAACCACGAACCACAGAATAGGAATAGTGATAGTAGCCGCCGCCATTGGCGCAGGAGCCCATCGAGATAACGTAACGCGGCTCGGGCATCTGGTCGTAGACCTTGCGGAGCGCGGGGGCCATCTTGTTGGTCAACGTGCCGGCGACGATCATGACGTCCGACTGGCGCGGCGAGGCGCGCGGCGCAAAACCGAAGCGCTCGACGTCGTAACGCGGCATGGAGAGCTGCATCATCTCGACGGCGCAGCATGCGAGACCGAAGGTCATCCACATCAGCGAGCCGGTACGAGCCCAGTTGATCAGCTCATCGGTCGAGGTGACGAGGAAGCCCTTGTCGGCGAGCTCATTGTTGATCTCACCGAAGAATGCGTCGTTGCTGCCGATCGGCTTACCGGTCGAGGGATCGATGATCCCCTTCGGCTGCTGCGCGACAAGCGTCTGATTGCCAGCGGGGGCTACTCCCATTCCAGGGCTCCCTTCTTCCATTCATAGATAAAGCCGATGGTCAGCACGAGGAGGAAGACCATCATGGACCAGAAGCCGAACCAGCCGATGGCGCCGAAGGAAACGGCCCACGGAAAGAGGAAGGCGACCTCAAGGTCGAAGATGATGAAGAGAATCGACACGAGGTAGAAGCGGATATCGAACTTCATACGAGCGTCGTCGAATGCGTTGAAGCCGCATTCGTAAGCCGAAAGCTTTTCCGAATCGGGCGCCTTGAAGGCAACGGCAAACGGCGCAATGAGAAGCGCCAGGCCAATTACGAGCGCGATGCCGATGAAAATAGCGATCGGAATATAAGAACTGAGCAGTTCAGTCATCATGTTCATCCCTGCTTGCGGGCGGCGCCTGGCGGCGCAACTGGGCAAATGCCCGGCAAGCGAACGTGCGTTGCAACAAGCCGTGGTTAGCGCAGCCGGAGCCCCGGCGCAAGACTTTTACAGAAGCTATTCGAACAGCGTGAGAAGGACATTATCAAGCAGATGCAACGATGTCGCGACAAATCCGTAAAAGTTGCGGAAGGCCGCATGGCTGACCCTCGGAAACTGCATGGCTTTCAGGAAGAAAATGGCGCGAGTGACGGGGCTCGAACCCGCGACCTCCGGCGTGACAGGCCGGCACTCTAACCGACTGAGCTACACCCGCGCATTGGACCTTTCGGACCGTGAAGATACCACGAAACCGGACAGAGGCGACGATTTGCCGCCTGCTTGAAATGGCGCGAGTGACGGGGCTCGAACCCGCGACCTCCGGCGTGACAGGCCGGCACTCTAACCGACTGAGCTACACCCGCATTCTTTCAAGCAATCCGGTGCCTGAGCACCCTCTCCGAACGGGCTGGCCGTTGGGATGAGCGGCTAACTAAGGGGTTCGCCTTTTAGTGTCAAGCAGGTTTGGAGACAAAACCATGACAGTCCTGAAATTGTTTCGGAAAGTTGCCCCGATCCCCGGCAAGTCGGCAATTCCGCTTTGCCCGCACGAGCTTGCCGCCGAAGCGCTTGGCCATGCGTTCCGTGTCACCCCTCACGCTGATCCGCTGCGCCGCGTTTTCCACAATCAGTCAGCGCGGATGTGGGCTTAGGCGCCTGAAACACCCTCCTCTCCTGCGACAAATATCCGAAACGGATGTCCGGATAGCATGCACGTGTCTCTTAGAGGCTAACCGCACATCAGGCCTTGCCGACATATTCTTCGTTGCTGACCTGCTCTAGCCAGTCCGCAACGCTGCCATTCAATGCCTCCTGGATGGCGATATGGCTCATCGCGCTCTCGGGGCTTGCGCCATGCCAATGCTTCTCGCCCGGTGGGAACCACACGACATCACCCGGGCGGATTTCCCTGATTTCCCCACCCCATGTCTGGGCGAGACCTCTGCCTGACGTAACGATCAGCGTCTGACCCAGGGGATGGGTATGCCAGGCGGTGCGCGCGCCAGGCTCGAAGGTTACGTGAGATGCCCGCACGCGCGCCGGCTCCGGCGCCTCGACGAGCGGATCGAGGCGGACGGAGCCGGTGAAATAATCGGCCTGGCCTTTTGTGGAGGGGCGTGAGCCCGCGGTCTTGATATCCATGATCTTTCCTGTTCTTCCGTCGTCTGCGGTTTAGGCCGTCGTGGACAAGGATATTTGATCGCAGCAGGCGATCCAAGCGGCATCGGCAATTGCCGCCCCACCCGGCGGCTGCTACTGCGAAGGCCTTTCATCACGAACGGAGGATTTCCATGAAACATCATGTTTTCGGCCGCCTGCCCTTCACCGTCACTGATGTCGGCTTCGGCGCCTGGCAGATCGGTGGCTCCTGGGGCGATGTCAGCGAAGCGGACGGCCGCGCCGCTCTGAATGCCGCGCTCGACGCAGGCATGACCTTCATCGATACCGCCGACGTCTATGGCGACGGCCGCTCCGAAAAGATCATCGCCGACGTGCTGAAGGCGCGGGGCGGTGAACGTCCAATGGTCGCGACCAAGGCCGGCCGCCGTCTCAATCCGCACGTCACTGAGGGCTACACCAAAGCCAATCTGGAAGGTTTCATCGACCGCAGCCTGAAAAACCTGCAGGTGGACAGCCTCGACCTCGTGCAGCTTCACTGCCCGCCGACGGAGGTGCTCTACCGTCCCGAAGTCTTCGCAGGTCTGGACGAGTTGCAGAAAGCCGGCAAGATCCGGGGCTACGGCGTCAGTGTCGAAAAGGTCGAGGAAGCGTTGAAGGCGATCGAATATCCCGGCGTCGTCAGCATCCAGATCATCTACAACATCTTCCGCCAGCGCCCGGATCACCTGTTCTTCGGCGAGGCCCGCCGCAAGAACGTGGCGATCATCGCGCGTGTGCCGCTTGCAAGCGGCCTGCTCTCCGGCAAGATCACCCGCGACACGAAGTTCGCAAGCGATGACCATCGCAACTTCAACCGCAACGGCGAGGCCTTCGATGTCGGTGAGACCTTCTCGGGCGTGCCTTTCGAGGTCGGCCTGCAGGCAGTCGAGGAAGTGCGCAAGCTTGTGCCGGCAGGTGCCAGCATGGCCGCCTTTGCGCTGCGCTGGATCCTGATGGCGGAAGCCGTCACCGTCGTCATCCCTGGTGCACGCAATGCCGAGCAGGCCAAGGCGAACGCAGGCGCTGCCGATCTTGCGCCGCTCTCTGCCGATGTCATGGCCGCGACGCGCGAGATCTACGAGCGTCTGATCGCACCGCATGTGCATCAGCGCTGGTAGGCACTGACTGCTCTTCAGGCCCGACCGGCTGAATCGGCCGGGCCTGAGATATTCGTTCGGCGCGAACCGGATCAAACCGTCAGGACAATCTTGCCGAACTGCTCGTTCGATTCCAGGAAGCGATGCGCCTCGACGATCTGCTCGAAGGGGAATGTCCTCGCTATGACGGGTTCGAGAGCCCCGGATTCGAGCCCTTCCAGTATGAAGTGCTTTGCCGCTTCCAGTCGGGCCGGATCGCGCGTGATCTCATGAACGAGATAGCCCCGCAGCGTCAGGAATTTGCCGAGTACGGCGGGCAGCGGAAAAGGTGTTGGCGCCGTGCTCAGTCCACCATATTCGATCAGAATGCCGCCCAAGGACATTGCTGCCGTCAGCGGTTCGAAGATCGGGCCTGCCACGGCATCGAAGACGACGCGGACGCCTTCCGCCCCGGCGATTTCACTCAGCCTTGCCTCAAGATCCTCTTCCTGCGCTGCAATCACATGCGCAGCACCGACATCCTGTAGTGACTGACGTTTTTTCCCGGTCCTGGTGATCGCGATCGGCGTGGCGCCCACCATGTTGGCGATCTGGATCGCGGCAATCCCCACGCTGCTCGATGCCGCAGTAACCGCAATGAAATCCCCCTTCTGCAGCCGAGCAATATCGATGAGCGCGCCATAGGCGGTGAGATACTGCATCCAGGTCGCGGCCGCCGTCACCCAGGAGAGAGACGGCGGATGCCTGACGACGGATTCGGCGTTGAATGTGACGAGTTCACCATAAGCGGGCGTGCGCACCATGGAGGTCGGCGGAATGATGCTGACGCCGTCACCCGGCGCAACACTCTCCACGCCCTCGCCTACCGCTTCGACGATGCCGGCCGCCTCCAGACCCAGGCCAGACGGCAGAGGTGCCATCTCGATGTAGGCGCCGGACCGCAGCAGCGCCTCGGCCCTGTTGATGCCCAGCGCCTTGACCCGGATTTGAACCTGCCCCGGCCCGGGTGGTGTCACATCAACATGTTCAATGCGAAGAACCTCGGGACCGCCGAGTTCGTGAAAGCGGATTATGCGTGCCATTTGCCATCAACTCCAAAACGATTGAAACGAATGAGCTATGACGACTGAGCAGTTGAAGATAAATTGGCCGAAGAGCAAGACAGAAGAAACCATGAGTTTGTAATATGGATCGCCTCACCAGCATGACCGTTTTTGTGAAGGCCGTCGATCTCGGCTCCTTTGCCGCAGCGGCGACCGCGCTTGGCCTGTCCGGGCCGATGGTCGGCAAGCACATTCGGTTTCTAGAGGAGCGGCTGGGTGTCAGCTTGCTGAATCGCACGACGCGCCGCCAGAGCCTGACGGATTTTGGGCGTGCCTATTACGAACGCTGCCGGATGATCCTTGCCGAGACGGAGGCGGCAGACGCACTCGCAATCGATCACCTTTCCGAACCCTGCGGAAAGCTGCGTGTCGCCATGCCAGCGCATTTCGGCCGGCACTGCGTGCTCCCGGTTCTGCTCGAACTCGCCCGGCGATATCCAAATCTAGAACTCAACCTGTCGCTCGGCGATCCCATCGTCGATCTTGCAGAAGACGGCTATGATCTCGCGATCCGCACCGGAGAACTCGAGGACCGGTCGCACGTCATCGCTCGTCGCCTGGCGCGTCAGCGCATGGTGGTCTGCGCCTCGCGGGCCTATCTCGAGGTACACGGCAGGCCGCAGCAACTGGAGGATCTCGGCAGGCATGACGCGATAATTTACGCGCGCTCGGCTCGCTTTCGCCCCTGGCTCTTTCCGCGCATCGACCACCCTCCCCTGGAAATCCGGCCGAACAGCCGGCTGCGGCTCGATGATCTCGATGCGATTGCCGACGCGGCGGTGGCCGGCATGGGGCTTGCCTGGCTACCCTATTGGCTGATTCGCGACCGCGTACAGGCAGGAACGCTCGACGTGCTGCTGTCGGAGCAGCCGGCGTTTCTCTACGACTGCCATGCCCTTTGGCTACAGACACCGCATTTGCCGCTCAAAGTCCGCCTTGCCGTCGACGCCTTGGCGGCTGCCCTTCCCAGATTCATGACCTAGGCACGCCAGATCGCCCGACACGATTGGACCAAAGAAAAAAGGCCGGGCGAAAACCCGGCCTTTCCATCTCGTGGAAATGCGAACTCAGTTCGTGGCGGTCAGGTTGACCGGGAAGAAGAGGGTCTCGCCCGAAGAATCGCTGACGCCGTCGTTGTCGGTCACGGCAAAGGCCTTGCCCGATGCGTCGAAGGCGAAGCCTTCCAGCTTGTCGAGAACATAGCCGTTGGTGGCCGACTTCAGGTCGCCGATGAAGTCATGGGCTTCCGTTTTCTTGACGACAGGCAGTTCGCCGCCGAGCTTGCCCGGCTTCAGGTCGGAGATTGCGACCTTGTAGAGCTTCTTCAGCTTGGCTGCATCGCCGACGAGGTTGTCGCGTTCGATGATGTAGACGCTGTCGCCCTGGGCGGTAATTTCGGAGAGGCCGACCCAGCCGCCTTCGCTCTTGTCGAGCGGGTAGCGAACGCCGCCCCATTCCTTCTTCTTCGGGTTATAGGAGAGAAGCTTCACGAAGCCCTTCTGATCGTCGTTCCACTCGCGCTGAACGGCCATCCAGAGCGTTGCATCGTCGCCAGTGCCGATGATCGTTACACCTTCGAAGCCATAGCGGATTTCGTTGGCGAGCAGTTCCTTCGGCAGGGCGATCTCGGTCTTGATGTCGCCCTTGGCGGTCACGTTGTAGAGGGCGTGCGGCACGAGACGCTCGGTATAGCCTTCCGAAGCCAGCCAGAAGGAACCGTCGGCAGCAACAGCGATGCCTTCGATATCGAGCTTCTGAGCCGGAGCACCGTCACGCTTGACGACAAGTGCATCGGTGATGACGGCCGGCTTCTTGGTGGCATCGATCGTGTAGATCGTCGGCTGCGAGCCCAGGACGCTGTCGCTGACGGCGTAGAGCATGCCCGGCTTGCCCGGGACGGCGGCGAGTCCCGAAAGGGCTGCAAAGCCGATCGGGTTGCCGTCTTTCTCGGCGGAGACGATGTGCGGATAGGCCTTTTCGCCTTCGCCGCGCTCATAGATCATGACGTGCGAACGCGTGCCCCCATCTTTGCCGAGGTCGAGTTCGTTGGCGGTGGCAAACAGGTTACGCTGCGGAATGGCAATCGCGCCTTCCGGGGAAATGCCTGACGGCAAAATCTGCAGCAGTTCCGGATCAGCACCCGTATCCTTGTAGACGCCGACGACGGAAGCGCGCTCGGCGAGCACGAAGAACAGATTGTCATCGCCGAACTTGGCGGCTTCGAGACCCTCCGGTTCGACGCCCTTCGACGAGGAGCGGCTTTCCGGATAATGGCCGAGGGCCGCTACGGCGCGCTCGAAAGAGCTACCCGATTCGTAGAGAACCTTGCCGGTCTTGTCGAAGATGGTGAAGCCGCGCGAGCCGCCTTCATAGTCGCCTTCGTTGGCGACGACGAGACGGTTGTCGTCCAGCCACTTCACGGCGTCCGGCTCGCGCAGGACGCCCTTCTTCTCGCCGGTGAACTTCAAGGCGCCGTCACGCTTGGTGTCGATGCCCGAAAGATCGGTGCTGCCGGCGGTGAAGTGTGTCTTCACCGTGCCGGTCGTGCCGTCGAGAATGATGATCTCGTTGTTTTCCTGCAGCGTGAGCGCAATTTCGTTCTGGCTGTTGAAGGCAACGAATTCCGGCTCCGGATCTTCCGGGGCAACGCCTGTGAGACCGGTCAGGGCGACATGCTTGATCGTGCCGCAATCGACGGTGCCGTCGGTCTTGACCTGGAAGACGACGAGGTCGCCAGCCGGCATCTGCGGGATCTTGCCGTCGTTGACCTCTTCGTCGCGCTCATTTTCGATGGCAATGGTGCCGAGCGTCCTGTCCTTGTTGAGGGCGATCGAATCAGGCTGACCGCCGAGATCGCAGGTCGCGTCGATCTTCTTGCTGGCGATATCGACGATCGCCAGACGACCGGACGGCTTCTGCTTGCTCTCGCTGGTGTTGACTGCGACGAGCGCCTTGCCGGCTGCTGATGTGACCGAGGTCGGCTCGCCGTCCATCATCAGCGCGCCGCCGGCCTTGGGTGCCTTGGCATCTGTGATGTCGATGAAGCCGATCGCGCCGAGCGGGCTATCGCTGTAGATCAGCGTGTTGCCATCCTGCGAGGCGGTGATGATTTCGGCCGAGGTGGTCGAAAGCTTGTCCTTGTCGGCCGGCAGGTTGGTCGCGACCGGGAAAGAGGCGATGCGGTTGAAAACCGGCTCAGCCGCTGCCGGGAAGGCAACGGACGCGAAAAGCACGGCAGCAATCGCTGCCTTGCGCGAAGACGATGTCATTGAAAATCCCCCAATGCCGAAAAAATCGAACAGAGGTTTTTTGCGGGACTGCCATGACAGACACATGACAGCCTGCGACATTTGTACAGTTCGCGTCAGGCCGCCTGCCGTTCGCGAAGCATCTCGATGCGCATGATGAAGAGCGACGCGGCGAGAATGAGCGCTGCCCCGAGCCACAGATAACCAGCCGGCGCATAGCCGAAGAAAAGCCAACCCGCGAGCACGTTCAACGGCAGCTTCAGGTCATCGAAGGGCTGCACATAGGCGGCGTCGGCACTCGCATAGGCAAGGGTCAGCAGATATTGCGCCACGACCGTCAGGAGGCCTGCCAGAAGGAAAAGCGCAAGCGCTGCGCCCGTCGGCACTGCGAAGCCCGCTGCGAGCGCCAGGCCGCCATTGATCGGCGTCAGCAGCACCAGCAGCCAGACGGTGATCGTCTCCGGCTTCTCGATGCCGGTCAGGCTCTTGGTGATGAGCGAGGAGGCGCCCCAAAGCAGGGCCGAGATAACAGGCAGAAGTGCCGCCCAGGTGAAGCTGTCCGACCAAGGCTGAAGGATGATCATCGCTCCGACAAAGCCTGTTCCCGTCGCCATCCAGCGAGCAGGTCCGACCCGTTCGCCGAGGAACAGGCGCGCGCCGAGAATGATGAAGAAGGGCGAGGTCATGACGAGCGCGATCGCCTGCCAGATCGGCACCGAGGCAAGGCCGGAAACCCAGGCCTCGACGCCGAGCGCGGCAAAGACGACGCGCACGACATGCCGCCAGGGATAGTCCGTGCGCATGGCGGAAAGACCGACCTTGCGCAGGAAGGGCAACGAAAAAAGAAAGGCGAAGCCGTATTGCCAGAAGGCTGTGGAAGTCGCCGGGAAGGCAAGCGTCATCGTGAGCCACTGGGTGACGACATTGAGGAGCGAGAAGACGACGCCTCCAAGCACCATGAAGGCTGCACCGGCAACGGCGCGGGAATGCGAGGCTGCAAGGGAATTCTGATTCATGTCTTCCATCCGGACTACAGCGCCGCGCGTCTTTTCAGACGCGCAAAGGACGCTGTCGAACTTTGAATTGCTGCATAATTTCGCCCCTAAATCGATTCCGAGTTGGGGAATTATGCAGGAGACCAAACATAAATCAGGACGCATGAGGCGACGGCACGCAGACGCCTGCAGATCCCTGCCCGCGCGCGGCCATGCTCATTCTCTTTCATCCGGACTTTAACCGTCGGCTCCGGAATCACACCGGATCTGCTGACCCTTTCCAAGCAGAGGCTTGAGAAGGCGCTCGCGGGCTCAGGCCTTAGCCCTTACCGCCGGTGGGGACTTTCACCCCGCCCTGAGAACATTGTCGTCGTAAGACAAAGTACCGAGTGCCGCAAGCGGCGAAAACAAAAAGGGGTCCGGCGATGCCGAACCCCCTCAAAATCCTGCACGGCCGTTCTCGTTTACGGCCAGCGGACAATCTCGTATCAGCCGTTGACGGCGTCCTTCAGGCCCTTGCCGGGCGTGAACTTCGGCACGTTGCGTGCCGGGATGTCGACTTCGGCGCCGGTCGACGGGTTGCGACCTTTCGTGGCAGCGCGATGAGAAACCGTGAAGCTGCCGAAGCCAGCAAGACGGATGTCGCCCTTGTTCTTCAGTTCAGCCTGCACAACATCAAAAACTGCGTCGACGGCAGATGCTGCGTCAGACTTCGTGAGTCCAGCCTTTTCGGCTACTGCGGACACGAGTTCATTCTTGTTCATGTTTCCACCCCTTTCTCTATGGTTTGAAACAACTCAATCTGTAAGCTAGGCGCAGAAATCGCTTTCATCAGGCCCGCCGGGAACCCAAAAACCCTGCAAATCAAGGAAAAGCAAGCGCCTACATGACGTTTTCACAAAAAAAGGCCGGCGTTACCGCCGGCCTTTTTCAAGATTTGTAACAATTGGGCATAAATGTGGCGGCCAAGGCTCAATGAGCTATGGTCGCACCTGCATCATCAAGCCCTTCGACCGTCGCAATGACGGGCGTTTCCACCGTGCCATCCCACTCGATCGGCTCGGGACGACGCAGCAGCGCATGCTTGATCACTTCGCCCATGCGGGAGACCGGAATGATCTCCATGTTGTTCTTCACATTGTCCGGAATCTCGGCCAGATCCTTGGCATTCTCTTCCGGAATCAGTACCTTCTTGATGCCGCCGCGAAGTGCAGCGAGCAGCTTTTCCTTCAGGCCGCCGATCGGCAAAATGCGACCGCGCAGGGTGATTTCACCCGTCATTGCCACATCCTTGTTGACCGGAATGCCAGTCATGATCGAGACGATCGCGGTTGCCATGGCGACACCGGCCGACGGACCATCCTTCGGCGTCGCGCCTTCCGGCACGTGCACGTGAATGTCGCTCTTGTCGAAGCGCGGCGGCTCGATGCCGAAATCGACGGCGCGCGAGCGGACATAAGATGCCGCTGCCGAGATCGATTCCTTCATCACTTCCTTCAGGTTGCCGGTGACGGTCATGCGGCCCTTGCCGGGCATCATGACGCCTTCGATCGTCAGCAGTTCGCCGCCGACTTCCGTCCAGGCAAGACCCGTGACAACACCAACCTGATCTTCGCGTTCGGCTTCGCCGTGGCGGAAGCGCGGAACGCCGAGATAGTCGTCGATATTTGCTGCCGTGACATGAACCGCCTTCGTCTTGCCCTTGATGATCTCGGTGACCGCCTTGCGGGCGAGCTTCATCAGTTCGCGTTCGAAGTTACGGACACCGGCTTCGCGGGTGTACTGCTGGCTGATCGCCATCAGGGCATCGTCGCTGACCGAGAATTCGTCCGGCTGCAGCGCATGTTCCTTGATGGCCTTCGGCAGCAGGTGCCGCTTGGCGATCTCGCGCTTTTCGTCTTCGGTGTAGCCGGCGATACGGATGACTTCCATGCGGTCCATCAGCGGAGCCGGAATGTTCAGCGTATTCGCCGTGGTGATGAACATCACGTCAGACAGGTCGTATTCGACTTCCAGGTAGTGGTCCATGAAGGTCGAGTTCTGAGCCGGGTCCAGCACCTCGAGCAGAGCCGAAGACGGATCGCCGCGATAGTCCTGGCCAAGCTTGTCGATCTCATCCAGAAGGAAGAGTGGGTTCGACTTCTTCGCCTTCTTCATCGACTGGATGACCTTGCCGGGCATCGAGCCGATATAGGTACGGCGGTGACCGCGGATTTCAGCTTCGTCACGAACGCCGCCGAGAGCCATGCGAATGTACTCGCGGCCGGTCGCCTTGGCGATCGACTGGGCAAGCGAGGTCTTGCCGACACCCGGAGGGCCGACGAGGCACAGGATCGGGCCCTTGATCTTGGTAGCGCGAGCCTGAACCGCCAGATACTCGACGATGCGCTCCTTGACCTTGTCGAGACCGAAGTGATCGGCTTCGAGGATCTTCTCGGCATTATTGAGATCGGACTTGATTTTCGACTTCTTGCCCCAGGGTATACCGAGCAGCCAGTCCAGATAATTGCGCACGACGGTGGCTTCAGCCGACATCGGGCTCATCTGGCGCAGCTTCTTCAGTTCAGCGTCAGCCTTCTCACGGGCTTCCTTGGAGAGCTTCGTCTTGGCGATGCGCTCTTCCAGTTCGCTCATCTCGTCGCGGCCTTCCTCGCCATCGCCGAGTTCCTTCTGGATCGCCTTCATCTGCTCATTCAGATAGTATTCGCGCTGGGTCTTCTCCATCTGACGCTTGACGCGAGAGCGGATGCGCTTTTCGACCTGCAGGACCGAGATCTCGCCTTCCATGAAGCCGAGGGCCTTTTCGAGGCGGCCCTTGACGCTGGTGGTTTCCAGCATCTCCTGCTTCTCGGTGATCTTGATCGACAGATGCGAGGCGACCGTATCGGCGAGCTTGGAATAGTCGTCGATCTGGCTGGCCGCACCGACAACCTCGGGCGAAATCTTCTTGTTGAGCTTCACGTAGCTCTCGAATTCCGACACGACGGAGCGGGAGAGCGCTTCCAGCTCGACCGGATCGTCATGCGGCTCTTCGAGCACATGGCCAAGGGCCTCGTAGAAATCTTCGCGGCCTGTGTAGCTGTCGATCTCGGCGCGGGCGCGGCCTTCGACCAAAACCTTGACGGTGCCGTCAGGCAGCTTCAAGAGTTGCAGCACATTCGCGACCGTACCAACGCGGTGGATCGCAGACGGGTCCGGATCGTCGTCGCTGGCGTTGATCTGGGTGACCAGCATGATCTGCTTGTCGGAACCCATGACCTCTTCGAGCGCGCGGATAGACTTTTCCCGCCCGACGAACAGCGGCACGATCATATGGGGGAAAACCACGATGTCGCGCAGAGGCAGAACAGGATAGGCGGTGCTGCTCGCTACAGACGTTTTCTTCGTCATTTTTATTCCTTTCCATCGTCCCGTTACCGGGCTCTTTGGCGCGGCCGCTTGGGAACCGGCCGGCACTCTCACTTATTGTTACAAGTGGAGGTTCTGACTACGCTTTTCAAGCCACGTTAACGCCCGCGTTCCACGGTTGTGACAGCTTTATTACACCGGAACGCCACCACAATGAAGCGCCTGACTGGAGCGACGCTTACCATTTCCGATCCGCCTAAAATAACAACGCCAGCAACACGCTACGGAATCACAGCATCATTGCCAAGGGTCATCGTTTGCGCAACATCGGCAACGGCTGTTTTCAACCTTGCCCGCAACTATTATCAGGGCGTGGCACCTGTTTTCAAATAGAAAGGGGCCTGCACAAGGCAAGCCCCTTAAAATAACGGTTCTCAATTCAAGCTTCAGGCCGAAACGTTTGCCTTCTCGTCCTGGCGGTCGGCGTAGATATAGAGCGGACGAGCCGAGCCGCGTGCGACCTCCTCGGAGATGACGACTTCCCGCACGCCTTCCAGCGCCGGCAATTCGAACATCGTGTCGAGCAGGATCTTTTCCATGATCGACCGCAGGCCGCGGGCGCCAGTCTTGCGGACAATCGCCTTGCGGGCGATTTCGCGCAGCGCATCCTCGTGGAAGCTCAGCTCTACGTCTTCCATCTCGAACAAGCGCTGATACTGCTTGATGAGCGCGTTTTTCGGCTCGGACAGGATCTGGATCAGCGCATCCTCATCGAGGTCTTCCAGCGTTGCCAGGACCGGCAGACGGCCGATGAATTCCGGGATGAGGCCGAACTTGACCAGATCTTCCGGCTCCAGTTCGCGCAGCACTTCGCCGACGCGGCGGTCGTCCTGCGCCTTGACACTCGCGCCGAAGCCGATCGAGGTCTTCTCGCCACGGGCCGAAATGATCTTGTCGAGACCAGCGAAGGCGCCGCCGCAGATGAACAGGATGTTCGTCGTGTCGACCTGCAGGAACTCCTGCTGCGGATGCTTGCGGCCGCCCTGCGGCGGTACGGAAGCAACCGTGCCTTCCATGATCTTCAGAAGCGCCTGCTGCACGCCCTCACCCGACACGTCGCGGGTTATGGACGGGTTGTCGGACTTGCGGGAGATCTTGTCGACTTCGTCGATGTAGACGATGCCGCGCTGGGCGCGCTCGACATTGTAATCCGCAGCCTGAAGAAGCTTCAGAATGATGTTTTCGACGTCTTCGCCGACATAGCCGGCTTCCGTCAGCGTGGTCGCGTCGGCCATCGTGAAGGGAACGTCGATGATCCGGGCGAGCGTCTGGGCAAGATAGGTCTTGCCGCAGCCGGTAGGGCCGACCAGCATGATGTTCGACTTCGCCAGTTCGACATCGCCGTTCTTGGAGGCGTGCGCGAGACGCTTGTAGTGATTGTGAACGGCGACCGACAGGATCTTCTTCGCCTGACGCTGGCCGATGACATATTCGTCGAGAACCTTGATGATGTCCTGGGGCGTGGGAACGCCGTCACGGGACTTGACCATCGAGGACTTGTTCTCCTCGCGGATGATGTCCATGCACAATTCGACGCATTCATCGCAGATGAACACGGTCGGTCCGGCAATAAGCTTCCGGACTTCATGCTGGCTCTTTCCGCAGAAAGAACAATAGAGGGTGTTCTTACTGTCGCCGCCGTTGCTGCCGCTGACCTTGCTCATATCACTTTCCTTCCAGCACGCCGCATTTCGAACGCGAAATCGCGGTCCACTCAATCAGCTCCCTGGCAGCACTCCCTACCCGGAGTTCCTGCCGACAAGGGCTTCAGGGGGTACGAACCGGGCCCAATCAATCATGTCCGGGTACCGGCGGCAACGAATTCCCCTTCGAATGCCGAATGCTATGTCATAAAAATTCAACATAGCATTAATAGTTACTATTAGCGTCTCCGCCGCCAGATGAAACCCCTTGTTCAATCACAAATGGGATAGAACTGTGGCGGCGAAAACACCATCCCTATTAATTACTAGGCCTGCTCGCCTTCCATTTCGACGCGCGATGTCAGAACCTTGTCGATGACGCCCCAGGTCTGGGCCTCGTCCGCATCCATGAAATGGTCACGGTCGAGTGTCTTTTCAACTTCTTCGAGGGTACGGCCCGTGTGCTTCACGTAGACCTCGTTGAGGCGGCGCTTCATCTTGATGATGTCGCGGGCATGGCGTTCGATGTCCGAAGCCTGGCCCTGGAAACCGCCCGAGGGCTGATGAACCATGATGCGGGAATTCGGCGTGGCGAAACGCATGTCCTTGTGGCCGGCGGCCAGAAGCAGCGAGCCCATGGAAGCGGCCTGGCCGATGCAAAGCGTCGAGACAGCCGGCTTGATGAACTGCATGGTGTCGTAGATCGCCATGCCCGCAGTAACGACGCCGCCCGGCGAATTGATGTAGAGCGCGATTTCCTTCTTCGGGTTTTCGGCCTCGAGGAAGAGAAGCTGGGCGCAGACGAGCGTCGCCATATGATCCTCGACAGGGCCTGTCAGGAAGATGATGCGTTCCTTGAGCAGGCGGGAATAGATGTCGTAGGAGCGTTCACCGCGATTGGTCTGTTCCACAACCATCGGCACGAGTGCCATAGCGGTATCGACTGGGTTTCTCATGTGCGTCCTTTTAACGTCTTTCCGGCGAAAGCCGGGAATCAAAGAAAAATGCCTTGTCCCTACATAGAGTGTCCCCGCCCCCCTCTTCAAGACACGCATAAGGATAACGTTAAGAAGGGTGCGCGGCATATGGCTTTGGCATTTCACTATCCCGTTTCTCCCAAACGCCTGTTAACGGCGAGGCCTTACCTTTGCCTCTCACAGTTTTTCTCTGTGACAGGATGAAGGAAGGCTTACCGCATTCGACTGAACTCACAGACATTTACCGGGCGGAAAGCTTATCGGCAGATATCGCCGAAATTGCCGGTCCCAGATTTGTGCCATTAATCAAACAGCGAGCTTCTTCGGCAAGGATGCGGCCAACACTCAAGGGGTTGATGCCGTGTTCAATGTCACTACAGGTCTGTCCATCTGGTGCTCCGAAGCCCTTACGCTCGCTCTGGTTCTGTGCGTGGCCTGGCGCCACAACCAGAAGAGCGGCGCCTACCTTTATTGGGCGCTCGGCTTCCTGTTCAGCGGCATCGGCTTTGCGCTCGTTGCGGCCCGCGGCGGAATCCCCGACCTGCTTTCCATCGAAATCGGCAATGCCATTGCCCTGCTCGGCCAGAGCGCCTGGGTCGCCGGCTTCCTGGCGCTCGACCGCAAGAAGATGGAATGGTGGGCGCTGCTGCCGCCGGCAATCTGGCTTGCGGGCGTTTTCCTTCCATGGATCAACGAGGATTATTCCAACCGCGTCATTCTCTACAATCTCTCCTCTGCGACTGGCGCCACTGCGCTTGCCATGGCGGTCGCCGCCGGCGACATCCATCGCGAGCGTACCCGCATCAAGCTGATGGCGATCTTCGTGCTGCAGGCCTTCCTCTGCTTCGGCGTGGCGCTGGCAATGGCGCTTATTCTCCCTTCGGATGGGGAAGCGACGAATTTCAGCGGCGCGGCCGCCATGGCCAGCGCCTTCCTGCTCACCATCGCCTTCGCGCTCACCTGCCGCCTCATCATGGAGCGCTCGGAACGCCACCTGCGCCTCCTGACGCTCACGGATTCGCTGACGGGCGTACTGAACCGCCGCGGCCTGCTCGGCTATTTCGGCAAGATCCAGGAGAAGGCGCATGACGATCAGCATCAGGTCGGCGTCATCCTCTTCGACCTCGACCATTTCAAGCGCGTCAACGACCGCTTCGGCCATCAGTCGGGCGATGCTGTCCTGACCGCCTTTGCCCGCCTTGCCCGCCAATATATCCCCAACAATATCTTCGGCCGCATGGGCGGCGAGGAATTCGCAGCCTTCGTCACCGTCCGAGACCAGACCGAAGCAGAAGCGCTGGCGGAATCGATCCGCGCCGAATTCTGCCGCCTGCCGGTCAACACGGGCGAGGCACTGGTTCCCGCCACCGTCAGCGTCGGCATCGCACTATCCTCGGCGATCGAGGCCAATATCGACCGGCTGGTGTCGGCCGCCGACCGAGCGCTCTATTCGGCGAAGGCTGCCGGCCGCAACTGCACGGTCGTCTTTGGCGAGGAGGAGGCTGCAGCACCAGCGCCTGGCGAACCGAACACCAATGCAGGCGAACTCGTGCCGACCGTCGACGATCAGGTGGAAGCACTGCGCCGCATGGGTGTGCTCTCTCGCGCCGGCTAGAGCATTTCCGCTTCTTCAAGCAACGGAAAAGCTCTAGCCTTTTGTTTTTACGCAATTCCGGACGCAAAACCGCTGCACAGTTTTGCTCGAACTGCTTCAAGCGACCATCTTTTCGAGGCAAGGCAAATCCGCTAAGCCTCTGCCCATGATGATACCGCCCTTCCTCAAGATCGATCCAGCAACCCGCCGCGTGTCGCTCGATGGCAGCGACCCAGCCTTCTACAGCGATCCGAACACGGTCTATGCCGCGCTTCATGCCCATTGTCCCACCTTCTATTGGGAACAGCAGAAGCAGTGGTTCGTCACCGGCTATGATCATGTGAACGGACTGCTGCGCGACCGCCGCTTCGGCCGGCAGATCCTGCATATTGCCAGCCGCGAGGAGCTTGGCCTGCCCGAACCGGAGCCGCATATCGCCGCCTTCGATCTCGCCGAACGCTATTCGCTGCTGGAGCTGGAGCCGCCGGAACACACGCGGCTGCGTACCCTCGTCAACCGCGCCTTCGTGTCTCGCCATGTCGAGAAGATGAAGCCGGAGCTGGAAGAGCTCGCAAATAGACTGATCGACGGCTTTGCCGACAAGGGCGAAGTCGAGCTTCTTTCGGCCTTTGCCGATATCATCCCGGTGACGATGATCGCCCGCATGATCGGCATTCCCGAGGAGATGGGGCCGCAGCTGCTGAAATGGTCGCATGCCTATGTGCGCATGTATATGTTCGGCCGCACCCGTGCGGACGAGGATGCCGCCGAGCAGGCTGCCAGAGAATTTTCCGATTACGTGAAGACGGTCATTGCCGAGCGCCGGGCAGAGCCGCGTGACGACCTGCTGACGCACATGATCCATACTGAACACAAGGGCCAGTACCTGACGGAAGACGAGCTCGTTTCGACGACCATCGTGCTGCTCAATGCCGGCCATGAGGCGACGGTCCACCAGATCGGCAATTCGGTGCGCATCATTCTGGATAGCGGCTACGATCCCGCCGATCTCTTCCGCGACGAGGCCGCCACCGAGCGGACGGTGGAGGAGACGCTGCGCATCTGCGCGCCTGTCCACATCTTCCAGCGCTGGGCGCTCGAGCCCGCCGAGATCGACGGCGTAGAGTTCAAGCGAGGCGACAAGGTCAGCATGCTCCTCGCCGCCGCCAATCTCGATCCGGCGAAGTTTTCCGATCCCCTCACGTTCACGCCCGACCGCAACGAGGCGCCCAATCTGTCCTTCGGCGCCGGCATCCATTTCTGCATCGGCGCACCGCTGGCGCGGCTGGAGCTCAATGTCGTGCTTCCGATCCTTTTCAGGCGCCTGCCGGGGCTCAAGCTTGCGAAGACGCCCGTCGTCAAGGACGTTTACCACTTCCACGGCCTCGATCGCCTGGATCTCGTCTGCTAAGCCATCTTTCTGATATCAGGGACTGAAAACGGCCGGCATGCTCATCGCACGCCGTCCGTCCTTTTCAGCAAAAGAATGTCGTATCAGCCGTAACGGCCGGTGATGTAGTCTTCCGTGCGCTTGACCTTCGGCGATTGGAAGATCTGCGCGGTCGGGCCGTATTCGATCAGCTCACCCAGATACATGAAGGCGGTGTTGTCGGAGATACGGCTTGCCTGCTGCATGTTGTGGGTGACGATGACGATCGTGAACTCGCCCTTCAACTGCGCGACCAGCTCTTCGACCTTGGCGGTCGAGATCGGGTCAAGGGCCGAGGTCGGCTCATCGAGAAGCAGGACTTCCGGGCGCAGCGCCACGCCGCGGGCGATGCAGAGACGCTGCTGCTGGCCGCCGGAAAGGCCAAGGCCGCTGCCCTTCAGCTTGTCCTTAACCTCATCCCAGAGGGCAGCCTGCCGGAGCGCCTGCTCGACGCGGACGTCCATGTCGGCCTTGTTGAGGCGCTCATGGTGGCGAATACCATAAGCGATGTTGTCATAGATCGACATCGGAAACGGCACAGGCTTCTGGAACACCATGCCGACGCGGGCGCGCAGCTCGTTCATCGAGAAGCTCGGGTCGAGAATGTTCTTCCCGTCAAGCTTGATCGAGCCGCTGGCGCGCATCTTCGGATACAGCATGTAGATGCGGTTCAGGATGCGCAGCAGCGTGGACTTGCCGCAGCCGGAGGGACCGATCAGGGCGGAGACCTGACGTTCCGGGAAGCTCAGGCTCACATCCTTGATCGCATGAGAATCGCCGTAATAGAAATTGACTTTCTCGAGGGAGATCTTGTCTTTGGCCATCGGCTTTCCCGACGTGCTGGTGGTGTCGAAAGTGTCTGGGGACTGAAGCATCATTTCCCACCTTTTCGGTTCAGGACGGAGCGCGATACGACGCTCAGGATTAGAACGACGGCCGTCATCACGAAGGCACCGGCCCATGCAAGATTCTGCCATTGCTCATAGGGGCTCATGGCGAACTGGAAGATGACGACCGGAATGTTCGCCATCGGCTGGGACATGTCCAAGCTCCAATACTGGTTGTTCAGAGCGGTGAAGAGGAGCGGCGCGGTTTCGCCCGAAATGCGGGCGATGGCGAGCAGGATCCCGGTGAGGATGCCCGTGGAGGCGGCGCGATAGAGGACATTGACCGTGACCTTCCAGCGCGGGATGCCGAGCGAAAGGGCTGCCTCACGCATGACGTCGGGAACCAGCCGCAGCATCTCGTCGGTCGTGCGCACCACGACCGGCAGGAAGATGAAGGCGAGCGCGATGCCGCCTGCGAAACCCGAGAAGCGTGACGTCGGGCGGACGACCACTTCATATACGAACAGACCGATGATGATTGACGGCGCCGAGAGCAGGATGTCGTTGACGAATCGGATGGCCTCGCCGAGTTTCTTGCCGCGCGCGAATTCCGACAGGTAGGTGCCGGCCAGCACGCCGATCGGCGTGCCGATGATAACGGCCAGAACGACCATCAGCAGGCTGCCCATGAAGGCATTGGCGAGACCGCCGCCGTCCTCGCCGGGCGGCGGCGTCATTTCCGTAAGAAGGCTGGGGCTCATGGCGGACAGGCCGTGGATCAGCGTCGTCCAGAGGATCCACACCAGGAAGACCAGGCCGAGCATGGTCGCCAGGCCGCAAAGCGTCAGCGCGATCGTGCTGCCGATCTGGCGGCGACGGTAGAGGGAACCCGAATAGGTGGCCACGATTACTCTCCCCTCTGCTTTGCCATCCGCACCAGCATGAGCTTGGCGGCTGCCAGAACGATGAAGGTGACGACGAAGAGGATGAGGCCGAGGGCTGCGAGCGACGACCTGTAGAGGTCGTCCGAAGCCTCGGCAAACTCGTTGGCGAGGGTCGCTGCGATCGAAGTGCCGGGCTCCATCAGCGACACCGCGATATTGTGGGTGTTGCCGAGGACGAATGTCACCGCCATGGTCTCACCGAGCGCACGGCCGAGACCCAGGAAGATGCCGCCGACGACAGCAGTGCGCGTGTGCGGGATGACGATGTCGCGCACCACTTCCCACTTGGTCGAACCAAGCGCATAGGCCGATTCCTTGAGCTGCGCAGGGACGACCAGGAAGACGTCGCGCATGACCGAGGAGATGAAAGGGATGATCATGATCGCCAGCACGATGCCTGAAGTCAGCATGCCAATGCCGAGCGGAGCGCCCGAGAACAGCGCGCCGATCACCGGGATCGGGCCGAGCCAGTCGATCAGAACCGGCTGGATGTAATCCGACATGAAGGGAGCAAACGTAAAGAGACCCCACATGCCGTAAATGATCGACGGGATGCCGGCGAGAAGCTCGACGGCGCCGCCGATCGGCCCGCGAATGGAGCGCGGCGCAACTTCGGTGATGAAAACCGCAATGCCGAGGCTGACGGGAACGCCGATGATCATGGCGAGCGCCGAGGTGACCAGCGTACCGTAGATCGGCACAAGGCCTGCGAATTTCTCGGCAACCGGATCCCATTCCGTGCCGGTCAGGAAGCCGAAGCCGAAGGTTCGGAACGCGAGAAACCCGCTCAGGGCCATGGAGATCGCCGCGGCCAGCAGGGCGGCGAGAACGAACAGACCACAGCCCAAAACTATCCAGTAAAAAATACGATCGCCTGCGGCGCCGTCGCGGCGCTTCACGCCCGCGGTGTCGGCGGGCAGCGATGCCAATGCTTCGCTCATATCCGTACGCTCTGCTGCTTTGAGGGGGTATCAAAGGTATCAGGGGCGGAAAGCTTGGCTTTCCGCCCCGACCGCAGTTTCGTCAGGATCAGCCCTTGAAGGAGGCCGTCCAGTAACCTTCAATCTGCTTCACGAGCGTGTCCGGAAGCGGAACGTAGTCGAGCGAAGAAGCTTCCTTCTGGCCCTTTTCGAGAGCCCACTTGAAGAAGGCAAAAGCAGCCTTGGAGCGAGCAGCGTCCTTCGGCTCCTTGTACATGATTGCCCAGGTGGTCGCCGTGATCGGCCAGGCCTTTTCGCCCGGAGCGTTGGTCATGATCAGGTAGAAGTCCTGAGCCTTGCCCCATTCTGCGCTTGCAGCGGCAGCCGAGAAGCTTTCAGCATTCGGCTTCGGATACTGGCCGGAAGCGTTCTGGATGAGAACGTAGGGCAGCTTGTTCTGCAGGGCGTAAGCGTATTCGACGTAGCCGATCGAATCCTTGACGCGGGTGACGTAAGCAGCAACGCCTTCGTTGCCCTTGCCGCCGATGCCGACCGGCCAATTGACGGCAGTGCCTTCACCGACCTTCGACTTCCAGTCCGGGTTTACCTTGGAGAAGAAGTTCGTCCAGTTGAAGGAGGTGCCCGAGCCGTCCGAGCGGTGAACGACGGCGATCTGGCTGTCGGGCAGCTTCAGGCCCGGGTTCAGATCGGCGATGGCCTTGTCGTTCCACTTGGTGACGTTGCCGAGGTAGATGTCAGCGAGAACCTTGCCCGAGAGCTTCAGTTCGCCTGATTTGATGCCCTTGACGTTGATGACGGGAACGATGCCGCCGACAACGAGCGGGAACTGGCCAAAGCCGCCAGCCGTCAGATCTTCCGGCTTGAGCGGGGCGTCAGAAGCACCGAAGTCAACCGTTGCAGCCTTGATCTGGGCGATACCGCCACCCGAACCGATCGACTGATAGTTCAGCTTGTCGCCGGTTTCCTTGTTGTAGTCTGCCGACCACTTCGAAAGAACCGGGTAGACGAAGGTGGAGCCAGCGCCGGTAATGTCGGCAGCGGAAGCCGAGACTGCCAGAGCGGCAACCAGGCCGGCGCCGAGGCAGGCCGAAAGGAGTTTCTTGGTGAGCATTTGCGACTCTTCCCTGATGGAACTAGAGGACGACGAGGCTCGGCGCCATGGAGGGGGTGTCCACTGTCAGGGGCGCTGAATTTCCTCGTCACGGGAAGGCGGCTAGGCGTCTATTATTACAGTTTGATGACAGTTTATGACGGGTGACATGAAATGCAAAGCTGTGCATAAGCCACTGAAGTCACTGACTTTCCTAATGAATCGCGCATCAACAAAGCCCTAGCGAAGGAGGTGCGGCCCTATTGCCGCAGGGCTGCGGTCGATTGCCGCAGCCCAGTTCGAAAATGTCGCAATCAGACCTTGGAAATCCCGTAGCGCGCGGCAGGCCTGTCGAGAGAAAGGTTCGGGCCAAGCCCATGACGAGCGGCCGTATAGGCGTCAAAATCGGTGATATCAGGCAGCGAAGGGATGGTGATCACCTCGCCCTGATCGAAACCCGCGAGAGCGGCATCCACCATGTCGGTCACGTCCATCACCATGGATGGTGGGAAGCTGTCGAAGGAACCGCCGACACGCTCGAAGATCTCGGTGCGGGTCAGGCCCGGCAACACAGCCTGGATCTTGACGCCCTTCGGACCGGCTTCGGCATTCAGCGCATGGGTGAGGTTCAACACGAAAGCCTTGGTGGCGCTGTAAGTGCCGTTGAAACGCTCGGGGATGAAGGCGACGACGGAGGCGATGTTGATGACTGCGCCCTTGCCGCGTTCGGCGAAAGTCTGGGCGGCGGCAACGGCAAGCCGGTTTGCTGCGACGACGTTCAGTTCGATCATGGTTTCGAGATAGTCGATGTCATCTTCGAGCAGCGTGCCCTTCGGGCCGATGCCGGCATTGTTGACGAGGAGCGTGATGGCCTTGTCGTCGCGCAGGCGCTGCTCGACCTTGCGCACGTCCTCGCGCTTGGTGAGGTCAGCGGGCAAGACGTCCACCTTGATGGCCTGCTCTGCCGAGAGCTTTTCCGAGAGCGCATTCAGGCGACTGGCGTCACGGGCGACGAGCAGAAGATCGTAGCCACGCTTGGCAAGCCGGTCGGCATAGGTTGCGCCGATGCCCGAAGAGGCGCCGGTGACGAGAGCAGTTCCGAGAGTGGAGGCAGACATGGTTCCATCCTTTCGTGATTGGAAATTAGAGGTATATGCCACCATATGAGGAGCGAACCCGAATTTACGCAAGGGGCGCGACGAAAAATAAACGTAGCGGCGTTTGGCGCGTCATCAATATGCTAGAGACATCCGCCGCAGGAGAATGATGATGAATGAACGGGCGAAGCTCTTCGAGGGCTGGCAGATCTGCAGCAACAGCGCGCTGAAGAGAGCGACGCGCCAGCTCGGCCAGCTCTATGATGACGTCATCGATGCGAGCGGCCTCAGAGGCACGCAATATACGCTGATGACGCAGATCCATATGAATTCCGGCTCATCGCTGAAGGTTCTGGCCGAAAACATGGTGATGGATCTTTCAGCGCTCGGCCACACGCTGAAGCCGCTGATCCGGGACGGGCTGGTGGAACTCGTGCCCGACGAGAAGGATCGCCGCGTCAAGCGTGCCAGGCTGACGGAAGCCGGTATCGAAAAATGGCAGGAAGCGACCAGGCTCTGGCGGGAAGCGCATCAACGCTTCGAGCATCTCTTGGGCCAGGAACAGGCAAAGGCGCTGCGCGACACGCTGAACCTGATTGCCTCGAAGGATTTCGCCGGCCGCTTCCGGGCTGGCGAAAACAAGGGCTGATCCGCGACGTCAGAGGCGGATCACATAATCCTTGCGAGTCGTTTCAATCACTTCCCAGGTTCCGTTGAAGCCCGGTCTGAGGATGAGGCGGTCGCCGGCCTTGAGATGAATGGGCTCGCCGCCGTCCTCGGTCACGATGGAATGACCGGAGAGCACGCTGAAATATTCCCATTCCTCATAGACGATACGCCACTTGCCTGGCGTCGCCTCCCAGATGCCGGCATAAAGGCCGCCCTCGGCCTCCTCCAGGTTCCAGGTGCGGAATTGCGGATCGCCGGAGATAATGCGTTCGGCGGCGGGAGCGCCGACTTCCGGTTCGATGCTGTCGATATCGAAGGGGATAACGTTTGCCATGGTCACCGCGCCGAGGTCAGAAGTTTCAGGCCGAAGCCCATGAAGATGACGCCGGCCGCGGCATCGAGTGTCTTGCGGCCGCGCGCATAGGCGCCGGCAACGGCCGGATTGCGCAGCACCGTCAACACGAAGGAGTACCAGAGCGAGGAGACCAGAACCATCGTGGCGACAGCCGAAGCACCCTGTATCCAGCTGTGCTCGACCGGAAGTGTCGCTGCAAAGAGGGAGGCGACGAAAAAGGCCGATTTCGGATTGGCGAGATTGGTCGCGAGCCCCGAATAGAAGGCCTGCTTCGGACCAATCCCTGCCCGCGCGGCATTCGGCTCACTGCCGCTTACCTTGCGCCAGCTGTTCCAGACGAGCTTCGCGCCGAGGAAGCAAAGATAAAGCCCGCCTGCGACCTTCAGGAACAGATAGGCGAAGGGCACAGCGGCAAAGAGCGCGCTGATGCCGAGCCAGCCGGCCAGCCCCCAGCAGAAAGTACCGAGGATGACACCGGCGATGACGGCAACCGCCGCGCTTCGCGACCCCTCCAGCGCCGTTCTGACGACAATGAAAAAGTTCGGACCCGGCGTAATGGCGGCCACCGCCCAGATGGCTGCAACGGAAAGCAGGAACATGAAAGCCTTTCTGTTCTTTGCAGCAAACCTCTGCACGAACCGCAATAAAGTCGTCCGCCTTTTCACACGGCAGCGCCGACGTCTAAGCAGACATCCGACGCTGGGGCAATCACCCCCTGAGAGTAGGACAATCCCACCCTCCAGCCAGACGGCCGCGAGCTTCTTTTAGGAGAGCAACATAGTCCGCCCTGAATGGCGATACCAATTGCTTTTCAAGGTCTGCCAACAGCCTGTGCAGCACCGCCCCCTCAGCGGTGCTTTCGAAGCACTCCGCGTTGGGAGTCGCAGCACTGCTCTGTTCGCACCAGCGTGACAAAAGTTCGAAAAGAACCAGCGCTTCATTGGGAGAGAGGTGGATTTCCGCTCCATGGGGCGGATCATGTTGTTCGTTTTCCATGATCCGAAGGTGGCACGCACCGCGCATCTGCGCAATGAACTGGCCGGTCTCTGGCAGCCGCATATTGTTTGACGCTGCACATGGCCGTATATGAATCGCAGGCACACAACAGCAAAGGAGGTTGCCTATGTCACAGCGGGACGCCTGAACCAGGAATACCAGAACTACTGCCTCTCCAGAGGCATTGCATTCTCACGCATTGAATCCGTACGGCCGCACGACGATACCACGCTCTTCTGCAGCGCTGGAATGCAGCAGTACAAGCCCCTCTTCTCGAGTCCATCCCACCTGGGAACCGTCGCAAACAGCCAGGCTTGCCTGCGCATGGGCGACTTGGAAGAGATCGGAGACGGGACGCACTTCCTCTACTTCACCATGCTTGGGCTGTTCTCGTTTCGCGAGATGACGGTCGGCGAGACTATCGACTTTTGGCTGGGCTTTCTCGGATCGCTCGGCCTGACGCCGGATCACGCCACCATTCATCCCGACAAGGTCGACGAGTGGTCCCCGCTCTATAGCGGACGGGTACCGATCATCTCTGACCCGGAATGCACCTGGAGCGACGGCAATGTGACGGGATACTGTACCGAATTCTACAGAGACGGAATCGAGATCGGGAACATCGTCAACCCGCTCGGGACTTGTATCGACGTGGGGTTTGGCCTCGAACGCCTCGACATGTTGATCAATGGAACGCCACCGGAGTCCGCGCTTGAAACGCTGGTTTCGACGGCGATGATGATCATCCGCTCTGGCTATGTTCCGGGCAACAAGGAACAGGGTTACGTCCTGCGCAAATTGCTGAGACGCATCCAGATTATGGGCGGCAAGGTGGATCATCATTTCTTTGCCGAGGAAGCCGATCGACAGAAGCGGATCGCCGAAAAGTTCGAACGCCTCCGCCACAAGCATCCGGACAAATCGAAAGAATGGTGGTTCGACACCCATGGCATCGACATTGACCTTTGTGGCAATGCATCGTCATGAGGTTACAGGGGCTCGAAAGAGCCCCTGTCCTTCACGAACTGCATCAGATCTTCGACAGCGACTGTTCGAGATCGGCGATGATGTCCTTCACATCCTCGATGCCAACGGAGAGGCGCACCACGTCAGGCCCAGCGCCTGCGGCGACCCTCTGCTCGTCGGTCAGCTGCCGGTGCGTGGTGGAAGCCGGATGGATCACCAGCGAGCGCGTATCGCCGATATTGGCGAGATGCGAAAAGAGTTCCAGTCCTTCGACCAGCGCCTTGCCCGCCTCGTAGCCGCCCTTGACGCCGAAAGTGAAGACGGAGCCCGCCCCCTTCGGAGAGTAGCGCTGCTGCAAGGCGTAGTTGGGGTCATCCTCCAGGCCGGCATAGTTCACCCAGGCGATCTTGGAATGAGCCTTCAGCCATTTGGCTACAGCGAGCGCATTGTCACTATGGCGCTGCATGCGCAGCGGCAGCGTCTCGATGCCGGTCAGGATCAGGAAGGAATTGAAGGGCGAGATTGCCGGGCCGAGGTCGCGCAGGCCGAGCACGCGGCAGGCGATGGCGAAGGCGAAATTACCGAAGGTCTGGTGCAGGACGACGCCATTATATTCCGGCCGCGGGCTGGACAGCATCGGATAGTTGCCGGTCTTCGACCAATCGAATGTGCCGCCATCGACGATGATGCCGCCCATGGAATTGCCATGACCGCCGAGGAATTTGGTCAGCGAATGGACGACGATATCGGCGCCGTGTTCGATCGGCCGGATGAGATAGGGTGTTGCCATGGTGTTGTCGACGATCAGCGGCAGATCGTGGCGATGGGCGATTTCGGCGATCGCGGCAATATCGACAAAGGTACCGCCGGGATTGGCAAGACTTTCGATGAAGATCGCCCGCGTCTTGTCATCGATCTTGCTCTCGAAATCATCCGGGTCGTCGGAATCGGCCCAGCGTACCTGCCAGCCGAAATTCTCGAAAGCATGGCCGAATTGGTTGATCGAACCACCGTAGAGGCGGCGGGCGGCGACGAAATTCTCGCCGGGGCGCATCAGCGTGTGGAAGACGATCATCTGCGCCGCATGGCCGGAGGCGACGGCGAGTGCTGCCGTGCCGCCCTCAAGCGCCGCGACACGCTCCTCCAGAACCGCCTGGGTAGGGTTCATGATGCGCGAGTAGATATTGCCGAACTGCTGCAGGCCAAACAGGGCTGCGGCATGATCGGAATCGTTGAAGACGAAGGCCGTCGTCTGGTAGATCGGTGTTATCCGCGCGCCGGTCGCCGGATCGGGCTGAGCGCCCGCATGGATTGCCAGCGTGTTGAATCCCGGATCGTTTTTGGCCATTTCGTCCTCCCGTACTGTTGTTGACGGGCGCGATCATAGCCGCTCGACTGCGAAAGTTAACCGCGATCTTTTTCAACCGCAGCACGTTCCGGGGAAAATCCGTCCTGCCTGATGGCGTCAGCCGAAAAGACGCGGATATTCGATCGCCGGGCATCGGTTCATGACGACCTTGATGCCGCCGGCCTCTGCCTTGGCGGCGGCCGCATCGTCGCTGACGCCGAGTTGCGCCCACACAACCTGCGGGCGGGGATCGAGTGCCAGGGCCTCATCCACCACTCCATCAAGATATTCGGATGCGCGGAACACATCGACCATGTCGACCGGTTCGGGAATGTCGGCAAGGCGGGCATAAACGGTCTGCCCATGGATCTGCTTGCCCGCCTGCCCCGGATTGACGGGAATGACCTTATAGCCACGCGACAGGAGGTAGCCCATGACACCATTGCTCGGTCGGGCCGGATTGGGCGAAGCCCCTGTCAGAGCGATGGTTCTCACGGATTTCAGAATGCCGGAGAGATAGTCGTCGGCATAGGAATCATAGTTCATCAGGGCTCTCCAGTCTGGTGTCACCAGGGGCGGATTTCACAGTCGCGATTCATTGAAACCGTCGACCAATTTTGGACGTATATATAGGTGCCGGAATATCAGGGAGAAATTGTGCCATGAAAAAAATCGCCCTTGCCCTCGCGCTCGTGCTGACCGCCTCGCCGGCGCTTGCGATCTCGCGCTACAATCCGCTTGCCATGACCTGCCAGAGCGTGCGGGCGGCGATCCACAGTGAAGGCGCCGTCATCTTTCGCTACACCTCGCCGCGCGGTCTTCCCCTCTACGACCGCTATGTCCGCAACAGCAACTACTGCGATGCGACCGATTATGCGGAATGGACGAGCATTCCCTCCAAGGACAACCCCAAGTGCAAAGTGCTGAACTGCCAGAACATAGACAACCAGGACGGGATGCTCTTCATCCCACACTATAGTCTCTAACCCGCGTTCATTCGGAATTTTGAATATTATCGATCCTTTCGCATGCGCGAAAGGATCGATGTTCAATTCAAGGATACAAAAATTCGAGGCTTATTTTCTTAAGTTGCAAATTTATAATCATTTCAAAGTTATAGAATAATATCTACATTTCAGCATCATAGGATTGTTGACAATCTCCTGCTTCGTAAGAGCTTCACCTTTCATACATAATTTGATCACTATATGTTCACGTGTCCATTAGGAACATCTCATAGTTGAGTAAGGTGAGCATAATTGAACGTATTTCGAGCGCACGCAAAAATTGCTACAGCGGTGGGCAATTGTTCAGCTAGTCAATCCATGCTATTAAAAATTCGGACATGCGGAACACACCTTCAGATCAAATAGAACAAACGCAGGTTGTTATTTCATAGCAGGTTTAAACGGGAAAGCTGTGACGTTTTCCCATATTTTGTTGCACTGCTCCCGGATCAGCCATCTTGCCCCTCGACGTCGTTCTCCTCGTCCTTTTCGGTGCTCTTCTGCATGCGACATGGAATGCCATCATCAAAGCCGGCACGGATAAGTCGCTCGATGCGGCGCTGATCTCTGCCGGCGGCGCGGTCGCCTCACTGCCCTTCCTTCCCCTGCTTCCCCTGCCGCAGCCGCAGGCCTGGCCCTTCATCGGGGCCTCCGCCATCCTGCAATTTGCCTATTTCCAGCTGGTCGCCGCCGCCTATAGGGCCGGCGATATCGGCCTGGTCTATCCGTTGATGCGTGGCGCCGCCCCCCTGCTCATCGTCGCCACCAGCGGCTTCATCCTGGGAGAGAACCTGACGGGCGGGGCGCTTGCCGGCACTATGACGATCTGCGCTGGTATCCTTACGCTCGCCTTCGAAGCCCGCCACGGAAGCCGCCACGCGATCATGCTGGCGCTCATCAACGCCTGCGTCATCGCCACCTATACCTATGTGGACGGCATCGGCGCCCGGCTTTCCCGCAATGCGGTTTCCTACACTTTGTGGATGTCGCTTCTGCCGCCGGTTCTGCTCTTCGCCTGGGCGCTGTCGCAGCGCGGTCTCGTGGCTGTCGCCACTCACGTCAGGCGCAACTGGGCGCGTGGGCTGATCGGCGGCGCCGGTTCGATCGCCTCCTACGGGCTGGCGCTCTGGGCGATGACGAAGGCTCCGGTTGCGACGGTGGCAGCACTACGGGAAACCGCCATCCTGTTTGCGCTTGTCATCTCGGTTGTGGTGCTGAAGGAAAAAGCCAGCGTCTGGCGTTACCTCGCCGGCATCATCATCGCGCTCGGCGGCCTGATCCTGAAGCTCGCCTGATCACTCGCCCTTCCATTCGGGCGTGCGTTTGCCGAGGAAAGCGCCGATGCCCTCTTGCGCATCGCCGGTCAGCATGCTGTCGACCATCACGTTTGCGGCATAGTCATAGGCTTCCACAATGGGCATCTCCAGTTGCCGGTAGAAGGCTTCCTTGCCGATCTTCAATGCCTGCGGCGACTTCGAGGCGATGACGGAAGCGTATTTGCTGACGACCTGCGTGAGGTATTGTTTCGGTACGATACGGTTAATCAGGCCGAAATCCTTGGCAGTCGAGGCGTCGATCGTCTCGCCCGTCAGCAGCATTTCCATTGCCTGCTTGCGGTGGGCGGCGCGGGAGACGGCGACAGCCGGTGTCGAGCAGAAAAGCCCGATATTGACGCCCGGCGTACAGAAGGTGGACGTATCCGTACAGATCGCAAGATCGCAGCTTGCGACGAGCTGGCAGCCCGCTGCGGTCGCGAGCCCGTCGATCTCAGCGATGACTGGCTTCGGAAGGCGCGTGATCTCCAGCATCAGGTCGGCCGCCAGCGCAAAGGTTTCCTCGAAGAAGGCGACGCCATCGTCCTCGTCGGCGCGATGAGCGGTCAGTTCCTTGAGGTCGTGGCCGGCGGAAAAGACATTGCCGGTCGAAGCGATGACGACGATGCGCACGTCCTCGTCGTCGCCCGCCCCCTGCAGCTCGCCCATCAGCGTTTCCATTGTCGATATCGACAGGGCATTGGCCGGCGGGTTGTTGAGCGTCAGGCGCAATATCCCGCCGGACAGCTGGCGGAGCACAAGGGCGCCATCGCCCGAATTGTTGTTGTCCTTGCGGAAGGATACGATCTCGGCCATGGGATATTCCTGTGCGCTGTCTATGTCCTGCCCTTTTGCCACAAGGGTGGGGCAATTTCGAGCCGAATACGGCGCCGCCACGGCCCAAAGTGCAAAACTTCGGCCTTTCCAGACCTGTTAATGTGAGGTATTGCGATACCACATAGATAAACCGTTGTTTTCATTACCCTATTTTTCCAGCGCTCGGAACGGCTTATATTGACCGGCTATTCGATTGCCGCTATAAGCCGCGCCGGAAATGCAGCCTTTCGGGGCCGTTTTCTTTTTGGCCTGTCTTTCAGCCAGCCAAACCAAGCAACAAGAAACGCCCCTCGCCTTCGGGCACGGGGATCCAAGAGAGAGTAACAATTATGGTAACCTTCTCCCAGAAGCCTGCAGAGGTGGAGAAGAAGTGGGTTGTCATCGACGCCGAAGGGCTCGTCGTTGGCCGTCTCGCTTCCGTCATCGCCATGCGCCTGCGCGGCAAGCACAAGGCAACCTTTACGCCTCACGTTGACGACGGCGACAATGTCATCGTCATCAATGCTGACAAGGTTGTTTTCACCGGCAAGAAGTATTCCGACAAGGTTTACTACTGGCACACCGGTTATGCCGGCGGCATCAAGGAGCGTACCGCTCGCCAGATCATCGAAGGCCGCTTCCCGGAGCGCGTCCTCGAGAAGGCTGTTGAGCGCATGGTTCCGCGCGGCCCGCTCGGCCGTCGCCAGATGAAGAACCTGCGCGTCTATTCCGGCCCGAACCATCCCCATGAAGCCCAGCAGCCGTCCGTCCTCGACGTCGCCTCGCTGAACAAGAAGAACGTAAGGAGCGCCTGATAGTGGCTGACCTCTCTTCCCTGAAGGATCTCGGCACGTCGTCGGAAGTAGCCGCTGCTGCTCCCGCTCACGTCCGCAAGGTCGACTCGCTTGGCCGTTCCTACGCGACCGGCAAGCGCAAGAACGCTGTTGCCCGCGTGTGGGTCAAGCCGGGCTCCGGCAAGATCATCGTCAACGGCAAGGAATTCGCGGAATATTTCGCACGTCCGGTTCTGCAGATGATCCTGCGCCAGCCGATCGTAGCTGTTGCCCGCGACGGCCAGTTCGACATCATCGCTACGGTTGCCGGCGGCGGTCTTTCCGGCCAGGCCGGTGCCGTTCGCCACGGTCTGTCGAAGGCCCTCACCTACTTCGAACCGGGCCTGCGCCCGATCCTGAAGAAGGGTGGCTTCCTGACTCGCGACAGCCGCGTCGTCGAACGTAAGAAGTACGGTAAGGCCAAGGCCCGCCGTTCGTTCCAGTTCTCGAAGCGCTAATCGCTTTCTGGATATGCTTTCATGGAAAGGCCGGGCTCGCGCCCGGCCTTTTCGTTTATTCGGGCTTGTTGAAGAAAGCTTCCAGCCGATATCCATCAGGATCGATGATGAAGGCGGCATAGTAGAACTGGCTGTAATCCGGACGGATGCCGGGCGGACCATTATCCTCGCCGCCATTGGCCAAAGCGGCAGCATAGAAGGCATCGACGGCTTCTTCGCTCGTGGCGACGAAGCAGAAATGCAGCCCCGACCCGCGATCGGCGGGCACCGGCCGCTCAACTTCGCTGACCCAAAAAGCAGGGCGTTCGGCGCCATACCCCATCGTCCCGTCGAAATTCGACAGCCGCTCGTAACCCAGCGGCGCCAGCGCCGCATCATAAAACTGGCGTGATCTGTCGAGGCTTTTGACCCCGATTGATACGTGATCGAACATTGGATGTAGCTCCTTGCTGTTTGGTGCCGCAGCTTCTTGGAAGCGATTTGCGAAGTCAACGCGCAGCATTCATCTATTGCCGGCGCAGAACCCGGCTGCTAAATCGACGCCAGGTTTCAAACCGGACAAGACAGGACCTGACATGGGAGCCACCCCGTCCGCAGACAGATAGGCCGCAGCAACCTTTTGATGTTGTTGCGGCATCTGTCCGATCAATCCAGACTGCGATGAGAAGGCAGATCGCCACCGGATGAACTCATTCGAGCGGATGAATACCTATGCCTTCCCAAAACAGGAACTGGACTTGCTCCCTGCCGGCAGCGATGCTGCTTCTGGCACCCTTCGATATCCTGGCCTCGCTTGCCATGGACATCTACCTCCCCGTCGTTCCGACGATGCCTGAAGCCCTCGGCACATCGGCGACAGTCGTTCAACTGACGCTGAGCCTCTATATGCTGATCCTCGGCGCCGGACAGATGCTCTTCGGCCCTCTGTCGGACCGGATCGGCCGGCGCCCGGTGCTGCTTGGCGGCGCGCTGCTGTTTGCGGCCTCTTCGCTGCTGCTCGCAGCCACTTCATCGGCCACACTGTTCGTCGTGCTGCGTCTGGTCCAGGCGGCCGGCGCGTCGGCGGCACTTGTGGCGACGTTTGCAACGGTGCGCGATGTTTATGCCGTGAGGCCGGAAGGCGCAGTCATCTACAGCCTGCTTGGCGCGATCCTCTCCTTCGTGCCGGCGCTCGGACCGATCGCCGGCACACTGATGGCCGATCATGCCGGATGGCGTGCCATCTTCCTGTTGCTCGGCGGACTGATGATTGCGGCGATCCTCAATGCGCTGCGGGGCTGGCACGAAACGAGACCTGCGGCATCAGCCAATGCAACGATCAGCATGCGCGCAATCCTGGCGAATGCGCATTTCTGGACCTACACGATGGGCTTCAGCGCGGCGATGGGAGCCTTCTTCGTATTCTTTTCCACCGCACCTCGTGTTCTGATCGATCATGCAGGCTTTTCGGGCTTCGCATTCAGCCTTTCCTTCGCCACGGCAGCAGCGGTGATGATCATATCCGCACGCTTCGCCGGCCGTTTCGTTGTGCGATGGGGAATGGCCGGCAGCCTTGCCCGCGGTATGGGCCTGCTTCTTGTGGGCGCATTGCTCCTCGGCACCGGCGAGGTGTTGCTTGCCCCCTCATTCGCCAGCTTCGTCCTGCCGATGTGGGTGATTGCCGTCGGTATCGTGCTGACGACCGCCGTCACAGCGAACGGTGCGCTGGCGGCCTTTGGCCAAACAGCCGGAACGGCGGTTGCGCTCTATTTCTGCGTCGAAAGCCTTGTTGTCGGCTGCATCGGCACGCTCTTCGTGCTGCTGCTGGACGGCAATACGGCATGGCCGCTCGCCGGCTATTGCACTGTGATGGGTATCATCACCCTGCTTGCGTTGCGCCATATCCGCGCTCGCGGCTAAGATCAAAGGGGCGGCGGACAAGATCCGCCCCCTAGCTTGAAATGGGTTTCCTTGAAATCTGGCGGAAGCTCGCCTACCCCTTCCTTTAGAGACAAGGAACCCGATCATGTCCTCCACCCAGCCCTCACCCTTCGCCACCACGCCCGAGCCGCCCTATTACGTCGTGACCTTCTCCTCTGTTCGTACCGACGGCGACGATGGTTATGGCGCGATGGCAGACCGAATGGCGGAACTGGCGCTGCAGCAGCCGGGCTGTCTTGGGGCCGAAAGCGCGCGGGATGCCGATGGCTTCGGCATCACCAATTCCTACTGGGCCGACGAGGACAGCCTGAAGGCATGGAAACAGGTGGCAAACCATCTCGCCGCCCAGCACCTCGGCCGTAAGCGCTGGTACAAGCAATATAAGGTTCGCATTGCGCGGGTAGAACGCGCTTATGACTTTACCGCCGAGGAAGGAGCCTCCCATGGCGAATAGAACCATCGACCATGCCTTCACGGCACAGAGCCTGACATCGGCTGCCTCCGACCCGACCTTTGCCGGCGCGCTTTCCTTCATGCGCCGCCGCTTCACCAAGGATCTGACCGGAGCCGATGCCGTCGTCTGGGGCATTCCCTTCGATGCTGCGACCTCCAACCGGCCGGGTACGCGCTTCGGGCCACAGGCGATCCGCCGTGCATCGGCGATCTTCGACAATGATCCGCAATATCCATTCCAGCGCGATCTCTTCGCCGAAATGGCCGTCATCGACTATGGCGACTGCCTGCTCGACTACGGCAATCATCAGGACACGCCCGCAGCCATCGAGCGGCAGGCAAGCGCCATCCTCGACAGCGGCGCCTTCCTGCTGACCCTCGGCGGCGACCATTATGTTACCTGGCCATTGCTGAAGGCGCATGTCGAACGTCATGGCCCGCTGGCGCTCGTGCAGTTCGACGCGCATCAGGACACCTGGTTGGATGACGAGCGCCGCATCGATCACGGCTCCTTCGTGGCGCGTGCGGTCCGGGCCGGCCTCATCGATCCTGATCGCTCGATCCAGATCGGCATCCGCACCCATGCGCCTGACGATTTCGGCATCCATCTACTCTACGGCCATCAGGTCGAGGAGATGAGCGCGACGGAAGTCGCTTCCGCGATCATCAGCCATACGAAGGGTTCGCCCGTTTATCTCACCTTCGATATCGACTGCCTGGACCCGGCCTTTGCGCCGGGCACCGGGACGCCGGTTGCGGGCGGCCCCTCCAGCGCAAAGATCCTCTCCGTGCTGCAGCGGCTGAAGCAGCTCGATGTCAGAGGCGCCGACGTCGTCGAAGTCTCTCCGGCCTATGACCACGCCGATATCACCGCCATTGCGGGGGCGACGGTCGCGATGTATATGCTGGGCCTCCACGCCGAACGGCGCGCGACGGCAGGATGAATGCCGTTATCAAACTGAATCAACTTCATGGCAAACTGATTCCGGAAGCAATTACAAACCACTGAAAGTGCAGGATAATCATGACAGCAAAGATCTTCATCGATGGCGAGGCTGGAACGACGGGTCTGCAGATCCGCGAACGTCTGGCCGAGCGCCGCGATCTTGAACTGCTGTCCATCCCGACCGAGAGCCGCAAGGACAAGTCGGTGCGCGCCGCCCTCCTCAACGAGGCCGATATCGCCATCCTGTGCCTGCCCGACGATGCCGCCAAGGAAAGCGTCAGCCTGATCGAGAACGACCGCACCAAGGTGATCGACGCTTCGACGGCGCATCGCGTCGCCGAAGGCTGGGCCTATGGTTTCCCGGAAATGAGCAAGGAGCAGGCCGGCATCATCGCCTCGGCAAAGCGTGTCGCCAATCCCGGCTGCTGGCCGCAGGGACCGATCGCCACGCTACGCCCGTTGATCGAGGCAGGCCTCGTCCCGGCCGATTTCCCGGTCACGGTCAACGGCATCTCCGGTTATACCGGCGGCGGCCGCTCCATGATCGAGGATTATGTCGCCAGGGGCGAGGATGCGCCTGAGTACATGCCCTACGGCCTGAGCTTCAAGCACAAGCACCTGCCGGAACTGCAGCGCTACGCCAAGCTTTCGGGCGTGCCGTTTTTCCAGCCGGTGGTGGGCAATTTCGCGCAGGGCATGGTCGTGACCGTACCGCTTCAGCTCTCGCATCTGCCCAAGGTGCCGAAGGGTGCCGAGCTGCATGCCGCGATCGCCGACTATTATGCTGGTATCAGGGGCTTCGTCGAAGTCGCTGCCTTCGAGACGACGGAGCGCACTGCGGAGCTCAACCCCGAAATCTACAACGACACCAACCGTATGCGCCTGCACGTCTTTGCCAATGACGATACGGCTCAGGCGCTTCTCGTCGCCGTCTACGACAATCTCGGCAAGGGCGCATCGGGTGCCGCTGTCCAGAACATGGATCTGATGCTGGGCGCGTGACATCGGGCATTTGCCTGTTGTCAGATGAGTGCGACGACAGGGCCAGGGCCTTCGCCCTGTCTCCCAATCCAAAATATGGAGCCTGATCGATGACGCTGGAAGCGCTGGTGACCGGCCTGCGGGCCTGGTTTGATGCCGCGCTGCCCGATCACGGCATCTACGCGCTTATCGTCTTTGCCTTCGTCGCCGGGCTTGCGCGCGGCTTTTCCGGTTTCGGCGCAGCGCTCATCTTCATCCCGCTTACCGGCGCCGTCATCGGGCCGAAGCTCACCTCGCCTGTACTGCTCGTCATCGACGGGCTTGCGACACTCGGCATGATTCCGGCCGCATGGCGCGGGGCGGACAGGCGCGAGGTCTTCACGATGGCAGCAGGTGCCGCCCTCGGTGTTCCGGCCGGAACGGCGGTTTTGGCGCTCATGGACCCGCTTTTGCTGCGCTGGATCATCTCGGCGATCGCCATCTTCCTGCTGGCGCTGCTTGTCTCCGGCTGGCGCTATCATGGCAAGCCGGTCGCTCCGCTCAGCGCGGCGATCGGCCTTATTGCCGGTCTCTTCAGCGGCGCGGCACAACTCGGCGGGCCGCCTGTTGTCGCCTACTGGCTCGGCGGCAGCAGCAATTTCACGCGTGTGCGCTCGAACGTCATCCTGTACTTTTCGATCTCCACGGTCTTCAGCTTCGTCAGCTATTATTTCGGTGGGCTGTTCGTCTCCACGGTCTTTGCGCTCACCATCGTCACGCTGCCCGCCTATGCGCTCGGCCTCTACGGTGGCTCGAAGCTGTTCGGATTCGCCAAGGAAAGCACCTTCCGCATGACCTGCTACATTCTGATTGCAGCCTCCGCGGTCGGCGGCATGCCCATTTTCGATAGCCTGCTTCGGTAGAACCAGGCGCGATTGCCCGTCTGCCACGAAAGCCGTACACTCCCTCGCAAGGGGAGCTTCATGGCGTCGGTTCTAATCGGCATTGCCATCATTGGAGGAACGACCGCAACCGTGCTTGCGGCCTACTACGTCATGCATCTGGTCATGGGCGGTGATCCGGGCGGGCGGGACAGGGAGCTTGCCAGTTCGGTCATCACCCGCATTGCCAGCCTGCATGCACTCATCCTTGCCCTCGTTTTTGCGCAGGAAATGATCGAATATCAGGCGCTGCGAACGGAAAGCACAGTGGAAAGCAATGCGGTCGGCGATGTCTTCTATGATGCTGAACGCTATGGCCCGGAAGCACAGGCGCCAATCCAGAAGGCGCTGAAAGATTATGTCCGCATCGTCATCGAGCAGGAATGGGGCGAACTCGGGCGCACCGGCGAACTCTCTTCGGCGGCCTGGGATCAATGGAACAACGCTTATCTCAGAATTCTCGAACTGGCTCCCGTCAATGCCAAGCAGGAGAGCCTGCGCGGCCACATGCTCGAAGAAATCCATATGATTTCGGAATCCCGCGACCGGAGGGAAAACAGCGGCACCGACTCCATCAGCCTGATCTTCTGGTTTGCCGCGGTTTCCGGCGTTATCTTTACCGCCATCGGTTATTACCCCTACCCGCCTGACGGCCGCAACTTGCTGCTGCTGTCGATCTTCGGCGTTTTTACCGGCATCATTCTCTTCTTCATCTACGCCTTCTCCAATCCTTACAGCCCACCTGCCACGTTGTTTCCAACGGCTTTCGAGCGCTTGCAGGAAGAGATCAGCGGGCCGGATCCGTAAGCGGAAATGGTCCGGAGCTCCTGCACAAACCTGCCGCCGTCATGCGCCAAAGCAAAAGACTGTCGCCTTTCGCGGCGTTTTGCGTTAAAAGCGGCACGCTATCAGCAAGGCCGCGCTGCCTGAAAGGTGCGCAGCCCCTGTTTCACGCCGATGGGAGGCACCTATGAAAACGATCCTGATCAACCAGAACAACAAGATCAACACTCAGGATATCCGTCTTCATGTCCAGTTTGCTTCCACGCGCGGAGAAAAAACCGCAGCGTCATAATCGCACCTTCTCAACCGCATCGAAAACCCGCGACTGGCGCCAGATGCGCCTGCGCAAGTTCCTGTCCTATTTCCGGCCGCATCTTCCCCTGCTCATGGCGGACATCGCCTGTGCAGTCGTCGTCGCTGCCGCCGCAGTAGCCCTTCCGCTCTGCGCCAACATCGTCATGAGCCATCTCATCGAGCTCACCGACACGGCTTCGGCCTATTGGCAGATCCTCGGCATTGGCGGCGTCATGCTGACCATCGTGGCGGTCGAGACAGCTGCCATCTTCTTCGTCGATTATCGCGGCCACATGATGGGCGCGCATATCGAGGCGCATATCCGGCAGGAATTGTTCGATCACTGCCAGAAGCTATCCTTCGGCTTCTACGACCGGCACCGCACCGGCCAGTTGATGAGCCGCATCGTCGGTGACTCCTTCTGGCTGGGTGAACTTTTCCATCACGGTCCGGAAGACCTGCTGATCGCCATCCTCAAATATAGCGGGGCGATGGCAGTGCTGTTCTTCATCGATCCGCAGCTAGCCTTTCTGATCCTCTTTCTGACACCGTTTGCAGTAGCTTACGCGCTGCACTTCAACCGGCGTATGAACCGTGCGCTTGAGGCGAGCAAGCAGGAGATCGCCGCCGTCAACGAAAGGGTGGAAGACGCGTTGGCGGGCATTCGGGTCGTCCAGTCCTTTACCAATGAAGACCTGGAGCGGAAACGCTTTGCGGCGCTGAACAGACGCTTCCTCGAAAGCCGCGCCGATGGCTACCGCAGCGAGGCCTGGTTTTCCGCTGGTGCCGAGACATTCGCCCAGATCATTACGCTTCTGGTCGTCATCCTCGGCGGATTGCGCATCCTTGCGGCGGAGCTCACCATTGCCGATCTCCTGACCTTCCTGCTGTGCGTCGGGGTACTCGTCGATCCGGTCAAGCGGATGGCGAACCTCGCCCGGCTTTGGCAGGAGGGTTATACGGGCTTCGTGCGGGCGATGGAGATATTGGAGATCGACCCCGACGTTGTGGATCGCCCCTCGGCCCGTGCGTTGAGCACCCCGAAGGGTGAGATCCGGCTTTCGAATGTCGATTTCAGCTATGACGACGGGACGGACGTGCTCTGCAACCTGTCGCTCACCATCCAGCCTGGAGAATTCGTGGCGCTCGTCGGCCCGTCCGGCGTGGGAAAAAGCACGCTCTGCGCGCTGCTTCCCCGTTTCTATGATGTCACTGATGGATCGATCGAAATCGATGGCACCGATATCCGCGATGTGACGCTCGCCTCGCTGCGCCGGCATCTCGGCGTCGTGCAGCAGGATGTCTATCTCTTCGCCGGCACCGTGGCGGACAACCTGCGTTACGGTCGCCCGGATGCGACAGACGAGGAGGTGGAAGCCGCCGCACGCGCTGCCCATGCGCATGATTTCATCATGGCATTGCCGCAGGGCTATCAGACCGACATCGGCCAGCGCGGCGTAAAACTGTCGGGCGGACAGCGCCAGCGGCTGACTATCGCCCGCGCTTTCCTCAAGAACCCTGCCATCCTCATCTTCGATGAGGCGACGAGCGCGCTCGACAATGAAAGCGAGCGAGCCGTGCAGCAGGCCTTCCTGACACTTGCCAGGGGGCGTACGACGCTCGTCATCGCCCATCGCCTTTCGACGATCCGCCATGCCGACCGCATTCTGGTGCTCACCGGCGACGGCATCGTCGAAGAAGGCAATCATGACAGGCTGATGGCAAGCGGTGGCATCTATGCCAATCTCTACGGACTGCAGGCGAGCATCTGAGGTCCGCTGACGACGACATGCGGAGCAGTTCAGCAGACAGAGCCTGAACTGTTCCGCTGATCGACCAAATGCTATTTCCCTTTCACGGGAAGAGCGCCGTGTGTCCATTCGGACGCACAAAGGATGCTCTAACTATTTAACTCTACGCGTCAGGCTTTCCGAAAATCGATTCCGGTTTTCGGGCCGATGCCGCAGGGAGGAACACCATGACAGTGCTGCGCATCGTCCCGAATATCGCCACCCCTTCCATTGAAGAGGTGCGAAACTTCTATTCCGAGCTGTTCGACCTTGATGTCGTGATGGACCACGGCTGGATCGTCACCCTTGCCTCCGACAGGCGAGCAATCACCCAGATCGGGATTGCGACGGAAGGCGGTTCGGGAACCGCAGTGCCTGACATTTCGATCGAGGTCGACGATGTGGACGAGGTCTATCGACGCGTGACGAAAGTCGGTCATGCGATCCTCTATGGGCCAGCAGACGAGCCTTGGGGCGTTCGTCGCTTCTATATTCGCGACCCCAGCGGAAAGCTGCTGAATGTTCTCTCCCACACAGGCTGAATGGGTCATTGGCGCAGGGCGATCATTGCAATGACTGCGAAAGCCCCTATTCTGCGGCCGCCAATCCCAGATACGAAATAACTGCTTTCATTAAGAATTTTGGATCATGCCATGAGCGCGTTAAGCCGCCCGGATTTGAGCGATATTCACCGGGGTGACTGGGTGGATCGTTGGTTGCCAATCACGTGGCGGCCTTACACGAGGCTAGCACGGCTGGATCGCCCGGTCGGAATATGGCTGACGCTTTTTCCATGCTGGGCGGCGCTGTTTCAGGCGTCTCATGGCCTGCCCGATATCAAACAAATGGTCGTCTTCACGCTCGGCGCCCTGCTGATGAGAAGCGCCGGTTCCACGATCAACGATATCGCGGACCGGAAATTTGACGGCCATGTCGAGCGAACCCGTTTTCGGCCTCTGGCGAGCGGGCAGATCGGCGTAGGCCAGGCGTTGACCTTTCTGGGCATCGAACTCGCCCTGGCGGCGTCTCTCCTGTTGTTTCTGACGCCCTACACGCGGCTCGTCGCCCTATGCGTCCTGCCCCTTGTGTTCATCTATCCGCTCTGCAAACGCTTCACCCATTGGCCGCAGGCGGTGCTGGGCGCGGCCTTCAACTGGGGCATGCTCATGGCCTGGGCCGAAATAGCCGGCCATATTCCTGCCGGTGCAGTCCTCATGTGGGCGGGAGCCATCTCCTGGCAGATCGGCTACGATACCGTCTATGCCTATGTCGATGTGAAAGACGACAGAAGCCTCGGCCTGAAATCGACGGCAATCCTGTTCGGCCGGCATGGCAAGCTGATCATCGGCCTGTTTTACGCCTTGACGATCGTTGCGTGGTCTGTCGGAGGCTGGCTGTTGGGCATGTCTCTGCCCTATGCGTTTGGAATGCTCGCTATAGCCGCGCACCTTGCCTGGCAAACCCGGCGGATCGACCTTGCTCGTCCGGATGTGAATTATCGTCTGTTCCTGGCAAATATTCTGACCGGGCTATTGCTTGCGGCCTCTGCGCTTACCGGAACTTGGTGAGCCCTATTGGCTTTGGCTCAATAAGAGCAGGGCCGATTATCGCTGGGACGGAAACCGCCGGCACAGGCCGGATTCAGGGATGTATCCTCGCCATAGTCGTATCTCCCCGTCGATGTACAGCCCGAAGCGATCGCCGAAAGCGTGATCAGAGCGCCGGCCATCACGAATGTGCGAAATCTGTTCATGTGAACATCCCCCTTCATAGGATCGCCCATACGCCAAGCTGACAATCTAGCATGTCACGGCAAATCCATGCGAGGACTTATCGCATTGATCCCATTCACTCTTCCGCGAGCTAGGGGAGAAAGACGTCGCCACCCTGCTCAATCGCGTTCGGCGATAACAGTTGCGCGGGGATATTCGCCGTAATAGCCGCGCCAGTTGGCGACGGCGAAACCGAAGACCACGAGCGCGCCCGCCTGATGCAGCAGGCCCCAGTGCAGCGGCACTTCAAGCAAGAGCGTGGTGATGCCGATTGCCGCCTGGATCGTGACGAGTGCGAAGAGCACCACGGCCCGGCGCGCATGGGTGGTCCAGGATGCGGCGCGCAATGCGATCACCATATTGACGAGCGCCAGAGCGAAGAGCGTGTAGGCGCCGAAGCGGTGGATGAACTGCACCGTCTTCGGGTTTTCGAAGAGATTGATCCAGAAGGGCTGCTGAATGAAGAGGTCGGAGGGCACGACGGCGCCATCCATCAGCGGCCAGGTATTATAGGTGAAGCCGGCATCGAGGCCGGCGACCAGCGCGCCGAGATAGATCTGGAAGAGCGAGAAGATGGCGATCACCGCCGCCCAGCGGTGGGAATTCCTCGTCGGAGCCGCATCCTCGGAATGCGGCGAGAGCCCGCGCATGATCCACATGCAGGAGGCGAAGATCAGACAGGCCATGACGAGATGGGTGGCAAGTCGGTACTGGCTGACATCCGTGCGCGCAGACAGGCCGGAGGAGACCATCCACCAGCCGATGAAGCCCTGCAGGCCGCCCAGCGCCAGGATGCCGGCAAGTGGCCAGCGCAGGCGCTTCTCGATCCTGCCCGTCGCCCAGAAAAAGATGAGCGGCAGCGCGAAGATCACGCCGATGCCGCGCGCGATCAGCCGGTGCGCCCATTCCCACCAGAAGATGCCCTTGAACTGATCGACCGTCATGTCGCTGTTCAATTGCTGGAACTCGGGAATGCGCTGGTAGAGCTTGAACTCCTCTTCCCACTCGGCGGCATTCAGTGGCGGGATGACGCCATGGATCGGTTTCCATTCGGTGATGGAGAGGCCGGAATTGGTGAGCCGCGTCGCGCCGCCGACGAGCACAAGACAGAAGAGCGCCAGCAACACGAAACCCAGCCAGATACGCACGGCGCGGCGGTTGTTGTCCTGCCTGCGTACTTCGGTGCGGATTGCCTGCTCCGGGTTCAGGTTCGCGACGGCCATGATCTCTCCTTTTATCCGGCAGTTGATTTGCCCCACCGGCTGATGCAAAACAAGCCCCGAACCTTTGCGGCATGCCGTCGCGCCGGCTCAGTCCCATCCGTTCGAAAGTTATACGATGCCCATCCGCCTTCGCAAATTCATCGGCACGATCCTGATCATCATCCTCGTGCTTTTCTATGCGATTGTGGCGAATACGATCGCGGTCGCGACGCTCGGCAATGCGCCCTGGTGGGGACACCTGCTTTACTTCGCGCTCACCGGCCTGCTCTGGGTGCTGCCGGCGATGGTGATCATCAAGTGGATGGCCGGTCCGAAACAGCAGTAGGGCCCGATTAACGGCGGGATAACCCTGATCTGCGGAAAACCTCGCTCCGGCGCGGCGGTTAAACCAAATATACGTCTGCCCGCTCTACCTTCCTCTGCAGCGATCTCTCGACCGGAGAAAGAAAGTGCAGACGCAGAGGCTCGATGTTCCTGAACAAAAGTTCGACGCTGCGGCGCAAGCCGATGCCGGCATTTCCCGTCTGCGGCAGCTCAGCGTGAAACTCGCGATGGCCGAACTCGACATCCAGCTTTTCGACAGGATGGAGCCTTTGGAGGAGGAATGGCGCGGGCTGGAGCGCGATAACCTTTCCTCGCTGCATCAGAGCTATGATTGGTGCGCGGCCTGGGCAACGGCCTTTCGCCGGCCGCTCGCCATCCTGCGTGGCAGGTGTGGTGGCCATACCGCCTTCATCCTGCCGGTGGAAATCGTCGCCTCGCGCGGCATGCGGATCGCCAAATTCATCGGCGCCGACCACAGCAACATCAATACCGGCCTGTTTTCGCAGGCCTTTGCCGAAGACAGCGATACGGTTGATAGCCATCACCTTGCCGCTCGCCTTCGTGCAGCGCTCGCCGGCAAGGCCGATCTGCTTCTCTTGCAGAATATCCCGCTGGAATGGCGCGACCGCCGCAGCATGCTTGCCGGCCTGCCCACTGTCCAGAACCAGAACCACGCCTATCAGCTTCCGCTCTTCGAGACATTCGACAAGACACTGCAGCAGTTGAATGCCAAGAACCGGCGCAAGAAATTCCGTGTGCAGAGCCGGCGGCTGGAGGCGGTTGGTGGTTTTGACTATATCGCGCCGGACGACCTGACCGAACAGCACGAACTGCTCGACACTTTCTTCCGCTTGAAAAGCGCGCGTTTCGCCTCGCTGGGCCTGCCCGATGTCTTTGCGGATACCGAGACCAAAACGTTCCTGCACGGGCTGATCGACAGGCGGAGCGGCGACAGCTTCTGCCTGCAGATGCGGGGCCTGCGCCTGAAGGGCGAATATGACGGGCGCATCGCCGCCCTATCAGGCATTTCCCGCAAGGGTGACCACGTCATCTGCCAGTTCGGCGCGATCGACGAGGATCTCATTGCGGATGCAAGCCCCGGTGAATTCCTCTTCTGGCAGATGATATCGGGTCTGCACGGCAAGGGAGTCGCTCTCTTCGATTTCGGTCTCGGCGACCAGACCTACAAGCGCTCCTGGGCGCCCGTCGAAACGGACCATTATGATGTGGTTCTGCCGATCTCCGGCATCGGCATCGCGGCCGGCACGGCGCATCGGGCGATCACCCGGGGCAAGGCCTTCATCAAGGCCCGCCCCGGTCTGTATAAATTCGCCCAGAGCATTCGGGCCAAGATTGGGTAAGCATGTCGCGCAAAAGTGCCCAGCGGTTTTGCGACAGCGACATGCGTAAAACAAAGATTTAAAGTGACACGCTTTAAAGATCAGGCCGCGTGCCGCGCGGGGGTGTACATGGCAGCCTCTTCGCCGCCCGACATCAGGACGACGCGCTCATAGCCGGCGCTCTGGAAATCCTGCATCAGGCCGACGAAAGCAGCCTCATCTATCTCCGGCAGCGACAAGATAATCTCGATTTCCTTGCTGCGCGTCAGCCGCGAAACGCCGGCGACATCGGCTGCGCCGCATTCCACCAGGACGATATCATAGGCCGATGACAGGGCATCGAGCAGCAGCGAAAGCCTGTCGACGCCCCGCATGGCGCGGCGCACATCGCTCGCACCCTGCGGGATCAGATGCGCATCTGACATCCGGTCGCCGTGGATCGTTTCGCCAAAGGCAGCCTCGCCGCAGAGAAGGTCGGTAACGCCCAATGCCTCGGGGTTTTCGGCCATCAGTTCGGTCGGATAGCCCGAGCCTGTCATGTCGATCACGATCACGCGGCGTCCGTCGTCGGCCAGTCTGCGCGCCAGGGCAACGGTTGCGGCGGAGCCATTGTCACCGGTCGGAGATATCGAAACGGCAAGCGGTGCGCGGCAGTCGATGAGATAGCTCGCGACTGACGATACGGAGAATTCATTGTCGTCGGCGGGTGCTTCCGTGACAGGCTCGGCTTCTGGCTCCTCGTCGTCTTCGACGGCTGCCGTCAGCATGCTGGGCCTGGCAATCTTCGCCGGGGAAATGGGCCGCACTTCGTCCTGCCCTTCATCCGGCCCCCCCTCCTCGACCCTGTCTTCGATGATGCGCGGTTCGGCACCCACAGATTCGACCGGGCGCAGCGCGCGGCCGCTGAAGAGTTCGGAGAGCATGATGACGATCGCGCTCATGATGAGTATTGCGACCGCGGCAACGATGACAATCGGCACGACTTTCGGGAAATAGGGATCGACTTGCTCGATCGCTTTAGAAACAATGCGGGCATCCGCGGGGCTCGAATTCCGGTCGGCACGGGAAGCGGCTTCGCGGTAGCGAACGAGGTAAGTCTCCAGAAGCTGGCGTTGAGCGTTCGCCTCCCGCTCCAGTGCATTGAGACCCACTCCGTCCTCGCCGGCCTTCGCACTGTTGGCCTGCAGCGTATCGGACTGCTGTTCCAATTCCTGTTCGCGCAGATCGGCAACCTTCGTCTCGTTCTCGATGCTGGCGAGAATCTTCTGCGTTTCCTGGCGGATTTGCGTGCGGATATCGGCAAGCTGAGCGCGCAGGCTCTTCAGCCGCGGATGGTTGTTGAGCAGGCTCGTCTGCAGGTCTGATATCTGCGATTGGAGGCCGGACTCCGTCGCCTTCAGCCGCTGGATCGACTGCGACGACATAATATCGCTCAGCGTGTCGGAGGCTTCGCCGGAAGAGAGCGCGTTGCGCACGGCCTGCGCTCTCGCCTCGGCATTCGCCTTGTCGGTGCGCACGCGGGTCAGCTCGACGGAGATGTCGTTGAGTTGCTGCGCAGTGAAGGTCGTCGTGCCGTTGGTCTGCAGCAGGCCATGGGTGGTGCGGTAATCGGCGACCTTCCTCTCGGCCTCGCTCACCTTCTCGCGCAGGCTGTCGATCTCCGGCTCAAGCCAGCGCGTGGCTTCCGTGTTGGAGTCGAGCTTGGCGCCGCTCTGGATCGCCAGATAGACCTGCGCCATGGCGTTTGGAATGCTGGCAGCGAGCTTCGGATCCTTGGAGGTAAAGGTAATGCCGATAACGCGCGAGCCCGGCACCTGGTAAACCTGCAGGCGCTGGGTGAAGGCGTCGATGACACGCTCTTCCGGCGGATTTTCCAGCGGATTCTTCTTCAGATGCAGCGACACCAGAATATCGGTGAGCGCGGAGCCGTTCGCGGCTGCATCGAATTCCGGCAGATTGTAGAGCTTCAGATTGTTGATGACCTGTTTGATGAGATCCGCCGACTGCAGGATCTGCACCTGGCTGGCGATATTCAGCTCGTCGAGCAGCGGCCCGGCACTGGCGTCATTCGTCTGGGTGCTGGCAAAGGCCGGAGCGCGAGGTTCGATGAGGACGCGCGTCTCGCTGCGATATTGCGGCGAAACCATCTTGGCGCCGGCAAAAGCGACAGCCGCACCCAATGCGGTGATCGTCAATATTCTCAGACGACGGGCCCAGACCGCGCGCACAAGCTGGCCGAGGTCGATGTCCACATCCTGATCACTCGCTACGCGGGACATACTCATTACTCCAATACGAACTGCCCCAAGCGTAAACGACCATGGTAACTCAACGGTTAATGGCAATTCCCGCGCAAACAACACGCTCCTGACAAAGGAATTGCGGAAATCGGCGGTTTTTTTACCGGGCATTAACCCTAATAGATCGATAACGGCTCGACCGAATTATCTTCCTGTGAGCGAGCGGATGCCCTTCGTCCAGCCCAAGACCTTGATGGCTATGAGCCTCGCCGCCGTGATGGCTGCGTTGGCGGGCTGCACCACCTATCGGCCGGCGCCAAAGGCCTTCAACCAGGCGACGATCCAGCCCTATTCGCTCGACAGCGGCGACCGGTTGCGCATCACCGTCTTCGATCAGGCAACCCTGACCAATACCTATACGGTTGATCAGGCCGGCTATATCGCATTCCCCCTTATCGGCCAGGTCCCTGCCCGCGGCCGCACCCTGCAACAGCTCTCCGGCCAGATCGCGCAGAAGCTGCAGCAGGGCTATCTTCGCGACCCTGATGTCACCATCGATGTCGACCGCTATCGCTCCGTCTTCATCATGGGCGAAGTCGGCCAGCCCGGCCAGTATGCCTATGTGCCCGGCATGACCGTGCAGAACGCCATCGCAGTCGCCGGCGGCTTTACCAACCGCGCCAACCAGAGCATGGTCGACGTTACGCGCAAGATCAACGGGCAGGTGCTGACGGGTCGCGTCAATATTTCAGGCCCGATCATCGCTGGCGACACGATCTATGTCCGCGAACGGCTCTTCTAATCGATGGCAGAGCAGAGGCCTCTCCGTATCCTCCATTGCTTCAGATCGCCGGTCGGCGGAATTTTCCGTCATGTCCGCGATCTCGTGGAGGAACATAGCCGGGCGGGTCACGAAATCGGCATCATCTGCGACAGCTCGACCGGCGGCGAATATGAGGACCGTCTCTTCGACGATATCCGTCCTTATCTTTCGCTCGGTCTGACGCGCGTTCCGATACGGCGCTCCATCAGCCCGTCCGATGCCATGGTGCTCTGGAACACATTCAAGGAAATCAGGAGCTTGCGGCCGGATGTGCTGCACGGGCACGGCGCCAAGGGCGGTGTGCTCGCGCGGCTTGCCGGCTCAGCCCTGCGGGTCAACAGGTATCGCGTAGCCCGCCTCTATACCGCGCATGGCGGAAGCCTGCATTATTCCCGCGCCTCCCTGCTCGGCCAGTTCGTGCTGCGCATGGAGCGGCTGCAGGAATATTTCACCGATGCGCTGGTCTTCATCTGCGAATACGAGCGGCAGACCTATGCGAGCAAGGTGGGTCGGCCGAGAGTCAAGAACCGGCTGATCTATAACGGCATCGGCGTGCGGGATTTTTCCGACATTCCGACCCGCTCCGATGCGGTTCACTTCATCTATGTCGGCATGCTGCGCGACCTCAAAGGCCCGGATCTCTTCATCGATGCCTTCGCCAAGACCGAGCGCCTGCTCGGGCGGCCGCTTTCGGCGCTGATGATCGGCGACGGGCCGGAGCGCGACCGCTACCGCGAGATGATGGTGGAGCGTGGCCTCGGCAAGCGCATCGGCATGCTGCCGGCGATGCGCGTCAAGGATGCCTTCTCCATGGCGCAGAATCTCGTCGTTCCCTCCCGCGCCGAAGCCATGCCCTACATCGTTCTGGAAGGTCTCGGCGCCGGCAAGACGGTCATCGCCTCGCGCGTCGGCGGCATTCCAGAGGTGCTTGGCGCAGATAGTCCCGCACTCGTTACACCCGGAGATTCCGACGATCTGGCGCGGGTGATGGCGGAAGCACTGACAGTGCCCGACTGGCACGACAAGGTCATGCCTTCTCCCGACACGGTCAAGTCCGTCTTTTCCGCACCGGTCATGGCCCATGAGGTGCTGAAACTCTATAGCGAGCTCGTCAATCCCGCTGCGGGACAGGCAATTCAGGCCGCCTCGTAAAAGTTTCTTAGGGGCTTTCTGTTATCCCGCTCACATCAACGAGCGATGAAGCCCCATGAACAAGCTGGAAAAGAGCGGACAGTTCGACGTGGAAGCCCTGCGCAAGCAGGTCTCTGATACGGAGACGCGCGGCGACGCCTCTACGCATGCGGACGGCGAGACGCCGCCCATCAATTCCTATGCCCGTCAGATCGCAGAGCAATTCCGTGATGGAACCTCTTCGCCTGTCATCATCATCGGCCAGTTGCGGCTGCTGGAATTCCTGACACAGTTCGTCATCGGCCTTGTCGCCTTTTATTTCGCACCCGGCGACGGCAGCGACAGTATCCTGATGCGGGCTGTCATGGCGGCGATCATTTCGGCATTGACCGTGGTAGCGCTTCAGGTGGCTGATACCTATTCCATTCCGGCTCTTAGAGCCCGCGTGCGGTATTTGCCGCGCGCCTTCGCAGCATTCGCCATCGTCTTCGTGCTGATAACAGGCGCTTGCTCACTCTTGCGCGGTCTGAGCGCCGAGACCACGGAATCCTACGGCATCTGGTTTATTGCGGGCGCGCTCTTCCTGGTCATCGAGCGTTTCCTCGTGGCGCAGGGCGTGCGGAACTGGGCACGCAACGGCATCATGGAGCGCCGCGCCGTCATCGTCGGCGGCGGCGAGCCGGCCAAGGAACTGATCCGGATGCTGGAGCAGCAGGCGGATAACGACATCCGTATATGCGGCATCTTCGACGACCGTGGCGAGAAGCGCTCGCCGATCATGGTCGCCGGCTATCCGAAGCTCGGCACGGTGAGCGAACTCGTTGAATTCGTGCGCATGACGCGCATCGATATGCTGATCATCGCACTGCCACTGTCCGCGGAGGCGCGCATCTTCGCGCTTTTGAAGAAGCTCTGGGTGCTTCCGGTCGATATTCGGCTTGCCGCACACGCCAATCGCCTGCGCTTCCGCCCGCGTGCCTATTCGCATGTCGGCTCGGTACCGATGCTCGACATCTTCAAGAAGCCGATCCGCGACTGGGATTCCGTCGCCAAGCGCGTGTTCGATATCTTCTTCACCATCGTCGCGCTCTGCCTGCTCTGGCCTGTCATGGTGGCGACAGCGATTGCCGTGAAGGCGACTTCGGAAGGACCGGTCTTCTTCAAGCAGAAGCGTCACGGCTTCAACAATGAAGTCATCAATGTCTTCAAGTTCCGCTCCATGTACACCAACATGAGTGATCCGACGGCAAAGGCAGCCGTCACCAAGGGCGATCCGCGCGTCACCCGTGTCGGCCGCTTCATCCGCAAGACCTCGATCGACGAGTTGCCACAGCTCTTCAACGTGCTGAAGGGCGAGCTTTCGCTGGTCGGCCCGCGTCCGCACGCCGTGCTTGCCCAGGCGCACGACCGCGCTTTCGCCGATATTGTCGATGGCTATTTCGCACGCCACCGCGTCAAGCCCGGCGTCACCGGATGGGCGCAGATCAATGGCTGGCGCGGCGAAGTGGACAATGATGAGAAGATCAAATTCCGCACGGCCTACGACCTCTATTACATCGAGAACTGGTCGCTCTGGTTCGACCTCAAGATCCTGTTCCTGACGCCGGTCCGGCTGCTCAACACGGAAAACGCCTATTGAGCGCGATCGACGCCACCCGTGTGCGCGTGGCCCAGCCGCAACGGCTGACGCTGCGCCTCATCGGCTCGGCGGCGGTCGCATTCGGGGTCTTTCTCTCCGGCTTCGTCATCGACGAGCCTGCGCCTTATGAATTGTGGATGGCAGGGCTGATCGGCCTCTGGTTCATCCTCGGCCTGAAAATATCCCGCACCACCGCGCCGCTGATGGCGCTGCTCCTGACCTTCAACATCGGCGGCATGCTGTCGCTCACCCAGATGCGGGATCTGGCGACCGGCCCAATGTATGTTGCCGTCTCCACTTTCCTGGCGCTGACCTCCATCTTCTATGCCGCGATCATCGAAGACAGCCACAAGCGGCTGCCGCTGATCTTCAATGCCTGGAGCTTTGCGGCTGTTATCACGTCCCTGCTCGGCATTCTCGGCTATTTCCATGCCTTTCCGGGCTCTGAAGTCTTCACGCTTTACGACCGCGCCAAGGGCGCCTTCCAGGATCCGAACGTTTTCGGCCCCTTCCTCGTGCCGCCGGCGCTTTACCTCGTCCACGGCATTCTCGCCGGGAATCTCAGAAGCTCGCCGATCAAGGCGGGAGCGCTGCTCATCCTGGCGCTCGGCGTCTTCCTCTCCTTCTCGCGCGCGGCTTGGGGTCTCTTCGCCTTTGCCGTGGCGGTGTTGATCTTCGTCATGCTGCTGAAGGAACGCAGCGGCGCCTTCCGGCTGCGGGTGCTGATCCTCTCGCTGGGCGCGATCATCCTGATGGCGGCCTCGCTGCTGGTCGCGCTGCAGGTTCCCAAGGTCAGCCAGCTCTTTTCCGCCCGCGCCCAGCTCGTGCAACAATATGACGGCGAGCATCTCGGCCGTTTCGACCGCCATCGCATCGGCTTCCAGATGATGATGGAAAGGCCGCTCGGCATAGGGCCGCTGGTCTTCGGCACGATGTTTCCGGAAGACGAGCACAATATCTGGCTGAAATCGCTGACCACCTACGGCTGGCTGGGCTTCATCAGTTATGTCGGCATGCTGTGCTGGACAATCTATCTAGGTTTCCGAAGCATGCTGCTCGACCGGCCATGGCAGCCTTTCCTCATGGTCGCCTGGATCTCCATTCTCGGCCATGCAGCGATCGGCAACGTGATCGACATCGACCATTGGCGGCACGTTTACCTGTTATTCGGCATCGTCTGGGGCTGCGCGGCGCTTGAAGTTCGCCACAAGCGTTCAGTCCGCTCACAAACACTTGAGAAGTTCGACAAAAGCGTTAGATTTCCGGCATGATTACAGGGACACAGATACGCGGCGCGCGCGCCATGATCGGCATGAGCATCGAGGACCTCGCCGCTCATGCAGGGCTTTCCATCGAAACAGTCCAGGCGCTGGAAAACGGTGAATGGGCAGGCGAGACGCGAGCCACGATCGACGTGCGCAACACGCTGGAAGCCCACGGCATCATCTTCATCGCCAGCGGCAATCAGGATGAAGGCGGCCCTGGCATACGCTTGCGCGCACGCAGTTCCAGCGATGACGGCATCAGGCCGGAAAACCTCAACGCCGCCAACGACGATTGACGGAACCAAGCGTCGCCCCAGGCGTTTCGGCTGTCCTGTCAACGTGTTGGGGTGGCCTGTCTTGAATCGAAACAGCAGTCTTTATCTTGTCATCGGTGCGCTTGTCGTCGTGATCATCGGCCTCGGCGCTTATGTATTCCATGAGGAAAGCAAACCCGAAGGCATCGAGATGAGCATCGGCAAGAATGGTGTCTCGATAGAGCAGAACTGAGTTTCAGAGATAGGTCTTTGCGAGAACGGTCAGCTTGCCGCTGTCCTTCACGCCCTGCCTGTAAAGCTGGATGAGGGCCGCCCCGATGCGGTCTGCCTCCGGCGTGCGGGGAGCGATGCCGCTGTCATCGCAAACCTGGCTCAGAACCTGCGACAACAAGTCGATATCTTCCGAAAAGAGCGGTAAATCCTGGGGGTGAACTGACGATTTCAACATCGCGCCACATTTCCCTTAGAGGGCACAACGCATCATCGCTGCGCAGCCGACGCCCTCCCTGCCAGCTTTATTCGCATTATGCGCGTAGCCCAAAATTTTAGCAACCGTGCAATCAAAATCTCGGGAACAATCTCGTGTCTCGTGCGTTACGGGGCCGTTTGGAACGTTGGAATGAGAGAGCCGTGAGCGAAAAACGCTTCCCCTCGTCTGTAAGGGTCAAGTCCCCAAGCAGCAGCTTCATTGTCGCAACCGCCTGGGAAGCCGTCGAATATCTCAAACGCTGGCCGGCGAAACCCGGACGCGAATACCGTGTCGCGCTCCAGCACTGCCTTGACGCAATGGATGGGCTGAGAAGCCCGCGCGCAGCGCAGGCATCTTTCGTAATGGCTGCCAGGACAGCCGGGCTGTTGATATGAGGATTGAGGGCCAGTCAGACTTTCAGTCTCAGAATTTCAGCCGGGCGCTCGCTGCATAAAGCTGCGACTGGGTAAAGCCTTCGACGATCACCTTGGCGCCGACCTCGGCCACGTGCGCTTCGGCAAGCTCCGCAAGCGCAAGGGCAACGTCGCACTCCGACCAGCCGGCTTTCACAGCGTCATCGGAAAGGGCCTTAAATGCGGCGGCAAGGGTCTGCCGGCAATCCTGCCTGTTATTGTCGATCGTCATAAGCCCAAACTATGCTTTTCCACGATTTCTCTTCTTTACACGCTTAGCAGCAAAATTGCGAATAAATTTCAATTTCAAACAATCAAAAATTGGAAAGAGCGCACATATCAGCTTCGATCACAGGCATATTCAGCTGAACGCAAAATAAATTACATCTCCTAAGCGGGGATATTGACAGAAATATTGATGAAATATTTTACCGAAAATTTAGTGCCAAAAAAATACAACCGAAACTGTATATTATTTCGATAAAGTCCCGGACCAGCTTGGTACGATATTGCTCACGGGCGAGAGGATTTCCATGCCACACCGGCATACGCAAGGATTTTTGCTGCTTTGCGCAGACTTTTTTCGGCATTCATCGGCAGGTTGAGAGGCCTCCAGGCGGTGCGGAAGAGGCAGGCCAGAAGCTCCCCGGCAGACATTCCCTTGGACAAGTTCCGTTTTATGATCGTGGCGGCATTTTTCCCTTGCGTCCAAAAACCGAAAAGTCTAACAGATGCAAGCCGTTTCGGCAGGTCGGGGCGTAGCGCAGCCCGGTAGCGCACTTGACTGGGGGTCAAGGGGTCGCTGGTTCGAGTCCAGTCGCCCCGACCATTTAATCCCTTGAAATCTCAGTCTTTCCGCATCTCGCGAGAGTGAAGGCGCGGCGCGCGCCTACAGCATCGGAGCGAAAATCGGAATCGATTTTCGGCAAGCCTGATGCGTAGATTCAAAGAGTTAGAGCGTCCTTTGTGCGTCCGAATGCACGCACGGCGCTCTAGCGCGATTCATCCGTCCATATGCGACGCTGGCCGCGGTAGATGTACTGGCCCGAGCCCTGGCGGGTATTGTCGCGGTAATAGTCGCGGCGATTGCGGTTGCGGTCGTCGCCGGCGCAACGCTCGGGAAAGCGGCGGCAATCCTGGTAGGTTTGCCGGTCGACGCGCGGATTTCTCGGATCGACAGCCATTGCATTACCGGCAAGCATTGCTAAAGCTAAGGCAAGAACGATCCTGATCATTTCACTCTCTTCATTTTCCTGCAGACCATTGCCTGGAGTTTATCACATGCTGCCAAGCCGCTCACTTCTCATCGGCGTGATCGTGACGCTGGCCTCCTCGCATATCGCATTGGCAGAAAACGTCCAGTTCCGGAACGCCAAGGAAAAAGAAATCCGGCAGCTTCTGAAGGGCGCCGGCGATTTGCGGAAGGCCCCGAATGGTTACGAATACCGTAAGGGCAATCAGAACGGCTACAAGATTTCAGACGGCCAGATCTGCGTTCTTTTCCCCAACAAGCAGACGGACTGCATCTCGATCAAGACGGATGGCGATGTGCTGCAGATGATCGACAACAAGGGCAATCGCATCAGGCTCTGAGCCTCGCCTGCCTCTGGTCCTACCGGGCGGCCGGATTCCATCCGGTCTGGCTGCGATTTCTCCCCACGGAACCTTCCCCCCGAAGCGGCGTTAGAAAAGCGTGATTTGTGGGTCGCTCGCCCGCAGCCGCGATGTGCTGTGTGCCGATGCGGTTTCAGTCCGAAGCAGTCGGATCTTAAACGAGCTTTGGCCGGGCTTTTCGGCAAAGGGAAGTCATGAAACTTCGTTTCGTATCCGCCAGAGCCCCCACCTTCCTTGTTGCCTTCCTTGTTGCCGGCCTTGTCACCGGCCCAGCCCTTGCGGCTGACGCCATCGATGAGGTTCCGGCTGCACCTGCAGCCGAGATCGCTCCGGTCTTCACATGGACGGGCTTCTATGCCGGTCTCGGCGGCGGGCCGACCTGGGCCAATGGCGATTTTGACGTCTTTTCCGAAGACATGAATGGCGGCCTGATCACCGGCTTCGTCGGCTACAACTGGCAGCTCGACAATAATTTCGTCTTCGGTATCGAAGGTGACGTTTCCTACAACTGGGACAAGGCCGATGTCGGTCCGTTTGAAGTCGGCCTCGAGACCGCCGGCTCCGTCCGCGCCCGGCTCGGCTATGCAATCGATCGTGCGCTGATCTATGGCGCTGCTGGCTGGACGGGCGCGCAGGCCCATATCGACGGTCCTGCAGGCGACGACAGCACTACGCTGTCAGGCTGGACGATCGGCGCCGGTGTCGACTACGCCTTCACCAACAATGTCTTCGGCCGGCTGGAATATCGCTACAATGACTACGGTAGCACCGATCTTCTCGGACTCGACGGCGACATCGACCAGCATGTCGTGATGATCGGCGTGGGCTACAAATTCTGAAGCCCTCTGCCTTCAAGACTATTCAGACTGCAAGACTATATGGCCGAGAGCGCGAGCTTGTCGTCCGCCGTCACACGCGGCTGCCACGCGGCATAGTTGGCGATGGTGAGGTGCGGTGTCTCGAAGGGCGTCGCATGGGTTTCGGTGATAACGGTGACATCGGCTCCGGCGCCCTCGCCGGCGAGAATGCCTGCCACGGCATCCTCAAATACCAGGCAGCGGGCGGGATCGACGCCGAGGCGGCTTGCGCCGAGCAGATAGCATTCCGGGCTCGGCTTGCCTGACGAGACTTCCTCGCCGCTGACGATCATTTTCGGCATGGGAATGCCTGCAGCTGCCATGCGGCGGCGAGCGAGTTCGATCGGCGCCGAGGTGACGATCCCCCAACGATCCCCAGGCAGTGCATTCAGGAAACGGATGGAGCCCGGGATCTCGACGATGCCCCCGAAATCCTCCATCTCCTCCTTCAGAAGCTGCTTGGCCTCAGCAACAGGATCGACACCGGGAAGGCCGAGCTGGCGGATGGCGTCGGATGCCCGAACACCGTGGATGGTCTTGAGGAGGACTTCGGGCTCAAAGCCGTGGCGGAGAGCCCACTCGCTCCAGACGCGCTCGACGACCGCGATGGAGTTCAGCACCGTGCCGTCCATATCGAAGAGGAAGGCATCGTAGGTCTTGTCGAGAACGCGATGGGAAGTGGACAAAGGAAGTTTCCTTGCAATGCGGAAAGCCGTCGGTTGCCCCGCGACTAGCCGAGCGCAGGAGCGGCGTCAACCTAAAGCATGCCGCGCAAAAGTATGCAGCGGTTTTGCGACAACGACATGCGGAAAACAAGGACGTAAAGCGGGGCAAGCGAATCGAAAAAGGTCGTGACGCGCCTTAGTCGTTGACTTCGGGATGGGTAATGCTCCTCACATCCGCAAGGCCGCGTGTGGCATCGCGATTACCGGTGGCAGCCGCAGCCTCGAAAATCCGCGTGGCGTCACCATACATCTTCAGGTTCATGTAGCTGTAGCCACGCAGTACCATGAGATCGACGCGCTCCTGCTGCAACTGGGCGCGCTGATCGAGAAAAATAAGCGCTTCGCGATAGCGGCGGCCTTCGAAGGCGGCAAGCGCGCGGTCGGCAAGGATCGCCACCTGCAGTTCGGAAGCGCGGTCGCGGTTCTGCGGCGCCTTGGTCGCCGCGACTGCAGCACTGTTGGAAAGGCCGGCGCGCAGATAGGCAAGGCTCTGGCCGTAGGCGGCATCCTCACGCTCCTTGCGCACAGGGCTTGCCAGCGCCGCTTCGAAAGCCTTCACCGCTTCCATCGGCCTGTTGATGTCCATCAGACACCAGCCGCGTGTCAGCGCGTCGCCGGGGCTGAGGCGGGTCGGATCAATGGTCGTGGAGCAACCGCGTAGCTGGCGAGGACCACGCTCAACCGCTACCGTCTGCATGACTCGCGTCGACCTTGCTGGCGCAACGGTCTGCGGCTGGAGGGCCATGTTGCGTTCGGTCGGCGCGGACTGGACCTGCGGTGCAGCAGGCAGAACTGCAGGCGCCGGCTCGGTCGCAGAGCCAGGAGCCGGTAACGGAGCGTTGCTACGGGGGACGTCAGACGTATCGTTGAGCGTGGCGATACGGGTCGAACGACCGGCCCAGAGACGCTGGATCTCGGCAACCCCGGCACGATCGTTCAACTGCTGGCGGGTAACGGCAAGGCCGTAGGCTGAGGGTTCGTCATCCGGCTTCCAGCGCAGCCCCGTCTCGAACCAGCGAGCGGCCGTCTGGAACTGGTTCAGAGAGCGGGCATACCAGCCGAACTGCTGTGCCGTCGGCACATATTTCTGCTCGATGATCGCAGCAGCGATACGGCCGAGCACGTCCTCGCTCAGATCGGCCGGCGGCTGCAAAGCCATCAGGTTGGCGGTTGCGGCAAGATAAGTGGCGGTCGCATCCTTGGAATCGTCACGCCATTTGTACATGACGTCCTCGGCTTCCTGCGGTGACTTGCGGGCGATAAGCGCCAGCGCCAGACCCTGCGAAGCGACGGCCGAATCCTGTTTATCATGGGCCATGCGGAACCATTTTTCGGCATCCGCCTCATTGTTACGGCGAAGGTGATACCAGCCGAGCAGCAGTGCGTCCGAGGCCAGCCATTGTTGCCCGGCAAGCTTCTCGACGCGGGAGACATAATCGGCAGCGACTTCCAGCTTGGCATCGTCGTTGCCATCGGCAACAAAGCGGCGGGCAAGATCGTCACGCAGGCTGTCGAATTCACGGATACCATTGGCATCCGCAGGTTTTTCGAGGGAAAGCAGCGCCTGCATCGAACCGTATGGCAAAAGAGCGGCAGCCTTCTGGACAGTCGCCACACGTTCGGCCGGGTCGGTGCAGTTCTTCAGGATGTAGGTATAGGCATCCTGCCCACGCTGCTGCCTGTTTGTCTCAACGAACGCTTCGGCAACGCGCCAGAGCATGTCTATCTCGGCGCAGGTCAGCAGGCTCGGCGTTTGGGCAGCGATATCGATGACCGTCGCATATTGTTTGAGATCGGAGGCATTGACCAGCCGGGCGCGGGATTCGGCGACATCGAGGCGGTCAAGCAGGTCGGCGGGCGGCTGCCAGCCACTTTCGGTGGTCTGACGATCGGCAATCGCTCTGCGCAGCTCGGCGTAGCGGCCTTCCGAATAGAGCTGCCACATGTTTTCGAGCTGCCGGTCGCCATTTTGCGGAATGGCGAGCGGATCGGCGGGCGGCACCCAGTTCGGATAGAGCGCCTGAAGGCGGGAGATTTCCGCCTGCAGGCGAACCTTGTCGCCGCGGCTTGCAAAATAACGAAGGGCGCTTTCATCGACGACCGGCTGCTGGCCTGCTGCCGTGCCTGTCGGCGGCGGATTGGCCGGTGTGGCACTGGCAGGGGCTGCGGGTGGTGCGGTCTGCGGGACGACCGGAACCGGAGCCGGCTGCTGGGCCGGGGCTGTCTGCGACGGAGCCGTTTGGGCCAAGTTTGTCTGGGATGAGCTCTGGGGCTGATCGGCGGAATTATCCTGTGTCGCGGCCTGGATTCGCTCCGCCACGGTCTGTACGTCGATCGGCGGATTGGAAGGGGTATCCGGCCCTTTGATGCGACCCATCATCATGAGTTCGGGGGTTTTGCCACCGAAGCCGAAACGCTCCTGCAATGCTTCGCGGTCTTTCAGCCCCGCGATCAGTGTCGCTACCAAAGCTGCTGCCGTGATCGCTACGAGAGAAGATTTCACAGACACTCTGGATGCTTCTCCCCGACATAGGCCAGCCCCAGAAGCTGAAGCGTTGATGGATAATAATAGGCGGGCGCAAACTGCAGCGCTTCGGCAGGAAGTTTCGTTCCGTCTAATACACAGGCCACAACGTGGTTAACAATTTCATAACCAGGATCAGAGAGCGACGTCTTCGGCCGCCCGGTGGTCAGGTCGATAGTGGCGGGCACACCGTTTACGGCAATGCCTTCTTTGAGGCGCGTCAGCAGCGCCCTGTCCGTCACGCCGCCTCGTGCCAGATAGAGCGGGATACGGATCGCGTTGTAGCCGAAATCGGCGTCGAAACCTTCGGCCGGCTGCGGCTGGCGCTTCAGGCTCACCCATTCGGCGGGCAGCTTGCGCGGGCCAAACTGCATGGACTTGAGCAGCGAGAGGCCATCATCCGCGAGTTTCTGCCATTGATCGGACGGCGCAAGCGCTGCCATGACGGGAAGTGCTTCATAGACCCAATAGGACGGATTGATGACGGGGCCGTCGTCGCGATCCGCGCCGGAGAAGCCTTCCGCACCGGGCATCAGCAGCGTGCGACCGGCAAAATCGACCACGGTTTCTGATAGCGTCGATTGTGCCATACGGGTGGCGGCAGCGATATAATCGCTCCGGTTCCAGGCCGAACCCGCCAGCGCAAGCGCATAGGCGATCAATATGTCGCCATCAGAAGCATTGTTGGTGTCTGTCACGTGCGGCGTGGCGGACGGATCCCATTTCCACACGGCAAGGCCGTCATCGCGCAGCAGCAGCTCGGTACGGGTGAAGTACCAGATCTGCTCGAAATCGGCGGGGCTAGCGGCCAGATAGGCAAGCAGCAGGCCGTAGCCCTGCCCTTCACTATGGCTGATATTGCCGTTGCCGTTATCGACGATGCGGCCGCTCGGATCGAGGAACTTCGCCTTGTAGGCGGCCCACGCCTCACCGCTGATCCGCGGCTGCTGGGCAAAGGCCCGCTCACCGGCGAGCGCCAGCATCATCGTACCTGCCAGCAATGTGACGACCCAGCCCCTCATTTCGACCTGCCGAGCCTGAAGAGCATTCTTGATGTGACCAGGCCGATCAGAAGCGACAGGACCACCAGCAGGAAGGAATAGGAAAGAATGTTCGTCGACAACCAGTTGGCAGCGATCAGGCGATAGTTGGCGATCGACAAACCCCCAGTGGGTACGAAATCGAAGCGCGTGACCGGCACGCTCTCGATCTTCCCGGTTCGGCTGGAATAGGTGGTGATATGGCCCGATATCTGCGGCCAGTTTATCTGGGCGGTGAGCGCATTCAGCCCCTCGCGCAGATCTTTGGCCGAGGGCGCCGTGACGACGGTCCAGGCGCCGCCGCCGTCCGGGCTCTTGCCCTGGGCGATCATCAAGGTAGCCGCATCCGACGGCGTGAATACCTGTTCGGCATTTGGGATGAATTGCAGTGAGCTGCCAGTGATGTCGAAGTTGCGGCGCAGCCATTCGCGGAACGCCTCTATGTGGCCCTGCAGCGCGCCGCCGGTGATGCGTGAGCGCCATTCCTCCAGCGCCGTGCCGTTATCGATTTCGGTCGGCTGCGGGTCGGTGACCGGCCGCCACGAAGCCTGGCTGGCCGTTGCGACATTGACCTGCGTGAGCGCCGTTGCCGGCATCTGCGAAATCGAGCCGATGAAAATGGCATTGCGATCGCCGATTACGCTCGGCGAGGCGACGGTTTCGATTGCGATCGGGTGGCCGGCCATGATGGCGAGCTGACCAAGCAGGGTCGCCGCGGCCGAGAGCGTGTCGGCATCGGTACGGTCGATAAACAGTGGCGTCGGATCGGGATTGCGCCCGTAGGGATAGGAGGTGCCTGTCATGGCCGCCAGATTCGGACGCTGCCCGACGCGGGCGAAATCCGGCATATGAAATTCGGACGTGTCAAAAAGTGCAAAGCGCGGCGCCTGCGAGGCCGTCGCCCCGGGGACGCAGGCCGCATCGTCCTCGGTCATCAAAACTGCCTCGATGGCGATCGAATTCAGGCCAGGCTTGAAGTGCCGCATGGTCACGCGGATCGGAAGCTGGCGGAAAATGCCGCCGTTGGTCGTGGCAATCGGCACGGTGGAGGCGATGTTGCCGTTCACATAGATGTCGATATGGCTGCCGGGGAGCACTTTGCTGGAATAGGCGGCATCGAGCAGGATTTTCGCCTCGCCATAGGCATTGGCATAGAAATCGGCCGGTACGGCGATATTGAAGCCGGTGCGGAAGCGGCGGCCGGAAAAGTCGACGGTGCGTATTCCAAGCTGCGAAAGCGGAATGCGCGTGTCGGCAAAGAGCAGCGGCGCGTCGGGCGCCGTCCAGCGCTGCGTGGTCAGCACGTCGCGGCGTATTTCAGGGGCACGGTCGGTTGGAGAAACGATGGTATCGATCGCTGTCGAAACCGCCTGCCAGGATGGACCGCTGATCAGCAGGACAGGCGAACCACTGCCCGGGTCGGTCACAAAGGCGGCAAATGGCGCGCTTTCAGCGCTCTGGGGAAGGCCGGGGAAGATCGGCCGCAGCTCCGCCGCGGTGCCCACGAGCACCGACATTTTGCCGGGGCCGCCTGCCGGCAGCGAGCCGGCGCTGAAGGCAAAGATCTGATTCGGCATTCCGCTCAGAAGCGACAGGCCCTGCGCCAGACGCAGAAGCGGTTTGGTGGTACCGGGCTGTTCCATCGCCGGAACCACCAGATCGAATTGCGTCTTCCCGGTGCCATCGACGCCGATGGCGCGGATAGCATCGGTGCCGGAAAGCTGGCTGGCATCGCGGCCGGCAAAGCTCAGATAGGTGCCGGCCGGATCGATGTTCGACCAGAGTTCATAGGTGGAATCGACGCTGCAATCCGTGCGGTGGCGCTGGTTGGCCTCGAAGGTGATAAGGTTGGCGCCGGGCTGCAGCAGGTCCGCAGGAACCTCGAAGCTGACGGCCGACGGGCTATCGGGCGAACCAACCTGCTGCTGGCCGATGGCACGATTATTGATGAACACGGTCAGCTGCGACGCCTCGGGAGCGACGACGATGGCATTCTGATAGGTGAAGGTGAACCGCGCTTTCGCCGCCGCCTCCTCCGTCGTCAGATAGATCGACCACGATCTGCGGTCGTATTCCCCACTCAGGCCGAGTTCGGAGAAGGGCACGATATAGCGCTTGAAATCGCTGGTCTGCGGAGCCGCTGCGACGGGACGGACGGCAGGCGGCGTGGAGGGTTGCGGCTGGGCCTGCGCCGGGACGGAAGGCGTTGCCGGCGCGGGTGCCTGGATCTGCGCGGGAGGCGGCGCCGGTTGAACAGGATGAGCAGGCAGGGTCAGGCGCGGAACGACCGGCGCCGTGCCCGCCGGACGCTCGCCGGACATATCGAAGGGCGCGGTCTGCGCATAGGCGAGAACCGACGTGCCGACCAGAAGAAAGGAAGCAGCAAGGAGCTTTCTCATCCGGCGTTCACCTTTGCCGCCTGCTGCTGTCGATGCTCTTCACGCTCCGGCCGCATGCTTCGGAAGAAATAAACCAGACCACGGCTCGTCTGGTAGAGCGAGAGGCCGAGGAACCAGATGGTGCCCCTGATGAGGCCGGGATTGCGACGGCGAGAAGCCTGGAACTGCGTCCACTGATCGGAGTTGGCGAAGATCAGGTCTGCGATCAGGCGGTGATCCAGCGCGCTCTTCGGCTGGTACTGACAGCCGAGATTGGTGATATCGCCCGACGGTTCGATGTTGCGCACGATGAGCGGCAGGGTTTCGAGGTCGGCACCGCTATAGGGCCGGAAGCGGATCTCGCCAAGCGCACCGACCTGCACCGCATCGAAATGCTTGTTGAAGATGTGCAGGCGCGCGCCATGGACAGAGACGTCCTCGATGGAGGCCGGGTACCACTGGTCGTTGACGCCGAATTCGCAGCGGCGATTGACGCGCACGCGGCGGGAAGATGCCCTCTCCCCGCGCTCCGAGACCACACCGAGCGCGCAGCCGGCAAGGATGAGGTTGATGATGTTCCAGCCGCCGACGACGAGGGTGACGTCCGCCTTATAGGGCTCGGCATAGATCTTGTAGATGGTGATCGCGACAGCGATGATCTGCACTGCAAAGATGACGAAGAAGGGCCTGCTGATTTCCGACAGGCGGCTGACGGCGATGGATTCGTCCTTGGCGGTAACCTTGAAGGTCGGCTTGCGCGGATTGAGCATGACCGAGACGACGGCCGGCAACAGGTGCACCGTCTGCACATATTCGTAGAGTTCGGAAATCCACGGCCAGCGGAACGATCCATAGAGATAGTTCTGCATCATCAGGTTCACGATCATGTAAGCGAGCGTATAGGCCAGGAACTCGCCACCGGAGGCCGTGAAGATTTCCAGGTCGAAGAAGAGATAGAAGAGCGGCGCGAAGAGGAAGATCGTGCGCGGGAACGGGAAGAGCCAGAACAGCGACGAGGACATGTAGCAGAAGCGCTGCGGCAGGGTGAGACCGCGCTTGAGCAGCGGGAAGCGGAAGCGCAGGATCTGCATCATGCCCTGCGCCCAGCGGCTGCGCTGGCCGATGAAGCTTGCGAAGGTTGCCGGCTGCAGGCCGGCGATCAGCGGCTTGTCGAGATAGATGCTGTTCCAGCCGGCGCCGTGAAGGGCAAGTGCTGTTTCGCAATCCTCGGTGATGCTGATGCCGCTGAAGCCGTTGGTGGATTGCAGTGCGCGGCGGCTCAATACCGCTGCCGAGCCGCAGAAGAAGGCGGCGTTCCATTTGTCGAGGCCGCGCTGGATGATGCCGTAGAACATCTCATTCTCGCTCGGCATCTTGTCGAAGGTGCGCAGATTGCGTTCCAGCGGGTCCGGATTGATGAAGAAGTGCGGCGTCTGGACGAGGAAAAGCTTCGGGTCGTCGTCGAAATAGCCGACCGTCTCCAGCAGGAAGTCGCGCGCCGGCGCATGGTCGGCGTCGAAAACGGCGATCAGTTCGCCGTTCGAATGCTGCATGCCGTTGTTGAGGTTGCCGGCCTTGGCGTGTTCGTTGCGGTCGCGCGTCAGGTAATTGACGTCGAGATCGATGCAGAGCTGCTTGAGCTCGGAATGGCGGGCCGCAGCGGCCTGGGCTTCGATCAGCTTGCCGGAATTGCGCTTCTGCAATGTGCCGCCGTCGTCCAGCAACCAGACGTGCAGCTTATCGGCCGGATAATCCATCGCCTTGGCGGCGGCAAGTGTATTGGCAAGCAGGCCGGCATCCTCGTTATAGGACGGTACGAAGACATCGACATGGGGGAAGCGCTCGAGCTTGCCGGCGCGCGAGGGACGCGACGGCAGCGGGGTCGCGACAATGAAGAGCGACAGCGCCAACATCATCACGCTGTACATTTCGGCGAGATAGAGCAGCAGACCGGGAATGAAGTTTGCGAGCTGGTTGACCGGCGGCAGCGTATTGGTCGTGCGCCAGTAGACATAGCGCAGCACGATGGACGTACCGAAGGCAAGCGCCACGAGGCGCCATGTGCCCTCCCCCTTCAACACCTTGATGAGGGCCATGACCGTGACGACGGTGATGCTGGCGATGAGCTGGGTCTGCAGATTGACGGGCAATGTGACCAAGGCGATCACACAAAGCGACACCACAGCCCATATGACAATACTGCCAGCCTTACGCATGGACGTTCCTTCGAAATGACACGACCGCTGCGCATCGGCGCATCGGGCATGTTGCTATTTCCGGCAGGCGACCGTCATGGCCGCATCGCCTATACAATCAGGCGAAGGCACGGTCACACCGATCGGCCTTGCCGTTTGTTCGATCGGTGCCGGCGCCTCTGCCGGCGGCTCTATCGCATTCGTTTGCGTGTCGTCAGTCGGCAGCGGCACGCGGGGACCAACGGGCGGCTGCAGAACCGGGGCGGCATGTGATGGCTGGCCCTGCACGCGGCGTACGGTTACGGCTCGTGGCTGGCGGATCGCGGCCGGAGCGGGCTCGTAGCCGATCGGCATGGAGTTCGGGCGATAACCACCCTCGTCCGGATAGATCGGCGCGCCGGTCTGACCGAGTGCCGGATTGGCCGGCGGCGGAGCGCCATAGGGATTCCAGATATCACCATCGAAAGTGCCGGTAACGGTGTAGCCGTAGACGATTGCGAGAAGCTGGCGCTCGGTGGCGCGGGCATCACAAAGTCGCAGGCGGAGCTGGATCATGCCGAAGTTGCGTGCCTGCGTGTGCGCCGCCTGGCTGGAGCGGATCTGCTGCCAGGCGTAAATGCAGGTATCGCCGCCGCGACTCTGACCAGAGGCGTAACCGAAGGGACCGTAGCTGTTCTGCAGGAAGGTGGCTGACGTTGCCATCGGAACGCCGGGAACCGAGCGCGCCATCTCACGGGCAATATCCCCCTCCCGGATCATCCGGTAGGAATCGCTGCTGACGCCGGGATTGGCGCCGGACGCGCCGAGAAACTGCGCTTTCAGGAAATTCTGGCCCTGAACCGACGAGGAGGTGAAGAGCGATATCGTCTGCTCCACGCCATTTCCGCGCTTTCGCTCAACGACGCTGACGATCGACGGACCGCCCGGAGGCGGCAGGACAAGTGCCTTTTCCGGCTCTACGGCCTCAGGCCCGACCGGCCGACGCACTCCACCTGTCGACGTGCAGCCGGCTATCATGGCCGCAATGGCCACCACCGATATCGTCTTCGGAAAATGCATGTCCTGGCCGTTGCTATCGTATTTTTAATCTTTGTCTGAAGGGACAAAGCGCGACGAATTTGCGAATCAACAACCCCTATGTCGTTCATTAGGAATAAACGATGCTTATGGTTAACAAATGGTCAATAGCTCGCCAACAGTTTTATCGGGTAGAGCTTACAAAAACTCTACCTCTGCGAGCGTAACTTTCGACCTTGCGCCGCGTTTCGCGGTCGGAACCATGAAGCATGGCAGGCGTTCTCTCCGATGTCTGGGTAGGAAAAGGAGAATATCCATGCGCAAAACCATGCTGGCCGCGGCCGCCCTCATGCTGACCCTAAGCTCTGCCGCCTTCGCGCAGAGCACCGTCATCGTAACCGATCCGGCGCCGACCGGTTCGACCGTCGTTCTTCCGGGCGAAGTACGCACCTATGTGATGGAACAGAGCGCTCCCTCCGTCGTCTATGACGGCGATATAGCCGTCGGCGCGACGCTTCCCAATACCGTGGAAGTCCATACGGTGCCGAATATCGACGGCTATGGCTATACCGTCATCAATGAACGCCGGGTGATCGTCGAGCCGCAGACACACCGTATCATTCAGGTTCTGGAATAGGCTGTCTGCAAGGCGTGAGGTTCTTCCCGGGCCTCACGCCTGTTCTGCGGGAGGCTTGCTGTTCAGCACCTCGCGTACCTTGTGCGCGAGCTGCTCCAGGCTGAAGGGTTTGGCAAGCAGCGAGACGCCATGGTCCAGTACACCATTATGAACAATGGCGTTGCGGGTATAGCCGGTCGTGTAGAGTATCCGGATATCCGGCCACTTTTCCATGACGGTATCGGCAAGCTGGCGGCCGTTCATCTGCGGCATCACGATATCGGTGAAGATGAGATCGACGCGCTCGGTCTCCAGAATCTCCAACGCCTCGGGGCCGCCGGCAGCCTGCAGCACGCTATAACCGAGCTCGCGCAGGCTTTCGGCCGTCATCTCCCGCACGCTCTCGTCATCCTCCACGACAAGGACGGTATCCTCGACGCTTCCCTGCGGGATCGGCGCCATCGATGTCGCCGCAAAACGTGCGTCACCGGAACCGACATAGCGCGGGAGATAGATCTTCACCGTCGTGCCGCGGTCGATCTCGGAATAGATCTTGATGTGTCCCTTGCTCTGCTTGACGTAGCCATAGACTTGGCTGAGGCCGAGGCCAGTCCCTTTTCCCGGACCTTTCGTGGTGTAGAAGGGATCGAAGGCGCGTTCCAGAACCTCGGGCGACATGCCGGTGCCGGTATCGGTGATGCTGATCATCACATATTGGCCGGCCTCGACCTCGTGGTGCGTACGGGCGTAGCGGTCGTCCAGTTCGGTATTAGCCGTTTCGATCGTCAGATGTCCGCCATCAGACATGGCGTCGCGGGCATTGACCGAGAGATTGAGGATGGCGTTTTCGAGCTGGCTCAAATCCGCAAATGTCGGCCAGAGGCCACCGGCTAGAACCGTCTCAATCCTGATCTGCTCGCCCAGCGTCCGGCGCAGCAGTTCCGACATGCCACCGACCAGCTTATTGGCGTCTGTCACCTCGGGTGCCAGCGGCTGCCGGCGCGAAAAGGCGAGCAGGCGCGCGGTCAACACCGCCGCCCGCTGCGCGCCGTCCCTGGCACTCTGGATCGAATTCAGGAGGCGTGGATCCTCCTTGCCGTTCAACCGGCGCTGAGCAAGATCGAGGCTGCCGATGATGATCGCCAGCATGTTGTTGAAATCGTGGGCAACGCCGCCGGTCAGCTGGCCGATAGTTTCCATCTTCTGCAACTGACGCACTTGCGCCTGGGCAGCGGCATGCTCCTCCATCTCGCGCTTGAGTTCGGCGGTGCGCTGAGTGACTGTCTCTTCCAGCCTTGTATTGAAATCGTTGAGCGCTTCCCGCAGATGCCCCTGCCGGCCATGCGAGACGATGATCGCCTGCATCAGTCCGACGATGATGAATGCGTTGACGATGAAGGTCGACAGACCGATCCATTGGCCAAAGGTGACGGGCCAGAAGACGTTATGCGGCACGACGAAGAACTGCTGGACAAGGAAGCCCGCCAGGACAGCAGCAACCGCACCTGGCCCGGCGCCGCCGATGAAGCTTGCGATCAGGACGGCCGGCAGGAAGCTCAGAAAGGGAAACCCTGAGAGATAATCGCCGGCGGCAAGACGCGTCAGAAAGGTGAGCGCGACAACGGCGACGGCGAGCGGATAGGTCAAGCCCGGCCTTTGACGCAGCCAGTCCGTGGCGCTCAACAAATCCATTTTCCAGCCTCTTCCCATCCGTTACGAAAACGGTACCCCAGCTTTTGCATATCGAATCCGGCCGGGCAATACGCTGTTTCTCGCATCGCTGGCTCCCCAGCCTTGACGAGCAGCCGGCTCGGGACAGATAAGCCGTGATCCCCCGCAAGGGGCCTGACACGGGCCTACGCAAGGGTAAAGGGTGGACGGGACCATGAAAGACATATTCATCGTCGAAGACGACGCGCTGATCGCCATGCTGCTTGAGGAGATGCTGGAGGATCTCGGCTACAGCGTCAGCGCCAGCGTTCCGGATCTGGAGCACGCGCTCGATGCGGTCCAGAACAAGGAATTCGACGCGGCTATCCTCGACGTCTCGTTGGCCGGAAAGAGCTCGCTACCGATCGCAAAGCTGCTTGAGGCGCTCGGCAAGCCCTATGTCTTTGCGACGGGATATGGCAGCGCGCCCGAAGGCAGCAATTCAAGCCAGCCTGTCCTGCAAAAACCGTTCCGGCTCTCCGATCTCGAAAAAGCGCTGAAAGGCCTAGCGGCTGCCAGAGCCAGCCTCAAGCATTCTGACCAGGAAAGGCTCTAACGCACCTGATCGAGCAGACGCTTGCATTCCAGAAGATCGTAAAGCGCCTCCTGGAGAAGCGCACGATCCTCCTTGCCGACACTCGACTTGCCGACCGAGATTTCCGGCTGATCGTCCTCGCCGCTGACGAAATTGAAGAAGCGGCGCGTGATCGGCGGCTTGGCGCGGCCAACGATCTGGTCCTCTTCCGCCATGGCGATGCGCGGTTCCCCTGCGGCGGTATCGTTCACGCCGGCCGAGAGTGATTCGACGCTTGCAAGATCGCCGTGACCGACCGCGACGACAAACTTGTTGCCGTTGGTCTTCAAGAGCTTCTGTACGCCCTTGATCGTATAACCGTGATCGTAGAGCAGATGGCGGATGCCTTTCAAAAGATCGACATCCTCCGGCCGGTAATAACGCCGGCCACCGCCACGCTTCATCGGCTTTATCTGTGGAAAGCGGGTTTCCCAAAAGCGCAGCACATGCTGCGGCAAGTCGAGATCATCAGCAACTTCGCTGATGGTGCGAAAGGCATCCGGGCTCTTGTCCAACGTCATACTGCTACGCGACCTCGCGGATCGATCCAAACGGCGACTCATCACATTTCAACGGTTTGGAGCCGAGAATTCAAGTCACGTCTTCGCGTTGCGCACAGCAGGAGGAGCTACGCGGCAAAAAAAGTTCCGTTCAGCGGGAAAAATGATCAGGCAGCCGGGTTCTGCGGCTTGGTTTTGCCCTTCCGGGCAACATGGGACTTGAGAATGCGCGTCTTAAGCACATTCGAAGCCTTGAAGGTCATGACGCGGCGGGGCGAAATCGGAACTTCCTCGCCGGTCTTCGGGTTGCGCCCGATACGCTCGTTCTTGTCACGCACCTGGAAGGTCGCGAAGGAGGAAAGTTTGACGGTTTCGCCGCGCACGATGGCGTTGCAAATCTCGTCGATAACCGTTTCGACCAGCTCAGCAGATTCTGTCCGGGAGAGACCGACCTTGCGAAAAACGGATTCCGCCAGGTCTGCTCGCGTCACTGTCTTTCCGGTCATGGTTTCCCCGCCCAATAGAAATTATTTTGTGAAAGCGAGCAAAGAGTATTTGTCTTGCGCCTTACGGTCAAGCTCTTGTTCGCCGCCAGTTTTTTAGGATTTGTGCCTACCAGCGCAGCAAAACGGCGCCCCAGGTGAAGCCGCCGCCCATGGCTTCCAGCATCACGAGGTCGCCCTTCTTGATGCGTCCGTCGCCTGCAGCCGTCGCAAGCGCCAGCGGAATGGAGGCAGCGGACGTATTGCCGTGAAGATCGACGGTAATGACAACCTTTTCCGGGGCAATGTTCAGCTTCTTCGCCGAACCGTCGATGATGCGGCGATTGGCTTGGTGGGGGACCAGCCAGTCGAGATCATCAGAGGTCGTTCCGGTCGAATCGAAGGCCGCCTTGATGACGTCGGTAATCATGCCCACGGCATATTTGAAGACCTCGCGGCCCTCCATGCGCAGCTTGCCGACCGTACCCGTCGAGGACGGACCGCCATCGACGTAGAGTTTTTCCTTATGCGAACCGTCGGAGCGCAGATGCGCGGTCAGCACGCCACGGTCTGCCGTCGTCCCCTCGCCTTCGGCTGCTTCCAGCACGATCGCGCCTGCGCCGTCTCCGAAAAGCACGCATGTCGTGCGGTCATTCCAGTCGAGGATGCGGGAGAAGGTCTCAGCACCGATGACGAGTACGCGCTTGGCAAGACCGCCACGGATATAGGCGTCGGCCGTCGTCACCGCATAGACGAAACCCGTGCAGACGGCCTGAACGTCGAAGGCAAAGCCATGCGCCATGCCGAGACGATTCTGGATGTTGACTGATGTCGCCGGGAAGGTGTTATCAGGCGTCGAGGTGGCACAGATGATCATATCGATATCACCAGGCGTCAGCCCGCCATTTGCGAGCGCGGCACGCGCTGCCGCCTCGCCGAGCGACGCCGTCGTTTCGTCATCGCCGGCAATGTAACGCTGCCGGATGCCGGTACGCTGGACGATCCATTCGTCCGACGTGTCGACGACACCTTCCATTTCGCGATTGGTCATCACGCGTTTCGGCAGTGCAGCTCCGAAGCCACGAACCACTGATCGGATCATATTGCTTGAACCCCGTCGCTCACGCGGCTTCCGGCCCCATAGGGGGCAGCCGCTTGGCATGATATTTTTTGAGATCGTTTTCTATTTTCTGGGTCAGGCCATTCTTGGCCATGTCATAGCCGACTTCGATGGCCGCGGCTATGCCTTCGGCATTCGCTCCGCCATGGCTCTTGATGACGATACCGTTCAGGCCAAGGAAGACGCCGCCGTTGACCTTGCTCGGATCAAGCTTCTCGCGCAGCATGTCGAAAGCGCTCTTGGCGAAGAGATAGCCGATGCGAGCAAGCAGCGTGCGCGACATTGCAGCACGCAGATAGGCGCCGATCTGCCGGGCTGTGCCTTCGGCGGCCTTCAGCGCGATATTGCCCGAAAAGCCTTCCACCACCACGACGTCGACTGTGCCCTTGCCAAGATCGTCACCTTCGACGAAGCCGGAATATTCGAGCGAATCGAGATTGGCTTCGCGCAGCAGGCGACCGGCCTCCTTGACCTCTTCCTGGCCCTTGATTTCCTCGACGCCGACATTCAGCAGGCCGACGGTCGGGCGCTCCAACTCGAAGAGCGCGCGTGCCATCGCGCCGCCCATGAGCGCGAAATCCATCAACTGCTGCGAATCGGCGCCGATCGTGGCGCCAACGTCGAGCACGATGCTTTCGCCCTTCATCGTCGGCCAGATGGCGGCGATCGCCGGGCGTTCTATATTGGCCATCGTGCGAAGACAAAACTTTGCCATGGCCATGAGCGCGCCGGTGTTGCCGGCGGAAACGGCGACATCGGCCTCGCCCGACTTCACCGCTTCGATAGTGCGCCACATGCTGGAGATATAGCGGCCGCGGCGAAGCGCCTGGCTGGGCTTCTCCTCCATGCTGACGGCAAGTTCGCAATCATGAAAAGTCGACTTTTCCCTGAGCTTGGGAAACTTCGCCAGAACCGGCTCGCACTGTTCCTTGATACCGTAGAAGACGAAGGAAATATCCGGGTGCCTGTCCAGCGCCTTGGCGGCGCCAGGGATGACAACCTGGGGACCAAAGTCGCCACCCATGAGGTCGAGAGATATTCTGATCACGCGTCCCTGATCCTTCTCTTTCGCCTCCAGGACGAAATTTCGGCCAAAATACCGGTTTTGGCGTCGCTTACAACTGAATTGTGGCAAATGCCGGGGATGCTTCAGTCCTTTTTCCAGTCCTTAAGCGCGGCAAATGCGGAAGGCTTCCGGTCATTTTCACCGGTGTCCTCGATATGACCCTCGAACTCCACGCCTTCCTTGCGCGGATAAGGATCGATGGCGAGTGCGGCGAATTCCGCAACGATCTCGCCGGCATCGATCGTATCGCCGACGAAGGTCTGCGGAAGATCCGGACCGTCAGGATCCAGTATCATTTCACCGGCATCATTGGCCGGATGGCGCGCGAGCTTGGAATTTTCCGGAACGAAGATCTGCTCAAACGTCTCATCGATCCTGGATTCGACAGGCTCGAGGGTAACGATGCAGGACTGAACGATCTTCGCCTGCACGCGTCCCTTGACGCGTATGCCGTCGCGCTTCCACCTGTTGATCTGCAGATCCGCGTGGAGATCGTCCACCGACACGACGTTCCAGCTTTCGGCCAAGGCCTTCAGCTCGTCCTTGTCGGCGCTCACGCGGACCTCAACCGGGTTAGCGGAAATGTGGCCGACCTTTACAGGATAGGAAAAAGGAATCTCGTTGTGATCGTTCTTCATGGTCTTGCTCCTCAGGCGACCTGCGGAATCGTCGCCGAGCCGGTGGAGATCGCCTCTTCGGGAATGGCCGACAGGTGGGCTTCCGCCGCCATCATCCAATGCGCCAGCCCGCTCATGTCGGCAGCCCCGGCGGTTTCGGGATAGATATTGCGCTGGAGTGCCGCGGAAAGAGCCGCCACATCACCGGCATCCATCGCCTTCGAATAGGCTTCAAGCCGGCCATAGAACATGCCCGCGAGCTTCTTCATGCGCTTCGGCACGCTATTGTCGCCGATACCGAGTTCGCGAATCGAATAGTCGATATCCTGAAAGAATGCATCGACGATTTCCTGGGCGATCTCCTGGCCGCTCGTCCCCGATGCGCGGGTGCGGCGGAAAAACAGGATCATGGCAATCGACAGCATCTCGAAGCGGCCCATGACGGTATCGGGCACGTCAAGGCGTTCATAGAGCTCCGGCATGCGGGCAGCGGCCGTCAGTGCCGCGTATTGCCGCTCGACGATGGCCTGGTTGCTGTTTCTCTTACCGAAGAGCCCGAAGATCATTTGTTTTTTCCGGAAATGCCGCATTCTTGGCGCCGAGCGGCACCGGGCCTTGTTGCATGATTTCGAAAGCTGGTTTACCGAAGCAGGCGCGAATTGCAATGCTGTTCGTGGCTGGTTTCGGGACAGCTGCGCTTCGGTGGACAAAGAGGCGGATCGGGAAAATTCGACCCCGGAATGGCCACAATGGTTTTGCAGGAGGAAGCACGCAGTGTTTGGAATGGCTGCTATCGATACTCAAGGGAGTAGATGTCGTTGAAGAAACGGTATTTCAAGTCAGACGTGAAATTCTTCAGCAATGCGGCCATTGCCATCGTAATCGCCTCCGCCACCGCCCTCTCAAGCTGCCAGACGAGCACCGTGCTGAACGGGGGGTATATCGTCGATGAGCAGTCGCTGGCGCTGGTGCCCGAGGGTTCTAGCCGCGAGCAGGTGCTGCTGTCGCTCGGTACGCCATCCACGACGGCAACCTTCGACGGCGAAGTCTTCTATTACATCTCGCAGCGCCGACAGCGCTCGATGGCCTACCAGAAGCTGCGCGTCACTGAGCAGAGCATTCTCGCCATCTATTTCGACAAGGACGGCGTCGTGACCCGCCGCGCCAACTATACCCTGCAGGACGGCAAGGTATTCGACACGATTGCCCGCGTCACGCCGACCGGTGGCCGCGAACTCACCTTCCTGCAGCAGATGCTGTCCGGCGGCAGCGCGGCGAATGCGGCCAAGAGCCTGTTCGGTGGCGGTGCCGGCGGCACGCCGCAGAACCCGTCCAGCCTGCGTTAAGGCAAGCTGTTTCTCACACGGAAAACCCGCCGGATCGCTCCGGCGGGTTTCTTGTTTTGTTGGCTTACGCGCCTTAATGCGCAAGAATCGCCAGCAGCAGCAACGCCACGATGTTGGTGATCTTGATCGCCGGGTTGACGGCGGGACCGGCCGTATCCTTGTAGGGATCGCCGACGGTATCGCCCGTCACCGACGCCTTGTGCGCGTCAGAACCCTTCATGTGGCGCACACCATCCTTGTCGACGAAGCCGTCTTCGAAGCTCTTCTTGGCATTGTCCCATGCGCCGCCGCCCGAGGTCATCGAGATCGCGACGAAGAGACCGTTGATGATGACGCCGAGCAGCGATGCGCCAAGTGCYGCAAAGGCCGACGCCTTGGAGCCGGAGATGACGAGCACGCCGAAATAGACCACGACGGGCGCCAGCACCGGCAGCAGCGACGGAATGATCATTTCGCGGATCGCAGCCTTGGTCAGAAGATCGACGGCCTTGCCGTAATCAGGCTTTTCCGTGCCCTGCATGATGCCTGGCTTTTCTTTGAATTGCCGGCGCACTTCTTCGACGATCGCACCGGCGGCACGGCCGACGGCAGTCATTGCGATCCCGCCGAAGAGGTAGGGAATGAGACCTCCGAAGATCAATCCCGCCACCACATAGGGGTTGGAAAGATCGAAGGAAATTTCGCCGATGCCGGCAAAATAAGGAAACTTGTCGCCATTCGCCGCAAAATATTTGAGGTCATAGGAATAGGCCGCGAAGAGAACCAACGCACCGAGACCAGCAGAACCGATGGCGTAGCCCTTGGTAACAGCCTTTGTCGTGTTGCCGACAGCATCAAGCGCATCAGTGGACTTGCGTACCTCTGGTGGTAGATGGGCCATTTCGGCGATGCCGCCGGCATTGTCCGTGACCGGTCCGAAAGCGTCGAGTGCTACGATCATGCCGGCGATGCCAAGCATGGCTGTGACCGCAATACCGGTACCGAACAGACCGCCGAGCTGATAGGTGGCAAGAATGCCGCCGACGATGACGATTGCCGGAAGTGCCGTCGATTCCAGGGATACTGCAAGGCCCTGGATGACGTTGGTGCCGTGGCCGGTGACCGATGCCTGGGCGATCGAGACGACCGGGCGCTTGCCGGTGCCGGTATAATATTCGGTGATTACGACGATCAGCGCTGTAACGACGAGGCCAACGAGACCGCAGAAGAACAGCTTCGTGCCGGTGACATCGAAGCCGGCGACCTGACCGAGCGACCCCCAACCAACCGTCAGCGAGGTTGCTGCGCCAAGACCGATGATCGACAGAAGGCCAGTGACGATGAGCCCCTTGTAGAGGGCGCCCATGATCGAACCGTTGGGGCCGAGCTTGACGAAGAAGGTGCCGATGATCGAGGTGATGATGCAGGCGCCGCAGATTGCCAGCGGATAGATCATAGCCGACTGCAGGATAGGTGCGCCGGCAAAGAAGATTGACGCAAGAACCATCGTGGCGACGACGGACACCGCGTAGGTCTCGAAAAGGTCGGCCGCCATGCCGGCGCAATCGCCGACGTTGTCACCGACGTTATCGGCAATGGTTGCCGGGTTGCGCGGATCGTCTTCCGGAATGCCGGCCTCTACCTTGCCGACGAGGTCGCCGCCGACATCTGCACCCTTGGTGAAGATGCCGCCGCCGAGACGGGCGAAGATCGAAATCAGCGATGCGCCGAAGCCGAGCGCCACGAGGGAGTCAATGACCTCACGCGAGCCAGCCTCGTGTCCGAGTACGATGGTCAGCACGTAATAATAGATGGAGACGCCGAGCAGTGCGAGGCCGGCCACCAGCATGCCGGTGATCGCGCCCGACTTGAAGGCAATGTCCAGGCCAGCCTTGAGGCTCGCGGATGCTGCCTGGGCGGTGCGCACATTGGCGCGGACGGAAACGTGCATGCCGATGAAGCCGGCAGCACCCGAGAGGACGGCGCCGATCAGGAACCCGATCGCGGCCGTGGCGGAAAGAAGCAGCCATGCTGCAATGAAAACAACAATGCCTACGATGGCAATGGTTCTATACTGACGCGTCAGATAAGCCTGTGCGCCCTCGCGGATATAGCCCGCGATCTCCTGCATGCGGCTGTTGCCCTGGTCGGCAGCAAGTACCGACCGGGTTGCCCAGATGGCATAGACCACCGAGAGCAGGCCACATGCGATTACCAATAAAAGAATGGTCATTCGCTCTTTCCTCCCATAAGCCGGAGCTCACTCCTTCTCCGGCGACGAATGCTGCTGAATCGACTCCTCTCCATAGAAACGCCCAGCAGGCGAGCGGAGATTGCGTGGTCGATAACGTCGCGTCAAGACTGCAAAACTTCAAAAGCCTTGCAGTTCCGCAGAAACAAAGGGAGGGATCGTTTGGCGGCTAAGTGCCTATTTCTTCTGGTCGCCGCGCACCTGCTTGGCGATGCGGTCCAGAACAGCATTGACGAGCTTCGGCTCATCATCGTCGAAGAAGGCCCGGGCGATCTCGACATATTCGGTAACGATAACGGCGACGGGCACGTCCTTGCGCTCGACGAGTTCGAAGACGCCGGCGCGCAGGATGGCGCGGACGGTGCTGTCCAGACGCGATAGCGCCCAGTCGTCCTGCAAGGCGGAGGCGATCAGCGGATCCAGACGAAGCTGGTCGCGCACGACGCCAGAAACGATCGAGCGGAACCAGCCGGCGTCAGCCTTCAGATAGGTTGCGCCGTCGATTTCCTGTCCAAGGCGGTGGGCCTCGTATTCCGCCACGATTTCCAGAACGCCGGTGCCGCCGATATCCATCTGATAAAGCGCCTGCACAGCCGCAAGACGCGCAGCGCCCCGCTGATTGGCAGCCTTGACCGGTCGTTCGGTATTTTCGTCAGTCATTCTTTATGCACCCAACTTCTTCTTCAGCTCGATCATGGTGAGAGCTGCACGGGCAGCGAAACCGCCCTTGTCCTTTTCCGAGCGGCGCACGCGCACCCAGGCCTGTTCATCATTCTCGACGGTCAGGATACCGTTGCCAATGGCAAGGGACTCGCTGACAGCGAGATCCATAAGAGCGCGCGAGGACTCGTTCGACACGATGTCGAAATGATAGGTCTCGCCGCGGATGACCATGCCGAGGGCAACGAAACCATCATACTGCGTGCCGTCATTATCCGCGCCATCGAGCGCCATGGCAATCGCCGCCGGAATTTCCAGCGCGCCGGGCACGGTGACGACGTCGCAAGTAGCGCCCGCCTCTTCCAGCGCGAAGGTCGCGCCTTCCAGAAGAGCATCAGCCATGTCGTCATAGAAGCGTGCTTCGACGATCAAAATATGGGGAGCGGTCTCTTTCGGCATGGTTCACCTTCGTTTGGAGGGGCATTTTCCACTCGGGCAGGCCGCGGTCAAAACATGCCTTCGTCCGAATGGCAAGCAAATTCGGGTGGCGCTCTAAAGGAAAGACGAAATATCTGCAATGGGATAGCAGAGGCAGACATTGTCAGGCGCAACGACGCAAAAAACATGCTTAGCCGGGTGCCGCAATAACGGCAATTCCAAGGCGGATTTCATGAACAATTTGTAATTGGTTTTCAGTGGCTTAGGCCATTGAAACGCCGATGCTGCAGCGCCAAATCCCTGTCGTAACACCGACGATCCCCTGCAACGACAGCCGACCGTCCCAGCTGACGAAAGGATACTATCATGAACCGCGTTGCTAAAATCGCTATTGCCGCCGCTTTCTCCTCCCTTGCATTTGCCGGCGTCAGCCGGGCTGAAAGCCTCGGCATGAATACTGCCCAAGGTATCGAACAGACCCTTCGCACCTTCCAGGGCAACGACTTCGACATCCAGCCCGTCTACGACTGGCACAACCTCGACGACGAAAGCACCGGTCCGCGCTCCGTCCTCCAGCGCTCCCAGAGTGCTGTCCACGCCATACAGGCCTCCATCGACGCCAATAGGTCGCTAGCACACAGGCTGAACAGTGATGGTGTCAATATCCGCAATGTCGTGAACGCCGAACAGGCAGCCGACGGCAGCATTACGTTCTACGTTCGCTGAGGCTGCCACGGAAGGCGGGCATGGGCGGCTGATCTCCTCACCGCCCATGCCGCCTTTTCCGGAAATCTCTGTTGCATTTTCCGCCGGATAGGGTTGTCTTCTCGCCAAAGCGGAGGACCCTATGGCGACGAATGCAAAGCCGGTCATCAATACGGCCGACCTACCCCTTGAGCATTGGACGAGAGGACGGCTTTTCGAAAGCCGCGACACTTCGTTCGGAAAACACCTGGGTCTCACCAATCTCGGCATCAGCTACAGCGAAGTGCCGCCCGGCAAATCCGGTTGCCCCTTCCATAATCATCATGTCGAGGACGAGCTCTTCTATATCATCGAGGGCACGGGCGAATATCGTTTCGGCGACCAGCGCTATGCGATCAAGAAGGGCGACGTGCTGGGCGCGCCCGCAGGCGGGCCGGAAACGGCGCATCAGATAATCAATACCGGATCAACGCCGCTCATCTATTTCGGCCTGTCGACCAAGGCGAAGACCGAGATCTGCGAATATCCCGATTCCGGCAAGTTTCTCGCCAAGACCAACCGCGAAGGAAGCTCCTTCGACCATATCGGCCGGGGAGAAAATGCGCTCGATTACTGGGACGGCGAACCCGGCCTCTGAACCTCGGCCACCTCTCGACAATTTGTTCAAAGCATTCTCATCATGATCGATATTCCGACCTTGGAGACCGAGCGGCTCGTGTTACGCCCTCACCACATCGATGATTTCGATGCTCATTACGATCTTTGGCGAAACGAGGACGTCGTGCGTTTCATCAGCGGCGTTCCTTCCACCCGCGAGCAGAGCTGGTCGCGCATGCTGCGCCTTGCCGGCATGTGGCACTATATGGGCTTCGGCTTCTTCGCGATCGAGGCGAAAGAAAGCGGCCGTTTCATCGGCGAAGCGGGTTTTCTCGAAGCCAAACGGGACATGCAGCCGTCGATCGAAGGCACGATGGAGGTGGGTTGGGCGTTGCTGCCTTCCGCGCACGGCAAGGGTTATGCCACAGAAGCGCTGAAGGCAATCATCGGCTGGGGCGAGAAGCAGTTTCCGGGACGACCGATGAGCTGCATCATCAGCCCGGACAATTCCCCTTCCCTGAAAGTAGCCGAGAAGCTCGGCTTCAGGGAAACAGCGCGGACGGACTATAGCGGTCCGGTCATTCAGTTTTTGCGCTAGGGAATTCGGCAAGACGGGCGGCATAACGCGCCATCGTGTCGACCTCGAAGTTGACGAAGTCGCCTGCCCTGCGTTCGCCCCAGGTGGTGACCTCAAGCGTGTGGCGGATCAACAGCACGTCGAAATCCGTACCATCGACGGCATTCACGGTTAGCGACGTGCCGTCGAGCGCAATCGAACCCTTGGGTGCCACGAATTTCGCGAGATGGAAAGGCGCGCGCAGACGGAAGCGGGTGGCATCGCCTTCCTCCGTGACCGACAGGATCTCGGCCTTGCCATCGACATGGCCGGAGACGATGTGGCCGCCCAGCTCGTCGCCGATCTTCAGCGAACGTTCGAGATTGATATGGCTGCCCGCCTGCCAGGTGGAAACAGTGGTGAGCCGCAGTGCCTCCTCCCACGCTTCGACCTCGAACCAGCGGCCGTTGCTGCCGTCCTGCGGCAGGCCGGTCACCGTAAGGCAGATGCCGGAATGGGAAATGGAAGCGCCCATATCGATGGTCGCCGGATCGTAATTCGTCGCGACGCGAAGCTTGATGCCTTCCTTCAACGACGAAACGGATTCGATCGTGCCGATATCGGTAACAATTCCGGTGAACATCAATTCTCTCTTTCGTATTCGTCCAGGCGATCCGCGCCGAATATATAAGTGCCCCTGTGGGCGAAGCCGGATGGTATGTCGGTTGCCTGCAACGGAGATTCAATACCGCCCTCGCCGATGACGAGAGGCGCCTGATAAAGCTGGATACGATCGACGAGACCGGCTTCCAGGAAAAGCCTCGCGGTTTTCGCGCCGCCTTCGACCAAGAGCGAGGAGATGCCGCGTGTGGCAAGCGCCGGCAGCAGGACTTCCGGGTGATAGGGATTGCAGTAGAGGATCTCGACGCCGGCTGCTTCGAGTGCTGCGCGGCGGGAGTCCATCTCGGTGGGGTCGGTGGGTGTGTTACCCCCCTCTATCCTGCCGGACATCTCCCCCACAAGGGGGGAGATTGGCTGGGGGCTGGCTCCCTGCCCCACATTTTCCGTTGCGGGTGACGAGCGACCATCTTGGGAATTCGGAGCAAGCGCCTTGCCGATCTCCCCGTTAGTGGGGGAGATGTCCGGCAGGACAGAGGGAGGTGTCCCATCCGCCTCCGACCCTAGCGGTGAAACCTCTTCACTCGCCACAACGATGACCGGCACCTCCCGCGCCGTCTCGACAAGCTTGCTCGTCAGCGGCAGCGAAAGAGTGGGATCAAGCACGATACGAACAGGCGATTGCGTTTCAAGCCCGGGCGCACGCACCGTCAGCAACGGATCGTCAGCAATCGCGGTGCCGATGCCAACGAGGATCGCATCGGTTTCGGCGCGCAGCGCCTGCACCTGGGCGCGGGCTTCCGGGCCAGTGATCGCCACCTGCCCTACCCCCTCGCGGCCGATCATGCCATCGGCTGAAACGGCAAGTTTGAGAGTCACATAGGGGCGGTTCTTCGTCTGGCGGGTGAGATAGCCTGACAGGGACTGCCTGCTCTCTTCCTCCAGCACGCCCGACGTCACCTCGATGCCGGCATCGCGCAGCATGGCAATGCCGCGGCCGGACACTCTGACATCAGGATCGGTGACACTGATGACGACGCGGCCGACGCCATAGGCGATCAGGGCCTCGGCGCAGGGCGGTGTCTTGCCGTGATGCGAGCACGGTTCAAGCGTGACATAGGCCGTCGCACCGCGGGCGAGTTCGCCGGCTTCGGCCAGCGCCTGCGGCTCGGCATGCGGGCGGCCGCCGAGCGCGGTCACGGCACGGCCGACGATCACGCCATCGCGAACGATGACGCAGCCGACGGATGGGTTCGTGGAAGTCTGCCCCGTATGCCAGCGCGACAGGCGGATCGCGGCTGCCATGAAGCGTTCATCCTCAGGCTGCGCGATCCCCTCGCCCATGGTCAGACGTCCAGCGGATCGCGGCCGATCTTGGCGTTGATCTCGGCGATCAGTTTTTCGAAATCCTCGGCATGCGAGAAATCGCGATAGACCGAAGCGTAGCGGACGAAGCCGACATCATCGAGGCTCTTCATGGCTTCGAGAACCTGCAGGCCGATCTGTTCGGAGGAGATTTCCGTCTCGCCCGAGCTTTCCAGCCGGCGCACGATGCCGGAGACAGCGCGCTCGATGCGATCGCGATCGACCGGACGCTTGCGCAATGCCACATCGAAGGACCTGACCAGCTTATCACGGTCGAAGGGAACTTTCCTGCCGGTCTTCTTGGTGACCATCAGTTCGCGCAACTGCACGCGCTCGAAGGTCGTGAAGCGGCCGCCGCAATCCGGGCAGATGCGGCGCCGGCGGATGGAGGTGTTATCCTCCGCCGGGCGTGAATCCTTGACCTGAGTGTCTTCCGAACCGCAATAGGGGCAGCGCATGCCTTCTCCTTAGCATCGGCCCGAAAATCGAAATCGATTTTCGGAAAGCCTGATGCGTAGATTCAAAGAGTTAGAGCGTCCTTCGTGCGCCCGAACGGGCGCACGGCGCTCTAGCCCATGTAATCATACATGGGGAAGCGATCGGTCAGGTTCACCACCTTGCCGCGGACGGCAGCCTCGACGGCGGCATTGCCCTCGTCGGAATTAGCAACCTTCAGGCCATCGAGAACCTCGACGATGAGGTTACCGATTTCGCGGAATTCCGCTTCCTTGAAGCCGCGCGTCGTGCCGGCCGGAGCGCCGAGGCGCACACCCGAGGTGACAAAGGGCTTTTCAGGATCGAAGGGAATCCCATTCTTGTTGCAGGTGACGTAGGCGCGGCCGAGCGCTGCTTCGGCGCGCTTGCCGGTGGCGTTCTTCTTGCGCAGGTCAACCAGCATCAGGTGGTTGTCCGTGCCGCCGGAGACGACATCGAGGCCGCCAGCGATGAGCGTTTCGGCGAGCGCCTTGGCGTTCTTGACGATCTGCGCAGCATAATCCTTGAATTCCGGCTGCAGGGCTTCGCCGAATGCGACAGCCTTGGCGGCGATGATGTGCATCAGCGGGCCACCCTGGAGACCGGGGAAGACCGCCGAGTTGAACTTCTTGGCCAAATCCTCGTCATTCGTCAGGATGACGCCGCCGCGCGGACCACGCAGAGACTTGTGGGTCGTCGTCGTCGCAACATGGCAGTGCGGGAACGGCGACGGATGTACGCCGCCTGCAACGAGACCGGCGATGTGGGCCATGTCGACCATCAGGTAGGCGCCGACAGAATCAGCGATCTCGCGGAAGCGCTTCCAGTCCCAGATACGCGAATAGGCGGTGCCACCGGCGATGATCAGCTTCGGCTTGGTTTCCTTGGCCTTGCGCTCGACTTCGTCCATATCGAGCAGGTTGTCGCCTTCGCGCACACCGTAAGACACGACGTTGAACCACTTGCCGGACATGTTGACCGGCGATCCGTGCGTCAGGTGACCGCCGGAGTTCAGGTCGAGGCCCATGAAGGTATCGCCCGGCTGCAGCAGCGCCAGGAATACCGCCTGGTTCATCTGCGAACCGGAGTTCGGCTGAACGTTGGCAAAATTGACGCCGAAGAGCTTCTTCGCGCGCTCGATGGCCAATTCCTCGGCGATATCGACGAACTGGCAGCCACCGTAGTAGCGCTTGCCCGGATAACCCTCGGCATATTTGTTGGTCATGATGGAGCCCTGGGCTTCCAGAACGGCGCGGGAAACGATGTTCTCGGATGCGATCAGTTCGATCTCATGCCGTTGACGACCGAGTTCCTTTCCGATCGCGCCAAAGATTTCCGGATCGACGTCCGCAAGCGAGCGATTGAAGAAGGATTCGGTGGAAGCATTGGTCATGGCGGGCTCCTACGGTGGAATGCGGCAAGGTATTAGCCTTCCGCCGATGCGAGGGCAATACGAAGAACGACATTTGCTGGGCTAAGCGCGCGAGGCGATCACTTTGATTGAAGTGCGGGCCGCAGAAACAAAAAAGCCGCGCAAATGGCGCGGCTTTCGAGGATCGTTTGATGTCCGGACTTACTGTACCGGCTGCTCCATGCCCGAGGTGGTGTCGAGGGCCAGTTCGGCATTGCCGTCCATCTCGTAGATGTCGTCGCGGAACTGAACGACGCCGTCGGGCATGCCCCAGGCCGAGATGTAGACGAAATAAACAGGAACTTCGGTCGCGAGCTTGATCGGCGTGTTGGTGCCGCTGGCGATCACCTGCTCCATCTGCTGGCGGTTCCAGCCGGGCGTTTCACGCAGCAGCCAGTTCGACAGGTCGCGCACGTTCTGGACGCGCACGCAGCCCGACGATTCAAAGCGCATGAGCTTGTTGAACAGGCCCTGCTGCGGCGTGTCGTGCATGTACTCGCCGTTCTTGTTGTAGAAGTTGATTTTCGTGGACGCCATGGCGTTGATCTTGCCGGGGTCCTGACGGAACATCAGGTTCGGCGCCTCGCCGTTCCAGTCGACGGTCTCGGGGGGAACTTCGTTGCCCTTGCCGTCGATCAGGCGGATGGCGTTCTTTTCGAGATAGGTCGGATCCTTGCGCATCAGCGGCACGATGTCCTTCTCGACGATCGAGCGCGGCGCGGTCCAGTACGGGTTGAGGATGACCTCGTAGACCTTCGAGTTGACGAGATGCGTCGGGCGGCTCAGACGGCCGACAACCGCGGTATGGCGCGTCGCGACACTGCCGTCTTCAACGGCTTCCACATAGGCAGCCGGAATGTTGACCATCAGGTGGCGGCGGCCCAGGTCTTCCGGGAAGGTCTGCAGGCGAATGAGGTTGGTGTTCAACTGCTGCAGGCGCACATCGGCGGGAATGTTCATCGCCTTCAGCGTGAATTCGCCGAGCACACCATCGGCGGGCAAGCCGTGACGGGCCTGGAAGCGCTTGACGGCGCCGTCGACATAGGAATCGAAAGCGTTGGACAGGCCGGCTTCGCGCGGCAGATCGCCGGTGATCGCGAGACGCTGGCGCAGCGCCTGGACGGTGGGGGAGCTAACGCCGAGCTGCAGGCGCTGATCGCCAGGATTGACCTCAGGCCAGCCGCCGGCGGAAGCGATCTGCTGATACTGCATGATCGCCTGCTGGGTGCTCGGCACCGACTGCGGGCTGAGGATCGGAGTATTGGAGAGAACGGCAGTCGCCGTGCGCGAGGCGGCCTTGGCATCGAACTGGTCATCCCAGTTACCGCGTTTGGGGGCATTCAGGAGCCCATCAAGCGCCGATTGCGCGAATGCGGGTCCGGCAAGCGCGCTGGCACCAACCGTTGCCGCCGACGCCAGGAAGGCGCGGCGGGAGAGAGCTTCAATTCCGTTCTTCTTAGACATTCGTCCCAACCACTCAATGCCGCGGTGGAGGAAGCCGCAGCCATTTGCGATATCACCGCGCTTTAACGCAGATCCCTATCCGTTCGTTCTTCCGGCGCAGCAGGAAATTCCGCCAGTCCCATCACAAGATTGCGAGCAACCTGGATGGTGCCAATGGTTCATCGAGGACGCCGGCTATCGAATATTCCGCTGTCACATCAATATGGCCAATTCGTGTTGCCGGGCCGGAAGACAGACTGCCGGTTGCCGGGAACCGCATGCCACGAACCATATGACGGGTAAACCGTGCCGGTTAATAACGACTAAAAAACGGCTTGAATACCGGGCTTTGCGCTTGGGTGGCATGCGTTGCAAAGATGCCACGCAAAGGCGAACGGCAAAACCGGACGCGCAGGGAACGCATCCGGTTTTCGTCAACCCTGAAAGGAGGTCTCGGGTCTCAGAGGCGATACAGGATCTGATCGTTCCAGAAGCGATCCAGCCGCTGCAGGAGCTTGTTCATCTGGGTAAACTCATCCGTGCCGATGCCGCCGACCTTATCGATCGAGGCGATGTGGCGTTCGTAGAGTTTGGCGACCGTTTCGGCGATGTCCTGGCCGGTTTCGGTCAGGCTGATGCGGACCGAGCGGCGGTCGATGCGCGAGCGTTGGTGGTTGATGAAGCCGAGGTCGACCAGCTTCTTGACGTTGTAGGAGACGTTCGAGCCGAGATAGTAGCCGCGCGAACGCAGTTCGCCGGCGGTCAGCTCGGAATTGCCGATGTTGAAAAGCAGGAGCGCCTGGATGGCGTTGACGTCACTGCGGCCCTGACGGTCGAACTCGTCCTTGATCACGTCGAGAAGACGACGATGAAGACGTTCAACAAGGTGAAGGGATTCCATGTAAAGATCACGGATGCCCTGTTCGTGTGCATGGAAAGTCGATACCGCCTGCGGCTTGATTTTCGTGTTCATTTGACTGCCTCACTGTTTTGTTTGGCGGTGTCGTTTTCTTCCCGCCTTGAGTGAGACCCTATCGAATACATATAAAATTCGACTTAAACCGCAGGCTTAACAGAGGCTTACGAAAACCTCTTGCTGTATCAGGGTAAATCAACGCTTACCTGGCGACGCTGGCGGCGTCGCTCCAGCCACAGGGAAAGCCTGAAAATCCAGTAGATGACCGCCACGATCACATGGAGCAGGATGATCAGCTGGTTGGCCCCGAAGGTCTGCGGAAGCAGGCCGTACATGAGGATCTGGCCGCCGGCGGCAAGCACCCAGATCACCGGTCCCCAGGAAACTGTAAGCCAGAGGCCGAGCGAGGCGACAGGGAAAAGAACGGCAAGGCAGGTGCTGGCGACCTTCCATGGCAGGCTCAACAGATCGAAGCGGCCGGCGCCGACCAGCGAGTAGCCGACGAGCATCGCCCAATATTGCAGGCCGAACCAGAAACAGGAAACGGCGACGAGCCGCAGGAAGAAGATAAAGAGGATATCCGTCAGCGTCCGTTTCGGTATCGTCGGAGAATCGGTTTCCATGGCGAGACCTCACGTTCCAAGTCGCGGCTTCGATTTTTCGGGTTTCATCCGCCGCGGCCAATCGTCCGGTTTGGATTTCCCGGGGCGCATGATAATGACCGCTCCGATAAATGGAATGGCCCAGGGACAGATATCATGCAGGACAAGACGCATCTCGTCGATGAAATCACCGGTCACCGCCGCATGCGGCGCAACCGCAAGGCGGACTGGACGCGCCGGCTGGTGCAGGAAAACCGCCTGACGGTTGACGATCTGATCTGGCCGATCTTCATCGTTCCGGGAACCGGCATCGTCGATCCGATAGCTGCCATGCCCGGTGTCAACCGCATGAGCGTCGACAAGGCGGTCGAGGCGGCCAGGGAAGCGGCCGATCTCGGCATCCCGGCGCTTGCCACCTTCCCTGATATCGAGATGGAATTGCGCGACGAAACGGGCTCCAACAGCCTGGTTGCCAATAACCTCATCAATCAGACGACGGCGGCCATCAAAAAGGCGGTGCCTAATATTGGCATTATTACCGATGTGGCGCTCGACCCATTCACCAGCCACGGGCATGACGGCATCCTGCGCGACGGCGAGATCGTCAATGACGAGACGGTCGATCAGGTCGTCCGGGCCGCGATCCTGCAGGCCGAGGCCGGCGCCGACATCATCGCTCCCTCGGAAATGATGGACGGACGTATCGGCGCGATCCGCCGCGGGCTCGATGCCGCCGGGCATCAGAGCGTCGGCATCATGTCCTATGCGACGAAGTTCTCCTCCGGCTTCTACGGTCCCTATCGCGAGGCGATCAACACCAAGGGTCTGCTGAAGGGCGACAAGAACAGCTACTATATCAATCCAGCCAACGGCACCGAAGCGATCCGCGATGCCGCCCTCGATGTCGAGGAAGGCGCCGACATGCTGATGGTCAAGCCAGGGCTCGCCTATATCGACATCTGCTGGCGCGTGAAGGAGGCCTTCGGCCTGCCGACTTTCGCCTATCAGGTCTCGGGCGAATATTCGCAGATCAAGGCCGCGGCGATGAACGGCTGGATCGATGGCGAGCGGATCATGATGGAGACGCTGCTCGCCTTCAAGCGCGCCGGCTGCGACGGCATCCTCACTTATTTTGCGCCGGAAGTGGCGAAAATCCTCGCCAAAAGGTGATTTTGGGGCGAATTATTGTATTTCCCCCTGACGATACCATATCAGCGGCATCGTTTTTCGAAGGGAGATATGGATGAGCTACGATCCCAACCCGCTTTATGCCGCACCGGAGGACTGGCGCGCCTATAGCGGTGTGCTGAGCCGTCGCGTCCTCGCTTTCATCCTCGACTATGTCATCGTCGCCCTGCTCTGCATTCCGGCGGCGATCGTGGTGTTCTTCCTGGGAATCGTGACACTGGGGCTCGGCTTCTTTCTTTATCCGGCGCTGTTCGTCATCGTCGCGGGCATCTACTTCGGCCTGAGTGTCGGCGGTCCGTTACAGGCCTCCCTCGGCATGCGCGCGATGGGCATCGCGATCGTGCGCGTCGACGGGCGGCAGATGGACTTCCTGACGGCGATTGTTCACCTGGCGCTATTCTGGATCCTGAACTCGGTGCTGACGCCTCTCATTCTGCTGGTCGGCCTGTTCACGGAGCGCTCGCGCCTGCTGCACGATTTCCTCGTCGGCACGGCGACTGTCCGTACCAACTGATGTCCGTACCAACTGATTCAGTCCCGGCGGGGACGAAATAAAGTCTCCGCCCGCCCTTTGCCGGCCATAAAAGGACGCCATATCCAAGAAATCGAATATTCGATTGCGCGGCACTGAATGCCGTGCTGTTGACGTTTTTTATTCTTGCGTCATGCTGTCCGCATCGACAGGCGCCCCGAAAGGAAATCTCCGCGAGAGATGAATACGCAGACCACGCCATCCCCTCAGTTTTATCTGACGGCTCCGGCTACCTGTCCGTATCTGCCGCATGAGATGGAGCGCAAGGTCTTCACTCATCTCGTCGGCCCCCGTGCGGCGGAGATGAACGATATCCTGACCCAGGGCGGTTTCCGCCGCTCGCAGAACATCGCTTATCGTCCCGCCTGCGAGGCTTGCCGCGCATGCGTGTCCGTACGCATCCTGGCGCAGGAATTCGAGCCCACCAAATCAATGAAGCGGGTACTGACGAGCAATTCCGATATAATCGCCACGGAATTTCCGGCCCAGCCGTCGAGCGAGCAATATTCCCTGTTCCGCCGTTATCTCGATTTTCGCCACCAGCAGGGCGGCATGTCCGACATGACCGTGCTCGAYTATGCGATCATGGTGGAAGACACGCATGTAAACACCAAGATCATCGAGTATCGCCGACGCGAGGAAGGTTCAGGGCTGGAGACGCGACCGAAGGGTGAACTGCTCGCCGCCGCCCTGACCGATACGATGAGCGACGGCCTTTCGATGGTCTATTCCTACTTCAATCCGGATCTCGACCGGCGCTCGCTCGGAACCTTCATGATCCTCGATCATGTGCGCCGCACGAGAGCGCTCGGCCTGCCGCATGTCTATCTCGGCTACTGGGTTCAAGGGTCGCGGAAGATGGATTACAAGACACGCTTCCAGCCGCAGGAGCATCTGACCCCGCGCGGTTGGGAACGATTCGATCCCTCTTCTCTCCAGGACGATCCGCAGGACTGATGCCCCTTGCCCACCTTTCCGATCACCGGAAAGGCCTGCTGCTGACGGCAATCGGCGGTCTGGCACTTTCCATGGACATTCCGCTCGTCCGTCTTGCCGAGGGCGATATATGGTCGATCCTCGGCATGCGAAGCGTGGCCACGGTTCTCGCCGCGCTCATCATCCTGATCGGTATCCGCCTTTTCTCCGGCAAGTGGCCGGTGCTCATTCCGGGACGGCCCGGTGTGGTGGCCGGTCTGCTCTACGGCATCTCCTCCCTCACCTTCGTGCTGGCGGTCTTCAATACGGCCACGGCCAATGTTGTCTTCATCGTCGCTTTCAACCCGATGTTCGGGGCATTACTTTCCTGGCTGTTCCTAAAGGAGAGGCCACAGCCGGCGACGCTAATCGCCATGCTGTTCATGATCTTCGGCGTCGGACTGATCGTGAACGAAGGACTTTTGAGCGGCCACGTCTTCGGGGACGCCATGGCGCTGCTCAGCGCGCTTATCCTCGCCGCAGCCATCACAGTTGGGCGTGCCTCGCGCCGGGAGATGGGCTTCGTGCCACTGCTTGCCGCCATCCTGCCGGCAGCACTCGGCCTAACACAGATCCTGCCATCCGGGCTGTCAATCGCCCATCCCGGCTGGATCCTCTTCAATGGTGCCATCCTGATGCCAGTCGCCTTCTGGTGCCTGGCGACGGGACCGCGTTACCTCTCCGCGCCCGAGGTCGGCATGTTTTATCTCTTGGAGACAGTGCTTGCGCCGATCTGGGTCTGGATGATCTTCGCCGAAACGCCCGCTACCATGACGCTCATCGGCGGCGCGATACTGGTTGCAGCGATTGCCGCCCATTCCGTCTGGATGGCGAAAGGCAAGAGCGTTCAGTCCGCTTGATCGGCCCGCTCACACCATAGCACCGGCGGACTGACCTGCCTCGGAGTTCGATCGCTTCGGACCAGTGGAAAGCTCCAGTTCTCGATCCAGCCCTTCGACAATATGCGTCCAGCCCTGGCGGGTCTTTTCCTCATATTCCGCCCATTCGGCGCACATTTCATGCGTGAGGGTCAGGCGACTGCCGCTGCCGAGCGGTTCGATATCGATTTCGACGCGATCGCAATTGTGGTCGTGCTCCTCGACCGAAAAGCAGAAGACGATGTGTCTGGGGCGCTTCAATTCCAGGAATACGCCGTGATGAAAGGCGTCGCCGGTCGGGCGGCGGTCGACGATGAAGAACCGGCCGCCGACGCGCGGATCGATATCGGCGCGAATGACGTGGCCGTCATCGGTCGCAAATAAAAAGCGGCGGGCGATTTCGGGATTGAGCCAGGCATCATAGACCGTGGCAGGCGGCGCCCTGTAACTGTGGGCTACGTGCAGTTTGATGGTATTGGCGGCAGGCATCGGCGTTCCTCCGGTGGTGGGCCTCCGTTGTCGGGGCCTCCATTGTTCGCGCGCGCTCACAAGCGTACGGCTATGGCCATCCCGCCCGCCCGCGGAACGACGTTGCCCTTCTTGTTGGCCCTTCTTTTTGGTGACAGGACTGAGATAGCGGAATTGCTCCGCCTGCCAAGGGCGGAGCATCAAAATTCCGGGATCAGCCGGCGAATTTACCGCTGCGTGGGAAGCCCTTCGGCACGGTGCGGCCGGCGGTGGCGCGGTCGGCCAGCCATTCGGCAAGCTCGTCCTTGTTCTTCGTGAAAGTGCGGCCTGCGCTATCTTCCCAGTTCAGGCCATCGGCGATGGCAAAGCAGCGAACGTCAGAAATGCCGCCGTCCTTGTAGCGCTGCAGGCGCACGCCCTTGCCACGCGTCATTTCCGGCACTTGGCTCAGCGGGAAGACCAGCATCTTGCGGTTTTCGCCGACGACCGCGACATGATCGCCGCTCACCGGAACGAGAAGCTTGGTCTCGTGCGGCATCGAGACGTTCATGATCTGCTTGCCCTTGCGGGTATTGGCGACCATTTCCGTTTCCGGAACCACGAAACCATTTCCTTCCGTGGAGACGATCAGCATCTTGCGCGTCTGATCGTGGACGAAGGCGGTCAGAACATCCTGATCGTTTTCCATGTCGATCATGATACGCAAAGGTTCGCCGTGGCCGCGGCCGCCGGGCAGCTTGTCGCCGCCGAGCGTGAAGACCTTGCCACCGGTCGTGACGATCAGGATCTTGTCCGTCGTCTGTGCCGGGAAGGCCACCTTCAGGCCGTCACTTTCCTTGAAGGTCAGGGTCGAAGTATCGGAGATGTGGCCTTTCAGAGCGCGGATCCAGCCCTTGTCCGAGACGACGACGGTGATCGGTTCCTTCTCGATCATCGCGTGCTGAATGGCTTCCTCGTCAGCATCAGGGGCTTCGGCAAACTGCGTGCGGCGACGGCCGACCTCTGTGGCCTTGGCGAATTTCTTCTTCACCTCACCGATTTCCCAGGCGACCGTCTGCCACTGCTTCTCGTCGGAGGCGAGCAGCGCTTCGATATCGGTCTTTTCCCTGGTGAGTTCGTCGTGTTCCTTGCGGATCTCGAATTCTTCGAGCTTGCGCAGGGCACGCAGCCGCATGTTGAGGATCGCCTCGACCTGGTTGTCCGTCAGGTCCCAGCGGGCCATCATCACCGGCTTGGGCTCATCCTCCTCGCGGATGATGCGGATCACCTCATCGATGTTGAGGTAGGCAACCAGCAAGCCACCGAGGATTTCGAGGCGCCTGTCGATGGCGGCAAGACGGAAACGCGAGCGGCGCTGCAGAACGTCGCGACGGTGTGCCAGCCATTCCTTGAGCACTTCGTTCAGCGCCATGACGCGCGGGATCACGCCCATCGACAGGACGTTCATGTTCAGCGGGAAACGGCTTTCAAGCTCCGTCAGCTTGAACATGGATTCCATGAGAATGGTCGGATCGACGGTGCGGCTCTTCGGCACCAGCACGACGCGGATATCCTCGGCCGATTCGTCCCTGATATCTTCCAGCAGCGGCAGCTTGCGGGCGATCAACAGCTCGGCGATCTTTTCGATCAGGCGTGACTTCTGCACCTGGAAAGGAATTTCGGTGACGATGATCTGGTAGCCACCGCGGCCGAGATCTTCCGTCTCCCATTTCGCACGCACGCGAAAACCGCCGCGGCCGGTGCGGTAGCTCTCGATGATGCTTTCTTTATTATCGATGATGATGCCGCCCGTCGGGAAATCCGGGCCGGGGATGAATTCGACGAGCTTCTCGATCGTGGCATCGGGATGCTTGATCAGGTGCAGTGCGGCATCGCAGATCTCATGCACATTGTGCGAGGGAATGGATGTCGCCATGCCGACTGCGATGCCCGAGGAACCGTTCGCCAGAAGGTTCGGGAAGGCGCCGGGAAGAACGATCGGCTCGGAATTGGATTCGTCGTAGGTATCACGGAAATCGACGGCATCCTGGTCGATACCTTCGAGCAGCAACTCGGAGACCGCGGTCATCTTCGATTCGGTGTATCGCATGGCGGCGGGACTATCGCCGTCGATATTGCCGAAGTTGCCCTGCCCGTTCACCAGCGTGTAGCGCTGCGAAAAATCCTGCGCCAGGCGTGCCAGCGCATCATAAATCGACTGGTCGCCGTGCGGGTGGTAATTACCCATCACTTCGCCGACGATCTTTGCGCATTTCCTGAAGGCCGCATTCGGCCGCAGACCCATGTCGTGCATCGCATAGACGATGCGGCGATGAACCGGCTTCAGGCCGTCACGCACGTCCGGCAGCGCACGATGCATGATAGTCGACAACGCATAGCGAAGGTAGCGCTCTTCGAGCGCCGCCTTCAGGTCGACTGGTTGAATATTGTCGCCGTCTCCGCCAGAAGGCGGTAAAATCTCTTGTCCCATAGGTCCTGACTAGCTCAGAAACCCTTGAGGGGCAAGGAATCCGGGCATTCCGGCTGTGGATGACGTCGTCCTGCTGACATGAAAAGCAACAAAAGTATCGCCTGAATTTGGACTTTGTTTGCTGATCCTTTCAACAGAAATTTAGGGGTCTGCAAATATAAGCCGACCGTTACGCAGTAGCTTCATTGCAATATTCAACGGCGCACGCCATCAGGGGGCCTTCTCATGACTTTTTACCGCACAACGCGGCTGATGCTGTCGAGCGCAGCCATCCTTTCATTCGCGAGCTCCGCTTTCGCGCTCGACGGCGACGACCTCCTGAAGAAGATCAATGCTGCCTATAGCCAACAGGGCGGGATGGTCATCGCCGCAGACGGCGTCGATATCGACGGCACGACCGTCACGCTCAAGAACTTCAGCGTCAAGCCGGCCGGCGGCGAAGCGGTCTCCATCGGCGAGGTCACGCTGTCAGGCGTGGAAGAGCAGGATGACGGCAGCTACTATATCGAAGAGGCAGCATTCCCCGACATCAACTCGTCCAAGGACGGCGTAACGGTGAGCGCCGTGGAACTGACGCTTGGCGGCATTTCCGTTCCCGCCCAGCCCGGCGATACCATCGATTCGATGCTGTTTGCCGAGAGCGGCCATACCGGCGCGATCAAGGTGGTCAAGGATGGCACAGAAGTGTTCTCCGTGCTCGAAAGCGACATGAACGCTGTTCTGCGAGAAGATGAATCCGGCTTCGATTTCGACGGCGCGTTCAAGAGCCTGAAGGCCGATCTCAGCCAGGCCGGCGATGATCCGGCGAGCAAGGAAGCTATCGAGAAGCTCGCCCTGCAGCATGTCCAGGGTGACGTCTCCATCAAGGGCGGCTGGGATCTCGAGCCCGGCACGATCGATCTCTCCGAACTTTCGTTCGACTTCACCAATATCGGCAAGCTGAATTTTGGCTTCAAAATCTCCGGTTATACGATGGCGTTCGTGAAGTCGATGCAAGACGCAATTACACAGTCCGAGGCCAACCCGAACAAGGAAGAAGCACAGCAGGCGCTCGGCCTCGCAATGCTCGGTCTTGCCCAGCAGCTAACCTTCGATTCCGCCCAGATCCGTTTCGAGGATGCATCGATTACCAAGCGCGCGCTGGATTATGCCGGCTCGAAGCAGAACGTCTCCGGACAGCAGATGGCGGATTCGCTGAAGGCCATGGCGCCGATCATGCTCGCGCAGCTCAACATTCCGGAACTGCAGAATGCGATCGCAGCTGCCGTCAGCAGCTTCCTCGACAATCCGAAGAGCCTGACCGTGAAGGCCACACCCGACAAGCCAGTCGCCTTCCCGATGATCGTCGGCGCGGCCATGGGCGCACCGAACACGGTGCCGCAGATGCTCGGCGTGAAAGTTTCGGCGAACGACTAAATTCGGTTCCAGCCAACAAAAAAGCCCGGCGAAATATCGCCGGGCTTTTTTTGTTGAGCGACCGCTTCAGTCTTTCTTCTGCGGCGGGATCGGGCGGATCGCCAGTTCGCGCAGCTGAGCGGGCGTTGCCGGGGTCGGCGCGCCCATCAAGAGGTCCTGAGCCTGCTGGTTCATCGGGAAGAGCGAAATCTCGCGCAGGTTCTTCGCGCCGACGAGCAGCATGACGATACGGTCGATACCGAAGGCTGCACCGCCATGCGGAGGCGCTCCATACTGGAAGGCGCGGTAGAGGCCACCGAAACGGTCCTCGACGTCCTGCTGGCTGAGACCGACCTTTTCGAAGGCGGCAACCATGGTTTCCGGCGACTGGTTACGGATCGAGCCCGAGGCGATTTCGAAACCGTTGCAGACGGCATCGTACTGGAACGCCTTGATCGTCAACGGATCCTGGTTCGTGAGCGCATCGAGGCCGCCCTGCGGCATCGAGAACGGGTTGTGGGCGAAATCGACCTTCTTCTCTTCCTCGCTCCATTCGAAGAACGGGAAGTCGACAATCCAGCACAGTTCGAAGCGGTCGCGGTCGACAAGGTTAAGCTCCTCGCCAGCCTTGGTGCGTGCTTCACCGGCAAACTTGTAGAATTTGGCGGGATCGCCGGCAACGAAGAAGCAGGCGTCGCCATCATCGAGGCCGAGCTGCGTGCGGATCGCGTCGGTACGCTCCTCGCCGATGTTCTTGGCAAGCGGACCTGCGCCCTCGAGCTTGTCACCTTCCTTGCGCCAGAAGATATAGCCGAGGCCTGGCTGGCCCGTCGATTGCGCCCAGGCGTTCATACGGTCGCAGAAGGCTCTGGAGCCGCCGGTCTTGGCCGGAATAGCCCAGATCTCGACCTTCGGGTTGGAGGCGATCATACCTGCGAAAACCTTGAAGCCGGAGCCGGCGAAATGCTCGGTCACGGCCTGCATGACGATCGGGTTGCGCAGGTCCGGCTTATCGGAGCCATACTTGCGGATCGCTTCGTCATAGGGGATACGCGGCCATTCCTTGGTGACCGGCTTGCCTTCCGCGAATTCCTCAAAGATCGAGGTCATCAGCGGACCCATCGTGTCCCAGACGTCCTCCTGCTCTACGAAGCTCATTTCCAGGTCGAGCTGGTAGAATTCGCCCGGCAGGCGGTCTGCGCGCGGGTCTTCGTCGCGGAAGCAGGGCGCGATCTGGAAGTAGCGGTCGAAACCGGCGACCATCAGCAGCTGCTTGTACTGCTGCGGGGCCTGCGGCAGCGCGTAGAAAGTGCCGGGATGGATACGGCTCGGCACGAGGAAGTCGCGCGCGCCTTCCGGCGAAGACGCCGTCAGGATCGGCGTCGTATATTCGGTGAAGCCGACATTGCCCATTTCGCGGCGCATGGCGGAAATCACCTGCGTGCGCTTGACGATGTTCTTGTGCAGCGTTTCGCGGCGAAGATCGAGGAAGCGGTACTTGAGGCGAACGTCTTCCGGATAGTCCGGCTCGCCGAAGACCGGCAGCGGCAGTTCCTTGGCGGCGGAGAGGACTTCGATCTCCTGCGCGTATAGCTCGATTTCGCCGGTCGGCATGTTCTTGTTGACGGTATCTTCTGTGCGGGCCTTCACCAGGCCGTCGATGCGGATGACCCATTCGCCGCGAACGGTCTCTGCCTGTTTGAAGGCAGGCGAATCCGGGTCGGCAACGATCTGCGTCGTGCCGTAGTGGTCGCGAAGGTCGATGAACAGCAAGCCGCCATGATCTCGAACACGATGGACCCAGCCGGAAATACGGACATTCGAGCCGACGTCCGACTTGCGAAGAGCGGCGCATGTGTGGCTGCGGTAGCGGTGCATGATCTCAATTCCTGGCATTTGGCTTAAGACGGCGGCATGGCCGAGACCTGCGGCGCCGACAAGAAAATCGGGCGGAAAAGCGCATGGACGCTCTGATTTGTCAAGACTTGGCGCAGCCTACGGGCCGTTTGCTCCCTCGTTTCCGAAGGAGTTGGGGGCTCCCGCTGCGGCAGTTTGGCCGAACGCGGCATATTGATGAAGACGATAGTCAACTTTAAAAGGGGATATCATCCAAGACGGAGCCTGCCGATGCCCCTCCTCACACGCCGCAATCTGCTCAAAGCTTCCGCCGTCGCCGGTGCCTATGGCGCGGGCATGGCGATTGCCGGGCGGTTCGGACTGGCGGAAGCAGCACCGGAGCTGCGTGTGCTGACGGCGCGGAAGACCGAGGCGCAGATCATTGATGGCGCGCCAACGCGGGACATCATGACATGGGGCGATGACGGCCTGCCGCCGGTGCTGCACATGCCGCGCGGCAAGCCCTATGCGGCGCGGTTGACCAACAGCCTCGATGAGCCGACGACAATCCACTGGCACGGGCTGCGCATCGACAACAAGATGGACGGCGTGCCCTTCATGACGCAGCCCTACGTCTATACCAATGACAGCTTCGACTATCTCTTCACGCCACCGGATGCCGGCACCTTCTGGTATCACCCGCACTGCAACACGCTGACCCAGATGGGCCACGGCATGACGGGTGTGCTTGTCGTCGAAGATCCGTCCGATCCCGTCTTCGATGCGGAAGTCGTGCTCAACCTGCGCGACTGGCGGCTCGGCGGTGACGGGCAGTTCATTGCTCCCTTCCGGCCACGCGATGCGGCAAAGGCCGGCACATATGGCACGGTGCGCACGGCAAACTGGCATCAGGAGCCGAAATATGATGCGCCTGCGGGCGGGCTGATCCGCCTGCGCATCGCCGTCACCGATGTGACCCGCATCCTCCAGCTGAAGATGGAAGGCGCCGATGCGACAGTCATCGCCATCGACGGCAATCCGGTGCCGAAGCGCTTCCCGCTGGATCTCCTGCAGATTGGACCGGGGCAGCGGCTCGACCTCGCCGTTCGAATGCCGAACAGCGAAGGCGCGGTTGCAACGCTGGAAGACATTCGCGGCACGACGCCGAAAGTGGTCGCGCGTCTCCGTGCCACCGGGCAATCGTTGAAGCGCAATATCGGCGATCTCGGCGCGCTCACGGAAAATCCGGTGCCCAAGGCCGATCTCTCTTCTGCGGAAACAATCCCGCTCGTACTGTCCGCCACCGCAGAGAACGCGGCGGTCGAAAGTATCTGCGGCACGCTCGGCTACAGTTTCTGGGCCATCAACAAGGTGCCGTGGCCGGGCGATACGCCCGACCCGACGGCGCCGCTCGCCGAATTGAAGCTCGGCAAGAGCTACGTCTTCAACCTGGAAAACGTCACACCTCACACGCACCCGATCCATCTGCACGGCATGAGCTTCACCGTCATTTCATCCTCGACGCGCGAGGTGATGCCGCTCGTTTCGGACACCTACCTCATCCAGCCGGACGAAAAGGTGCAGCTTGCCTTCGTCGCCGACAATCCCGGCGACTGGATGCTGCATTGCCATATCATCGAGCACCAGAAGACGGGCATGACGAGTTATGTGCGAGTAGTTTGACGCCGCATGAGCAAGCTTGACGAAGGCTAAGCTCGCTCGCCGTATTGACATCTCCGTTCGAAAGGGGAAGGAAGACTAACCGACCTCTTCCTTGCGAATGAATTGATATGATCGAAACCACCGCCGATCTGGCGGCCGCCTGCAAAGAGCTGGCCAAGTCCGATTTCATTACCATCGATACGGAATTCCTGCGTGAGACGACCTTCTGGCCGGAGCTGTGCCTGATCCAGATGGCGAGCCCGACGGTGGAGGTGCTGGTCGATCCGCTGGCGAAGGATATCGATCTTGCGCCCTTCTTCGAGCTGATGGCCAATCCTGATGTGCTGAAGGTATTTCATGCTGCGCGACAGGACATTGAAATCATCTTCAATCGCGGAAACCTGATCCCTCACCCGATCTTCGATACGCAGGTCGCCGCCATGGTCTGCGGTTTCGGCGACAGCGTTTCCTACGACCAGCTGATCAGCCGCACCAAGAACGTCCATATCGACAAGTCCTCGCGCTTTACCGACTGGAGCCGCCGGCCGCTGTCCGACAAGCAGCTCGAATATGCGCTGGCCGACGTCACCCATCTGCGCGACGCCTACCTCTACCTCAAGGCGGAGCTGGAGCGCGAAGGCCGCGCTTCCTGGCTGCGCGAGGAAATGGACGTTCTGGAATCGCGCGAGACCTACGACATCCATCCAGACGACGCCTGGCAGCGGCTGAAGCTGCGGCTGCGCAAGCCCCAGGAACTGGCGATCCTCAAATATGTCGCCGCCTGGAGGGAGCGCGAGGCGCGGTCGCGCAACGTGCCGCGCTCGCGGGTGCTGAAGGACGATGCGATCTACGAGATCGCCCAGCAGCAGCCGAAGGATACCGAGGCGCTCGGTCGCCTGCGCACGATCCCGAAGGGCTGGGAGCGTTCGGCTACCGGAGGGGCGGTGCTCGAAGCGGTTAATACCGCGCTTGCCCTGCCACGCTCCGAAATGCCGCATGTGCCGCGCCAGGCGCAGCCACCGGAAGGCGCTGCGGCGGCCGTCGAGCTTCTCAAGGTGCTGCTCAAGCTGATTTCCGAAAAGCACGGCGTAGCGCCCAAGGTGATCGCCAACAGCGACGACCTGGACAGGATTGCGGCTGAGGGCGAAACGGCCGATGTCGCGGCCATGAACGGTTGGCGGCGCGATCTTTTCGGCGAGCCGGCGCTGCAGCTCATCCGCGGCGAGATCGCCCTGCGCTTTGCCGGCCGCAAGGTCGAGACCGTCGCTCTGCAGGAGTGAATCCGAAATCTCTTGACCACCGCCCCGCGCCGGAAACAATAGCCGAATGAAGTGCTTCTGCGAAAGGGCGGAATGAGAGAGATATCCTCGGCGCAGAACTGGATCCTGATTACACTCGTCCTGGCACTCAGCGGCGTGGTCTATGATTTGTACTTCTTTACGGGGCAGACACCCGTTATCGGAGCGATCTTCGCGCTTTTCATCGGCATGCCGATCCTCACCTTCGAGCGTAAGGTGTTTCTACGCGGCCTCTATCGGCGCATTCAGAGGCTGCCGACCCTTCTCTTCATCATCTCCGAGCTTGTGATCTACGAAATCCTGATGAGCATCGGCTTTGCGGCGGCCGGTTTCCTCCTCGCAGTGCTCGGCGTGCTGAAGCCGCCGAAAATGATCGACGTGCTGATCATGCCGTTCGATGTTTTCCTCTACGCACTTGCCGTCTGCGCCACGCTGATCTTCCTGCTCAGGGTGCGCGAATTGCTGGGGCGCGAAGTCTTCGTCAGCATGCTGATCAGCCGCTACCGCAGACCGGTGAAGGAAGAACGCGTCTTCCTGTTCATCGATCTCGCCGAGTCCACCGCCTTTGCGGAAAAGTATGGTGACCTGCGCGCGCAGCAGCTTCTGAGTTCGCTGTTTGCCGCCTTCGCCGAGCCGGTGCGGCGTCACAAGGGCCTGATCAACGACTATGTCGGCGATGCCGCGATTATCACCTGGCCTTTAGCGCGCGGCGTCAAGGATGCGCGCTGCGTACGCTGCCTCTTCGATATTCTCGCCGACATCGAAGCCAATGCGGCCAGCTGGAAGAAGAGCTATGGCCATGTGCCCAAACTGAGGGCGGCACTTCACGGCGGCTTCATCATTACAGCCGAAGTCGGCGTCGATCATCACAAGATCAGCTTCTTCGGCGATACGGTGAACACTACCTCGCGGCTGGAGTCGCTCTGCCGGACGCTGAACCGGCCGGTGCTGATCTCCGCCGAGCTTGCCCAGCGCATGACGCTGCCTGAGGAGATCGTCGGCGAAAACCTCGGCAATCACGCCGTGCGCGGCCGCGGCCAGGGGCTGGATGTCGTCGCACTTTCCTCTCGCGCAGTGACCGTTCTCAAGCAGCCTGCCAGCCTCAGGCGCGGTTGAGCCGGGGCTTTATGCACCCGTCACCAAAGCTTCACCCAATCGTCAATGTGCCGACATGAATGCCCTGCTAAGCGGATGGCGCTTTTGCACTCCGTTCTATGGGGACATCATGAAGAACGTTCTTTTTGCTTCCGTATCACTTTTCATGCTCGTCACAGGCTCTGCCTCCGCCGACCAGCAGCTTTTCCCGGCGAAGCTCGCCGGCCAGGCCATCCTGCCTGCCAACACGCTGACCCCGGCTCCGGCCGATGCACCGGCCTTCCTGAAGACCTCCGGCAAGTTCACCACTCCGGACCGCAAGCGCACCGAAAAGCTTGGCACTGTCGACGGCAAGGACGGCGCCCGCGTCACCGACGTCAAGCTGCCGCTCGACGGTCAGCCGATCCAGGGCTTTTCCGGCATCAAGACCATGCCCGATGGCACCTTCTGGACGCTCTCCGACAACGGCTTCGGCTCGAAGTTCACTTCCTCCGACTCCATGCTGTTCCTGCATCAGCTGAAGTTCGACTGGAACGCCAACAAGGTTGACGTCGTCAAGAACATCTTCCTGTCCGACCCAAACAAGATCGCTCCGTTCCCGATCGTCACGGAAGCCTCCGACACCCGTTATCTCACCGGCGCTGACTTCGACATCGAATCCGTACAGCCGGTTGCCGACGGCTTCTGGCTCGGCGACGAATTCGGTCCCTATTTGCTGAAGATCGATACCGAAGGCCGCCTGACCGACGTGATCCCCACCACGCTCGATGGCAAGCCGGTCCTGTCCCCCGACAATCCGCTGATCCAGCTCCCGGGCAATCCGGCCGCCAAGAACCCGGTCTTCAACCTGAAGCGCTCCGGCGGCTTCGAGGGCCTGGCCATGTCGAAGGACGGCTCCAAGCTCTACGGCCTGCTCGAAGGCGCCATCTACGTTGATGGTCAGGTGGAATCGGTTGACGGCCACACTGCCATCCGCGTCATCGAATTCGACGTCGCCTCCAAGAAGTGGACGGGCCGCAGCTGGCTCTATCCGTTTGAAGACAAGGGTGCTTCGATCGGCGACTTCAATATGCTCGACGAATCCACCGCTCTCGTCATCGAGCGCGACAACGGCGCCGGTACGAAGGACAAGGCTTGCGCCGATCCCAAGCAGCCGAAGCCGGATTGCTTCGAAGCTCCGGCCGAGCTGAAGCGCGTCTACAAGATCGAGTTCAACGACGCCAACGTCGGCAAGGCAGTCCGCAAGATCGGCTATATCGACCTCCTGAACATCCAGGATCCGGACAACAAGAAAAAGGCCGGCGATATCGCTGGCGTTTACAACATGCCGTTCGTGACGATCGAAAACGTCGACCGCGTCGACGCCACCCACATCATCATCGGCAACGACAACAACCTGCCGTTCTCGGCCGGCCGCGCTGTCAACAAGGCCGACAACAACGAGTTCAGCATCCTCGAAGTTGGCGAGTTCCTGAACGCGAAGTAATTCGGTTTTGGTGTGAGATTGAGAGGGTGGTGCGAAAGCGCCGCCCTTTTTTGTTTCCCGATGCCAGAGAAGGCCTATTCGAACCGGAACGCCAGCCGCTTGTTGGTCAGCTTCGACAATTGCTGCAGGCGGCCATCCAGCCGCTCGCCGGCGAAGTCGTGGTACTCGTGCGGCACCACGAATTCCAGATCGAGATCAGATGACAAAGCCTTGCGGAAGGTCAGGTTGCGCACGATGCCCGGCATGGAGGCCGAGAACAGGTAGACGACGCGCAGTATGCCGCCGAGCAGTTTGGCGCGGTCGACGAATTGCGGACCGGCGATCGAAGCGAGCGGCGCCGTGGAGCCATCATCGTGCAGGCCTTCGAAGCGATAGTAATTGGTCAGGGCAATGAAGGCACGGCCGGGGTGGCTGATGCCGACGAAGGACGAGTGGGCAATGACGTTGAGCGCCTGAGCGCCGCGATAGTCGGGATGGGCGCGCCAGCTGATATCGGCAAGCAGGCAGGCTGCCTGACGGTAGCGGCTTTCCTCGTCGGTTTCCTGAACGCCGAAGAACGGCATCATACGGCCGGTCCAATCGGCCAGCTCGCGGGCATGTTCCGGAGAGCGGGCGCGCAGGATGGCAAGCTCGCCGGCAGCGGCCAGCAGCGGATCGGTGCGGCGTTCGGATTCGGACAGCAACGAATAGAGATAACCTTCGCGCACACCCTGCGCGGAGAAGGAGATCACCGAAGGCTTCATGGCATTCAGCACTTCCTTCATGGCGATGGCGCCGAAGGGCAGCAGCGAACGGCGGTGCTTGGAAACGGCCTGCAGAGCCGGTTCCTTGGAATCCTTGGCCATGACGACCTGATCCAGGAATTGCGTCATGCCCTCGAGGGAGACCTCGTAGCCCTGCATCATGTGCAGTGGATAACGGGTAATCTCCATGTGCAGCTTGGCGATATTTCGCCAGGTGCCGCCGACAGCATAGAAGGTTCGCCCTTCCCCCTTGGAGAGAAGCTTGGCAGTCTTGACCTGCTTGCGGGCAAAAGCGCGCGCCTTGGCGAGCGAGCCACCGGCATATTCGGACAGGCGCAGGCCGCCAAGCGGCAGGGTAATACCGCCGCTGACATCCTTGCCCCTGATATCGATCAGTTCCAGAGAGCCGCCGCCGAGGTCGCCAGCAATGCCATCGGCTTTGTAGAAACCGCTGATAATGCCGAGCGAAGCGAAACGTGCTTCTTCCTCGCCGGATAGTATACGGATGTGCCGCTGCAGGATCGTTTCGGCCTGATGGATAAAATCAGGCCCGTTGCTCGCCTCGCGCGCGGCAGCCGTCGCCAACACATACATGGTGGCGGCGCGCGCCTGATCGGAGAGAGCCTTGAAACGATGAAGGGCCTGAAGCGCCCGTGCGACGCTTTCCTCATCCATCTTGCCCGTGAGGGCTATGCCCTTGCCGAGACCGCAGAGAACCTTTTCATTGAAGAGAATGGTCGGCGAACGAGACAAGCCTTCGTAGACGACCAGACGGATGGAGTTCGATCCGATATCGACAACGGAGACCGGGGCGATACCCGGAAGTCGCCCCTGGGCTTCAGATTCAACCATTAGGTCCAGTTTACTTGTTGTTCCGGCCTTCAAGCAGACCGGCGATCAGCTTCGGCGCACTCGATTTCAGAGCTTCACCACGGCCGGACAGGCTGGGATTGGTCATGAAATACTGCTGCGCATTAAACGGTTCTTCGCCCTTACGCACTTCCATGCGCCGTGACGTACCGTCGGGCAATATCTCGTAGCTTTGTTGATTGTCAATCACGTTGCCGAGCATAATCTGTGACAAAACCTGCTCGTGAACGGTCGGATTCGTCAGCGGAACGAGCGTTTCGACACGGCGATCGAGGTTTCTCGGCATCATGTCCGCCGAGCCGATATAGACCAGAGCCTTATCGGACGGCAGGCCATAACCATTGCCGAAGCAGAAGATGCGGCTATGCTCGAGGAAACGACCGATGATCGATTTCACACGGATCCTGTCGGAAAGACCAGGCACCAGGGGACGCAGGCAGCAGATACCGCGCACGACGAGATCGATCTCGACGCCGGCACGGCTAGCTGTATAGAGCGCGTCGATGATATCGGGGTCGACAAGCGAATTCATCTTCATCCAGATCGCCGCCGGGCGACCGCTGCGGGCATGTTCGATCTCTTCATTGATGTGTCGAATGATGCGCGAACGCAGCGTGTAAGGCGACACGGCAAGCTGCATCCCCTCTTCCGGCTCACCGTAACCGGTGATGAAGTTGAAGATGTTCGCCATGTCGTGGGCGATGACAGGGTTGCAGGTGAAGAAGGACAGGTCGGTATAGATCTTCGCTGTGATCGGATGGTAGTTGCCGGTGCCAAGGTGGCAGTAGGTTCGCAGCTTGCCTTCTTCACGGCGCACCACAAGCGACATCTTGGCGTGGGTCTTGAGCTCGATAAAGCCGAAGACGACCTGCACGCCGGCCCGTTCAAGGTCGCGCGCCCAGCGGATGTTGGCCTCTTCGTCGAAACGCGCCTTGAGCTCGACCAGCGCCGTCACCGACTTTCCGGCCTCTGCGGCATCGACAAGAGCACGCACGATCGGACTGTCGTTCGATGTACGGTAAAGCGTCTGTTTTATCGCCAGGACGTCAGGATCATGCGCAGCCTGGATAAGGAACTGCACCACCACGTCGAAAGATTCGTAGGGATGGTGGACCACCATGTCCTTTTCTCGGATGGCGGCGAAGCAATCACCGGCGTGTTCACGGACGCGTTCCGGAAATCGGGCATTATAAGGCGGAAAACGCAGATCGTCGCGCGGCGCCTTGGTGATTTCAGAGAGCGTGTTCAGCGCCAGCAAGCCCGGCAGAACGGCAACGCGATTGTCCGGGATGCTGAGCGCCTGGACCACGAACTGGCGCAGCGAGGCCGGCATTTCGGAATCCGTCTCGATGCGGATGACCTTGCCGCGGCGGCGGCGCTTCAGTGCGGTTTCAAAGAAGCGGACGAGATCTTCGGCCTCTTCTTCGACTTCGATATCGCTGTCTCTGATAACGCGGAAGGTGCCCGAGCCCTGCACCTCGTAACCTGGATAGAGCCGGTGGATGAAGATGTTGGCGACGTCTTCCAACGTAATATAGCGGATCGTGTTGCGGTCATCGGGCAGGCGAACGAAGCGATCGAGCGCCGGCGGCAGGCGCAGCAGCGCCGTCATCGGCTCACGGCCGCTTCGGCTGATGAGTTGCAGGCCGATCGAGAAGCCGAGGTTCGGAATGAACGGGAACGGATGGGCCGGATCGATGGACAGCGGCGTCAGCACCGGGAAGATCGATTGCTCGAACTCGTTTGCCAGCCACTGGCGATCGGCATCGCTCAACGCACCCGGACGCACGATCAGGATGTCTTCCTTGGCGAGGTATTGTTGCAGGACGGCAAGCGAGGCCTGCTGCTCCATCTGCAGATGGTCGATTTCGCTGAGGATCGAGTCGAGCTGCTCTGCGGGCGTACGGCCATCCGGGCTCTTGACGACGATGCTCTGGCGCACCTGGCCTTCGAGGCCGGCAACGCGCACCATGAAAAATTCGTCAAGGTTGGCGGCCGAGATCGACAGGAAGCGCACGCGCTCAAGGAGCGGATGCTCAGTATTCAGCGTCTCTTCAAGGACACGTCGGTTGAACTGCAGCCAAGAGAATTCTCTGTTGATGAAGCGCTCGGGGCTGGAGAGAAGCTGCTCCAGCGGCGGCAGGTCTGCATTGTTGTCCGGAGTGGGTTCCTGATGTTCCTGATATGCGCTGTCCATGGTCCACTCACCCCGCTTGCAATCGCTTTTGGCGAATATATCAGTTTCACGACGGAACTGTGACAGTCAATCGCCGGAGCCGGAATTACCCAATTCATTCAATACTTCGGCAGCGAGAGTACGGGTAATTCTTGTGCCTCTGGAAAGCGCCAGCCGATCGAGCCTTTCGACAATCGTCTGGGCGGCGTTGAGCGACCGCTCCATGCGATTGACGATATAAAGGACGAGTTTGTCATCTATATAAAGCTGCCGGTCGGCAAAGAGCTTGACGATGACCTGCGACAGCAATTCTTCGTCGGGTTCGCCGATCTCCACGACCGTCGCGGCCTTCAGGCGCGAGCGCAGATCGGGCAGCGTGACCGGCCAGGACATGGGCCAGAGGCGGCTTGTCATCAAAAGGCTGGTGCCGTTTTCCCGCACGCTGTTGATGACATGGAAGAGCGAGGCGTCATCGAAGCCTGTCCGGTCGACATCCTCGAACAACACGGGGCCGTTGGTGGCCGCAACTGCTGCTTCGGAACCAGCCGTGGGATGGATGAGTTCCGCCCCGCTCAATTCCCTCCAGATGCCGGCGAGATGCGATTTGCCGGAGCCGACAGGACCGGCAAGGATGACGACCGGCGATGGCCAGTTCGGCCAGGCATCGACGATCGAAATCGCGGCAGCGAGACGCTCCGACATCAGGAGGTCGTCGCGGCCGGTTGCAGCGTCATGCGAAAAGGCCAAGGGAAGCTGTTCTCCGGCCTTGCGCTTCGGATCAGCGTTCTTCACGTCATTCATCGGAAACAGAGTTCGTCTTCCCGGCCCGGCCGCTCGGCAACCTGCCATAGTAGAGATCGCTTTGAAGGTAGCGCGAAAGCGCAAAGCGGACAAGAACGCCGACGGCAGCAGCGGCCGGCACCGCGATCAGCAGGCCGACGAAACCAAAGAGCGCGCCGAAGGCAAAGAGCGCGAACATCAGCCAGACGGGATGCAGGCCGACGCTCGAGCCGACGAGCTTCGGCTGGAGGATGTTACCTTCGAGGAACTGGCCGCTGAAGAAGACGGCAAGAACAGCGATGATCCAGATATAATCCGGCCAGAACTGGACGATCGCCACACCGATTGCCAGCACAAGCCCAACCATCGAACCAACATAAGGGATGAAGCTTATCATGCCGACGAAAAGGCCGATAAGCAGGCCGAAATTCAGGCCGACGATCGAGAGGCCAGCAGCGTAATAGATGCCGAGGATGAGGCAGAGCGAACCCTGCCCTCTGATAAAGCCGGCAATCGCCTGATCCATCTCCCTGGCGATCTGGCGGACGTCTTTCACATAATTGCGCGGAACCCATTCATCGACCTTGGAGACCATGCGGTCCCAATCGAGCAATATATAGAAGGCGACAACCGGGGTGATGACGAGCAGCGAGATGACGTCGACGATCGCCTTGCCGGAATTCCATATCTGGCCAAAGAGCCCCGTCAGGAAACCCATGCCTTCCGACAGGATGGTCGAGAAATTATTCTTGATGGTGCCAAGCTGGCTTTTGATCCAGCCGGGCAACACGGAATCCTGATAGTCCGCGATGAATTGCTGCAACTGGGTGATGTAGCCCGGCAGGCGCTGGGCGAAATCGTTGAACTGGTTGATGAGCACGGGAATGAGGATCATCAGCGCCAGTGCAAAGACGATGACGAAGGCTACCAGGATGACGATGGTCGCCATCAGGCGGCTCAAGCCCAGCCGCTCCAGCCTGTCGGCCACCGGATCGAGAAAATAGGCGATCGTCATGCCGGCAATGAAGGGCAGCAGGATCGAGCTGAAGATGTAAAGGAAGGCGACGAAGAAGAGCAGAACCGTCGCCCAGAAGATGACCTGGCGCTTCAATATCGTTCCGCTGACCTGTTGTGGCATCGCTTCCCCGCTGCTCGCTCGCCCCTGCCCATGCCGCTTTAGAACGACCCTGGCCGCTCCAGCACATAGGATGGAGGCGCAAAGATGGTCAACCCTGTTGCACCGAATCCGGAAAGCGTGCTGGGAAGAACTGGAAATTGGGGGCTTTTCCCATGCAACGCTTGCATAAAGCGCCCTCTCATGCAATTGCGACCGGCATGTGACGCGGTCTCGTCCGCAGCGTTAAAAAACCTCCGGAGATCAGCATGAGCCAGTCTGGAAAAAACGGCCTGACCTATAGCGACGCAGGCGTCGACATCGATGCCGGCAACCTGATGGTGGAAAAGATCAAGCCAGCCGTGCGCTCGACGCGCCGCCCGGGCGCAGACGGAGAGATCGGCGGCTTCGGCGGTCTCTTCGACCTCAAGGCTGCCGGTTTCACGGATCCCGTGCTGGTCGCCGCCAATGACGGCGTCGGCACGAAACTGAAAATCGCCATCGATGCCGACTATCATGACACTGTTGGCATCGATCTCGTCGCCATGTGCGTCAACGATCTCGTCGTGCAGGGCGCAGAGCCGCTGTTCTTCCTCGACTATTTTGCGACCGGCAAGCTCGATCCCGATCAGGGTGCCGCGATCGTCGGTGGCATTGCTGCCGGCTGCCGCGAGGCGGGCTGCGCGCTGATCGGCGGCGAGACGGCCGAAATGCCGGGCATGTATTCCTCAGGCGATTATGATCTCGCCGGCTTTGCAGTGGGTGCGGCCGAACGCGGTAAGCTGTTGCCGTCGGGCGATATCGCCGAGGGCGACGTTATTCTTGGCCTTTCCTCATCCGGCGTCCACTCCAACGGCTTCTCGCTGGTGCGCAAGATCGTCTCGCTTTCCGGCCTCGGCTGGGATGCACCGGCACCGTTTGCCGAAGGCAAGAAGCTCGGCGAAGCACTGCTGACGCCGACCCGCATCTATGTGAAGCCGCTTCTGAAGGCGATCCGTGAGACGGGCGCGCTGAAGGCGCTGGCGCATATCACCGGCGGCGGCTTCCCGGAGAATATTCCGCGCGTGCTGCCGAAGCATCTTGCAGCCGAAATCGATCTCTCAGCCGTCAAGGCGCCCGCCGTCTTCTCATGGCTTGCCAAGACCGGTGGCGTCGAGGCCACGGAAATGCTGCGAACCTTCAACTGTGGCATCGGTATGATCGTCGTCGTTGCCGAAGAGAATATTGCCGCCGTTTCCAAGGCGCTTGAAGCCGAAGGCGAGACGGTCGTCACGCTCGGCCGCATGGTCGCCCGGGCCGAGGGCGCAGCCGGCACGATCTACAAGGGCACGCTCGCCCTATGAGTTCGCCGCGCAAACGCACTGTCGTCTTCATTTCCGGCAGCGGCTCCAACATGATGGCGCTGGTGCAGGCGGCAAAATCGGCCGATTATCCGGCCGAGATCGTTGGCGTGATCTCCGACAAGGCAGATGCGGGCGGGCTTGCCAAGGCGGCCGCCGAGGGTATTCCCACCTTCGCCTTCGTGCGCAAGGACTATGCGAGCAAGGACGAACACGAGGCGGCGATCCTTGCCGCGCTCGACGCGCTTTCGCCCGACATCATCTGCCTTGCCGGTTATATGCGGCTGCTTACAGGCGCCTTCATCCAACGTCACGAAGGCCGGATCATCAATATCCACCCTTCCCTGCTGCCGCTTTTTCCGGGACTGCATACGCATCAGCGGGCGATCGACGCCGGCATGCGGATCGCCGGCTGCACCGTGCATTTCGTCACCGAAGGCATGGATGAAGGCCCTGTCATCGGCCAGGCGGCCGTACCGGTACTGACAGGCGATACCGCCGATGCGCTGGCCGGACGCGTGCTGACCATCGAGCACCAGCTTTATCCGCAGGCGCTCAAGCTCTTTGCCGAAGGCAAGGTGAAGATGGAAGGCGGCAAAGCAATCGGGGCGACAGCTTCCGCCGCCGCCCCTAAATCCCAGCTCATTTCGCTGATCGCCGACTGACGCTTCAACTTCAGGCCGCAAGGGCCTGAAGCGGATGCAGGGTGCCGTCGCTGTAGACGAACTGGCCGCCGCGGAACGTGGCGCGGATGCGATGCACGTCGCCCGGCTCGATCACCACCATATCGGCGCGCTGGCCGATGGCGATCTCGCCGCGATCCATCAGGCCGGCGGAACGCGCCGCGTTTGATGTCGCCATCGCGACCGCGGCCGGAAGACCGCCCTCGACGGTTTCTGCCAGCTTGAAGATGCCGGGCACGAAAGCCGCTGGATGATAGTCGGCGGCAATCACGGTCAACAGACCGGCCTTTGCGGCATCGAGCGCGCTCAGATTGCCGGACATGGACTTGCCGCGCAGTGCGTTCGGGGCACCCATCAGCGTCCAGAGACCACGGCGGCGGGCTTCCTCGGCCGCCGGCAGCGTCACCGGGAATTCGCTGATGGTGACGCCGAGATCGAACATTTCGATGACCTTCTCGACGCTGTCATCGTCATGCGAGGCGAGCGAGAGGCCATGCTTCTTCGCAAGCGCGACGATGTCCTTCAGCTTGGCGTCGATCTCGGGATTGTCACGCATGGCGATGCGCTTGGCGACAACTTCGGCGGCCATTTCCTCGGATATGGCGCGGCGCTCGGAAATGCTCTGGATATAGCTCTTGATGTCATTGTACTGGCCCTGCCCCGGCGTGTGGTCGGTCAGCGAGACCATGTCGATATGGCCGGCTTCCAGCAGGCGCTCCAGAGTCGGCGCCGCACCGATATTGGTAATCTCGTAGCGGGCATGGACGCGGTGATCGATCAGCAGATTGTCGCGTAGCGTGTTGATGCCTTCGATGACGGCCGACGTCGTCTCCAGCGAGCGGACGTGGCCGTAGACGCTTTCCGTCGCAAAGGAGACGGCGGCGAAGGCCGTGGTCACGCCGGCAGCCGCGAGCTTCTTGTCCAGTTCGTGGATGCCGAAATCGATCGGCATATGAGCGTTCGGGCGTGGCGCGATCTCGCGCTCGATCATGTCGCCGTGCAGATCGACGAAACCCGGCATCAGCAGGCGTCCGCCGCCGTCGATCACGGCATCGGCGACCGGCTCTGGCCGGATCTCGACGATCACACCGTCTTCGATCCGCACAGAACCTTCGCTCACAACCTCGTTGGGCAAAACGAGGGTGAAATTACCGAGCCACATGGGCTTTCTCCTGACCGCATCCGATGATTGTTAAAGGGCAGCGCTTAGTCTCGCATCATGACAATTGCATGAAGAATTCCCAGAAACTCAGCCAAGGCGAATGTATGGGCAGACATCGCGTCGCACGCCGAGCGATCAGCCGGAAAGCAGGCCCTTGTTCGCCAGAATCCACTGCAGCAGCATGATCGTCTTGAGATCGATGATCTCGCCCTTTTCGATCATCGCGACAGCCTCCGGCAGCGGTATTTCCAGCACCTCGATATCCTCGTGCTCCTCCGCCAGACCGCCGCCGTCGGATGTGCGGTCGGCAGTATCGATTGCCGCTGCAAAGAAATGCACGACCTCGGTGATGGAGCCTGGAGCCGTGTAAGATTTGAACAGGAAGCGGACGTCACGAATCGTATAGCCGGTCTCTTCCATCGCCTCGCGGCGGATGGCGGCTTCGGGTTCGTCTCCGTCGAGCAGGCCGGCCGGGACTTCGATCATCCACGCTGGGTCGCCATTCACGTGGGCCGGCAGGCGAAACTGCTTCACCAGAACGACGACATCGCGCTTGCGATCGTAGAGCAGGATGCAGGCGGCCGGCGTGCGGTGATAGACCTCACGCGGAAGGCGATGGGTATCACCCTTCCGGTCGGTATAGTCGAGCTGGTAGCCGACCAGCTTCGTCCAGCCGTCGGACAGGATTTCCTTGCCGACGATTTCCACTTTTGCCTTAGATTGCGTCATATGACGTCCTTGCGAAGCCAGACCTTGTTGTCGTGGACGGCCGCGCCGCCATAGGGCGCCACGGGATCGGCGCCGGTGAGAACGTTGATGCCTTCGCCATCGACATGCGCCTTGTTGGGCCAGAGGCCCTCGGCAATCAGCACGCCAGGTTTAACCTCTGTCGTCACGCGGGCATGAATGCGCAGGTCGCCGCGCACATTGCCGATATGGACGAGATCGCCATTGTCGACGCCATTGGCTTCGGCATCGGCGGGATTGATCATCACTTCCGGGCGACCTTCCTTCTGGCGCGACGTCTTGGTTTCCGAAAAGCTCGAATTCAGGAAGTTGCGCGCCGGCGAAGTCGCCAGGCGGAAAGGATGCTCGGGATCGGCAAGCTCGATGACGTCGACCTGATCCGGGAACGGCGGCAGCTCTGCATAGGGGCCGAGCGTACCGACGGAAGCCGGCGGCTTGTTCGGGGCGGGACCGTTCACCCAGTCCGGCCGGAAATGAAACTTGCCGTCGGGATGAGCGAAACCATCAAGATAGTGTGCTTCCTCGAAGGCCGGCTGGCGGTCGAACCATTTATGTTCGAGGAAATGGTCGTAGTCCGGCAGGTTGCTCGCGGCCAGAACGCGGTCGACCATCTCACGCGCCGTGAAGCCGAAACCGGGGCGATCGGCGACACTGAGACGTTTTGCCAGTTCTTCGATGACGAAGAGGTTGGTGCGCACGGTCCGTGGCGGTTCGACGAGTTTGGGGCCGAGCAGGATGTGGTTCTGGCCGCCGGCGCGGTAGATGTCGTCATGCTCGACGAACATGGTGGCGGGAATGACGATATCGGCCATTTCGGCCGTCTCGGTCATGAACTGCTCGTGGACGGCAACGAAAAGATCGTCGCGCGCAAAGCCGCGCTTCACCAGCCGCTGTTCCGGGGCGATATTCACGGGATTGGTGTTCTGGATCAGCAGGGCGGTGACCGGGCCGCGGTGGCGAAGTGCGACGGCATCGCCCGTCAACGCCCGGCCGATCTGCGACTGGTCGATCATCCGGATATCGGCATCCTTCATCGACTTGCCGGTCAGCTCCGCATTGTTCATGCGGAAGATATCGCTGTTGGAATGGAAGGCGCCGCCGCCCTCATATTGCCAGGAGCCGAGTACTGTGGCGACGGAGGCAGCCGCATGCATGGCGACCGCGCCATTGCGCTGGCGGGTGAATCCGTAGCCGAGACGGAAGAAGGTCTTCTTCGTCGTGCCGACGAGCTTGCCGAAGGCTTCGATCTCCTCGACAGACAGGCCTGTGATCGCGGCCGCCCATTCCGGCGTCTTTGACGTCAGATGCGTTTCGAGGCCGGCGGGATCGTCGGCATATCTGGCCATGTAATCGCGGTCGGCATAACCGTCGCGGAAGGCAATGTGCATGACGGCACAGGCAAGTGCTGCATCGGTACCGGGCTTGACGATCAGGGCCATGTCGGCCTGTTTCATCGTCGGATTGTCGTAGATGTCGATGACGACGATCTTCGCGCCGCGTTCCTTGCGCGATTTGATTGCGTGGGTCATCACATTGACCTGCGTGGCGACCGCATTGGTGCCCCAGATGACCACGCAGTCGGTGCGCGCCATCTCGCGAGGGTCGGGCCCACGCAACATGCCGGTCGCCATGGTGAAGCCGGTCCAGGCGGGGTTGGTGCAGATCGAGGAGAAGAAGCCGGAATAGCGCTTGGCGTGGCGCAGGCGCTCGATCGAGTCGCGCTGCACCCAGCCCATGGTGCCGGCGTAGAAGTAGGGCCAGATGGCTTCGCTGCCATCCTTCGCCTCGGACTTCACGAAGGCTTCGGCAATCTCGTCCAGCGCGTCGTCCCAGGAGATCTGCTGCCATCGCCCTGCCCCCTTGGCGCCGGTGCGCCGCAGCGGATGCATGAGACGATCCGGATGGTAGAGCCGCTCGGCGTAACGGGCGACCTTGGCGCAGATGACACCTGACGTATAAGAATGATCGTTGGCGCCCCTGATACGGCCGATGCGGCCGTCTTCCGTAAGATCTATCTCCAGTGCGCAGGTGGAGGGACAGTCGTGCGGACAGGCCGTGTGACCGATCCGGGATTTGGCGTGGATGGGGGTCGCAATGTTCATGCGATTTCTATATGCCAAGGCTCGACCGCCCAAAAGGCACAAAAACTCCCAATGATCCGAATTCATAACAGGCATCAGCGAAAATGAACTATCGCCACATCTACCATGCAGGCAATTTTGCCGATGTCCTGAAGCATGCAGTGTTGGCACGGCTGATCCGTTACATGCAAAAAAAGGATGCGGGCTTCCGGGTGCTCGACACGCATGCCGGCATCGGCCTCTACGATCTCTCCTCCGAGGAAGCGCAGAAGACCGGCGAATGGCATGATGGCATCGGCAAGCTCCTGGAAATCGATCTCGGTCCGCAGGTCTCGGAGCTTCTGGAGCCGTATCTCTCTGCAGTCCGCGAACTGAACCCGCAGGGTGGCCTGCGCTTCTACCCCGGCTCGCCGAAGCTTGCCCGTATGCTCTTTCGCCCCCAGGACCGGCTTTCGGCGATGGAGCTGCACCCGGAGGATTTTGTCCGGCTGCATCGCGTCTTCGAAGGCGATCATCATGCGCGCATCACCGAACTCGACGGCTGGCTGGCGCTCGGCGCGCATCTGCCGCCCAAGGAAAAGCGCGGCATCGTGCTCGTCGATCCCCCTTTCGAGGAGGATGGCGAATATGAACGACTGGTGGATGGCTTCGCCAGGGCCTACCGGCGTTTTCCTGGCGGCACCTATTGCCTCTGGTATCCGCTGAAGAAAGGCGCGCCGATCAAGGAATTCCACGACGCTCTACAGGCGACGGACATTCCGAAGATCCTCTGCGCCGAACTTGCCGTGCGCAGTGATCGCGAGACGACGGGCTTGACCGGCTCGGGCCTCATCATCGTCAATCCGCCCTTCACGCTGAAGGACGAGCTGCACCAGTTGCTGCCGGCCCTGAAAGACCATCTGGCGCAGGACCGTTTCGCCTCGCAGCGTGCCTTCTGGCTGCGCGGCGAAACGAAGCCCACCAAGGCCGACTGACCGTTCCCCGGCGCTCGGGATAGTCCGGCGCCATCTGTATTTCCAAAAGGTGCCTCATGAAGCTTCTCTGCTCCCCGACCTCCCCTTTCTCCAGCAAGGTGTGCATGGCAGCGCGCCATCTCGACCTTGGGATTACGGAGATCCGGGTTGATACGAATGCGGGACCGGCGATTCTCGTGGACAACAATCCGCTCGGCAAGATCCCGACACTGCTGACGGATGACGGTGTTTCCATCTTCGACAGCATCGCCATCATGCATTATTTCGACCGGCTGACGAAGGGCGCGCTCTATCCTTCCAAGAAGGGCAAGCGCACCGATGCCGAAGTGCTGGAAGCGCTATGCGACGGCGTCTGCGACTGCCTGCTGGCGATCGTCTACGAACGTCGCTTCCGCGATGAAGAAAAGGTGCATCAGCCCTGGATCGACCGTCAATGGAAGAAGGTCGCTACTGCGCTGAACTACCTGGCGGCCAATACGCCGAAGCTGGGCAAGAGGCTGCATGGCGGGCATTTCGCACTCGCCGCCACGATCGGCTACCTCGACCTGCGCTTCAAGGGCCAGTGGGAAGAAGACCATGCCGAGCTGATCGGCTGGCTGAGAGAATTCGAAAAGAAGTTCGACGGCTACGAACAGCTGAAGCCGCACAGCTGAGAAATCTGCAGGACCTGAGAGGCCTGCGATCGACCCAGAAAAAAAGCCGGGCTTTGTGCCCGGCTTTTTTCGTGTTCGGTATGTCCATATCAGAACTTGACGCCGATACCGACCTTGACGCTGTTTTCGTCGAAACCGCGCGAAACGCTACCGGAGTTGAGGTTGTAGTCCTTGTCCTGATAGTCGGTGTAGCGGTATTCGAGGCGCGTCGTGATGTTGTTGGTCACGAAGGCTTCCACACCGGCGCCGACCGTATAGCCATAGGCTGTCTTGCTGTCGGAAGACGTGCCGTCGGAAACCTTGGTATCGGCGAGCGCCAGACCTGCGGTACCATAGAGCAGGAACGGGTTCAGGTCATAACCGACGCGGCCACGGACGGAGCCGTTCCAGCCGGTCTTGTTCTTGATGCCGCCCTGGGTGACGTCTGCATCGCCATAACCGAGATCGGCTTCAGCGCCGTAAACGATCTGACCCTGCTGGAAATTGTAACCGGTGAAGAGCTGACCGCCCCAATCATAGGTGTTGCGGTCGGAACCGAAGCTGCCCGCGTTATAGGTCGCGGCGCCACCGAGGTAGAAGCCCTGCCAGTTGTTGACCGGAGCTGGGGTGTCCTCAGCGACCGGTGCCTGCGGGATCTGATCCACGGCATCGGCTGCCTGGGCTACCGAGAAACCGCCAACGGCGAGAGCGGAAGCCATGAGGCCAGCAAAGAGTATACGCATACTTGTCTCCTTTCAGTCCCGCGCGCTCGTCAACTTAAACTTCGGCGAAGCATTCACGGGGGATTACTAAATGTCCCTTCCGGTTCGAGAGTGAAATTGGAATGCAAATGCGGATTTGAAAGAGCCAAATTGTGATATCATTGTGGCTCTGCGGCGGCGAAAATTCGATGTTGCTTGACTGCAACATACCATTTATTAAGGATAATATTCAGTTAAACTTACAATACCTATTTTAATAAATTGCGATCGCAAATAATACATAGAATATCCGAGCCTCACAGGCAATGCTTTCGGCCTATTTATATAATCGGGACCTGCCCTTATATAGTCAGCACCAGACTCGAAGGACCAAAAGGCAGGATCTTGACCCAGAAAAGACTTCGCGCGGCGCTCGTGACTGGTGCCGCCAAAAGAATAGGCCGGACAATCGCCGAAGACCTTGTTGCTGATGGATTTTCGGTTGCAATCCACGCCAACGGCGCGCTGGCCGAGGCTGAAGATTTTGTGGCGGAATTGCGGCAAAAGGGCCACCGAGCAGTTGCGATCAAGGCCGATCTTGCCAAATTCGATGAGGTCGGCGGGCTTGTCGGGAAGGCCTGCGAAGCGCTGGGGCCGATCGACCTGCTCGTCAACAACGCGTCGATTTTTCTTGAGGACTCTGTGCGCAAGTTCGATGCGCAGGTGTGGGATCAGCATTTCGCCGTCCATGTGCGGGCGCCTTCGATACTGACTGCCAAATTTGCGGAACAGTTGCCGGAGACGGCCGAAGGACTGGTTGTCAACATCATCGACCAGCGCGTCTGGGCGCTGCGGCCGAGCTTCTATTCCTATACCCTTTCGAAATCGGCACTGTGGACGGCGACGCAGACCATGGCCCAGGCCTTAGCGCCGCGCATCCGCGTCAATGCGATCGGCCCCGGCCCTTCGATGCCGAGCGAACGGCAATTGCAGGAAGACTTCCAAGCGCAGGTCGCAGCCCTTATCTTGAAGCGGGGACCTGAGCTCGATGAATTCGGCCGAACGATTCGTTTTCTGTTCGAGACCCCTTCGATTACGGGTCAGATGATTGCACTCGACGGCGGCCAGCATCTTGCGTGGCAGACGCCTGACGTGCTGGAGATCAAGGAATGAATGCCAAGAAGCTGCCTGACGGTGGTGTTCTTTACGACGAGACCGATGAAAATGACGATGACATCGTCGAGGTGGAAGGCGATGCCTCTGCCGCGCCGATTTCTGCGTCGGTCGACTGGAATGCCGGCAGCATCAACGAAACCGGCCTCATCGGCGCAGAGCTGATCGCCGAATTCGTCAAGCGCCTGCCGAACAGCCCCGGCGTCTACCGCATGTTCAACGAGGCGGGCGACGTGCTCTATGTCGGCAAGGCCCGCAGCCTGAAGAAGCGCGTCGGCAACTATGCTGTCGGCCGCGTGCACTCCAACCGCATCGCCCAGATGGTTCGCCAGACAGCCAATATGGAATTCGTCACGACGCGGACGGAGACCGAGGCGCTGCTGCTGGAAGCCAACCTGATCAAGCGTTTGCGACCGCGCTTTAACGTGCTGCTGCGCGACGACAAGTCGTTTCCTTATATTCTCATAACAGGCGACCACCGCGCGCCCGCCATCTTCAAACATCGCGGCGCCCGCGCCCGCAAGGGCGATTATTTCGGTCCCTTCGCCTCGGCCGGCGCCGTCGGCCGCACCATCAATTCGCTGCAGCGCGCCTTCCTGATCCGCACCTGTACCGACAGCGTTTTCGAAACCCGCACGCGGCCATGCCTGCTCTACCAGATCAAACGCTGTTCCGGGCCTTGCACCCACGAGGTCAGCGATGAAGGCTATGCAGAGCTGGTGCAGGAGGCCAAGGACTTCCTCTCCGGCAAGAGCCAGAACGTGAAGGCGCATATAGCGGAAGCGATGAACGCTGCCGCCGAAGATCTCGATTTCGAACGGGCCGCCATCTACCGCGACCGGCTCGCCGCGCTTTCGCACGTGCAAAGCCATCAGGGCATCAATCCGGCCGGCGTCGAAGAGGCGGACGTTTTCGCCATTCATCACGAAGGCGGGATTTCCTGCATCCAGGTCTTCTTCTTCCGCACCGGGCAGAACTGGGGCAACCGCGCCTATTTCCCGAAGGCCGACCCGCAGCTTTCCGGCGCCGAGGTGCTGAACGCGTTCCTCGCGCAGTTCTACGACGACAAGCCGGTGCCGCGGCAGATCATGCTGTCGGAAACGGTGGAGGAACTCGAACTGCTGGCCGCCGCACTCGGCGAAAAGGCCGGGCACAAGGTTTCGATCCTCGTTCCGCAGCGGGGTGAAAAGCGCGATCTCGTCGAGCACGTCATCGCCAACGCTCGCGAGGCGCATGGGCGCAAGCTCGCAGAAACCGCCTCGCAATCGCGCCTGCTCGAAGGCTTCAAGGACACATTCGCCCTGCCCTATGTGCCGCAGCGTGTCGAGATCTACGACAACTCGCATATCATGGGCACGAATGCGGTCGGCGGCATGGTCGTTGCAGGGCCGGAAGGCTTCGTGAAGAACCAGTATCGCAAGTTCAACATCAAATCGACCGAGATCACCCCCGGCGACGACTTCGGCATGATGCGCGAGGTGATGACGCGGCGCTTCTCCCGGCTGCTCAAGGAAGAAGGCATTCCGGATCGCAGCGCACAGGTCTCGCTCGCAGACGCGGCCGACCTGCCCTTCCCTGCCTGGCCGGACGTGATCCTCATCGATGGCGGTCAGGGGCAGATGACGGCGGTGCGCGCAATCCTGGAAGAACTCGGCATTACCGACAGCGTAATCGCCATCGGCGTCGCCAAGGGTGTGGACCGCGAGGCCGGCCGCGAGCGTTTCTTTGCGCCCGGCAAGGGAAGCTTCACGCTGCCGCCGCGCGATCCGGTTCTCTACTTCATACAGCGCATGCGCGACGAGGCGCACCGGTTCGCGATCGGCTCGCACCGGGCACGTCGCAAGAAAGAGATGGTCAAGAACCCGCTCGACGAGATCGGCGGCATCGGGCCTTCGCGCAAAAGAGCATTGCTGCAGCACTTCGGAACGGCAAAGGCGGTGTCGCGCGCCGCGCTTTCCGATCTCATGGCGGTGGAAGGGATTTCCGAGACCGTCGCAAAGCAAGTCTATAATCATTTTCACGACGACGCCGCGAAATAAGCGGTGCCGGTCGCAAATTCCACGCAAAGGCAGCGAAAAAACAGAAAGAATGTTGACGGTCGAGGAGCAAAGCCGTCATCTACCGCCGCATTATCAAAGAGAACCGCATCATGGCATCGCGTGCGTATAGTATCCCCAATCTCCTCACCTACGGCCGCATCCTGGCGGTACCGCTGATCGTCGTCTGCTTTTTCATCGAAGGACGGCTGAACAGCAGCGATACGGCGCGCTGGGTGGCGCTGTGGATCTTCGTCATTGCGTCGCTTACCGATTTCCTCGACGGTTATCTCGCGCGCATCTGGAACCAGACGTCGAATATCGGCCGCATGCTGGACCCGATCGCCGACAAGCTGCTGGTTTCCGCCATCCTGCTTTTGGTCGCTGCCGACGGAACGATCGCCGGCTGGTCGCTCTGGGCGGCGATCATCATTCTTTGCCGCGAAATCCTGGTTTCGGGGCTGCGCGAATATCTGGCGGGACTGAAGGTCAGCGTGCCGGTAACGCGCATCGCCAAGTGGAAGACGACGTTGCAACTCGTAGCCATCGCGTTCCTGCTTGCCGGCCCGGCGGGCGACACCATTTTCCCCTACACGACCTGGACGGGGATTGCGCTGCTTTGGATCGCCGCACTTCTGACGATCTATACCGGCTACGATTATTTCCGCGCCGGACTGAAACACGTGGTGGACGACGAAGAATGACACGGCTTGTCTATTTCGCCTGGGTACGCGAGCGCATCGGCAAGGGCGAGGAGGAGATCGAACTCCCCTCCTCCGTCGTCAGCGTTTCCGATCTTCTGAATCATTTGAAGGGCCTGGGCGAAGAATATGAGATGGCCCTTCAATACCCCGATGTGATCCGCGTGGCGATCGACCAGGAACATGTGGAACATGACGAGCCGATCGGCGGCGCCAAAGAGATCGGTATCTTCCCGCCGATGACGGGCGGCTGAGAACAGCCGTACCATCGGGCCGAGGAGCCTGCTGTGACCATTACCCCCACAATCCGCGTCCAGCGCGACGATTTCGACCTTCAGGCGGAAGTCAACCGGCTCTCCAAGGGCAAACCCGGCATCGGCGCGGTCGTGACCTTCTCCGGCCTCTGCCGCGATGAAGGCGGCATCCTCTCGGCGTTGGAACTCGAACATTATCCCGGCATGGCCGAGGCCGAGATCACCCGCATCGGCGAACTCGCTATAAAGCGCTTCGGGCTCAGCGGCCTCACGGCCATCCACCGCTTCGGCAAGATCGCCGCCGGCGAGAATATCGTGCTGGTCGTTGCCGCTGCACCGCACCGGCAGGCAGCTTTCGACGGTGCGAGCTTCGTCATGGATTTCCTGAAAACATCGGCTCCCTTCTGGAAGAAGGAACACAGCAAGGACGGTCGCACCGGCGACTGGATCGCGGCGAAGGATGCCGACGACACGGCGCGCGACCGCTGGAAATAATCAGAGCACGACGCGCTCCCGCCGGCTCAACACCAGCAGGAAAACCAGCAGCGAGAAGATGGCAAGATCGCGCCAGATGAAGGAGCCGTAGGCGCCCCAGAGCGTCTCGACGAGTGCCAGGCCGGCAGCGCCGCCCGCCGAACGCAGCGGATCGGAATAGCCGCCGACGGCTGATATCATCAGCACCTTGAGGCCGAACATCAACCCGGCACCGAAATCCATCGAGCCATAATAGAAGGTCGCGAGGATGCCGCAGCAGGTAGCGACGACTGCCGCTGCCCCATAAGACACCAGGAAGACGCGACTGGCGCTGGTGCCGCAGAGCTCGGCGGCGAGCGGATCGTCGATAACGGCGCGCCACAGGCGACCCCAGGCCGTGCGCTTGAGGATCAGCGCGCCGATCACGATGATCGCGCACATCAAGATCGTATTCAGCAGCTGGATATAGGTGAGCGTCACTCTGAAGGTGCCGTTGCTCCAGAAGGTGACGTTGTCGTTCAAGAGCGGCGGTAGCCAGATGGCGCGGGTATTGGCGGCAAGGCGCGCCGTCTCCATCAGCACGATCATCATGCCGAGTGCGGCGACGATGACCGTGTTCGGCGATTTGCTGGCGAGCGGCTGCATGACGAAGCGGCCGATCCAGACCCCGGCCCCCACCGAATAGATCAGCGAGGCGCAGATGCCGATCGATATTGCCGCCGGCAGCACCAGCCACAGGCGATTGTAGGCCATGTCCGTGAACAAGAGCAGCATCTGGCCGGCGAAGGCGATGATCGCCCCATAGGTGATGTCGGCCCGCTTCGTGACACCGAAGGCGATCGAATAGCCGAAGGCAAGCGCAGCGTAGAGCGCTGCGAGCGGCACCGCATTCGCCAGTTGCTGCAGAAGATAGGCCATTCCGTCACTCCAGATCGGCTTAAAATAATAACTGGCAAAATGTGTTTTACCAGTTATATTTTTCCCATGAGTTTTTCCTGGACCTCTCACCGTTTTTCCGGCGGCGCACTGGCGCTTGATGTCGCCAACAGCGTCATCCTGCGTCACGATACTGCGCGCCGCATCGACCGCTTCGCGGCCGAAGAGCAAATGGAGCGTTTCCCCGAGGCGGCGCAGGAATTCTGCGCCGAACGGGCACTTTTCGGCGACATAGTGCCGGTTGGAGCGCAGAATAGAGCGAACTTCATCGAACTGCGCGAAGCGACTGACCGTTATTTCCGCCAGCGCGTGCTCGGGGGCAATGACGACCGGCTTCTTGCCGAACTGCTGGAAGCGCTGGCGCGCACGCTGCGGGGTGCTGCGGAAAAGGGTCTCGATGCGGCAACGGCCCATTCGGTTCTGCGGCTGATCGCCATGTCCGATCCGGAGCGGATGAAGATTTGCGGCAATTGCGGCTGGCTGTTCATCGACCGCAGCAAGAACAAGAGTCGGGCCTGGTGCGACATGGCCGTCTGTGGCAACCGCGCCAAGGCTAACAGGCACTACCGGAGGAAAAAGAAGGAGGAGACGCCATGAAGCGGCGCTCGATCATCACGGCTCTAGCCGCAACAGGGCTTCTGCTCTCCGCCTGCCAGCGCGAGGCCGAAAGCATGCTGGAAGTGACAGGGCATCTGTTCGTCTTCAACTACCGCGTCGCCAGCGCCACCTATCTGCTGACGCTGAAGAAGACGGCGCCCATTCCCGACGGGTCGACCATCGTCGCTGAATTCGAAAACCCCCAGGGCGGCGCGCCGCTGGTGCTGAACCAGAAGATCTTCCCGATGGAGGACAAGATCTCGGTCCAGAGCGAGAACCTGCACTGCGTGGTTAAGGACCGGCCCTATGCCGTCACCGTCAGGTTGGTCGACAAGGATGGCAAGCTGCTGCAGGAGCTGAAGACGCAGTTCAAATCCGATCTCGACCAGACGGTGCTGCCGAGCAGGCCGCTCGTGCTCGGCGCGGGATACGAGAAGAACCCGGAGGTTTTCAAACCGGACGGGACCACGGATTTTTCGAACACCGACAAATGTCCGGCCTGAAAATAAAAAGCCGGGATGAGCCCGGCTTTCATAAGTCAATTCAATGCATTCCGAGGGAATGCTCTGCGGCTGAATCAGCCGACGATTTCGGTGTCGGAGAACCAGTACTTGATTTCCTGGGCAGCCGTTTCCGGAGCGTCGGAACCATGAACCGAGTTTTCGCCGATCGAGAGAGCATGGACCTTGCGGATCGTGCCTTCGTCAGCGTTTGCCGGGTTGGTTGCGCCCATGATTTCGCGGTTCTTCAGGATGGCGCCTTCGCCTTCCAGAACCTGAACGATGGTCGGGCCGGAGGTCATGCCTTCGACGAGTTCGCCGAAGAAAGGGCGTTCCTTGTGAACGGCGTAGAAGCCTTCGGCTTCGCGCTTGCTCATCCAGACGCGCTTGGAGGCGACGACGCGCAGGCCGGCATCTTCGAGCATCTTGGTGATAGCGCCCGTAAGGTTGCGCTTCGTTGCGTCCGGCTTGATCATCGAGAAGGTGCGTTCAATCGCCATATGTCGGATCCTCATACTCATCGGGGAAAAGTGGGCGGTCTTTAACCGCCTCACCGCCCGAAAACAAGGGGTCTCCGGCAATTTCACGCCGCTGTCACAGTCCGGCCCCGGCTCTCATGAAGATCGAGGCAGCGTTCGAACCAGCCCATGACGGGGTCGCCGGAAGCCAGCATGGCAAGGCCGGCGGCGATGCGCAGCCATTGCAGCGCACCGAAGACGATGTAATCGGCAAAGAGCGGGCTGGCGCCGCCGATAAAGGGCTGGAACCGCAGCATGTGACGCATCGGCTCCAGCTTGGCGGCAAAAGCCTCCCTCTCCGTCTCGCGGCCAGCAGCGAATTCCTCCAGCGGCTTGCCCAGGCGGTCTTCGCGACGGAGGCGGAAATAGACCTTGTCGCCCTCATCGAGGATCGAATGAATATCAAGAAGCGCAATCCGCATGATCGCCGGGTGGACGACCATCTGCGAATAGCCCTCGACCATGCGCGACAGGGCCTTGCCGCCCTCGCCGCCGAAAAGCGACGGACGGTCCGGATAGGCCTCCTCCAGATAAAGGGCGATATCGAAGCTGTCGGAAATCAGACGGCCATTGTCATCAAGGACAGGTACGGTCTTGGAGAAGCCGCCGCCGATATCGGCAATGCGGCCGTATGTCGTTGGAACTTCCTCGAAATCGAGGCCCTTGTGGGCCAACGCCATCACCGCCTTCCAGCAATGCGGCGAGAAAAAGTGACGCTCGTCGGCGCCGCACAGGGAATAGAGAGCTCTGGTCATGGCCGTCCTTTCGCAATCGCAATTGTTTCATTCCACGCCCAAAAGCCGATGCGATCAAATCAGGAATTTTCATGGCGCCCATCGCGTCCGCTGCCGAAATGGATTCGGCCACTCCCGACCGGAACACAGCAAGACCGCGTTAACCGGTTTTGCTGCTTCCCGCCCGAGAAAGTTTGAAAATTCAATGTCTCTTAAAAGCTTACCTGCATAGCGGAAGTATAGGAGCCGATGGCAATGAGGGGATCGTCATGCCGACTGCCGTTGCAAATGCGTTGAATGCACGCGAGACCGCCCGACCGGCGTCGGTGACCGATATCCAGAAAGTCGCTCAGCACATGATGCGGCTCAATGTGGCGGGCCTGCCACGCAATTACGAATTGTTCTACGAAGCGCTGATCGGCCTGAATGCCGGGCTGGCGCAGGATATCGCCGCCCTTGGCCCGCATCCGCAGCAGGAGGCCTTGGACGAACTCGGCTTGCGTTACAGGCTCGTCGGCCACTACGGGCTGGCGGGCGACCGCTCGCGCAACGAGGCGAGCCGAATACTCAAGGAAACGGCGGAACGGCTGGCCGAGGGTCGCCTGCATCACCGGGCCTTCACGCGTGCCTGCGAAACCGTCCTCAGATCCGTCTCGGGTCAGCAGGATCACCAGAGCCTTGCCGATTTCATGGCAGAGGTCGAATATCTCGCCTCCTCGCTTTCCGCCGTCCTTGCAGCAGAACAGACGATCGGCACCAGGCTGGAAGAGGATATCGAACGGCTGACGACACTAGAGCGCGGCATTTCGGCGGTACAGGCTGCTGCTGTCACCGACAAGATCACCGGCCTGCCGAACCGCATCGGCCTCAATCGGGCGCTTGATAATCTCTATGGCCAGGAAGAAGGGGCTGCAGGCAGCGCGCTGGTCATGATCGACATCGACGATTTCAAGGGGCTGAACGCCCGCTACGGCACGCAGACGGGCAACAAGCTTCTGAAGAAGCTCGCCAGCCTCTTCCGCAAGACGGTGAAGAAGAACGATTTCATTGCCCGCACGGAAGCCGACGAATTCGCCTGCCTCTTCGCCAATGTCGGCATGCAGGATGCCCTGGCGATCGCCGAGCGTCTGCGCAGTTCGGTCGAAGACAATCTCATCTTCGCGGCCTCCGACACGTCGGAAGCGGGCGGCCTGACGATTTCGGTCGGCGTGGCGCTGAGCGGCGATGCCGCAACATCAGGCCAGCTCCAGGCCAATGCCCGCGTGGCGCTGCTCGCCGCCCGGACCAATCCGCGCCAGCCGGTGCAGGCTTTCGGGCGCTGACGCTCTGAAGCAACAACCACGCGGCATCTGGCGCAGCGGATGGGTCGATCATCAAAGCTCGTCGCTCCCATCTTGCCTTGGCGGCGGCTTTCGGCCAAAACCGCGCCCATGATCACGATTTCAGATATTTCTGCCCGCATCGCCGGCCGCCTGCTTCTCGACCATGCCAGCGTCTCGCTGCCGTCAGGCACGAAAGCCGGGCTCGTGGGGCGCAATGGCGCCGGCAAGTCCACTCTCTTTCGCGTCATAACCGGCGATCTGGGAGCGGAAAGCGGGACAATATCGATCCCGAAGAATGCGCGCATGGGTCAGGTGAAGCAGGAAGCGCCGGGAACAGAGGATTCGCTGATCACGATCGTGCTTTCTGCCGACAAGGAGCGCGCGGCACTGCTTGCCGAGGCGGAGACCGCAACCGATCCGCATCGTATCGCCGAGATCCAGATGCGCCTCGTCGATATCGACGCCCATTCGGCGGAGGCACGCGCCGCCAGCATTCTTTCGGGCCTCGGCTTCGATCAGGAAGCGCAGGCACGGCCCGCCTCGTCCTTCTCCGGTGGCTGGCGCATGCGCGTGGCGCTCGCCTCCGTGCTCTTCACCGAGCCGGACCTGCTGCTGCTCGACGAGCCGACCAACTATCTCGACCTCGAAGGCACGATGTGGCTGGAGGAGTATATCCGCCGCTATCCGCATACTGTCATCATCATCAGCCATGACCGGGATATGCTCAATAACGCGGTCAATTCCATCGTTCACCTCGACCAGAAGAAACTGACCTTCTACCGCGGCAATTACGACCAGTTCGAACGGCAGAAGGCGGAAGCCGACGAGCTGCAGATGAAGGCCAAGGCGAAGAACGACGCCGCGCGCAAGCATCTGCAGAGCTTCATCGACCGCTTCAAGGCCAAGGCCTCCAAGGCAAAGCAGGCCCAGTCGCGCGTCAAGGCGCTGGAGCGCATGGGCACGGTTGCGGCCGTCATCGAGGATCACGTCCAGCCGATCACCTTCCCGGAGCCGGAAAAGCAACCGGCCTCGCCGATCGTCGCGATCAGCGGCGGCGCCGTCGGCTACGAGCCGGGCAAGCCGATCCTCAAGGGGCTTAACCTGCGTATCGACAATGACGACCGCATCGCTCTTCTTGGTTCGAACGGCAACGGCAAGTCGACTTTCGCGAAATTCATTTCGGGACGGCTGGCGCCGGAGAGCGGCGACTTGCGCCTGGCGCCGAGCCTGAAGATCGGCTTCTTTGCCCAACACCAACTCGACGACCTCGTGCCCAACGAAACACCTGTCGAGCATGTGCGCCGGCTGATGCCAACCGAGCCGGAAGCCAAGGTGCGCTCCCGCGTGGCACAGATGGGCCTTGCGACCGAAAAGATGGCGACGGCGGCCAAGGATCTCTCGGGCGGCGAAAAGGCACGCCTGCTGATGGGGCTTGCTGCCTTCCATGCGCCGAACCTCCTGATCCTCGACGAGCCGACCAACCATCTCGACATCGACAGTCGCCGCGCGCTGATCGAAGCGCTGAACGATTATGACGGCGCGGTCATCCTGATCTCGCACGACCGGCACCTGATCGAAGCGACCGTCGATCGACTCTGGCTGGTCAACAACGGGACGGTGACGAGCTTCGAAGGCGATATGGAAGAATATCGCGACCTGATTGTCGCCTCCGGCAAAAAAAAAGACGACGAAAAGCAGAAACAGTCTGAAGACCAGGCATCGAGGGCCGATCAGCGCAAGCTGAATGCCGACAAGCGCGCCTCGCTTGCCCCTCTCAAGAAAAAGATCAACGAAATCGAATCCTTGACCGGCAAGTTGGAGAAACTGATTCAGGGACTTGATGTGGAGCTTGCAGACCCGGTGCTGTACGAAAAAGCGCCCGCCAAAGCCGCCGAAAAAGCCAAGCAGCGCGGCGAAGCTGCCGCGAAGCTCGCCGCCGCCGAAGAGCAATGGCTCGAACTTTCCGCCGAATATGAGGAAGCGATGGCGAGCTGAGGCGTCATCTCCCGACCACCATTTTGGAAGCCGGGTCGGCCGAAGGCAACCTGAACTTCTTCCGCTTCCCTTATCTCGCCGAGAACCACAAGCTCCGGGCTGCCGTTGCCACGCGCGACATGGTGGTCATGGATGTGGAAATCGACTGCAAGAATTATTTCAATACGACGCCGGTTGCTGTCATCAAACTGACGATGGACCTTCTGCATAAGCGCGGCCGCGGCATCATCCTGATGCACGACATTCACAAACGCACCTCCACGATGTTGCCGACACTGCTTTCGAAACTCGAGGCGGAGGGTTACAAGGTAGTGACGCTGAAATTCAGGAAGAGTTCCGCGCGGGTGGAAATGGCTTCGCTCTGATAGCGATGACTTGCCCACGGACCGCTTTCTGATAAAACGGCGCGCAATAAGTCATACTTTTAGCGAAACACCGAACGCGAGCTTCACCATGTCAGCCATCAACCTCGCCATCGTCGGCGTCGGCAAGATCGTCCGCGACCAGCACCTTCCCTCCATCGCCGCCAATGCCGACTTCAAGCTGGTGGCGACGGCAAGCCGCAACGGCACGGTAGACGGCGTTACCGCCTACACGTCGATCGACGACATGCTGGCAGCAGAACCTTCGATCGATGCCGTTTCGCTCTGCATGCCGCCGCAGTATCGCTACGAAGCTGCCTACAAGGCGCTGGCCGCCGGCAAGCACGTTTTCCTCGAAAAGCCGCCGGGCGCAACACTGAGCGAAGTCGCAGATCTGGAAGATCTCGCGACCAAGCAGGGTGCGACGCTGTTTGCAAGCTGGCATTCGCGTTATGCAGCCGCCGTCGAAGCCGCAAAGTCGTTCCTTGCCTCGACCGAGATAAAGAGCATGCACGTCATCTGGAAGGAAGACGTGCGTCACTGGCATCCGAACCAGGAATGGATCTGGCAGGCCGGAGGCCTCGGCGTTTTCGATCCAGGTATCAATGCGCTCTCGATCGTCACGCATATTCTGCCCAAGGCAATGTTCCTCAGCGCCGGCACGCTGGAATTCCCTGAAAACCGCGACTCGCCGATTGCTGCCGATCTGCATTTCCGCAATGTCGACTACGTTCCCGTTCACGCCGAATTCGACTGGCGCCAGACGGGCAAGCAGAGCTGGGACATCATCGCCGAAACGGCGGCGGGACAGATGGTTCTTTCCGAAGGCGGCTCGAAGCTCTCGGTCAATGGCGTGCTGACATTCTCTGCACCTGAAGCCGAATATCCTTCGCTCTACCGCCGTTTTGCCGAACTCATCAAGGCCGGCAAGTCGGATGTCGATCTGGCGCCGCTGCGCCATGTCGCCGATGCCTTCATGCTCGGCAAGCGCAAATTCGTCGAGGCGTTCTACGACTGATCGGATTTCGCAGGCAGATGCCATTGCGCCTGCAGAATGCTAAGATAGGAAAACGAAACGTGAGGGACGTTTTCCATGCAGCAGGAGCAGGATGAATCGTTTGGGTTGGGCGTCCCGCATCTGGCGGTGAGGCTTGCCGACCCCAATGCCAAGTGGCGGGAGGCCTATCTGCTGGAGGAGGCCAGGATTCGCGACGCGCTTGGCCCTCTGGCAATCGACATCCAGCACTTCGGCAGCACCGCCATTCCAGGCATCAAGGCGAAACCGATCATCGATATCCTGATCGGCGTTCGGCGCCTTGATGACGGACTTGCCTGCATCAAGCCTATGGAAGCGATCGGTTACGACTATGCCGGTGCCGACATCGTGCCCGACGACCATCTCTTCGGCCGCGGCATCACAAGCGAGACGCGCACGCATCTCGCCCATGTCGTCGAATATCAGGGCTTCAACTGGAGGCGGAACGTCTTCTTCCGCGACAGGCTGCAAAAGGATCCGCCTCTCGCGCTTGCCTATGAGGAGCTGAAGGTCGGCCTTGCGCAGAAATATGCCGAGAGCCGCGCCGCCTATACCGGCGCGAAGAAGGATTTCATCGACAGGGTTCTGGCGGAAGCGGGCCTCGCCTGACGACCTAAATCGTGTCGCGATCTTTCAGATCCGCTTGCCACGCTTCAGGCCTTGGTTTTTGCATGTCGTTATCGCAAAACCGCGGCACACTTTTGCGCGACATGCTCTAGTCAGGCCTTCTTCTCCCACCGCCCCTCCTGGGTCTGCTGCCAATAGGTAAGGTTATGCCCCTCGCCTTTCAGCTTCTTCCATTGGGCGCGTGCGCCTTCAAGTTGCTCCGGATCGTAGCCGTCGAACATGAAGACGATCCGCTCGTAATCCGCGACGGCCGGCGGCTCGGCACCGTCGACGATGAAGCGGACGGTGGCGGCATTCGGATTGTCTGGCGAAACGGTCAGGAGAACGGGCTGATCCTCGGCGAAATCGGCCTCGTCCGTACCATGCGGCAGGAAACTGTCCTCCCGATAGGTCCACAGATGCGCATCCAGCGTGTCACGCCGCGCAGCCTCCTTCATCTGGACGGCAACGCGCCAGCCGCGCTCGACACTCTTGTCGAGCAACGGCGGAAGCGCGTCTTCCAGTTTCGATTCGGTCAGATGGTAGAAGAGGATTTCCGTCATCGTGCTTCGTAGCTGGTGCGGACCAGCTCGTCGAGCAGGCGTACGCCATAGCCGGAGCCCCAGGACTGGTTGATCTCGTCCTGCACCGAGCCCATCGCCGTGCCGGCGATATCGAGATGCGCCCAGGGCGTATCCTGCACGAATCGCTTGAGGAAATGCGCTGCGGTGATGGAGCCGGCAAGGCGGCCGCCGGTATTCTTCATGTCGGCGAACTTGCTGTCGATCATCTTGTCATATTCCTTGCCGAGCGGCATGCGCCACAGCTTCTCGTTCGTCACGAGACCGGCCGAGGTCAGTTGCGCCGACAAAGGATCGTCATTTGAGAAGAGGCCCGCATGGCTATTGCCGAGGGCGACCAGGATCGCGCCTGTCAGCGTCGCGAGATTGATCATGAATTGCGGCTTGAAGCGGTCGTTGCAGTACCAGAGCGCATCGCAAAGCACGAGACGGCCTTCGGCATCGGTGTTGATCACCTCGATTGTCTGGCCGGACATCGAAGTGACGATGTCGCCCGGACGCTGGGCGTTGCCATCGGGCATGTTTTCCACAAGGCCGATGATGCCGACGGCATTGACCGCCGCCTTGCGGGCAGCAAGCGTGTGCATGAGGCCGGTGACGGCTGCTGCACCGCCCATGTCGCCCTTCATGTCTTCCATATTGGCGGCCGGCTTGATCGAGATGCCGCCGGTATCGAAGACGACGCCCTTGCCGATGAAGGCGATCGGCCGGTCTTTGCCCTTGCCGCCCTTCCATTGCATGATCGCCAGCCGTGGCGGACGAACGGAACCCTGGGCGACGCCGAGCAGCGCCCCCATGCCCAGACGGCGCATTTCGCGCTCGGTGAGGATTTCCACCTCGACACCCAGCTTTTCCAGATCCTTGGCCTTGGCGGCAAATTCCACCGGGCCGAGAACGTTCGGCGGCTCGTTGACCAGATCGCGGGCGAGATTGACGCCGTCGGCAACCGCCGCGGCATCGGCGAAGGCCTTCTTGGCGGCAGCCGCGTCGGCGGTGACGATCGTCACCTTGACCGACTTCGCCTGCTTCTCCTCGTCGTCATTCTTCTTCGTCTTATAGGTATCGAAGCTGTAGGCGCGCAGCAGCATGCCGAGAGCGAAATCCGCCGCAGCCTTGGCACTGACCTCCACGCCCGGTGCATCGATGAAAACCGTCGCCTTCTCGGTGTTCTTGATTCGCGAGGCCGCACTGCCGCCGGCCTTCAGCCAGTCATGAGCAGTAAGCTCGGCTCCCTTGCCGAGACCGATGACGATGATGCGTTCGACGGGCGCGCCTTCCGGCGCCACCAGGTCGAGAGCGGCCATCGATTTTGCCGAGAAACGCGCAATCTTCGACGCCTTGGCGATCACACCCGCCGGATCGGCGATCTCAGCTCCGGCCGCTGCCTCCGCTTCGGAAGTCTTCAGAAGAATCGCGAGGCCGCCACTCAGCTTTGCCGATTTCGAGAATGAAATTTCGAATTTTGCAGACATGTCTTCTCCGATGGGATTCATGAAATCCGTTCCAGAGGGATAATTTCGCGTTTGCCGGGTCTGTCAATGGCCGGCGACAGTTGTTATGTTCCGCGCGGCCACCCGGCCAAATGGCTTTCGTCAGTTTCGTAGATGTTTGCGTTGACAGTTTTTTCGAAAAATCGATGGCGGGGCCTGGCAGTTCGCCTACCGCAAACGGCATTCGGCGTGTTCGTGCTGCTCTTCTGGGTGTGGTGGCTGCTGCTTGCTCTCTTCCGCGCCTTTCCCGAGATAGACATTTATTTTTCCCAGCTTTTTTTCGTGCAGGCGGCCTGTGATGCATCGGCCCCCGCAACCGAGATCTGCGGCTCCTTCCCCTACCGGAGCGAAGCTATCCTCGGTCTCCTGCGCACACTCTTCTTTTACGTTCCCTACGTCGTGACCGCGGTGATGCTGTGGAAACTGGCGGAGTGCTACCAGCAGCATGGCGCGACGTTCAACGCGCCCCGCGCCCGCGATCTGAAGGTTGCGCTTGGCACGCTGCTGATTGGTCCCGTTCTCCTCGTCAATGTGATCCTCAAGGAACATTGGGGAAGGCCACGGCCAGTCCAGACGGATTTTTTCGGCGGTACGCTGCACTTTGCCGAGGCCGGTTCATTGGCCGGCAAGTGCGTCTCGAACTGTTCCTTCATTTCCGGCGAGGCTGCTAGCGCGGGCTGGTTGTTCTGCCTGCTGATCTTCGTTCCGAAATCGGTACGTTATGCGCTTGTGGCGCCCGTTGCCGCCGTTTCGATCCTGACCCCGGCGATGCGGCTTTCATTCGGCGCACATTATCTTTCCGACGTCGTGCTGGGGTGGCTGTCCTCAGTCGTTATATTCGCAGCGTTGATGGCACTCGCTGAGTCGCCACAGCGCCAAAAAAAATTCTGAAATTTGAATGAATTTTTGACACTGACTTGTCGCAAAACCGAGACAAACAGCGTAGAGGGAATCTCCTGTCGGCCAAATCGGCCTGCAGGTGCGTTCAAGGGCGGGCATGAAACTACTTGAGACATATATATTGCGGCGTGTTGGCCAGATGTTTCTTGTGGCCCTGCTCCCGGTGCTCGCGATCATCTGGACCACCCAGGTTCTGCAGCGAATCAACCTGGTGACAGATAGCGGCCAGTCGATCGGCTCCTTCGCCACGCTTGCGACGCTGATCCTGCCATCGATCATTCCCATCGTGCTGCCTTTCGCCCTTGTTATCGGTATTACCCAGACGCTGACGACGATGAACAACGATTCCGAGCTGACCGTGATCGATGCGGCAGGCGCCCGCCGGAGCATCCTGGCGCGGCCGATCCTGCTGCTCGCAATCCTCGTCAGCGTCTTCTCGTTCTTCGTCGACAATGTCGTCGAGCCGCGTGCGAAAACGGTTGTGCGGCAGATGATCGCCGCGACCTATGCCGATCTTCTTTCATCCGTGATCGAGGAAAAGACCTTCCGCAAGATCGACGAAGGCCTCTATGTGCAGATCTCGCAGCGGCTCGCCGGCCGCATGCTCAAAGGCCTCTTCGTCGCCGACGAGCGCGACCCGAATTACGAGCTCATCTACTATGCGCGAGAGGGCGCCGTGGATGATATTGGCACGTCGCTGATCATGCATGACGGCGAAGTCCATCGCAAAACGCCCGATGGCAACGTCTCGGTCATCAAGTTCGATTCCTATTCCTTCGACCTTTCGGACATGACGGGAAATAATGGACAGGCGACGCTTCGCGCCAGCGATCGCGATCTCGCTTTCCTGCTCAACCCCGATCCGAAAGACCCTGACTACATCGCCAAGCCCGACAGCTATACCGCCGAGCTGCATCGCCGCCTGACCGACTGGATGCTTCCTTTCGTTTTCGCGCTGTTCTCGCTTGCCATCGCCGGGGATGCGCGATCGCATCGCGAGGCACGCATGCATCCAATGATCGGCGCTCTAGGCCTCGCATTCGTATTGCGCTGGGCCGCATTTTACGTTGCCAACCAGATCGACAAGAGCACGATCTATATCCCGATCCTCTATGCGATTCCGATCGTGACCAGCCTGGTTTCGATTATTTTCCTGAACATGCATAAGCGGCTCGCCATGCCGCTTGTCGTCAGAAATCGCACCTTAACGATCTGGAAGCGCGCGCAGAAGCGGGTAGTTGCCGCGACCGGCCGGACCGGCGGAGGTACGGCGCGATGATTTTCGGGACATTGTCGCGCTATTTTTTCCGCCGGTATGTCGTGACCACCATGTGGTTCCTGCTCGGCATGAGCGCCATCACTTTTCTGCTCGACTTCAGCGAGACGGCAAGCCGCATCTCCAACTTTCCCGGCTACACGCTGGGTGGTGCTGTGCTCCTCACTGCCGTTCGACTGCCGTTGATCCTGCAGCAGACGATCCCCTTCGTGGCGCTGTTCGTCGGCATTACCGTGCTGATCGGGCTCAACCGGAAATATGAACTCGTCGTCACCCGCGCGGCCGGCATCTCGGTCTGGCAGTTCATGCTGCCCTTTATCGTCGGGTCGCTGATTCTCGGCGTGCTGACGGTGGTGGCACTCAATCCGCTCGCCGCCTGGGGTCAGAGGCAGGCAACGCAATTCGAAACGGCCTGGCGCGGTCAGGATAATGCCATGATCAAGGCGCTGCAGGTTCCGTGGCTGCGCCAGATCAGCGGCCGGGACGATGTCATCATCGGCGCCAAGACCGTTCTGGAGAACGGCACGCTGCTCGTGGACGCGGTGCTTGTCCACTTCGATTCCACCGGTCAGGTCATTCTGAGGCAGGACGCCACGTCCGCCAAATTGGAAGATGGTTACTGGCAGCTTAACAACGTCGTGGAACGCAAGCCTGGGGAAATCCCGGTGCGTAAGGCTACGGAGCAGCTTCGTACCAATCTGAAGCAGGACTTCATCAAGGAGCGGCTGACAGCGCCGGAAACAATTGGTTTTTTTGACCTTTCCAACCGTATCGCTGCTGCCAAATCCTTCGGGATATCCACGAAGGCGCTTGAGACTCAATTCAACTCTCTGCTATCGCAGCCGCTGCTCTTGGTGGCCATGACTCTCATTGCTGCAACAGTGTCTTTAAAATTTAGCCGGTTCAACCAATCACGCTCAGTGATTCTGGGTGGAATCCTTTCAGGCTTCATGCTTTATGTCGTCACCGTGCTTGTGAAAGCATTCGGAAGCAGCGGTGTCGTGCCGCCGTTTGTGGCGACTTGGATACCAGTGATCGTGGCGCTCGCTTTAGGAGCGACGATCCTGCTTCATCAGGAGGATGGCTAGTKGCGGTAGGCGACCGCAAGCAGTTTAGTAAACAGTTGGTTGCCCTGCTTCTAGGTGCGGCTCTGTGTTCCTATTTCGAGAGCGCTCCTCTGGCGTATGCCCAGGAGAACACTACAGGCATGCCTGCGATCGGCCAGAATATCTCGCCGGACGCAAAACTGATGCTGTCGGCAAACGAACTCGTCTATGACAAGGACCAGGAGATCGTCTCTGTCATCGGCGGCGTGCAGATCAATTACGGCGGTTACCGGATGGTCGCCCAGAAGGTCGACTATAACCAGAAGACCGGCCGCATGATGGCGACCGGTAACATCGAACTGGCGACCCCTGACGGTAACCGTATCTATGCCGACAGCCTCGATGTGACCGACAATTTCGCAGACGGCTTCATGAACGCGCTGCGAATCGAGACGAGCGACAATACGCGGCTTGTTGCCGAAACCGGCCAGAGGGTCGGCGGCACGCAGATGATTTTGAACAAAGGCGTCTATACCGCCTGTTTGCCCTGCGCCGAGAACCCCGATCGCGCGCCCTTCTGGCAGGTCAAGGCAAAGCGCGTCATTCAGGACGGCGAGAAGCACACGATCCGGCTGGAACATGCCCGTTTCGAACTGCTCGGTCAGCCGATCGCCTACGTTCCGTGGATCACGGTCCCTGACAATACCGTGAAGCGCAAGTCGGGCTTTCTGTTCCCGTCCATGAGCGTTTCGCAAAATCTCGGCTACGGTCTTTCCGTTCCATACTATTACGTCATTTCTCCGAGCTCGGATTTCACCGTTACGGGCACCGGCTATACGTCCCAGGGCTTCATGCTCGAGGGTGAATATCGCCGGCGCTTTGAAAACGGCACGCTGACCATGCACATTGCCGGCATCGACCAGATGAACCCCGGCAACTTCAGCACCGGCACAAGTGATGCCGAAGCCGAACAGCGCGGCATGGTCGCCTCGAGAGCAAACTTCAGCATCAATCCCCGCTGGACATTCGGCTGGGATGTGATGGCGCAGAGCGACAACAACTTCTCGCGCACTTACAGGATCCAGGGTTATTCCGGGACGCCCTACGCGAATAACGTGTACTTAACGGGTCTCGGTAAACGGAACTACTTCGACCTGAGAGCCTTCTATTTCGACGTACAGGATGCCGATCGCCACGACACGGCGGAAAAGCAGCAGGCGATCGTCTACCCGACGCTCGACTATCACTATGTCGCGCCGCAGCCACTTGCAGGCGGCGAGCTTTCCGCGGATGTCAATCTCACCAACATTTCGCGCACCCACGACGACTTTTATAATGTCGCAGGTTTCGACCGCTTCCGCGGCCTGGAGGGTCAGACGACCCGCTTGACCACGGAAGTGCAGTGGAAGCGCACCTACGTTACGCCGACCGGCCTGTTGATCACACCGTTGCTCGCAGCACGCGGCGATGCCTTCGCGCTCAACATGGACAGTCCTGTCGACGCCAACGGCATTCCGTATGCCGGCAATTATCTCGACGATAATGCGGCAACGCGCGGAATGGTCACGGCTGGGCTGGAAATGCGCTATCCGATCCTGTTCACAACCAGCAACAGCACGCATGTTCTGGAGCCGATCGCCCAGATCTATGCACGACCGGATGAACCGCTCGCCGGCCGCCTGCCGAACGAAGACGCCCAAAGCTTCGTTTTCGATGCGACCAATCTTTTCGACCGCGACCGATTCTCCGGCTACGACCGTATCGAAGGCGGGACGCGAGCGAATCTCGGCTTCCAGTACACCGGCACCTTCGACAGCGGCTATAAGCTGCACGGCATCTTCGGACAGTCCTATCAGCTCGCGGGTCAGAACTCGTTTGCGACCGACGACCTCGTGAATGTCGGAGCCGAGTCGGGCCTTGAGACCGACCGTTCCGACTATGTCGGCCTCGGCGGCATCGAAATGCCTTTCGGTCTTTCCGTTGCGGCATCTTACCGGTTGGACGAGAAGGATTTCTCGTTCAATCGCGGCGATCTGACCACGGCCTATCAGAACGATACCTTCTCGGGCCAGGTCACCTATACGCACGTTACCGCCCAGCCGGAATATGGCTTTGCCGAAGACAATGACGAGATTCAGACAAGCGCCAGGGTCAAGTTCAAGGATTACTGGTCGATCTTCGGCGGCATTGCCTGGGATCTGAACAATGATGTCGTCACCAGACGTACGCTCGGCATTTCCTATGAGGACGAGTGCACGATCTTCACGATCGCCTATGTGGATAGGCGTGATACGACGGATCAAACGGCAAGCGACTGGACAATCGCTGCTCGCCTGACCTTCCGCACGCTCGGCGATATCAGGCTTGGCACAGGTGACTCTGCAAATAGCCTCTGATGACAGACGGACGGCCGGGAATCTCCGGCCGGGCCATTCTTTCGCCGTAAGCCTGTGCAGGACATTGCGACCAGTCGTTATGTGAGGCATAGGGAGTCGCGGAGCAAGAGATGCGATTTCCGCTGGTCTCAGTGTACATGGTAAGAACGCCGCGCGCTGGACCGTGCGGCGCTATCGGGAGGTCAACAGATGATTGACGCGAAGAAAACCGTAACCACGCTTATTGCAGGCGCAGCCTTCATGCTTGCTGCCTTCAGCACCCCTGTCTTCGCCGCCAGCGAAGTCAAGGCGGTGGTAAACGGTACCGCCATTACCAGCGGCGACGTTGCCAAGCGACAGGCCTTCATGCGCCTGCAGCGCCAGAAACCCGATGCGAAGGCCGCGGAAGAACAGCTTGTCGACGAGGCGTTGAAGCGGCAGGAAGTCTCCCGCGTGCGCATGTCCGTCTCGCAGGACGACGTCAACGCCTCCTTCGCCCGGTTTGCCTCCAGCAACAAGCTTTCCGTCGAGCAGATGGGGCAGATCCTCGACCGCGCCGGCGTCGGTGTCGATCATTTCAAGAGCTTCATTGCCGTGCAGATGAGCTGGCCGCGCGTCGTCAACGCGCGTTACGGCTCCAGTGCGCGCCTATCGAATTTCGACCTGGTCAACCGCATGATGCAGAACAACAAGCAGAAGCCGGTGACGACAGAATATATGCTGCAGCAGGTCATCTTCGTTGTTCCTGCATCCAAGCGCAATGCGATCACCGGCAAGCGCAAGAGCGAGGCCGAAGCGTCACGCTCCAAATATCCGGGCTGCGATCAGGCAAAGACTTTCGCCGCCACAATGCGGGACGTTTCGATCCGCGATCTCGGCCGCATGCTGGCCCCGGAAATTCCGGCGGACTGGAAGGATCTGGTCATAGGGGCCAAAGGCAATACCACGGCTACGCGTGTGACCGACAAGGGCGTGGAATATCTCGCGATCTGCAGCCAGCGCCAGGTTTCGGACGACCAGGCGGCCGAAATGGTGTTCCGTCAGGAAGACCTGGACAAGGCCAAGTCGGACAAATCCGCGGCGCCGGAAAATGAAAACGCCTCCAAATATCTGGATGAACTGCGTAAAAACGCGCAGATCATCTACCGTTGATCTTTTCATGGCGACACCGTTTTCGCGACCGCTTGCACTGACGCAGGGCGACCCCGCCGGCGTTGGGCCTGATATCACCCTCATGGCCTGGCTTCGCAGACGCGAGCTTGGATTGCCGCCATTCTTCCTGATCGGCGATCCCGATGTGCTTGCGATTCGGGCACGAAAGCTCGGCCTTGACGTTCCCCTGCGCAGCATCGACAACACAGCCGAAAGCCTCGGTGCATTTGCGGACGCGCTACCGGTCATACCGATACTGGCTGGCATCGATGTTGCCGCCGGAGAGCCGCATGTCGCAACGGCAAAGGGCACGATCGCCTCGATCGAAGCCGCTGTAGCGCTCGTCATGCAGGGCGAGGCGCTTGCGGTCGTCACCAATCCAATCGCCAAGTCGGTGCTCTACGAGGCAGGGTTCAAGTTTCCAGGTCATACGGAATTTCTTGCCGATCTCGCCATGCATGCGACCGGTCAGTCGATCATGCCTGTTATGATGCTCGCCGGACCGAAACTGCGCGCTATTCCTGTCACGATCCACATTCCGCTCAAGGATGTGCCACAGGCGTTAACGCTCGGCCTGATCGTTGAAACCTGCCGGATCGCAGACAGGGATCTGAAGCAGCGGTTCGGAATCGACTCTCCACGCCTGGCCATTGCTGGGCTCAATCCGCATGCGGGCGAAGGCGGCGCGATCGGCAACGAGGATGAGACCATCATCCATCCGGCGGTTCAGGTCCTTCGTGACGAAGGCATCGATGCGATTGGGCCCCTCCCCGCCGACACGATGTTCCATGACGAGGCGCGCACGCGTTATGACGTTGCCGTCTGCATGTATCACGATCAGGCGCTGATCCCGGCCAAGGCGCTCGGCTTCGACGATTCCGTAAATGTGACGCTCGGCCTTCCTTTCGTGCGCACCTCTCCCGACCACGGTACCGCCTTCGGCATTGCCGGCAAGGGGCTTGCACGCGAGACGAGCCTCGTTGCTGCGCTCAAGCTCGGCGCTCAGCTTGGCCGTACTGCGGAAAGCCATCTTTGATGGCTGCACTCGACGGTCTGCCGCCGCTTCGCGAGGTTATCCAGCGTCATGGGCTCGATGCGCGCAAGGCGCTCGGGCAGAACTTCCTGCTTGATCTCAACCTGACGCAGAAGGTCGCTCGCACTGCAGGTGCGCTTGAAAATACGACCGTCTTCGAAGTCGGACCCGGACCCGGTGGCTTGACGCGCGCCATCCTGGCGCTCGGTGCGAAGAAGGTCATCGCGGTCGAGCGCGATGCACGCTGCCTGCCGGCTCTCGCTGAGATCGCCGACCATTATCCCGGTCGACTGGAGGTCATCGAAGGCGATGCGCTGAAGACGGATTTCGAAGCAATGGCGCCGGAAGGCCCCGTCAAGATCATCTCTAACCTGCCCTACAATGTCGGTACGCAATTGCTTGTGAACTGGCTGCTGCCGAAGGCATGGCCACCCTTCTGGCAATCTCTGACACTGATGTTCCAGAAAGAAGTCGGCGAGCGGATCGTCGCTTCGGAGGACGACGATCATTATGGCCGTCTCGGCGTGCTCACGGGATGGCGCACCGATGCCCGTATGGCATTCGATATTCCGCCGCAGGCTTTCACGCCGCCGCCGAAGGTCACGTCGACGGTGGTCCACCTGACGCCGATCGAGAAACCCATCCCCTGCTCTGTCGCCAATCTGGAGAAGGTGACGCAAGCCGCCTTCGGCCAGCGCCGCAAGATGCTGCGCCAGAGCCTGAAGCCGATCGGCGGCGAAACCCTGCTTAACAAAGCTGGTATCGATCCGGCTCGACGCGCGGAGACCCTATCCGTGGAAGAATTCTGCCGCTTGGCGAACAGTCTTTAGAGCATTTCACGCAATTCCAGACGCAAAACCGCTTCACACTTTTGCTGGGATTGCTCTAAAGAACCGGCGTCTCTTCCAGCAATTCGCGGACGAAATCGAACATGCCGTGGCGGCGGTCGCGGCGTAGCCGCTCGGCCTTGACGATCGACTGCACTGCGTCGAATGCGGCGTTCAGGTCGTCATTGATGATCACGTAGTCATATTCGCGCCAGTGGGCGATCTCAGCGCGGGAGTTTGCGAGGCGCGTCTGGATGACCTCCTCGGAATCCTCAGCGCGGCGATGAAGGCGAGACTGCAACTCGGTCATAGTCGGCGGCAGCACGAATATCGACACGACGTCAGCCTGCATCTTCTGCTGCAATTGTTGGGCACCCTGCCAGTCGATATCGAACAGCATGTCGCGGCCTTCGGACATGGCCTGCTCGACGGGCTCGCGAGGCGTGCCGTAGAAATTGCCGTGAACCTCGGCCCATTCCAGCAGAGAATCGGAATCGCGCAGCCGCTCGAATTCACGCACGCTCTTGAAATGATAGTGCACGCCTTCCACTTCGCTCGGACGACGTTGGCGGGTCGTGACACTGACAGAAAGACCGATCTGCCTGTCCGTTTCCAAGAGCGTACGCGCGATGGTGGATTTACCGGCACCCGAAGGCGACGAGATGACCAGCATCAGACCGCGACGGGCGATCTGGATGGGCGAGGTTTTCGCCGGGCTCATGTCCTACTCCAAATTCTGGACCTGCTCGCGGAACTGATCGATCACCACTTTCAGCTCAATTCCTGCTGCGGTGACGGCCGAAGCGTTCGACTTCGAGCAGATAGTATTCGATTCTCGGTTAAATTCCTGTGCAAGGAAATCGAGCTTTCGTCCGACGGGGCCGCCCTTCGCCAAAAGATCGCGGGCGGCGGCGACATGAGCCTTCAGCCGGTCGATCTCTTCGCGCAGATCCGCCTTGGTGGCGAGCAGCGCTGCTTCGGCGTGCAGCCGGTCGCGGTCAAGCGCGCCGGCGCCTTCCATGAGCAGCGCGACCTGTGCGGAGAGCTTTGCCGCGATCTCCTGCGGCGAGCGCGAGGGATCGGCCTCGATCGTGCTCGTCAGCCCTTCGATCGTCGCGATATGGCCGAGAAGCACGCGTGTGAGCGCTGCTCCCTCCTGCTCACGCATGGTCTTGAGATCGGCAAGAGCAGCCGTCACTCCTGCCAGGATATCGGCGTCGCGGGCGGCAACCGTCTCTTCGCTGTCCTGCGTCTCGCGGAAATCGACAAGACCGCGGATGGAAAGCAGTGTATCGAGCCTCAGCGGCGCCGGATCGATCAGACCCTCCAGCTTGTCGCGCATGGCGAGAACGGCAGTAAAGGCGTCCTGATTGAGCACGGCTTCAAGCTGGCCTTCACCTGAATTCAGGGACAGTGTGGCCTGCAGATTGCCGCGGCTGAAATTCTCGCCTGCAATGCGGCGAACATCCGGTTCGAGGCGCTCCAGGCCGGGCGGCAGACGAAGGCGGAGATCGAGCCCCTTCCCGTTGACCGAACGCAGTTCCCATGCCCAGCGCCAGCGGCCGGTCGTTCCCTCGCGCCGCGCAAAACCGGTCATGGACTGCAATGCCATCGAAGGGCCTCCCGATATCAGTTGATCTTCTTTTTCTTCGGCGGAACCACCGATGTATTGTCCGCAGGCTGGTCTTCCGGCTGACCGTCAACGGCAATTTCGGGATCCGCGCCCTTGTCCGCCTCCAGCTTGCGCCAGCGCTTGACGTTGGCGTTGTGATCATCGAGCGTCGCCGCGAAAACGTGACCGCCGGTGCCATCGGCGACGAAATAGAGGTCCTGCGTCTTCCAGGGATTGGCGACGGCTTCCAGCGCGTCCTTGCCTGGATTAGCGATCGGCGTCGGCGGCAGGCCCTTGATGACGTAAGTGTTGTACGGCGTCTCTTTCTTCAGATCGGACTGGTAAATCGGCCGGTCGGAAGGTTTGCCCTCGCCGCCGAAGAGACCATAGATGATCGTCGGATCGGACTGCAGGCGCATGCCCTTGCCGAGACGGTTCAGGAAGACGGAAGCGACATGGGCGCGCTCATCCGGCACACCCGTCTCCTTCTCGACGATCGAGGCGAGGGTGACGAATTCTTCCTTGCTCTTCAGGAGCGGGGAAGGATCGCGCCGCTCCCAAATCTGGTCGACCAGCTTCTGCTGGGCGGCGGCCATCTGGTCGATGATCTCGGACCGCTTGGTGCCGCGCGAGAACTTGTAGGTATCGGGCCGCAGGCTGCCTTCCGAAGGAAGAGCCGCCGGCAGGTCGCCTTCGAGGACCGGATCATCCAGCATGCGATCGAACATCTGCCGCACCGTCAGCCCCTCGGGGAAGGAGACGGAATAGAGGATGGATTTTCCAGATTTCAGGAGCTCCATGATCTCGTTCATGGATGCATGCGCCTTGATCTCGTATTCACCGGCCTTGAGGCTCTCGCCGGCGTTGAGATGGGTCGCCGTCAGATAACGAAAGACGCGGGCATCCGAAATGATGAGATTGCGCTCGAGGTTCGTGGCGATTTCCGCAAGGCCTGCGCCGTTGCGGATGATGAAGTTGGTGTTCGTCTGCAGCGGACCGGGGCTCTGATAAGCCGTGATGGCGTAGTAGAAGCCGATGAGGCCGGCGATGCAGACGACCACGGCCATGGTCATCACGAAATTCAGGAAGAGGATGACCTGGCTGCGGGCATTCCTGGAGCGCTTCGGCGGCTCGGGAACACGTTCCGGCCGCAGGGCTTCGCTCGGCGACTTCGGGATGATCGGTCCCTTCTGCGCCGGCTGGCCGTTGTCGCTGCTCTGGTTGGTCGTATCGCTCACCGGCAATCCTCTAAAACTTGGCCCCCGCTTCGCTATTTCGCGAAGTAATGCGGCAAAAACAGGTTCTGCCGCGCGTCATGGCGCCGTTTGACGTTCGCCCGTGCTCGTGAACCGCCTGTTACCCGACGTAGCGGCGCAGCACGAGCGATGCATTCGTGCCGCCGAATCCGAACGAGTTGGATAGCGCCACGTTAATTTCTCGCTCACGAGCCTTGTGCGGAACAAGATCGATTGCGGTCTCCCGCTCAGGATTGTCGAGATTGAGCGTCGGAGGGGCGATGTTATCCCGGATTGCGAGGGTCGTGAAGATCGCCTCGATGGCCCCGGCAGCACCCAAGAGATGGCCGGTCGCAGATTTGGTCGACGACATGGAGATCTTTGACGCCGCATTGCCGACGAGACGCTCGACAGCACCAAGTTCGATCGTGTCAGCCATGGTCGAAGTGCCGTGGGCGTTGATGTAGTCGACATCGGCAGGCGTCAGGCCGGCGCGCTTAAGTGCCATGGTCATGCAGCGGAACGCGCCGTCGCCGTCTTCCGACGGAGCGGTGATGTGGAAGGCATCGCCGGAAAGGCCGTAGCCGACCACTTCGGCGTAGATCTTGGCGCCGCGTGCCAGCGCATGGTCCAGCTCTTCGAGAACCACGATGCCGGCGCCCTCGCCCATGACGAAACCGTCACGGTCCTTGTCGTAGGGGCGCGACGCCTTCTGCGGGTCGTCATTGTGCTGCGTCGACAACGCCTTACAGGCCGCAAAACCGGCAAGCGAGATGCGGCTGACGGGCGATTCCGTGCCTCCTGCAACCATGACATCGGCATCGCCGAGTGCGATCAGCCGAGCTGCATCGCCGATCGCATGCGCGCCGGTTGAACAGGCGGTGACGACCGAATGATTGGGACCGCGCAGCTTGTGGCGAATGGAAACCTGCCCGGACACGAGATTGATCAGACGGCCAGGAATGAAAAATGGAGAGATGCGGCGCGGGCCCTTGTCGCGCAGCGTATAGCCGGCTTCGACAATGCCTTCGATGCCGCCGATGCCCGAGCCGATCAGCACGCCGGTGGCGATCTGATCTTCATCTGCCTCAGGGTGCCAATTTGCGTCGTTCAGCGCCATTTCGGCTGCTGCCATGCCGTAAATGATGAAGGGATCGACCTTGCGCTGTTCCTTCGGCTCCATCCAGTCGTCGGCATTGAACGTGCCTTCGGAACCGTCACCGACGGGAATGCGGCAAGCAATCTTTGCGGGGAGATCTTCGACCTCGAACTCGGTCACGAGGCGGGCACCGTTTACGCTCGCAAGCAGGCGGGACCAGGTAATTTCCGTTCCGCACCCCAAGGGCGATACCATGCCGGTACCTGTAATGACGACCCTTCTCATCGACTGCTTTCCCCCGTCTATTATGTTTTATGGAGAAACATGCTCAAAAGAAAAGGGCGGACTCTTGGCCCGCCCTTTCTCGAATGCACAGAATCAGGCCTGAGCCTTCTCAATAAACTTCACGGCATCGCCGACCGTCAGGATCGAGTCAGCGGCATCGTCGGGAATTTCGACGCCGAATTCTTCTTCGAAAGCCATGACCAGTTCGACCGTGTCGAGCGAGTCAGCGCCCAGATCGTCGATAAAGCTGGCGCTCTCGACAACCTTGTCGGCATCGACGCCAAGATGATCAATAACAATTTTCTTTACGCGTTCTGCGATATCGCTCATGTCGGTTTCCTCGACCTTATGTCCTGATCGGAATGTCTTTCTGACACCCCACCCTGTTTCAGCCTGCGATGCTTTCAGACATCCTCGGCAAACTCGTTTACCCGGCTTTAGAGAAGTCCCAGGCTTGCGAAAAGCCCGCCGGTCCGTCTGCTTTTTTCGGGACGACTGTTGACAGTCATGGCCCGCTTAACATGCTTTAAGTCTGCCGCAAAGCCAGAAAATCAACCGTTCGTGATTGCTCAACACGCTATTGGGTGAAATTGGCGGCCGCGGCAGCTAATCGTTTCAGATCATGGCCATGCCGCCGTTTACGTGCAGCGTCTGGCCCGTCATATAGGCCGCTTCCGAGGAGGCCAGATAGACGACGGCAGAGGCCACTTCGGCGCCGGTTCCCATGCGCTTCATGGGGATCGCACCCATGATCGTTTCCTTCTGCTTATCGTTCAGCTTGCCGGTCATGGCGCTTTCGATAAAGCCCGGAGCGACGCAGTTGACTGTCACGTTGCGGGTGGCGATTTCCTGGGCCAGCGACTTCGAGAAACCGATCATGCCGGCCTTGGAAGCGCAATAGTTCGCCTGTCCCGGATTGCCGGTCACGCCAACGATTGAGGTGATGTTGATGATGCGGCCGTAACGGCGGCGCATCATCGGATGGGTGAGCTCTCGCGTCAGGCGGAAGGTCGCCGTCAGGTTCACTTCGAGAACGGCATCCCAGTCCTCGTCGCTCATGCGCACGAAGAGACCGTCCTTGGTGATGCCGGCGTTGTTGACCAGGATATCGACGCCTTCGAGATCGGCTTCCGCCTTCTGGCCGAGAGCCTTGACCTCGTCGCGATCCGACAGGTTCGCCGGGAAGATCTTCACGCGGTCACCGAGTTCGTTTGCCAAAGCCTCGAGCTTTTCGACGCGGGTACCGTGCAGGCCGACAATGGCGCCCTGCTTATGGAGAAGGCGGGCGATTTCTTCGCCAATGCCGCCCGATGCGCCGGTGACGAGAGCCTTGCGGCCGGAAAGATCGAACATGGGAACGTTCCTTATATGAAGTGGGGCAATCAGGCCGTGAGAGCGGCAATGGCAGCGTCGATATCGGCAGGGCCGTTTACAGAAACACCATTGATATTCTTGTCGATGCGGCGCGCAAGGCCGGTCAGCACCTTGCCGGCACCGAGTTCATAGAGCGTGGTGACGCCATTTGCGGCGAACCATTCCACCGTTTCGCGCCAGCGCACCTGTCCGGTGACCTGCTCGACGAGAAGTGCGGCGATCTCCTCAGCGTCAGTGACGGGAGCGGCGCGGACATTGGCGATGACGGGCACGACCGGATTGGTCTTCTTCACACCGGCGAGTGCCTCGCGCATGGCGTCTGCGGCAGGCGCCATCAGCTTCGAATGGAAGGGAGCGGAGACCGGCAGCAGGATGGCGCGCTTGGCGCCCTTGTCGGTCGCAAGGCCGGCGGCCTTTTCGACAGCCGACTTCTCGCCTGATATGACGAGCTGACCGCCGCCATTGTCATTGGCGATCTGACAGGAGCCGATGGCTGAAGCTTCCTCGCAGAGGGCCCGAACGTCGGCATGTTCGAGGCCGATGATGGCGGCCATGGCGCCGACGCCGACAGGTACGGCTGCCTGCATAGCATTGCCGCGGATGCGCAGAAGGCGGGCTGTGTCGGCGATCGAGAAAGTGCCGGCGGCACAGAGGGCGGAATATTCGCCGAGCGAATGGCCGGCGACGTAGGTGACCTTCGCCTTCAGATCGAGGCCCTTGGCTTCCAGAACACGGATGACGGCCATGGAGACGGCCATCAGCGCCGGCTGGGCATTCGCCGTCAGCGTCAGCTTGTCCTCGGGACCGTTGAACATCACGTCCGAAAGCTTTTCACCGAGCGCTTCATCGACTTCGTCAAACACGGCGCGGGCTTCCGCGAAATTCTCGGCGAGATCTTTGCCCATGCCGACGGCCTGGCTGCCCTGGCCGGGAAAAGTGAAAGCAATGGTCATATTCTGTCCCTCGATAGTGCCCATCGGGCCATTTCGCCTCCAATTGACATTCTTTCTTTCAGAGTCAAGTGGCGGCCCATTCTCTCCAAAGCCTTTCGCACCAGCGCTAAAGCCCGGTTTTTCCTCTTGCGCTTCATCAAATCCAGCCTAAGTTTGCGCAGCTCTTTCCAAGCCTTTCCTTTTCTAGCCCACCCCCAAGGTTCCCAATGAAATACAATAAATTAGGCCGCACAGATATTTCCGTTTCCGAGATTTGCCTTGGCACCATGACCTGGGGCACACAGAACAGCGAAGCGGAAGCCCATGAGCAGATGGACTACGCCGTCCAGGAGGGCGTCAATTTCTTCGATACTGCCGAGCTTTATCCGACCACGCCGGTTTCGGCCGAAACGCAGGGCCGGACGGAAGACTATATCGGCAGCTGGTTCGAGAAGACCGGCAAGCGGAAGGATATCGTCCTTGCCACCAAGGTTGCCGGAACCGGCCGCTCCTATTTGCGCGGCGGCGAAGGCGCCGATGCCAAGAACATTCGTATGGCGCTCGAGGCCAGTCTGAAGCGGCTGAAGACCGACTATGTCGATCTCTACCAGGTCCACTGGCCGAACCGCGGCCATTTCCATTTCCGCCAGAGCTGGCACTACGATCCTTTTAAGCAGGACCGCGCCAAAGCCGTCGCCAACATGACCGATATCCTGGAAACGGTGGGCGGATTGGTGAAGGAAGGCAAGATCCGCGCCTTCGGCCTCTCCAACGAGACGACCTGGGGCACGCAGAAATATGTGACGCTGTCCGAGCAACTGAACCTGCCGCGCGTCGCCAGCGTCCAGAACGAATACAATCTCCTCTATCGTCACTTCGATCTCGACATGGCGGAACTATCCCATCACGAAGACGTCGGGTTGCTCGCCTATTCGCCACTCGCTGCGGGTATTCTCAGCGGCAAGTACATCAACGGTGCGAAGCCCGAGGGCACACGCGCCTCGATCAACGGCGACCTCGGCGGCCGCCTGCAGCCGCTTCAGGAAGCACCGACTAAGGCCTATCTGGAGATTGCCGCCCGCCACGGCCTCGACCCGGCCCAGATGGCGCTCGCCTTCTGTCTGACTCGCCGCTTCATGACTTCTGTTATTATTGGCGCAACCTCGATGGCGCAGCTGAGAACGGATATCGGATCGACGAACGTGGCGCTCAGCAGTGATGTGCTTGACGAAATCGAGAAGGTGCACCGGCAGTATCCGATGCCGCTTTAAAGGCGTCATCACGTGGGCGCTCCGCGTCCTGACGCTTCTGGCTCGCAAGCGCATGACCGGCTTTTCTGCCATATGCGCTTGCCTTTCGCTCAAAAGTCCGTATAAGCGCGCCTGTTCGTTAACCCGGTCTTCTGGCTGGTGGCTGAACGGAGGGCCGGTTTGCATTTTGCAAATCGTTCGGAACGGAAGCGTTCCAGCCTCCCGTGTCTCCGCTCTCGACCGTCTCGGAAACGCTTTTCTTGCCAGGCGCCTGTCGCCTCTCAGGAGCAGTCGTTGAGGCTTAGCCGCCGAATGCCGGGTTCTGATCAAACGCAAGAAAGGCAAAGCTGTCATGGCTCTTTATGAACATGTATTCCTTGCCCGACAGGATATCACGTCGCAGCAGGTAGATGCCCTCGTAGAACAGTACAAGGGCGTGATCGAAGCAAACGGCGGTAAAGTCGGGCGTATCGAAAACTGGGGCCTCAAGTCCCTCACCTATCGCATCAAGAAGAACCGCAAGGCTCACTACGCCCTGATGGACATTGATGCACCAGCAGCTGCGATCCAGGAAATGGAACGCCAGATGCGCATCAGCGAAGACGTTCTTCGCTACATGACCATCGCTGTTGAAAAGCACGAAGAAGGCCCGTCTGCCATGATGCAGAAGCGCGACCGCGACGACCGTGGCCCGCGTGAAGGCGGCGACCGTGGCCCGCGCCGCGAATTCGGCGATCGTCCGCCGCGCCGTGACGGCGACTTCCAGCGTGGCCCGCGTCCTGATCGCGCTCCCCGCGAAGACCGTGTATAAGGAGATCTAAGAATGTCTGAATCTTCCTCCGCTCCGGTCCGTCGTCCGTTCCATCGTCGTCGCAAGACCTGCCCGTTCTCCGGTGCAAACGCTCCGCGCATCGACTACAAGGATGTCCGTCTCCTGCAGCGCTACATTTCCGAGCGCGGCAAGATCGTTCCGTCCCGCATCACGGCCGTTTCCCAGAAGAAGCAGCGCGAACTCGCCCAGGCGATCAAGCGTGCACGCTTCCTCGGCCTGCTGCCGTACGTCGTAGCCTAATCGAAATCGGAGCCTCGGATTTCCGATCCGGGGCTTCCTCCCTTCTGCGATGGGCGCGGATCGGAACCTTAAAACCCATGTTGAGGCATCTCCCGAACTCTCTCAGGGAAATCCTCTAACTGCTTAGATGAAGCAGGACAGCGAAGTGACACGACCTGACCCGAAAACGCTTGCGATCGGCGCACTCGCCGGATTGACCGCCGCCTTGCTGGTGCTTGGCGCGAGCATGCAGCCGTCGTTCAGTGCCGTGCTCTATGCCGCTTCCGCGCTTCCCATCCTGCTCGTCGGCCTCGGCTGGGGCAATGCGGCCGCGATCTCGGCCGTCGTCACCGCCGCAGCACTCGGCGCGATCGTCATCTCCCCATCCTTTGCGTTGGTCATGACGCTCGTGACGCTGTTGCCTGCCGGTTGGCTGAGCCATCTCGCCAACCTCGCGCGCCCGGCTTCCGAACTTGGCGGTCCCGACAATCTGCTCGCCTGGTATCCGCTTTCCGATATCCTGCTGCATCTGTGCGGCCTCGTTACCTTCGCGGTCATCGTGACCGGCATCATGATCGGCTACGGGCCTGAAATCACCGACCAGATGGTCGATGTGCTGATGAACTCCCTGCAGGAGCAGCAGCCGGCATTCGTTCCGGACCCGGTCGCGACCGCACAGACGAAGTCACTCGTCGTGCTGATGCTGCCGGCGCTGCAGGGCGGCATCTGGGTGGTGATGCTGTTTGCCGCCTATTACATCGCGACACGCATCGTTGCAGCATCCGGCAAGGGCCTGCGCCTGCGGCCGCGCGAGGACATCCCCTCCTCGCTGCGCATGAACCGGAATTCGATCTTCATCTTTCTCGCCGGTCTTGCCGCCACTTTCTTGGGCGGCATTCCGGCGATGATCGGCGCCACTGTCGTTGGAGCCTTCGGCGCCGGCTTCCTGATGTCCGGCTTCGCCGCGCTGCATTTCCGCACCCGCGGCAAGGACTGGCGCTTGCCGGCCCTGATCCTCTGCTACCTGGCATGCACCATGATGCTGCCAGCTCTTTTCATCCTCGTGCTCGGTCTGGCCGATACCCGCAAGGCGATCGCCCTGACCCCGACCAAGGATGCTGATGCCCCCAAACAACCCGATAGCGAAATCTGAGAATAAGAAAGGAAAAACAGCATGAACGTCATCCTCCTCGAACGCATCTCCAAGCTCGGCCAGATGGGCGAAACCGTAAAGGTTCGCGACGGCTTCGCACGCAACTACCTCCTGCCGCTCGGCAAGGCACTGCGCGCCAACGCTGCCAACAAGGCCCGTTTCGAATCCGAGCGTGCAACGCTCGAAGCCCGTAACCTGGAGCGCAAGTCCGAAGCCCAGAAGATCGCCGACGTTCTCGACGGCAAGTCCTTCATCGTCGTACGTTCTGCCGGCGAAACCGGCCAGCTCTACGGCTCTGTTGCTGCCCGTGACGTCATCGACGTTCTCGCTGCCGAAGGCTTCAACGTTGGTCGCAACCAGGTTCACCTCAACACGCCGATCAAGGCGATCGGCCTGCACAAGGTCGAGCTGCAGCTCCATGCTGAAGTTGAAATCAACGTCGAGTTGAACGTTGCCCGTTCGGCCGAAGAAGCCGAACGTCAGTCCAAGGGCGAAGAGCTCACTTCTGTCGACGCCATCTACGGCGTTGACGAAGATGCCCTGCGTCCGGAAGACTTCTTCGATCCGGAAGCCGACGGCGTTGACGAAGACGAAGCATAATTTCTGTATTCATGCAGAACGAAAAGCCCGGCCCTCGCCGGGCTTTTTTGTTCTTGCGAGATTTGAGAAGAAAGTCGGCTTTTCTGCTGCGCCTTTTAATCAAGGACGCTAAAATAACCGGATGCTGGAATGACGAAGTGAGTCGTCGCGGGCGGCGTGTCCCGCAAGTGACAGTCAGAATATTTTCTCCTCAGCGGATCCGCCGACTGTGGAGAAGTCGAACAACGTGCAAAGCGCAGCCGATTTGACGACCGCTTGAAAGCTATTGCCGCGCGACACTTGATTTTATGCGGCCCGCCCTGCAAATCCGAGTTTTGGAAAAGACAGTACGGATGACGATGAACGAAGCTGCACGAAAGATTGCCGCCGTTGCTCCCGCAGAGCAGCACTATCGCGAAGCACCGAACAACATCGAGGCCGAACAGGCGCTGCTCGGCGCCATCCTGATGAACAACGACGCCTATTACCGGGTATCGGATTTCCTCAAGCCCATCCATCTTTACGAACCGCTGCACCGGAAGATCTACGAGGTCGCCGGCGACATCATCCGCATGGGCAAGATCGCCAACCCGGTCACGGTCAAGACCTTCCTGCCGGCCGACGAGAAGGTCGGCGACATTACCGTCTCACAGTATCTCGCAAGCCTTGTTACCGGCGCGGTGACGATCATCAACGCGGAAGATTATGGCCGGGCGATCTACGATCTGGCGATCCGCCGCGCGCTGATCACCATCGGCGAGGATGTCGTCAACATCGCCTATGACGCGCCGCTCGACATGCCGCCGCAGGCACAGATCGAAGACACCGAACGCCGCCTGTTCGAGCTTGCCGAAAACGGCCGCTACGATGGCGGCTTCCAGGCCTTCAACGATGCAGTGGCACTCGCCATCGACATGGCGGCGGTCGCCAAGGAACGCGACGGCGGCCTCTCCGGCATTTCCACAGGCATTCATTCACTCGATTCCAAGATGGGTGGCCTGCAGCGTTCGGACTTGATCGTGCTCGCCGGTCGTCCCGGCATGGGCAAGACCTCGCTTGCCACCAATATCGCCTACAACATCGCTGCCGCCTATGAGGGCGAAGTGCAGTCCGATGGCGGCATGAAGGCGAAGAACGGCGGCGTTGTCGGCTTCTACTCGCTCGAAATGTCGTCCGAACAGCTCGCCACGCGTATCATCTCCGAGCAGACGGAAGTCTCCTCCTCGAAGATCCGCCGCGGCGACATCAACGATGCCGATTTCGAAAAGCTCGTCGCCTGCTCGATGATGATGCAGAAAGTGCCGCTCTTCATCGACCAGACAGGTGGTATCTCGATCGCCCAGCTTGCCGCGCGCGCCCGCCGCCTCAAGCGCCAGCGCGGTCTCGACGTGCTTGTCGTCGACTACGTGCAGCTGATGACCGGCTCCGGCAAATCCAACGAGAACCGTGTACAGGAAATCACCCAGATCACCACCGGCCTCAAGGCGCTCGGCAAGGAACTGAACGTACCGATCATCGCGCTGTCCCAGCTCTCCCGTGCCGTTGAAAGCCGCGAAGACAAGCGCCCGCAGCTTTCCGACCTTCGCGAATCCGGCTCGATCGAGCAGGACGCCGACGTGGTGCTCTTCGTATTCCGCGAGGAATATTACGTGAAGAACATGGAACCGCGCGATATCCACGATCCGAAATATCCGGAATGGGAAGCATTGTTCGACAAGGTGAAGGGCACGGCAGACGTCATCATCGCCAAGCAGCGTCACGGACCGACGGGTACGGTGAAGCTCGCCTTCCAGGCTGAGTTCACGCGCTTTGCCGATCTCGCCGACCCCTCCTTCACGCAGTATGAGGAACATTGACGCGGGTTTCCCGCGTCAATTTCTTTCTAGTGTCCTGCAGCTCGCAGCAAAGCCACTGTTGCAACGCCGACAACGACGCTTGCCAGCATCGGCAAGCGGGTGGCAGCGATTGCGGTGGCCACACATGCCAGCGTCTCCGCCCAGCCGGTCGCAAAGGCGGTCGGGGCGATGACAGCCATCAGCACGGCCGGTGGAATGGCTTCGATCGCCGTTCTCCTGTTCTCGTCAATCTCCACGTAGCGGATCAGCACGAGGCCGCTGATACGGGTGAAGATCGTTGCGGCGGCCATCGCGAAGATGGCGAGCAGTGTCGTGAGATCGAGCGTCATGCCGCCTGCTCCCTCGCCCTGCCTCTCCAGAGAGCCATTGCCAGCCCGGCCAACGCGCCGGCTGCGATATACCAGACACCCGGCACGAACTGGTGGACGGCAACAGCTGCAACTCCGCTTGCGGCGAGCACAGCGCCGGTTTCCGATCCCTTCCAGAAGCCCGTGACCAGCACGATGAAAACGGCCGGAAACGCGAAGTCGAGACCGATGACCGCGGGATCGCCGAGAAAGGCGCCGAGCAGCGCACCTATCAGCGACGAGCCGACCCAGGTGAGATAGAAAGGCGTGACGATGCCGGCGTACCATGCGGGCGTGAGCCGTGCCGTGCCGGCGCGGAATTCCGCCATGGCCCAGAGTTCATCGGCGAGGAATAGCATGGCGATATAACGTTTGATGCTGGAGAAGGACTGCATCTTCGTGCCGATCGAGGCGCTCATCAGCACGTGACGGATGTTGACGAGCAAGGCCGCAAAACCGACGCCGATCCAGCTTGCCGGATGTGTCCAGATATCCATCGCCACGAATTGCGATCCGCCGGCAAAGACGAGCGCGCTCATCAGCGTCGTTTCCAGGGCCGAGAGGCCCTTGGTGGCCGAAACTGCGCCGAAGACGAGGCCGATCGGCAGGACCGCGACGATCAGCGGAAAAATGGCGCGGGTTCCGGCAAGAAATTCGCCGGCTGGCCGGCTTCGCTGCAACATTGGCAATCTCCACATCAAGATGGCGGAGAGGTAACCGAGCCATGGCAGCCTGTATTGAACGAAAGTGATCAGCCGACGCGGAACTGACCGGGCGTGACGCCGGTGCGCGATTTGAAGTGGCGGGTGAAATGCGCCTGGTCGGCAAAGCCGCATTCAACGGCGACATCGGCCGGCATGCGGCCTTCCCTGAGCAAGCGCCGGGCCACAAGCACACGCCGGTCGGTGAGGAAGGCATGCGGTGTGATGTGATATTCCCTGCGGAAGGCGCGGATCAGATGGGCGCGGCTTAGTCCCGCTACCTTGGCCAGTTCCTCCAATCCTAGATCGCTGTCGAAATTCTCGATGAGGTAATCGCGGGCACGGGCCACAGCGCCGCGCTCCTTTGTATCGACCGGCAGGACGATCGTGCTGCCATAACGCGCGAAGATCGCAGCCAGCACCGAGAACATGCTTTCATCGGATTCCAGCGCGCCGGCGCCACTTTCAAGCGTGCTGTGCGCGGTGTGGAAGGCTTTCGCAAGCTGCGGATCGCGCGGCAGAGCCCCAGCAAAAGATGGCGTTGCGTTGAAGGCCTTGCCGGTGACATCCTCCAGAATATCGATGAAGAGCTTCGTATCCGGATAGATCATCCGGTAGCGATACCCCTCGCCGCCAGGAGTGCCATCGTGCACCACTCCGGGATCGATCAGATAGAGGTCGCCCGGACCGGTCTCCTCCCGTCTTCCGCGCAGCGTGGCGATCTGGCTGCCGCTTTCGATCGCGCCAATGCTGAATGTGTCATGCGCATGCGGGGCATATTCATGCGTCAGGAAGCTGGCGCTCAGGCATTCCATGTCGCGAAAGCGGCTATCCCGCCAGAAGCGGGCCGATTCCACCTTGGCGAGCGGCATGGCGTCTGCCGCCTCTTTCTGCGAAACGTTCTGCATCCGGTCAGATTAGCGCGCCGCCAACCGTCCGTCTTGAACAAAAGTGATCGCATGTGGGAAAGGCTGGTATGTCGCCCGCTGTGCTTTCTCTTTGCCACAATGCTCTTTAGAGTATTTGCAGCGATTTTCCTTTCCCTTTCAGCGCGGCGTTCATGACAGATTTTTCCATTCCCTTCGAAGACGACGACCTTTTTGCCTCTGCCGGCCTGCGGCTGACCGTCGATCTGACGGCGCTGACCGACAATTGGCGGGATATGGCGCGCCGCTCCGGAAAGGCGCGAACAGCCGCCGTCGTCAAGGCGGATGCCTATGGGATGGGGATCGAAGATGCCGGAGAGGCGCTCTACCTTGCCGGCGCGCGGGATTTCTTCGTTGCTACCGTCGATGAAGGTGTCACGCTGCGCATGTTTGCGCCGGAGGCGCGCATCTTCGTGCTTGCCGGCATCTGGCCCGGCACCGAGCGGCGCTTCTTCGAAAACGATCTGGTGCCGATCATCTCTTCGGAAGAGCAGCTTGCCTTCTGGATGGCGGTGCTTGCCGACTATGGCGACTACCCTTGTGCGCTCCACGTCGACACCGGCTTCAACCGGCTTGGCCTGACGATGGACGAGGCGATTGCGCTTGCCAACGACGTTTCGCGACCGGCAAGCTTTGCGCCGGTGCTCGTCATGAGCCATCTGGCCTGCGGCGACGACCATTCTTCGGCCATGAACAAGCAACAGCTTGAATCATTCCGCACGGTTAGCGCCGCCTATGAAGGTATCGATTCAAGCCTCGTGGCCTCCGGCGGCATTTTCCTCGGCGACGATTATCACTTCGATCTCACCCGGCCGGGCATCGCGCTCTATGGGGGGCAGGCCGTCAACGGCATGGCAAACCCGATGCGCCCGGTTGCGACCGCCGAGGCGCGTATTATCCAGATCCGCGCGGTCAAGGCCGGCGAGTCCGTCAGCTATGGGCAGGCGCTGCAGCTGAAACGCGACAGCCGGCTGGCGATCGTTTCGGCCGGTTATGCCGATGGCTATATGCGTAGCCAGTCGAGCGGCGGCGTGCCGCTGCGCCAGGCGGTGCCCCAGGGCGGACAGGGCTTCGTTGCCGGTCACAAGGTGCCGGTTGCCGGCCGCATCACCATGGATCAGACAATCTTTGACGTGACCGAACTGCCGGAGGGCGCAGTGCGCGCCGGCGACTATATCGAGCTGTTCGGCAAGAACATCCTCGTAGACGACGCGGCACGGGCCGCAGGCACGATCGGCTACGAGATGTTGACCAGCATCGGCCTGCGCCACGAGCGCAAATACGAGATGGAAGAAGAAGGATAGGACTCAGCGTGTCGTGAGCGCGAGGCGGACGCCAAGCGCCACGAGCAGCGCACCGAGGCCGCGATCGAGCCACAGGCCGATCTTCCCATTGTTCTTGAAAAGATCGGCAAGTCGGCCGCCGGCCAGGATCAGCGGCGGTTCGATGAAGACGGCGACGACGATGATGAGTCCTCCATGGACGGAGAGCTGCAGCCATGCCGGGCCGGCACCCTCGACGACGAATTGCGGCAGGAAGGCGAGGAAGAAAATCGCCACCTTCGGATTGAGCAACGAGACCAGCACGCCCTGCCGATAGATGCGCCGCCAGCCGTGCGTCTCGCTGGCCGCACGCATGAAGCCGCCCTCATCCTTCGAGCGCAGCGCCTGGATGCCGAGCCAGACGAGATAGATCGCGCCCACCCATTTGACGGTAGAGAAGGCGATTGCCGAGGCAGCAAGGATCGCCGACAGGCCGAAGGCGGCGAGAAGCACATGGATGCAAGCACCGGTCCAGATGCCGAAGACGGCCGAGAAGCCGGCCCGAGTGCCGCTCTTCATCGTATGGCCGAGGATGAAGGCCATGTCAGGACCGGGCGAGATGTTCAAAAGAACCGCCGCGGTGAAGAAACCGACCCAGTGAGCGAGCGAATAATCGAGCATGAGGCATCCTTTTAACAGGTGCCGATGCTGCCAGCCCGGCCGCTGATAGGAAAATCATTAGTTTTGATCGGTGCTGGAAGCCATTATCTAGGGCAAAAGTCCGATTCGGGCGCTTGCTGCGTCCCTTTATCCGAAAGCAGTCATTGATGGCCAAGGCCAGAACACAATTCATCTGCCAGAGCTGCGGCGCGGTACATAACCGTTGGGCCGGCAAATGCGAAAATTGCGGCGAATGGAACACCATCGTCGAGGAAGACCCGATGGGCGGCATCGGTGGCGGCCCTGCCAAGACGCCGAAGAAAGGCCGGCCTGTGGCATTGACGGCCCTCTCCGGCGAGATCGAGGAAGCGCCGCGCATCCAGACAGGTATTTCCGAACTCGACCGGGTGACCGGCGGCGGCTTCGTGCGTGGTTCGGCCGTACTCGTCGGCGGCGATCCCGGTATCGGCAAGTCAACGCTGCTGATGCAGGGGGCGGCGGCGCTTGCACGGCGCGGCCACAAGATCATCTACGTCTCGGGCGAAGAGGCGGTGGCGCAGGTGCGGCTGCGCGCCCAGCGACTAAGCGCCGCCGATACGGATGTTATGTTGGCGGCCGAAACCAATGTTGAGGATATTCTGGCGACGCTGGCAGAGGGCAAGCGCGCCGATCTCGTCATCATCGACTCCATTCAGACGCTCTGGAGCGAACTGGCCGAATCCGCGCCGGGGACGGTGACGCAGGTACGCACGGGCGTGCAGGCGATGATCCGCTTTGCCAAGCAGACGGGTGCCGCCATGGTGCTCGTCGGCCATGTGACCAAGGACGGGCAGATCGCCGGTCCACGTGTCGTCGAGCATATGGTGGATGCCGTCCTCTATTTCGAAGGCGACCGCGGCCACCACTATCGCATCCTGCGCACGGTGAAGAACCGCTTCGGGCCGACCGACGAGATCGGCGTCTTCGAAATGTCGGACAAGGGCCTGCGCGAAGTCGCCAACCCATCCGAGCTCTTCCTCGGCGAGCGCAATTCGAAATCGCCGGGAGCGGCGGTGTTTGCTGGCATGGAGGGCACGCGGCCCGTGCTCGTAGAGGTGCAGGCGCTCGTCGCCCCAACTTCGCTCGGCACGCCGCGGCGCGCGGTCGTCGGCTGGGACTCCGCCCGGCTATCGATGATCCTTGCGGTTCTGGAGGCGCATTGCGGCGTCCGGCTCGGCCAGCATGACGTCTATCTCAACATTGCCGGAGGCTTTCGCATCTCGGAACCGGCGGCGGATCTTGCCGTCGCATCGGCCCTTGTTTCCTCGCTTGCCGGTATTGCCCTTCCGGCCGATTGCGTCTATTTCGGCGAAGTCAGCCTGTCGGGCGCCGTCCGGCCTGTTGCGCAAACCGCTCAGCGCCTTAAAGAAGCCGAAAAGCTGGGGTTTTCGGCGGCTCTGCTACCGTCCGGTTCCGTCGATCTGCCGAAGGGCAGCGGCCGCTGGAGCGAGATCGAGAGCCTGCCGGATCTGGTCGCGCGCATTGCAGGGTCGAAAGGGGCATTGCAGCGTGTGGAAGAAGACGTTTGATCCTTCATCACCGATAACGGGAATGCTATAGGATCAGCCAAACAAGGCGCGACGCGGCCCGCAAGGCGGCAGTCTGGAGTGGAATTTACATGCCCATTACGATTTTCGACGGTATTGTCATCGGCGTCGTGCTCTTCTCCGCCGTTTTGGCAATGGTCCGCGGCTTTTCGCGTGAAATCCTCTCGATCGCGAGCTGGGGCGGCTCGGCAGCTGCCGCTTATTACCTCTACCCCTATCTCGTGCCTTATGCGAAGCGATACACGGATGACGACCGCATCGCGATCGTCGGCTCGGCCGCCGTCGTCTTCCTCATCGCGCTGATCGTCATTTCCTTCATCACGATGAAGGTCGCCGATTTCATCATCGACAGCCGCATCGGTGCGCTCGACCGTACTTTAGGCTTCCTCTTCGGTGCTGCGCGCGGCATACTTCTGCTTGTCGTCGCCGTTGCCTTCTGGAACTGGCTGGTCGATACCGATCACCGCCCGGGCTGGGTCAATAACGCGAAATCGAAGCCGTTCCTGGATTCTCTCGTCGTTCGCCTGCAGGCGGTCTTGCCGGATGAATTCGCGCAGATGATCCAGAAGAGCATCACCGAGAAGCTTGGTGGCGCGCGCACGACGGAAGAAAATGCGCCGGCCAACGATCAGGCTCCGGCGGAAGACGCAGCACCCGCGCCTAACAATGGCGCACAGCAGCCATCGAATTGACGCAGTGTTCACTAGCTTGACCCGCGGCCTGGCAATTGCCATTTGAGCGGGACGTAAGACCAAAGGTCCGGCCGGGCATTCCGCTCTGCCGGGCCTCAGCCGTTTCAGAGCCGGCAAGCTGGTTCTGAAAGCAATTGCCGTTCAGCATGATGTTATCGGAAAGCAGCGTTTTTCCGCTATCATGCACCTGGAAATGCCGATCCATTCTTGTGAGAGCAGAGGCCCGCAGAAATGAACCAGTCCCATTCCTTCCCGATTGACGATCCGCTCGACGGAGATACGCTGCATGAAGAATGCGGCGTTTTCGGAATTCTGGGACATGACGATGCTGCGGCGCTGACGGCGCTCGGTCTCCACGCCCTGCAGCATCGAGGGCAGGAAGCGGCCGGTATCGTCTCCTTCGACGGCAAGCGCTTCCATCAGGAGCGCCATATGGGCCTCGTCGGCGACCACTATACCAACCCGGCAACGCTCGCCCGCCTGCCCGGCAGCATATCTATGGGCCACACGCGCTATTCGACAACTGGCGAAGTGGCGATGCGCAACGTTCAGCCACTCTTTGCCGAGCTGGAAGAAGGCGGCATTGCCATTGCCCATAACGGCAACTTCACCAACGGCCTGACGCTGCGCCGCCAGATCATTGCGACAGGCGCCATCTGTCAGTCGACGTCGGATACCGAAGTCGTCCTCCATCTCATCGCCCGCTCCCGCCACGCTTCCACATCCGATCGCTTCATCGACGCCATCCGCCAGATGGAAGGCGGCTATTCGATGCTCGCCATGACGCGCACGAAGCTGATTGCCGCGCGCGATCCCACGGGCATCCGCCCGCTCGTGATGGGCGAACTCGACGGCAAGCCGATCTTCTGCTCGGAAACCTGCGCACTCGACATTATCGGCGCCAAGTTCATCCGCGACGTGGAAAACGGCGAGGTCGTCATCTGCGAAATCCAGCCTGACGGCTCGATCAGCATCGATGCCCGCAAGCCCAGCAAGCCACAGCCGGAGCGCCTCTGCCTGTTCGAATATGTCTATTTCGCCCGACCGGATTCGGTCGTCGGCGGCCGCAACGTCTATACGACGCGCAAGAACATGGGCATGAACCTCGCCAAGGAATCGCCCATCGATGCCGACGTGATCGTGCCGGTGCCTGACGGTGGCACGCCGGCTGCTCTCGGCTATGCCCAGCAGAGCGGCATTCCCTTCGAATACGGCATCATCCGCAACCATTATGTCGGCCGCACCTTCATCGAGCCGACGCAGCAGATCCGCGCCTTCGGCGTGAAGCTCAAGCATTCCGCCAACCGGGCGATGATCGAAGGCAAGCGCGTGGTGCTGGTCGACGATTCAATCGTGCGCGGCACGACCTCGCTGAAGATCGTGCAGATGATCCGTGAGGCCGGCGCCAAGGAAGTGCATATCCGCGTCGCCAGCCCAATGATCTTCTTCCCGGATTTCTACGGCATCGATACGCCTGATGCCGACAAGCTCTTGGCAAACCAGTATGCCGATGTCGACGCCATGGCCAAATATATCGGCGCAGATTCGCTCGCCTTCCTGTCGATCGACGGGCTCTATCGCGCCGTCGGCGGCGAAGACCGCAACAATGCACGCCCGCAGTTCACCGACCACTACTTCACCGGTGACTATCCGACCCGATTGCTCGACAAGAACGGCGAGTCGATGGGCAGCAAGATTTCCATGCTTGCCAGCAACGGCTGAGCCGCTTCCACTTTGACTTTCCTATCTGGGGCGCTTATTGCGCCCCTTACCTTTTCAAGCACATCCGGAACCGGGGCAGATGAACATCAATCTTGAAGGCAGGATCGCGCTGGTCACGGGCGCATCGCGTGGCATCGGTTATTTCACGGCACTCGAACTCGCCAAGGCCGGCGCGCATGTGATCGCTTGCGCCCGCACCGTCGGCGGCCTGGAAGAGCTTGACGATGCCATCAAGGCTGTGGGCGGCTCTGCGACCCTCGTCCCCTTCGATCTCGCCGACATGGAAGCGATCGATCGTCTCGGCGGCTCGATCTTCGAGCGCTGGGGCAAGCTCGACATCCTCGTCGCCAATGCCGGCGTGCTCGGCGTCATCTCGCCGATCGGCCATATCGAAGCCAAGGTCTTCGAGAAGGTGATGAACATCAATGTAAACGCCACCTGGCGTCTCATCCGCTCGGTCGATCCGCTGCTGACGCGCTCGGATGCCGGCCGAGCCGTCATCATGTCCTCGGGTGCCGCCCACAAGTGCCGCCCTTTCTGGAGCGCTTATTCCGCCTCCAAGGCGGCAGTCGAAGCGCTGGCGCGCACCTGGGCCGGCGAGACGCAAACAACGTCGCTGCGCATCACCAGCGTCGATCCGGGCGCCACGCGCACCGCCATGCGCGCCCAGGCCGTTCCCGGCGAAGACCCGATGAGCCTGCCGCATCCTTCCGAGGTGGCGAAAGCAATCCTTCCCTTGCTCGGCCCCGGCGTGACCGAGACCGGCAAGCTGTTCATCGTGCGCGAAAACAAGCTGGTGGATTATCGGCTGCCGGACTAGTCGGACGCTTCAATTCGCTGCAACGGTCGGGAACAGGTGAGCCAAACGGGTCTCCGACGCGCACAACGCATTAAGGTCGACCGGTCCCCGAATGCCTTCCACGGTGCCGTTATCGGCGAATTGCCATATCGACCAACGACTGCATCCCTCCTGCGTCGGTTCCTTGAAGACGCTTCGCACCCACAGATAATGGTCGGGGAAGCGCGCTTCATTGCCTTTCAGATATTGATCGAAAAACTCCTCGGTGACGTAAAAGATGGGCTTTTCCGGAAATGTGCCTTTAAGCTCCGCGAAAAACACGTTCACCTCCGCAGCCATTTCATCGAGCGTCGGGATTTTGTCGCAATTGCCGACGAACTCCAGGTCGACGGCGATCGGCAGGGTTCCCGCTTCCTTCGGCACGGTCGCGAGGACATTATGCGCCTGATCCTTGCCGGGGCGGCAGAAGGTGAAGAAATGATATGCGCCTCTTACTAATCCGGCATCTCCGGCGCGCTGCCAGTTCTCAGCGAACTTGGAATCCCGGTGATCTCCACCTTCCGTCGCCTTCATGATCGCGAAGCGGACGTTCGCCTTCGAGGCGACGGTCTTCCAATCGATGTCGCCTTGATGGTGGCTGACATCTATACCCTGGATCGGATAGCGGCTTAGAGACGGATTGTTGAAGCGGACCATACCGAAATCGTAGGCGAAATATGCAGCTGACGCGACTGCCAGAATTGCGGTCGCGCCGATTGTCCATCGTGCAACTCCCCTCACTCATTCCTCCTGTTTTCAATGGCTTCGCAATTGGCGATGCGAGATTTACGTCTTGAAAGTGACCGAGAATCTTAAGGCAGGCATACCTCCTTCGCTGGGCGTCCGTCACTGCCGTCGATTTGCGAGATAGATAAGTCAGGTTGCCTCGGGGATCGTTGTTCGCCCTCTTGACCAAACTTCGATCCCACGCCATAAAACGCGTCATGAAAACGGTTATCTGCATTAACTGCCGGAAGATTATTCGCTAGCCCAAAGCTGGCCTGGCCGTTTTCGTCTCCCAAATGTCCAAGATGAGAAACGCCCCGGCCCGCCGGTGGCGATATTTTTTTTGCTTATGCATCTTGGGAGAGTGGAATGGGCGGCACGCCGGAACTGAAGCTGTACAATACGCTGACGCGGGAGAAATCGGTCTTCAAGCCGATCGATGCCGAAAACGTCCGCATGTATGTGTGCGGCCCGACAGTCTACGATTACGCCCATATCGGCAATGCGCGGCCGGTCATCGTCTTCGACGTGCTGTTCCGCCTGCTGCGCCATCTCTATGGCGAGAGCCATGTCACCTATGTCCGCAACATCACCGACGTCGATGACAAGATCAACGCCCGGGCGCTGCGGGATTATCCGGGTCTGCCGCTGAATGCGGCGATCCGGGCGGTGACGGAGAAGACCGAGACGCAGTTTCTTGACGATGCCTTGGCACTCGGCTCGCTCGAGCCGACGGTGCAGCCGCGTGCCACCGATAATATCGCAGAGATGATCGAGATCATCGAACGGCTGATCGCGAAGGGCCATGCCTACCAGGCATCAGGCGAGGTACTGTTCGACACGAAGTCGATGGCCGAATACGGCCAGCTTTCGAAGCGCAATCTCGATGAGCAGCAGGCCGGCGCCCGCGTTGCCGTCGATGCGCACAAGAAGAGCCCCGGCGACTTCGTGCTCTGGAAGCTGTCGGACGACAACGAGCCCGGCTGGGAAAGCCCGTGGGGCCGCGGTCGTCCTGGCTGGCACATCGAGTGCTCGGCCATGAGCGGGCGTTATCTCGGCGACGTCTTCGATATTCATGGCGGCGGGCTGGACCTGATTTTCCCGCATCACGAGAACGAGATTGCCCAGTCACGTTGCGCCCACGGTACTGACGTGATGGCGAATGTCTGGATGCATAACGGCTTCCTGCAGGTCGAAGGCCGCAAGATGTCGAAATCCGAAGGCAATTTCGTAACCATCTATGAGCTGTTGCACACGGAGACATTCGCCGGTCGCCAGTGGCCGGGCGAAGTGCTGCGTCTTGCAATGCTGATGACGCATTATCGCGAGCCGATCGACTTCTCCGTCAAGCGGTTGGAGGAAGCCGAGCGGTTGCTTGCCAAATGGCCGGCTGCCGAACCCGGCGATGCCAAGCCGGATGCGACGGTGCTGAATGCGCTGGCCGACGATCTCAATACGGTCGCAGCCGTCCAGGCGCTGCATGCGCTGGCACAATCCGGCAACGCCGCCGTCTTCGCCGCCAGCGCGGCGCTGCTCGGCGTGCTGCCGAAGAAGACCGAGATCGACGAAGCTGTCGCCACGGAAATCGATGCGCGGGTCAAGGCGCGGCTGGAACTCTTGAAGGCGAAGAATTTCGCCGAAGCCGACCAAATCCGCGATACGCTTGCCGCCGAAGGCATCCAGCTCAAGGATGGCAAGGACCCGGCAACAGGCGAGCGGGTGACGACGTGGGAGGTGAAGAAATGAACACCTATACCGGCGGCTGCCAGTGCGGGGCGATCCGCTTCCGTGCCACAGGCGTCCCGCAGGATTCGTCGATCTGTCATTGCCGCATGTGCCAGAAGGCATTCGGTGCCTATTATGCGCCGCTGGTTTCCATGCGCGGGATGGAGTTCGAGTGGACCAGAGGGCAGCGCAAGACCTTTCGGTCTTCGAATTTCGTCAGCCGCGGCTTCTGCGGCGATTGCGGCACGCCCTTGACCTACGAGGCGCCGGACGGCATGGCGGTTGCGGCGGGCGCGTTCGACGACCCATCGCTGCTGCCGCCGACCATTCAGTGGGGCGTGGAAGGCAAGATCGGCTTCGTCGATCATCTGCACGAACTACCCGGAGAGCGGACCGAGGCGGATCTTGCGGCCGGTTCCTTCCTCCACGAGATCGTTTCATACCAGCATCCGGACCATGATACCCCGGTCTGCCCGCCGGAGGATCACGCTTGATGGAAACGGCGGAGCAGACGGGTGGATGCCAGTGCGGCGCGGTTCGTTATCGGGCGCGCGGCGAACTCGGCTATCCGCATATCTGCCACTGCCGCATGTGCCAGAAAGCCGCCGGCAACTATTTCCTGCCGCTTGCAGGCGTGATGCGTGAGGATTTCGAGCTGACGCGCGGGGAGCCAAAATGGTTTTCCTCCTCCGGTCTCGTGCGGCGCGGCTTCTGCGGCGAATGCGGCACGCCGCTCTTCTACGATATTCCCGATACCGACTCCGTCAACGTCACGCTCGGCTCGCTTGACGATCCGCAGGCCGTAAAGCCGGTCATGCAATCCAATCTCGACAGCAAAATGGTCTGGTTCCATGCGCTTGACGGCTTGCCGATCGAGCCCGAACCGGAAACAACCGATCGCGAGGACCGGATCGCGGCGAGCAATCGCCAGCATCCCGACCACGATACATCCCACTGGCCACCCGGAGCAGATCCATGACCGAGACGATAAGAACAGGCGGCTGCCAGTGCGGTGCCGTGCGCTTCCGCATTTCAGGTAAGCTCGGACGCCCGTCCATCTGCCATTGCCGCATGTGCCAGAAGCAGTTCGGCGGCTTCTTTTCGGCGCTGGTGACGGCGCCGGAAGAAGGCATGGAATGGTCGCGCGGCGAGCCCGCCTATTTCCAGTCCTCGATCAATATCGAGCGCGGCTTCTGCCAGGATTGCGGTACGCCGATGACCTACCGTCATCCGGGCGGCCTGGAGCTTGCAATCGGCACGTTCGACGACCGGAGCGATCTGGCTCCGCAGGTCCAGGTCAACTACGATGCCCGCCTGCCCTGGGTCGAGACGATCTTCGACGCACCTGTCCACAAGGACCCGGATTTTTACGCCCGGCAGGAGGCAATCATCTCCTTCCAGCATCCCGACCACGACACCCCCATCTGGCCCGCAAAAGGCGTGAAGATATGACCGAAGTGCTGCGCACGCTCTATCCGGAAATCGAACCCTATGCGTCGGGCCATCTCGATGTCGGCGATGGCCATGTAATCTATTGGGAACGCTGCGGCACACCGGGCGCCAAGCCGGCGGTCTTCCTGCATGGCGGCCCGGGCGGCGGCATTTCGCCGGCGCATCGCCGGGTCTTCGACCCCAAGCTTTATGACGTCCTGCTGTTCGACCAGCGCGGCTGCGGCAAGTCGACCCCGCATGCGAGCCTGGAGGCCAACACGACCTGGCATCTCGTTGCCGATATCGAGCGGCTGCGCGAGATGGCCGGGGTCGACAAATGGCAGGTCTTCGGCGGCTCCTGGGGCTCCACGCTGGCGCTCGCCTATGCCGAGAAGCATCCGGAACATGTTTCCGAAATCATCGTGCGCGGTATCTATACGCTGACCAGGGCCGAACTCGACTGGTACTATCAATTCGGCGTCTCCGAGATGTTTCCGGACAAGTGGGAGCGCTTCGTAGCACCCATCCCGCCGGAAGAGCGCCACGAGATGATGCTCGCCTATAACCGCCGTCTCACCGGTCGGGACAGGGCTGTCGCGCTGAAAGCGGCGCAGGCCTGGAGCATCTGGGAAGGCGAGACGATCACGCTGCTGCCCGAGAAGTCGACCAGTGGCAAGTTCGAGGAAGCCGAGTTCGCCTATGCCTTCGCGCGTATCGAGAACCACTTCTTCGTCCATGCCGGCTGGATGGATGAGGGCCAGCTGCTGCGCGATGCCCACAAGCTCAAGGATATTCCGGGTGTCATCGTGCATGGGCGCTACGACATGCCCTGCCCGGCCAAATATGCCTGGAAGCTGCATAAGGCATGGCCGAAGGCCGATTTCCACCTGATCGAGGGTGCAGGTCATGCCTTCTCGGAACCCGGGATTCTCGACCAGCTCATCCGGGCGACGGATAAGTTTGCAGGGAAACTATAAAAGCCGCAGGCGGCGACAGGAAACACCACCATGACACGCGAAAGAATCTACCTCTTCGATACGACGCTCCGGGACGGGCAGCAGACGCCCGGCATCGACTTTTCCGTCGAGGACAAGATTGCGATTGCGAGCATGCTAGACGAGTTCGGGCTGGATTATGTCGAGGGCGGCTATCCGGGTGCGAACCCGACCGATACCGCCTTCTTTGCTGAGAAACGCACGAACCAGGCCTCCTTCGTCGCCTTCGGCATGACGAAGCGGCCGGGTGTTTCCGCCTCCAACGATCCGGGCATTGCCGGCCTGCTGCAGGCGCGCAGCGACGCGATCTGTTTCGTCGCCAAGAGCTGGGATTATCATGTGCAGGTCGCACTCGGCTGCACCAACGAGGAAAACCTCGAATGTATCGCCGAAAGCGTCAAGGCTGCCGTTGCCGCCGGCAAGGAGGCGATGGTCGATTGCGAGCATTTCTTCGACGGCTACAAGGCCAATCCGGAATATGCGCTTGCCTGCGCCAAGACCGCTTATGAGAACGGCGCGCGCTGGGTGGTGCTCTGCGACACAAATGGCGGCGCGCAGCCGCCGGAAGTACGCGCCATCGTCGAAGCAGCGATCGCCGCAGGCGTGCCGGGGCACTGTCTCGGTATACATGCACATAACGATACCGGCCAGGCAGTCGCCAATTCTCTGGTCGCCGTCGAGGCGGGCGTGCGCCAGATCCAGGGCACGCTCAACGGTGTCGGCGAGCGCTGCGGCAATGCCAATCTGGTGACGCTGATCCCGACGCTGGCGCTGAAGAGCGCTTATAATACGCGTTTCGAAACGGCGATCGACGCAGAGCGGCTGACCAACCTCACCCGCCTGTCGCATGCCTTCGACGAACTGCTGAACCGCTCGCCGGATCATCAGATGCCCTATGTCGGCGCGTCTGCCTTCGCCACCAAGGCCGGCATCCACGCCTCCGCCCTGCTGAAGGACCCGCGCACCTACGAGCACGTGCCGCCGGAAAGTGTCGGCAATTTCCGCAAGGTCATGGTCTCGGACCAGGGCGGCAAGGCAAACTTCATCAATGCGTTGAGGCGGCGCGGCATCGATGTCGCCAAGGACGATCCGAAGCTCGACCTCCTGATCTCCATCGTCAAGGAACGCGAAGCATCCGGCTATGCCTACGAGGGTGCGGATGCGAGCTTCGAACTTCTGGCGCGGCGCACCATGGGCACCATTCCGAACTTCTTCACGATCGACGGTTTCCGGGTGATGATCGAACGACGCTTCGATTCCCACGGCCGTATCAAGATCGTCTCCGAAGCCGTGGTGAAGATCGCCATCGACGGCCAGACGCTGATGTCGGTCGCGGAGGCGGAAGGCCCGGTCAACGCGCTCGATCTCGCGTTGCGCAAGGATTTCGGCAAGTATCAGCATGAGATCGACGATCTCGTGCTCGCCGACTTCAAGGTGCGTATCCTCAATGGCGGCACCGAGGCCATCACCCGCGTTCTCATCGAATCCACCGATTCCAGCGGCGTGCGCTGGTGGACGGTCGGCGTGTCCGAGAACATCATCGACGCCTCGTTCCAGGCGCTGATGGATTCGGTCATCTACAAGCTGATGAAGAACCGGCAGCTTGCCGGCAAGATCGCCGCCGAGTGAATGTTAAAGCAATTCCAGCAAAAGTGTGCAGCGGTTTTGCGTCCGGAATTGCGTGGAAACAAAGAGATAGAGCATTTCCGTCATTCGAAGAAAAAACGGAAATGCTCTATAGGAGGCCCCAGTCCTCCTCCGAATACCATTCGTCCTCTTGCTTCGGCACCTTCCAGCGCAGCCGCGTGATCTTCTCCATGCCACCCTGCCGGAAAGTGGACTCCAGCGCCCTGTAGGTTTCGATCGTACCGGTCGCGCCATGGCCCCAGACGAAGAAAGTGGGGCTGAGATGGCGGGCGCGATAGTCCTCCGGCGTGCGCCGGATCAGGAAGAAGCCGCCGCGGGCGCTGCGCGGCCGCAGATTGTCATTGCCGTCACGCGAGGGTGCGCAGAGCGGAAAGATCAGCCTGCCGCCAACAGCAAGATTGTCGATCCAGGCTTCGGCTGGCCTGTGAGCCGCGAAATTGACGTAGATCGCGTCGGACGGCGATTGCGGCCATTCCAGACCATTGCCGCAGATGACCTCGACATTACCGTAGGGGGCGAGATTGGCACTAGCGCGGGCGGCGAGTTCCCGGTCATATTCGATCGCCACGACATGGCCGCCGCTTTCAACCAGATGGGACAGCATGGCGGTATAGTAGCCGCCGCCGGCGCCGATATGGCAGGCAGTATCGCCGGGTTGCGGCGCCAGCCAGTGAAGGCCGAGCGCATGCAGCGAGGGACTGCCGTTGTTGACCTGCCGTCCCTCCTGCAGCGCAATCAGAACATCCTGATAAAGGACGACGGGATCGGTGGAAGCCATGTCCTGATAACCGGTCCCGTTCGCCATGCGCCATGGCGGCGGGTCGAGGAAATCCTCCCTCGGCACCGCGGCAAAGGTCTGTCGCAGCCGCTCGTCGCCCACGATACCCATCTTCGCCAGCATCTGGGCAGCATAGGCCTTTCGGCAGATCACCAGTTCCGTTTCACCCATATCCAGCCTCCCCAGCCCTGCCTGAGCCATGACCGTCTATTCACCGAAATGAATTGGCTTATTCACGCCGCTTAAGCTAATCCGGATCAGAAACAGAACAAAGATGGAAACACCGGATGTCTGCCGATGCAAGCGCCCCCCTCATCAAGAACGAAGACAGTCCACGCGGCTTTGCCTTCGCGCTGACGGCCTATCTTCTGTGGGGCTTCCTGCCGATCTACATGAAGGCAGTGGCGCATATCTCGCCGGCCGAAGTTATCGCCCACCGCATTCTGTGGTCGCTGCCGCTCGCCGGCATCGTGCTCCTGGTGCTGGGGCGCACGCAGGATATTGCGGTTGCTCTGCGCTCTCCCCGCATGCTCGCCATGGCAATGATGACCGCGGCGCTGATCACCGTGAACTGGGGCACCTATGTCTGGGCGATCGGCGCCGGCCATTCGCTCGACGCGGCCATGGGCTATTTCATCAATCCGCTCTTCAGCATCTTTCTCGGTGCAGTGCTCCTGAAGGAAAAGCTGCAGCCGATGCAGATCGCGGCGATCTGCCTTGCCGGCCTTGCGGTCGTGGTACTCGCCTTCGACAGCGGCGGCATTCCCTGGGTGGCGCTGACGCTCGCCATCAGTTGGGGCTTCTATGCGCTGTTTCGCAAGACGCTGCCGCTTGGCCCCAACCAGGGCTTCTTCCTGGAAGTGCTGATTCTCAGCCTGCCGGCGCTGCTTTACATCCTCTACCTGGAATTCGTCAGCGGCGAAGGGCACTTATACCGCACGGGCCTTTCCGACACCGCCCTGCTGCTCGGCTGCGGACTGATTACTGCCGTGCCCTTGATGATCTACGCCAACGGCGCCAAGCTGCTCAAGCTGTCGACGATCGGTATCATGCAGTATATCGCGCCGACGATGATCTTCCTCATCGCCGTCTTCATATTCCACGAAGAGATGAACACGGCGCGCATGATCGCCTTCCCGCTGATCTGGGCGGGTCTCTTCTTCTACAGCTGGTCGATGCTGAAGACGGCGCGCGGGCGCTGAGCGCAGCCTTTTTCACGCAATTCCGGACGCAAACCGTTGCACAGCTTTGCTGGAATTGCTTGAGAACCTACATCTTCGAGATGACCTCGTCCTCGCCGTCACGATCGGCGGCAAGCTCTGCCGCCTGCGCCATGATGGCCGGGATGATGCCCGAGATCTCGTCGACGACGAGCGGCTGGACACGGTGGGCGGTGTGCAGGAAACCTTCGCCCGTCATGTGGCGCAAGAGCTCCATCATCGGATCCCAGAAACCATTGATGTTAGCGAAGACCATCGGCTTTTCATGACGGCCGAGCTGTGCCCAGGTCATGATCTCGACGATCTCCTCCAGTGTGCCGATGCCTCCGGGCAGCGCGACGAAAGCATCAGAGCGCTCGAACATCGTGTGTTTGCGCGCATGCATGTCAGGGGTTACAATAAGCTCGTTGAGTTGGCCCAGGGAATGGCGAGTCGCCTCCATGTCGATCAGGAACTCGGGAATGATGCCCGTCACCTGACCACCGTTGGATAGGGTCCCGCTGGCCACAGCACCCATGATGCCTTTCGTGCCACCGCCGTAGATGAGGCGAAGGCCATATTCTGCGATCTCTTTTCCGAGTGCGCGGCCGGCAGCCATATGGGAAGGATCGCGTCCCGGCCGAGAGCCGCAGTAAACGCAGATGGATCGAATCGATACAGATTGTTCGGTCATAGGGGAAAAACAACTATTCCATTTCAATGCAGTCAAGAAAATTGACTGAAAAGCGGCGTGCAGCGCTTGCGTAATTGCTTTGAATGCTTGTGAAAAGCAACGGGAATCGCTAGCAATTTCTGAATACTACGGCAATTTGCCGCCTTGGGAGACGTAATGATGAAAAACCGTGCCGGCTTGCTGGCCCTCGCAGTGCTTATAATTGCAATCATACTGATGGTGTTTTTCGTCATGCCTCGTCTCGGTTCCGATGTGGCGAAGGTTGGTGACGCCATCAACCAGGCCGGCACTGAGGTCCACAACACGGTTAACGAAACGTCCAAGACCTCCCGCTCCGCCGTTGTGGATGCAGCACCCGTCGTCCAGAAGATCGGCAGCCTCACCGCCGATGCCGGCAAATCTCTCTCGGGACTTAAGGCGCTGTTCGTCGATGGCAAGGTGCCAGCCGCCAATGCGCTTGCAGGCGTCAAAACTACAGCCGTGAACGCGCTGACCGCGATCGTCGATTTCGCCGCTCCCGAAGGTCTCGACACCACAACCGCAGGCCTCGTCTCCAAGGCCAAGGACGGTGCGGGCAAGGCGCGCGACATTATCCAGAATCTCCCTGAAAATGCCGCCGATGCGCTGGCTGCACTCGCACGGGCCGAAATCGCATTGGCCGGTACGTCGGAGCCAGCCGGCCAGCCGGCTGCTGCCAATGGCCAGACGCCTCCCGCTGCCGATACCGCTTCCAGCACCGGCCCGAAGGTGCCTGCTTTCGACGTTCTGCGCGTCGAGCCCGATGGTTCGACCGTCATTGCCGGCTCGGCCGAGCCGCATGGCAAGCTGGAAGTGCTTGACGGCGACAAGGTGGTCGTGACGACCGATGTCGATGGAACCGGCGATTTTGCCGTCGTTCTCGACAATCCGCTTCCCGCCGGCGACCATCAGCTCGTGCTGAAAGTGACGGGCAAGGACGGCAAGACCACGCTCTCGGAAGAAGTTGCGACCGTTTCCGTGCCAAAGGACGGCAGCGGCAGCGAATTGCTCGCCATGGTCTCCAAGCCCGGCACCGCAAGCCGCATCATCACGGCGCCGAAGGCTGAGGTCGCCAGCGCCCAGCCGCCTTCCGCCAATGATGCATCCGCAGCGTCTGCCGGCAACGCCGCCCCTGCTCCCGATGGCGAGGCAAAGGATCAGGTCGCCATGCAGACCCCGGATATGCCTGCCGGCGCCGGCGACAATGCCAAGACGGCACCGGCAGTTCCCGGCACCCAGCTGGGTGGCGGCAGCACGGCTGACGTGATGGTCAGCGCGGTCGAGATCGAGGGCAACAAGATCTTCATCGCCGGCACGACGCACGCCAACGCCAAGGTCATTGGCTATGCCGATGATGCGCTGATCGGCCAGGATACCGCAGGGCCGGACGGTCACTTCGTCATTGATGGGGTGAAGGATCTTTCGGTCGGCGACCACAAGATCCGCGTCGATGTCGTCGATGCCGCCGGCAAGGTGCTGGTGCGCGCCACCGTTAATTTCAACCGCCCGGCGGGCGATCAGGTCACGGTTGCCGCCCAGTCCGGCAGCAATGCAAATCAAGCCGCACTCCCACTCGACGAAGGCCAGCTCGGCAAGCTCAAGGGCGACGCGGCGAAGGCTTTCGGCCTGCTGAGGGGCCTGTTTGCAGACGGCAAGGTGCCGGGTGTCGAACAGCTAGCGGCGGCCCGCTCGGCCACGGAATTCTCTCTGCGCTCGCTCGTCGACTTCCGTCCGGGCATCGATGCGACCGACGCCTTCAAGCAGGCATCGGCTTCCGCATCGCAGATCGCCGGCAACGCGCTTAGGATATTGCAGGGCCTGCCGAAGGACGCCAAGTCCGTCGGCAGTGCGCTCGACAATCTCGGCGCGATCATTGCCGAGCTGACGGTTCCCCCGGCGAACGAGGTGTCCGATGCCAGCCAGCCGAAGACGATCGAGCAGGCGCCGCTGACGGCAAACAACAACGCCGTCATCATTCGCCGTGGCGATACGTTGTGGCAGATCTCGCGCCGCACCTATGGCCTCGGTGTGCGCTATACGACGATCTACATCGCCAACGAGGACAAGATCATCAATCCGGACCATATCCGTCCGGGCCAGGTCTTCGGCCTGCCGAAGGATGCGCTGCCGAATGCCGAGGAGCTGCACCGCAAGCGGCTCTCCGGCGGCCACCTCTAAAACTTCGAAACGGCGGCCCATCGGCCGCCGTTTTCGTTAGAGCCGACGCGCAACTATCGCCCATAAAATCCGCATCAATGTTGTATTCGGCCAGCCAGTGGCATATCTCGCGGGAACGGCGACAGGTCGCGACAGCAGCGGCCCGCCGGGCTGGAGATAGGCATGGCTAACGGCAAGACAGTTTCAGATACCAACCTGCTGGGAACGCTCTACAATCTCTGGCCCTACATGTGGCCGGCGGACCGGCCGGATTTGAGGATGCGGGTGGTGTGGGCCTCGGTCTACCTGCTGATCTCGAAATTCGTCCTGCTCCTGGTGCCCTATTTCTTCAAGTGGTCCACCGACGCTTTGAACGGCAGGATGGACCTGCAAGGCACGCTGCCCCCGCTGCTGATCGGCGCAACCGCACTCGTCATCGCCTACAACCTGACGCGCCTCATCCAGCTCGGCCTCAACCAGCTGCGGGATTCGCTGTTTGCCAGCGTCGGCCAGTATGCCGTGCGCCAGCTTGCCTACCGCACCTTCGTGCATATGCACGAGCTTTCCCTGCGCTTTCATCTGGAGCGCAAGACGGGCGGGCTTTCGCGTATCATCGAGCGTGGCACCAAGGGCATCGAAACGATCGTGCGCTTCACGATCCTGAACTCCGTCCCGACCGTCATCGAATTCCTTTTGACGGCAGCGATCTTCTGGTGGGGCTACGGCTTCTCCTATCTCGCCGTCACCGCCTTTACCGTCTGGGCCTATATCTGGTTTACAATCCGCGCTTCCGACTGGCGCATCTCCATCCGCCGCACGATGAACGACAGCGATACCGACGCCAACACCAAGGCGATCGACTCGCTCCTCAACTTCGAAACCGTCAAATATTTCGGCAATGAGGAGATGGAGGCCAAGCGCTTCGACGCCTCGATGGAACGCTATGAGAAGGCGGCGACCGATGTGTGGACCTCGCTCGGCTGGCTGAACTTCGGCCAGGGTGTGATCTTCGGCATCGGCACGACGATCATGCTCGTTCTCTCGGCCTGGTCGGTGCAGAGCGGCGAGCACACGGTCGGCGATTTCGTCTTCATCAATTCCATGCTGCTGCAGCTTTCGGTGCCGCTGAACTTCATCGGTTTCGTCTATCGCGAAATCCGCCAGGGATTGATCGACATCGAGCAGATGTTCGATCTACTGGAAGTAAAGGCCGAAGTGCTGGACGCGCCTGATGCGAAGGCGCTTTCCATCGGCCAGGGCGCCATCTCCTTCAAGGATGTGCATTTCGCCTATGATGCGGCCCGACCGATCCTCAAGGGTATTTCCTTCGAGGTGCCTGCCGGCAAGACGGTCGCCGTCGTCGGCCCCTCCGGGGCCGGCAAGTCAACGCTGTCGCGACTGCTCTATCGTTTCTACGATATCCAGAGCGGCGCGATCACTGTCGATGGGCAGGATATACGCGGCATCACGCAGAAGAGCCTGCGCTCGGTCATCGGCATGGTGCCGCAGGATACGGTGCTGTTCAACGACACGGTGGCCTACAATATCCGCTACGGGCGGCCTTCGGCCAGCGAAGCCGACGTGAAGCAGGCCGCCGACATCGCCCAGATCGGGCATTTTATCGAGACGCTGCCGGAGGGCTTCGAAACCAAGGTGGGCGAGCGCGGATTGAAGCTTTCGGGTGGAGAGAAGCAGCGCGTGGCAATCGCCCGCACCATCCTGAAGGCCCCGCCCATCCTCATCCTCGACGAGGCGACCTCGGCGCTCGACACGACGACGGAGCGGGAAATCCAGACGGCGCTCGACGTCGTTTCCAAAAACCGCACGACGCTGGTTATCGCCCACCGCCTGTCTACCGTCATCAGCGCCGATGAGATCATCGTCTTGAAGAGCGGCGAGATCGCCGAGCGCGGCACGCATGCCGCTCTTCTCGAACAGAACGGCCTCTATGCCTCGATGTGGAGCCGCCAGCGCGAGGCGACACAGGCCGAAGAGCATCTGAAGCAGGTTCGCGAGAGCGACGAACTGGGCATCGTCAACCGTCTGGCGCCTGCGACCTAACGCCGGAAACGGGCCAAACCGCTCGTTTTGTTGTATAGAACCGACGCATCGAAAGCGGCCTGCGGTCCATGCCATTGCTCCTCAGGTCGTTTTTCTGTAACCAGCGGATACGAAAAACGACAGGAGGCCGGCATTCATGAGCTTGTTCGATACGGTTCGCAACACGATTGTTCCGGTGCACAAGGAAGGTTATCCCTTCGTCGCCGCCTTCTTCGTCGCGTCGCTCGTATTGGGCTGGATCTTCAAGCCGCTCTTCTGGATCGGCCTTATCCTGACGCTCTGGTGCGCCTATTTCTTCCGTGATCCCGAGCGCGTCACCCCGCAGGACGACGATCTCGTCATCTCGCCTGCGGATGGCAAGGTCTCCTCGATCCAGATGGTGACGCCGCCGGCCGAGCTGAACCTCGGAACCGAGCCGATGCTGCGCATCTCCGTCTTCATGAACGTGTTCAACTGCCATGTGAACCGCGCGCCGATGCGCGGCCGCATCGTCAGCATCAATTATCGCCCCGGCAGCTTCGTGAATGCCGAACTCGACAAGGCGAGCGAGGAGAACGAGCGCAACGGCCTCGTCATCGAGACCCGCCACGGGCAGATCGGCGTCGTGCAGATTGCCGGCCTCGTCGCACGGCGCATTCTCTGCTTTTCACATGCCAACGAACCTGTCGATGCCGGCGAACGTATCGGCCTCATCCGCTTCGGTTCGCGGCTCGACGTGTTCCTGCCTGCTGATACCGCGCCGCGCGTCTCGCTCGGTCAGACGGCGGTTGCCGGCGAGACCGTCATTGCGGAATTCGCCTCGGCAAAGGGTCCGGTCATCAGCCGCCGCAGCTAATTTTCAGGAGAGCGCGATATGGAAACACCCTTTCCGCCCTTCGAACCGAACGGCCCGAGCGACGATTCGGCGCGCGGGCCGCGCCTGCGCGAGATTCCGATCCGGCTCGTCGTTCCGAACCTCATCACCATCCTTGCCATCTGCGCCGGCCTGACCGGCATCCGGCTCGCCTTCGAAAGCCGCTATGAGCTGGCTGTCGCCATGGTGCTCGTCGCCGCCTTCCTCGACGGTATCGACGGTCGTGTGGCGCGCCTCATGAAGGCCACGTCGAAATTCGGCGCGCAGATGGATTCGCTTGCCGACATCGTCAATTTCGGCGTCGCCCCTGCCCTCGTGGTCTATGTCTATGCGCTCGACCAGGCGCGCTCGCTAGGCTGGATCGCTGCGCTCATCTACACGATCGCCGCCGGCCTCAGGCTGGCACGCTTCAATGTGATGTCGGAACGCGACAACCGCGCGCCCTGGCAATCGGAATATTTCGTCGGCGTGCCGGCGCCGGCCGGCGCGATGCTGGTGCTCCTGCCCGTCTATCTCGGCTTTCTCGGCCTCACCACCGACCGGACCTTCGCCTTTCTCTCCTCGGGCTACACGGTCCTCATCGCTTTCCTGCTCATCAGCCGCCTGCCTGTCTGGTCCGGTAAATCCGAGAGCCGCATGCGCCGTGATCTCGTACTGCCGGCCATGCTCGGTGTGGTGATCTACGTCGCGATGCTGATGAGCTTTACCTGGGAAGTGATGGTCTTCACGGTCTGCGCCTACCTCATTTCGCTGCCCTTCGGAGCGCGGAAGTGGAAACGCAAATATGGCACGCTGACCATCGAGGAACCCGGTATCGGCGAGGACGACATCGGTCGTCACATCTGAGCATCCACTTTATTAAGTAAGTATTAACGAACGCAGGCTTCGGTTAAGCCTCGCGAATTATGCTCCGTGGTTACATTTCCTGATAGGCGATGCCTCTCTTTTGTCGCTATTAAAGACAAAAGAACAAGACAGATAAAATTCTAGGAAACACGTAAGGAGAGTATCGTGACCTCGAAGAAGACAACGGAACAGCAGCAGACAGCCAAGCCGGATCTCACGACCAACTACCGCCCGCTCGGCCTTAAGGCCGTCGCTGCGGCCTCGATGATGGCAAAGCCGGCACCGGTCAAGAAGCTCGCCTAAGCGGGCGTAAAGAACCGCGCGAGCAGGCTGACCGCCGGCAGGCTCGTGACGATGCCGATAGTGTCACTCGCTTCCTGCATTGTCAGGCCGTGGAGAAACTCGCCTCTTTCGAGGAAGTTGACGATCTCCACGATGACGCGGGTTGAACATTATGAAGGTGTGCGTGGTGTGCAGCACGAGATGTTCGGCGGCACCCTGCAATCTCGTCGATGCGACCGACACCTTCCCGTCGTTCGGCCCCTCTATGATGGAACTGAAAACTGGATTGACACCTATGTCGCCGGCGATGATTCCAACCGGATAGTCCGGGGCTGGTAGAAGCTTCGGTACTGCGGTTGCGCCGGTTCCAAGCTCGCGCCCAGCCGAGCCATTGATCCAGTGAAATGGCAGCATTTGTCCGAAGACATCGATACGGTCGTGGACCAACTTGCCTTCACCAACCCCAGCGTCGTTCCGAGCGAACGTATTTCTAATCCGGAGTGGCGGCCGCAGATGAGCCGCTATTTGTATGCGCACCGCTGAACATTCGTCGTTTGACGGCCTCCCTCACTGTCTGAACGAATATATAGAGCAACGGAATGATAAGGAGGCCCGCGACCGTTCCGACCAACAGCCCACCCAGGACCGTCACGCCGATCGCTTGGCGGCTGCCCGCTCCGGCCCCCGATGCTACAACCAACGGCACAACCCCCAAGATGGACGCCATCGCTGTCATCAACACAGGCCTGAAGCGCTGAGAGGTCCCTTCGGTTGCCGCTTCCGTAATGCTGAAACCCTCCTCCCGGCGCTCCTTGGCGAACTCCACAATGAGGATAGCGTTCTTGGCCGCCAACCCGATGAGCAGCAGCAGGCCGATTTGCGCGTATATATTAAGATCGATGCCACCGATCACCAATCCCGCCAAGGCCCCGAGAACCGCGATGGTCACGGACATCATCACCGCCAGTGGGACGCTCCAGCTTTCATATTGGGCGACGAGGAAGAGATAGGTGAATATGATCCCCATGATCAGGATGATGACCGTCTGCCCACCGGCCTGCTTTTCTTGAAGAGCCAGCCCCGTCCATTCGTATCCGAAGCCTGGCGGCAGCTTCTCTGCGGCAAGCGCCTCCATGGCGTTCAGGGCGTCCCCGGTACTTGCCCCTGCCGCCGCCTGTCCGTTGATTGCCGCGGACGGGAAAAGGTTGTAGCGGTTGACCGAGTTCGGCCCATAGATGGTTGAGATCGAAAGCATTCCCTGCAAGGGGACCAGATCGCCCGATTGGCTCCGCACCCTCAGACGTTGGATGTCCTCGATGCGGGAGCGGAAGTTCGGCTCGTCCTGGATGCGAACCTGGTATACGCGGGAAAATATGTTGAAGTCGTCGACATAGGCCGATCCGAGATGCGCTTGCAGCGTGCTGAAGATCGCAGCAGGCGAAACGCCGAAAATCTCGGCGCGCCGCCGATCGATGGTGAGATAGATTTGCGGCGCGTCCGCCGAAAACGTGCTGAAGACGCTGGTCAGCTGCTTCGTCCGGTTTGCTGCGATGATCAGCCCGCGCATCACTTCGGCGAGTTCTTCCTGGCTTTGCCCGGCACGGGCCTGAAGGCGGAAATCAAATCCGCCGGTCGTGCCGAGACCGGGTATCGCCGGCGGATTGAACGGCACCACTGATGCCGTCGAAATTCTACTGAACTCTCCGCGCAGCCGGTTCATCAGCGCAAAAGCGCTTTGATCCGATCCGCGATCGCTCCAGGGCGTCAGTGCCGAGATGACCATTGCTGAATTGGAGCCACCGCCGCCGATCATGCTCGTTCCGGCAATAGCAATGGTGTTTGCAATGCCCGGCGTCCGCTGGAGCACTGAAGTCACCGTCGCGATTGTTTCCTGCGTGCGCTCGAGGGATGCGGAGTCCGGCAATTGCACATTCATGAACAAGTAGCCCTGGTCTTCCGAGGGCACGAAACCGACGGGCAAAATGCGATAGCAGCCATAGATGCCGACAACGACAACCGCAAAAACGAGCAGGCTGAGGGCGATCCTGCGCGCAAAGACCGCCAGCAATCGCACGTAAAACCGCCTCGACGCATCGAGCGCGACGTTTATCCTGCTGAAGATCCGCGAGCGGCTCTCCTGTGCCGGGCGCAGGATCAGGACGCATAACGCCGGGCTGAGCGTCAGGGCATTGATCGTCGAGAACGTGATCGTCACCAGGATGGTCACCGCAAACTGCCGGTAAAGCTCACCGGTTATGCCGGCGAGGAACGCCACCGGCACGAAGAGGGCGGCCAGCACCAAAGTCGTGGCAACGATCGGACCGGTGACCTGGCTCATAGTGCGCAGCGTCGCCTCGCGCACGTCAACGCCAGCCTCGCTCATGATGCGCTGGACGTTTTCCACCACGATGATGGCGTCGTCCACAACCAGGCTGATCGCCAGTATCATCGCGAAAAGCGTGATCGTATTCGCCGAATAGCCCATGAGATAAAGCACGGCAAAGCCACCGATCAGTGAAACCGGTATCGTCAGTGTCGGGATGATGGTCGCGCGCCAGTCCTGCAGGAAAAGGAACACGACGGCCACGACGAGCGCGAAGGTGATCGCCAGCGTGACGAAAATCTCATGGATGGTCTGGCGAACGAAAGCGGTCGTGTCGAAAACGACCGTGTAAGCGATGTCATCGGGAAATTGTTTCGACAACCTCTGCAGTTCGTCCAGAACAGCGTTCGATACTGCCAGCGCATTGGCGTCGGCTGACTGATAGACGACAACGGTCGCGCTGGGCTTGCCGTTCAGGGTCGACGTCGTATCGTAGGATTCTGCTCCGAGTTCGACCCGGGCGACGTCGCGGAGATGGACGATCGCGCCATCCTTGTTGGTGCGGATGATGATGTCGCCGAACTCGTCCGCATCCGCGAGCCTTCCTCTCGCCATGACGGTTAACTGCAGCTGCTGGCCGGTGGGTGCGGGAGGAGAGCCGAGCTGGCCGGCGGACGCTTGCGCGTTCTGGGCCTGGATCGCGGCAGTCAGGTCGGCGGCAGTTACCCCAAGGGCCTGCATGCGATCGGGGTTCATCCAGATGCGCATGCTGTAGGCCGGACCGAACACGCTCGCCTCACCAACGCCCGGCAGGCGGGCGACAGCGTCGCGGATGTTTATCATCGCGTAGTTGCTGATGAACACATCGTTTCTGGTACCTTTTGGCGAGTAGATCGCGAAACCCAAAAGCATGCTTGATGAACGCGATCTGACTGAAACGCCTGTCTGCGTGACAGCGGCAGGAAGCCGCGGCGTTGCCATCGCCACCCGATTTTGCACGTTGACCTGGGCAATTGCCGGGTCCGTCCCGGCCGCAAACGTCACGGTCAGGCTATAGGTACCGTTGTTGGTGCTCGATGACGACATGTAGAGCATGTCGTCGACGCCGTTCACCTGGTCCTCGATCGGCGCTGCTACACTATCGGTCATGACGCTTGCATTCGCGCCCGGATAGCTTGCCGTCACCTGCACTTCGGGCGGTGTGATTTGAGGAAACTGCGCGACGGGTATCAAGAGGAGGGAGACCCCTCCGGCGATCATCATCACGATCGCGATGACCATCGCGAACCTCGGTCTCGCGATGAAGTGCGCCGATATGTTCATTGCGCGGACCCTGATTGTGATGCGGCGGGAGCGAGCGAGATCACGCTACTATCGGTTGGAGAGACCTCTGTGGGACTGACGGCCGCGCCTTCGGAGATGTTCTGCAGGCCCTCGACAACGAGTTTTTCGCCGCCTTTCAGACCATCGTCGACCACCCAGTTGCCATTGATCTGCCGGGAGGTCTTTATCCGCCGCAGCTCGACAGCGTTCTGCTCGTTAACCAGCAGGACGAACTTGCCTTCGCGGTCCTGCTGCACCGACCCCAAGGGCACAACTGGGCGTAGTGTCTTTTCCGTTCCCGATATGACGACCGTGACGAACTGCCCTGGAATGAGCAGGCCATCGGGATTGGAAAACAGTGTTCGAACCGCCAGCGTCCCGGTCGCCGGGTCGATTTCGTTGCCGAAGAATTCGATCTTTCCAGGCTCCCTGTATGCTTGGTCGTTTGAGAGCCGCAGGCTGGGCTGGTAGCGCCTGGCGAGTTCTTCCTTGCCGATATCGCCGGCGGCTGCGCGCAGTTCGAGGATGGATCGGTCGCTCACGGAGAATACCACGCGGATTGGATCCATTTCCACGACGCGTGCCAGCGCCATCGAACTGCCGCTGACGAAGCTTCCCACAGACAGTTCCGCTGCCCCGATGCGGCCGTCAATCGGCGAGGTAATCCTCGTGTAGCTGAGATTGAGCTCGGCCTGGGCCACGCGTGCTTGCGCCGACAACAGGTTTGCCTGTCCGGTCTCCAGCGCCGCTTGGCTTTCCTCCAGCGTCGCGCGCGATACGGTCTGGCCGGTCAGCGACTGATTTCGCGCAACGCGGCGTTGGGCATCATCCAAGCTCGCCTGGGCGCTCGCAAGCGCTGCCTTGGCATCCGCTAACGATATCTGAAGGGATCGTTTGTCGATCAGGAAAAGATCCTGATCCTTCTTGACCAGTTCGCCCTCGTCAAAAAGGCGTTCGTCCAGAAAGCCTTCGATCCGCGAACGGATATCGACGGCATTGACCGCCTCCACGCGACCGACGAATTCGTGCTTCGGCGAGACATCTTGAACCGGTATGCTGAAGACGCCGACGGAAGGCTCAGCCTGCGCCGCGGCGTTCTTCGGTGCGGACATTAACGTTGCCGACAATATTATGAGGCATGCCGACGGAACTCGACGTCCCAATTTCATCGACCAGTCTCCATCAGAGCCGAGATAATTTCTCAAGTCAAAACGTATGGAAGCAGTCTTCAGCGGCAAATTCGTATATGCTCAAATACTACTGCTAGTCGTTAAAATCGGCAAGCCGTCAGTGATAGCACTCTTGTTACAGCTGGATCTTTTGCAGATGTGGGCCGGATACCGGAAGTCTGGACTACACCTGCGTGACCGTTTCGGATGCGTCTTTCAAAAAAGCGCCGCCTGTCGTTTCATGCCCTTGACTGGGCGGCGGCAAGCCGTCAGGTCACGCGCATTTCGTTGGATCCGCAGGAAATGCTTTCAGGCCGCCCCGCTGATCAGAAGGATGGCTGCTCGCTCGGTAGGCAACATTTGCAATCAGAGGCTGTTATCCTCAATAATCCATCGATCACAGACTGAGCACCGCCCGCCTCTTGCATGTTCATTGAGTGTCGTCGATGATTTTCGACCAGCTGGTTTTTGCCACTTGCGATCTCAAGCTCAACTGGGCCACGAGTTGTTCGACAACGCTGTCTTCATCACTCTTGCTGAAAACGATCGCTTCGATCTCCATGCTGCCGTCGCCTTCGTCAAGGCGGCTTTTAATCGACCGGAACTGGAGTTTGTTGGCGTTTAGTGATTGCAGGAGCGCCGCCCGGATTGCGATCTCGTCCTCCAGCGGGCACGTCAGCCTTATGTCGTATATACGGTCCTGTTCTGACGCGACCACAGACCAAGTTTCAATATATCGTCCAAGCTTGGGAAGCGTAAAGTTGAAGGCAACGATAAACAACGCCGCCTCGACGGCCAGCAGAAGTTGCCCGTAGCCAGCAAAGACGCCCACCGCGCCAGTGCTCCAGACCGTCGCAGCCGTGCTCAATCCTTTGACGTTGGTGCCATCGCGGATAATGAGGCCAGCGCCGAGGAAGCCGATGCCTGTGATCACTTGAGCGCCCATACGTAAATCAAACTCCAAACCCATAGCACTTGGAAGCGACGCATAGGACGCGGCGCCGAGGGAAACCAGCGCGTGTGTGACGAGATTTGAGTTGCGCTGCTTCAAATGTCTCTCGGCGCCGATCAGCGTTCCGAGCAGCAAAGCTATAACCAGCTTGAGGAGAATTGAATGGCTGGCGTCCATCTCGATTACCTCGTTAATATGTGTCGTGGGTCGTGCCTGCCTTCTCGCGTCAGCCAGTTGTCTCTGCCGCACAAAAAAATCGCTTCGTACGGAAAGCAATCAGCGCCCTTCAACCTGTTTTTAACTTGGTTCGGAGGCATGAATCTCGATTGGAGAGAACATGGTGCACGTCCTGCTGAAGTTGCAGGACGGCGGGTTCGGGTTTCAAAAGAAACTGAGCTGGCCATTGTCAGGCGTTTTCTTCTGGGGCGGCTTCGACACCTTCTCGAGCGGTACCGGATCTTGAAGATCCGGCCCCATGTTTGCAACCTTGTTGACCTTGTCGGAAACTGGGATCGCCTCGAAGAAATCCTCCTGGACCGGCTGCATGAGGCCGACGACCGCGCGCGGCTCCTGCGTCTTGCAGTCGAGCCAGCGGGAAAAATCCTCCGGCTGGATGACGACCGGCATGCGGTCATGGATCGAGGAGATCGCGCCGTTGGCCCTGGTCGTCAGGATGGCACCGGTATCTACTTCCGAACCATCGGCTGAGGACCATGTTTCCATGAGCCCGGCAAAGGCGATGACGCCGCCGCGGCGCGGCCGGATCCAATAGGCCTGCGCCTTCTCGCCGCTTTCCTTCGACGGGCGATGCCATTCGTAGAAGCCGGAAGCCGGGATGAGGATGCGGCGATGGCGCATGGCGGCGCGGAAGGATGCCTTGCCGATTGCGGTTTCAGAGCGCGCATTGATCAGCAGTGGGAATTCCTTGGGATCCTTGACCCAGCCGGGCGTGAAGCCCCAGCGCACCAGCAGGGCGCGGCGATCCGGCAGGTTGCTGCCCGGCTCCTGCCCTTCGCCTGATATGACGACGAGAATCGGCTGCGTCGGCGCGATGTTGTAACGTGCCGGAAAGCTTTCCAGCTCGGCAAGGCTGAAAGCTTCGGCTATATCCTTGACCACTTCTGTCAGGGCAAAACGTCCACACATGCGAATGTCTTTGCACCCTGCCCCGCATCGGTCAAGGCGCTTTGTCCACAAGCAATTCCCAATGGAGAGCCGCTGCACATCTTTCGCAGAAAGGCTCTAACTGCGTGGTGCGAAGAGGATGACCGCCGTGCCGGCAAGGCAGATCAGCGCGCCGCCGATATCCCAGCGGTCGGGAACGCGGTTCTCCGCCAGCCAGAGCCACAACAGCGAGGCAACAATGTAAATGCCTCCATAGGCGGCGAAGGTGCGTCCGGCGGCCTCGCTCGGCACCAGCGTCAGCAGCCAGGCAAACAGCGCCAGCGACACCATGCCGGGCGCCAGCCACCAGACGGGCTTTGCCAGCCGCAGCCAGGCCCAGAAGGCAAAGCAGCCTGCAATTTCGAAGAGGGCGGCAAGGGCATAGATCAGGTAGGTCACGGGCATCTCGCAGGAATCACAGCGGCCATATTCCATGCTAGCCCAGCGATTGCGCAAGGTGAGTTGCCCATGGGATAAGGCAGGCATCACAGCAACACGTGCGAGCCGATGACCTCCGAAGCCAGACCCGCCTCCTCCGCCATCCTGGAACGTGATGGCCGATTCCTTCTTGTACTGCGGCGAAACCCGCCCTCGGCCGACATGTATGCCTTTCCCGGCGGCCGCGGCGAGCCTGGCGAAACACCCGAAGAGACAGCATTGCGTGAACTCTTCGAGGAGACCGGCATCCGGGCACGAAACCCGCGCCTATTCTCCACCTATGACCTGAAGACGCATGCGCCCGACGGCAGCATCAGCAGCCATTTCTTTCTCTCCGTCTTCCGCGTCGAAGCGGACCGCCATCTGGTGGCGGAAGCTGCCGATGATGCAGCAGCAATCGGCTGGTACAGTGTGGAAGAGATCCGCCGTATGCCGGCGCCGCAGAGCGTGCTCGAATGCGTCGAGCGGCTGGCAGCCGGCGAATGAGGCCAATGCCGGAAGAGTTGGCAGAATAGAAGTGGAAACTGCCACATCCGCCTTGTTCCTGTCATGCTCCCTGTATCAACTGGGAGCATGATTCCCGTTCGACGCGTTCTCTTGTCATCTCTTGTCTTTGGCGGCCTCGTCTGGGCCAGTCCGACAATGGCGCAAGGTGGGGCGCAGGGCAGCAAGAATATAGTTCCCGCGCCGACGGAGGAGATCGCACCGCCGGTCGTGGTCGTACCCTATGACGACAAGCTGGCGCGGCTGGCAGAGGTCTTGGGTTCAGTGCATTACCTGCGTACGCTCTGCAAGGCTCAAGGCGCGGATGAATGGCGAGCCGACATGCAGGAACTGCTCGATTCCGAGACGAATGGGGAGCCGCAGCGCAAGGAAAAACTGACCGCAGCCTTCAATCGCGGCTATCGCACTTTTGCCTCGGTTTATACGGATTGCACCCAGGCGGCCATCGTGGCAGAAGAGCGCTACCGTAACGAAGGTGCAACACTTGCCACAGAAATTACTTCGCGGTTTGGAAATTGACGTTTAATTAACCTGTTTTCGCATGCGGACGTGTCGTTTTGGGAAAAGGCTGTTAGTGTTGTTAACATAGCGGTAAGACATGAGAAGTTCTGAGGAAAAGACAATGGAACCAAGCCTCAACGACATCGACGACATGATCGTCCACGAAAAGATGCAGGCGGCTCTGGAATACCAGAACGAGGCTTGGGCCGACGGAATGGCCGATGGTATCGAGCCTGAAATCATTGCCGATGCTGCGATTGCCCATGCACTGCGGGAGACAATCAGACTGCATGGAGAAAGCAGCGCCGAAGCCTTGTTGGATTCGCTGCGCGACCGCATGCTGGCAGGTGAGTTTTCCACCAACCGGACCCTGCAATAAGGGCAATACAGAGAGTCTCATGCGTACCGGTAAAGATATTTCCTCGCGAATTGCGCTCGCGCCGGTCCTGCTTGCCGTCGGCCTTGCCGCAGGCAGCGTGCTGTCCGCATCTTCCGCCTACGCACTTTCTGAACTTCAGAAGATTCCGGGCCAGCCCGATGCGCCCGCCACGGCGCAACAGAACCCACAGCAACCGGCAGCACCGCAGAACGGCTCCTCGGGTGTCCCCATGCCCGATCCGCTCGTCAACAAGGAAGGCCAGAGCGTCGATAAGACGCCGGGCGCGTCCGACAATTCCAAGCCCGCCGAAGTGATCTACGACATCAGCAAGGTGCCGGAACCTGTGCGCAAGATGCGCGAACAGATCGTCGAGGCGGCCGCCTCCGGCGACCTCGAACGCCTGCGTCCGCTGATGGGCACTGGCGCGGACCAGACACAGGTCACGGTCGGCGAACCGACAGACGATCCAATCGGCACGCTGAAGGATCTCTCCGGCGATCCTGACGGCGACGAGATCCTCGCCATCATGCTCGATGTCATCTCGACCGGCTTCGTGCATGTCGGCCAGGGCACGGCTGATGACATGTATGTCTGGCCCTATTTCGCCGAGAAGGATCTGAAATCGCTGACCCCACCGGAACGCGTCGAACTGCTGCGCATCGTCACGGCAGGCGACCTCTCCGATATGCAGGAGTTCGGCGGCTATAATTTCTACCGCCTCGGCATCACGCCCGACGGCAAATGGAAGTTCTTCACAGCCGGCGACTGACGCCAGAGCGTCGTGGCTCCTTTGGGATGCACAAAGGACGCTCTAACTCATTGAAACTAAGCATCAGGCTTTCCGAAAATCGTTTCCGATTTTGCGCCGATGCTGTAGAGCGCTTGCACCATCAGCTTCAAAGACTTACCTCTGAGCGATCACCAACGCGACAGGTTTCGCCATGCCAGCCGTATTCCTGAAAGACCGCTCGCTTATTGCCGTCGGCGGCCCTGAAGCAGAAGCCTTCCTGCAGAATCTCATCACCACTGATATCGTCTCGCTTGGTGAGGACGAGGCGCGGCCGGGCGCGTTGCTGACGCCGCAGGGCAAGATCCTGTTCGACTTCATGATCTGGCGCGACGGCGATGGCTTTGTCATCGAAACGGACGCCTCCCAGCGCGAAGCGCTGCTGAAGCGATTGACCATGTACCGCCTGCGCGCGCCGGTGACGTTGACGCCAGTTGCAGAGGATGGCGTCACCATTTCCTGGGGCGAGGAGGCCGGAGCGGGCATCAAGGACAGCCGATTCGCCAAGGCCGGTGTCACCGTGCTGCGTCGTGCCGGTCATCATGGCAGCCACAATGCGACCCTCTACGATGCGCTGCGCATCGAGCATGGCATCGTTACGTCAGGGCCTGATTATGCGCTTCAGGATGCCTTCCCGCATGATGTGCTGATGGATTTCAATGGTGGCCTCTCCTTCAAGAAAGGCTGCTATGTCGGCCAGGAAGTGGTGTCCCGTATGCATCATCGCGGCACCGCACGACGCCGCGTCGTGACTGTTTCGGCCGGCGCCGCATTGCCCGCCAGCGGCACTGAAATTACCGCCAATGGCAAGCCGGTCGGCACGCTCGGCTCCGTCGAGGGAACAAACGGACTGGCGATCGTGCGCATCGACCGCGCCGGCGAGGCGATGGCATCCGGTACGCCGCTGCTTGCCGGCGATGTTTCCGTGACGCTCAGCCTGCCGGCCTGGTCCGGCCTCAGCTTCCCGACCTCCTCGGACGAGGCGAGCGCGTGACGACTGCGAAGGCTCCACGCGCCTGGCAGCGCATGCTGTCTGGGCGGCGACTCGATCTGCTCGACCCCTCGCCGCTCGATGTCGAACTGACCGATATCGCCCACGGGCTTGCCCGCGTCGCCCGGTGGAACGGTCAGACGTCGGGCGACCATGCTTTTTCAGTTGCGCAGCATTGTCTCATTGTTGAAACCATCTTCCGGCACTTCAATGACGCCACACCCGGCGATTGCCTGATGGCGCTGCTGCATGACGCACCGGAATATGTGATCGGCGATATGATCTCCCCTTTCAAGGCGGTCGTCGGTGGCGGATACAAGACGGTCGAAAAGCGGCTGGAGGCCGCCGTGCATCTGCGCTTCGGCCTGCCGCCGCACCCTTCCCGCGAACTCAAGGACAAGATCAAGAAGGCCGATACGATCGCCGCCTATTTCGAGGCAACGGTGCTTGCGGGCTTCACGCCGGCAGAGGCACAGAAGTTCTTCGGCCAGCCGCGCGGGATCACCAGGGACATGCTCTCGATGGATCCTTTCCCAGCGCTCGAAGCGCAGCGGCTCTTCTGCGAACGCTTTGCGGAGATCGAGGCAGCCCGGGGCGTGACCCCGTGACCGTGATCGTGGTTTCTCCGCTGGCGCGCATTGCCGAGATGGCGGTGCGGCACAAGGCGCGCGAGATGATCAGCCTGATGGCGAAGGAACAGGCCTTTCACCGTCCTGGTGTGATCCAGGCCGATCGGCATCTGCTGCTCAACATGAACGATATCACCTTCAAGGGCACGGGCGATCTCGTGGCGCCCGACGAGAGGCATGTGCGGGCGATCATCGATTTCGCCGCCGGCTGGCAGCAGGAGGCGCCGCTTCTCATCCATTGCTGGATGGGCGTTTCGCGCTCACCCGCCGCAGCGCTGATTGCCGCCCTGTCGCTGGCGCCCGAGCAGGAGGACATGGCACTTGCCCGCCGGCTGCGCGCCGCCTCGCCCTATGCGACACCCAATGCGCGGATCGTCGAAATCGGCGATGCATTGCTTGGTCGGCGCGGCCGGCTCGTCGATGCCATGAAAGCCATCGGCCGCGGTGCGGATGCCGACGGCAACGCACCCTTCGTGCTGACCATCCGGGACGATTCGAACGGTTGACGCCCTTGGCCCCTGCTCCATCTAGCCCTCGACGATGCATTCGAGGAGCATATGATGGAACAGCAGGCCTCCGACCTTATCATTGCAACCCGTTCGGCGCTCGATCAGGCGAGCGCGCTTGCCGTACAATATTCTTTCTCCATCCTGGGCGCGATCATCCTGCTCATCGTCGGCTGGGTGACGGCGAGCCTCATCAGCCGCTGGGCCTATGAGGGCATCTCGCGTGTGCGCGGCATCGACGAGACGCTTGCCCGTTTCTTCACCAATGTCGTGCGCTATGCGCTGCTGGTGCTGGTCTTTGTCACCGTTCTCGGGCAGTTCGGCGTGCAGACGGCATCGATTATCGCCACTCTCGGCGCCGCCGGCCTTGCCGTCGGTCTGGCGCTGCAGGGCACGTTGCAGAATATCGCAGCCGGCATCATGCTGCTCGTGCTGCGCCCCTTCCGCGTCGGGGAGTATATCGAGACAAGCAGTGTGACCGGGACGGTGCTCGAGATCGGCCTTTTCGCCACGGAACTGAAGACGGGGGACGGCCTCTATCGCCTGGCGCCGAATTCGATCCTCTGGAATACGCCGATCACAAACTATAGCCGCCAGCCAACCCGGCAGAATGATCTGAAGATCAGCATTACGCACAAAGACGATCTCGACCTCGCAATGGAAACACTGATGAAGCTTGCGATAGCCGACAAACGAGTGCTCAAAACGCCGGCACCAAGTGTCTTCATCGATAGTCTCAGCGACACTGCGGTCAGCATGACATTGCGCTACTGGGCATCGACCGGCGACTGGTGGAGCCTCAGCCGTGACATGATCAAGCGCGTCAAACTCGCCTTCGACAAGATGGGAGAGGTGGATGATACCTCAGCCCCAGCGCAGCCTTCGAACGCTCCCACCATAGAGCCAGCCTTGGAAGAAGCACCCGTCAACGCTCCGGGCCGCAAGAGGACGCCGAGGGCGTCCCCGCAGACATAGCCCTACTGCTTATTCAATCACACCGCAGGCAATCCTGTCGCCGGCGCCGCCTGAGGGCTGGCTTCGATAGTCATCGGATTCCGCATGCACCATCAGCGCGCGGCCACGCACACCATCCTCCTTGCCGTCGAGCGAGATCATGGTGTCGAAGACCTGCGCGCGCAGGATGCCGTCCTGACCGACATACTGGTTCGGCATGTCACCGGCATGTGGTCCCTTGGCGGCGAGGAAGCCATGCTCGGCCTTGGTCGGATTGAAATGACCACCGGCCGATTCGTGATGGGTTGCAGCATCGCAGCGGCCGGTTTCGTGGATGTGGAAGGCGACCCACTTGTTGACGGGCAGGCCCGAGATTTCCGCCTCGATGAAGACACCACCATTGGCCGCGGCGGTCAGCGTGGCACGGCCGGACTCCTTGCCGTCAGGGCCGATGAAATTTGCCGTCGCCGTCTGCTTGTCCTGGGCAAGGCCTTGGGACGCAGCCGCAAGCAGGCAGAGGGCAGCGATGGTGCATATGATTTTCATCGGGTTTCCTTCCGTTTCGGGGACTGTGTCCCAACGCCTCATAAGGGAAGGTGTTCCTGCCTGCATAAAAGGCAAGAAAAAGCCGGCCACAAGGCCGGCTCCAGACTAGTGCAGCTAGCGACCAACGCTCAGGCTGCAATACCGAGATCGAATTCGCCGTAGGTATTGCGATAGGCCTGCATCGCCTGGTCATCGCCATCAGGGGCAATCTGCTGCAGCGCATAGGGAACGGCCGTGCCGGTCGCCGAGCCGTTGTCGCTGTATTCCATCATGAGAGCGACGAGGCTGCTCGGATATTTCGGCTGCGTATTGCCAGAATTATCCTCTTCGAGAAATTCCCGGATGATGCCGGGTTTCTTATCTGCCGCACGTTCCGTGCGGCTCAGCACGCCGTCGCCATTGGCATCAAGCCGCGAGAGCGTTGCCAAATATGCATAAGAGATGTCTGAAACTGATGAAAGAGCAGTCATACAAACCTCCGTTCACCGCTTTTTCCGGTGAGAGTCTGTACGCAATACACGGGTGGGAAAGATCGGGCTTGACCCATTGACTAAACTGATTTGGGCTTCTGGTCAATAAGCTGTTAACTGTTGATTAACTATGATTGACAAAGTGTAACTACCCGTTTCAGCGGCGCTTTCAATTTCCCTCGGTAAGCCAGGTTCCTTCAGTATTTCAGTAGTTTGCGAGATACAAACAAATTGCCGGCTAGCTATAAAGGGTCGTGAAGTTGCAACCGATTATTAATCGGGGAGGTAGAATATACCGCATGCGAGTTGCCGAAAATGGCTGCTTGCTGCTTACAAAAATTGATTCTTGCAGTCATTTCAGAAAGGTCTTTTTTATGTCCGGCGCGATATGGCATCCTTGCCAATCGAAGACGCCTTCGCCTATTGCCATGCTTTCATCGCAACCGTCCCGCGGGGGGTGCGCATGAAAGCTCAGACGCTTTTCTGGCAACAGTGCACGCAGGCCGTCAACCAGGACGGATCGATCGATGCAGAGCATCTGATGGAGCTCGTGATCGCGACCTATCGCAGCCATGAAAGCGAATATGACGAAATCGAGCATAGCGCTGAGACGCTGCTCACCGAAAACCGCGAATTGAAGAACACGATCACTTCCACCACGCAGGCGCTTGCGGAACAACGCAAGCTCTTCGAAATCGTACTGAACAACCTGCCACTCGGCCTCAGCGTGTTCGATGCGGACCAGCGGCTGACCCTTTCCAACCTGCGCTTCCGCCAGCTCTTCGGCTTTACCGAAAGCGATGTCACACCCGGTACGGCGATTGCCGACCTGATGAGCAAAACGCGCGGCACGGAGCACGCCAACACCGGGACGCACCGCAAAAAGCGAGGCCAGGAAGCCTCTTCGAAGGCAGGGCGCATCCGCAGGCGCGAATGGATGATGGATGATGGCCGCATCATCCAGAGCGTCGTCACCATCCTTGCCGATGGCAGCAATATCGCCATCCATGCCGATATCACAGAAGACCGCAAGGCCGCCGAGCGCATCACCTATCTCGCACATCACGACCCGCTCACCGGCCTGCCGAACCGCATTCGCTTCCGCGAGCAGCTCGATGCCGCCCTTGCCGAGCGCAAGGACGATGAGCAGATCGCGCTCGTGCATCTCAATCTCGACCGGTTCAAGTCGATCAACAATACCCTGGGTGTGTCGGCCGGCGACAAGATCCTGCAGCAGGTCGCAGAGAGAATCCGCGCCTCGGCCGGCTCGGAAAATATCCTTGCTCGTCTCGGCTCGGACGAATTCGCGATCCTGCAGACGCACCGCCAGCAGCCGTGGAACATCACCGCCCTCGCCGACCAGATCCGCCGTGAGCTCAGCGAACCCTTCTTTCGCGGCGATAAGCAGGTGGAACTCACTGTTTCCATGGGCATTTCGATCGCCCCTGACGATGCCACCGAGACCGACAAGCTGCTGCGCAACGCGGCAGTCGCCCTTTCCCACGCCAAGGCGGACGGACGCCGCCACGAGCGCTTCTTCAGCGGCGAAATGGACGAGAAGATGCAGGCCCGCCATGCGCTGGAGGCCGATCTGCGCGCCGCCGTGCAGAACGAGGAATTCGAGCTTCACTACCAGCCGCTCTACGACCTGACGCAGCATCGCATCTGCGGCTTCGAGGCGCTGATCCGTTGGAATCATCCAGTGCGCGGCCGCGTCACGCCGATGGAATTCATCCCGCTTGCTGAAGAGGTCGGCCTCATCGTCGATATCGACCGTTGGGTTTTGCGCCGCGCCTGCAACGATGCAGCGCAATGGCCGGAAGATATCAAGATCGCCGTCAATGTCTCGGCTATCCAGTTCAGCAGCAGCGACCTGCCGCGGGATGTCAATGAAGCGCTTGCCGCCGCAGAACTCTCGCCGTCACGTCTCGAACTGGAGATCACCGAAAGCGTGCTGATGGAAAATCTCGATGAGGCCTTGCCGATCCTGCATGCGCTCAGGGAACGCGGCATTCGCATCTCCATGGACGATTTCGGAACCGGTTATTCGTCGCTGAGCTACCTTTCGAGTTTCCCCTTCGACAAGATCAAGATCGACAAGTCCTTCGTGAACGACATCGTCGAGAACAAGGAAGCGCATGCGATCATGCGTGCGATCATCCTGCTCGGCGATGCGCTCGGCATGCGCGTGACCGCGGAGGGCGTTGAAACCGCAGAGCAGATGGCGCTGCTCGAATACGAGGAATGCGACGAGATCCAGGGCTATTATATCAGCCCCCCGAAACCCTTTGGCGAAGTAGCCCGCATGCTTTCCATGCCGCCGAAGAAGAATGGCGGCGCTGCGCCGTTCGCCAAGCTCCGGTACTGATTTCGAAACATTGCGACTCGCTGTCCAAGCGGTTATCGACTGGATACGAACCCTTTGAAAACCGGTGACGACAATGTTCAAGGCCGAAGCCTTCTCTCCCCACGAGTCTCTGGCTGTGGAGCTCATTCCACATGCGACCGAGGGCGACGACGGGTCTCACGACCTCGCCCATATTCTGCGTGTCTTCCGCAATGCCATGCGCATCCACGCCGCGGAAGGCGGCAAGGGCCATGTGTTGGCCGCTGCCGTGCTGCTGCATGATTGCGTCGCCGTCGAGAAGAATTCGCCGTTGCGCGCCCAGGCCTCGGCGCTCGCCGCAGAAAAAGCTTCGCGGATATTGAAAGAGCTTGGATGGGGCGATGAGGATATCGCCGATGTCGCCCATGCTGTGACGGCGCACAGCTTCTCGGCGAATGTGCCGCCGGAAACGCTGGAAGCGAAGATCCTGCAGGATGCGGACAGGCTGGATGCCATCGGCATGGTCGGCGCGGCGCGCTGTTTCTATATTGCCGGGCGGCTCGGATCGGGACTCTACGATCCTTTCGATCCTGCCGCCGAGGGCCGTCCCCTCGACGACAAGCGTTATGCGATTGACCATTTCCAGACGAAGCTGTTCAAACTGGCGGATGGTTTCCAGACTCGGACCGGCCGTGAACTGGCAGCGGCCCGCGACAGGAGCCTGCGCGACTTCCTCGCGGCATTTATGGACGAAATCTAGGAGCCTATGATGCGTGTCAGCGATCTCTTCATCTACCCGCTCAAGAGCGCGCGCGGTATCGCCCTGCCCTCTACCGAGATCGATGCCTACGGTCTGCCCGGGGACCGGCGCGCCATGGTGACGGACGCGGACGGACATTTCATCACGCAACGCGAGCTGCCTGCGCTCGCCCGCATCGACGTGCAGCCCGAGGCCGGCGCTTTTCGGCTGCTGATGCAGGGCAAGCCGGAGATTGCCGTGCCGCCGCCGCATCCGGACCGGCGGCTCGACGTCATCGTCTGGAGATCAACCGTCAGCGCCGCGCTAGCCGACGACGACAGCAATGCCAGGCTTTCGGAATGGCTCGGTCGCGAAGTGAAGCTCGTCTTCTTCGACGGTCAGGCTCAACGAACGGCCAATGCCGAATGGGCAGGCGGAGACACGCCGGTGACCTTTTCAGACGGCTACCAGATCCTGGTGACGACGACTGGATCGCTGAAGGCACTGAACGCCGACCTCTCGGCCCATGCCGAAGGCGGCGTCGGAATGGAGCGCTTCCGGCCGAATGTCGTCATAGACACGGATGAAGCCTGGGCAGAGGACCGCTGGGCGGCAATCGAGATTGCCGGTATCCGCTTCGACCTCGTCAAGCCCTGCGCCCGTTGCATCATGACGACGCAGGACCAGTTGACGGGTTCACGCGAGGTGGCGAACCCCATGCCCGCCATGGGCCGCATCCGCATGTCGGGCGACCGGCGCGTGCCCGGCCCTCTTTTCGGCTGGAACGTCACCCCGCGTGGCACCGGCAGGGTCACGATCGGCGACCAGGTCAAGGTCATCGAGGCCCGGCCGGAGGGCTGGGCCTTCAAGGTTCGCGCCCGAGCATAGGCCTTGGCCTTTTCTGGCCTCAGACGCGGGCCAGCGCCGTGTCGATCTCCGCCATCACATCAGAAGGCAGCGGGCCCTTTTCCAGCGCGCCGGCATTTTCCTCGACCTGCGCAACCGTCCGGAAGCCAGGAATGGGCAGGGTGCGCGGCGAACGCGCCCAGAGCCAGGCGAGAGCGCCCTGGGTCAGCGTGCGTCCATCCGATATGAGAAGGCTGCGCACGGCATCGAGCCTTGCTGCGAATTCGGGCGCGATACGGCCATCTCTAAAATAGACCATCCATTCGAGTGCGGCACCGCGTACATCCTTGGCACCGACAGCCTTTTCCGGCGTGAACTTGCCTGTCAGCAGGCCCATGGCAAGCGGACCGCGATTGATGGAGATCAGATCGTTCCTTTCGACCACATCGATCATCTGAGGCACGGGCTCGAAGACGTTCATCGTATGCTGGATCGAGACGAAACCCGGCCGGCCGGCATGGCGGGCGGCGCGATCGGGAAAATCCGTGCTCCAGCCGATAGCGTCGATCTTGCCCTCCGCCCGCAGGGCCTGCAGCGTATCGAAGACTTCGTCGGACTGTTCCAGCGGAAAATCATTGAGATGGAATTGCAGGAGATCGAGACGCTCACGCTTCAGCCGGCGCAGCGACGTCTCGACGGACTGGCGGATGAAGGCCGGATCGGCAAAGGCGCCGGTCGCCTGCTTCGTCTCCGGATTGGTGGCAAAGCCGAATTTGGTGGCAATGACGATATCGGCGCGATTGCCGATCGCCTGTCCCAGGACCTCTTCCGAATGGCCGGCACCGTAGTTCGAGGCCGTATCGAAGAAGCGGATGCCAAGATCGATCGCACGGTTGATGGCTGCAATGGATTCATTATCGTCCACCTCGCCCCAGCCAAGTGGCGTCTCGCCGGCAAAGAACGGGCCGCCGATCGCCCAGCAGCCCATGCCGAGGCGGGGGATCTCCTGCCCGTTCCAGAGCTTGATGGTGGTCGATGTGTCGGGCTTCGTCAGCATGGCTTCCTCCTTGAGCGTTCGATCCAAGGAGAGATAGGGGCGCCACGCATAGGGGTAAACCGCCAAAATTGAAGACTGTTTTGCAGGGATGAAAAGCCGTCAGGCAGAAAGTTCATCCGGCCGGGAAAGCGTCCGCGGGGTCGGGTTCAGTGCCCTGAGTGCTGCCTGAACGAAGCCCTCACGCGCCGCCGAAGCCTCCAGACCACGCGGCTCGTAGACATGGCGGTGCAGAAAGAATCCAGTCAGACGGAATGCCGTCGTAAGGCCTTCAAGATCGGCTGCGTGGTTTTCTTGCGTACTCAGGAAAGGCGGCAAAAGCAGCATCTTGTCGGCCCAGGGTTCTCCGGCACTGCGGCTGACGGCACGGCCGGATTTCGGCGAGACATAGGCAAGATCGGCGCGGGTACCGGTCGCCGCACATTCCGAGAGGTCGAGGCCGAAACCGAGATCGTTCAGCACTGCGAGTTCGAAGCGGACGAAAAGCTCGCCGGCATCGGCGGGATTGTGGAGATGGTCGAGAATAACTTCCAGCGCCTCGAAGAGATGCGGGTGCGGATCGCGCTCCGGCAGCAGACGCAAGAGGGCGCCCATCGCCTGCACGCCATAGACGGCGGTTGCCGTCTCCATCAGCCGCGCGGCGCGCAGCTTCACCGGTTCGAGGCGGAATTCACCGAGATGTTCATCCAGCCGGGCACGCCAGGTGACTTCCACCTCGTTGCCGGGCTGCAGCACCGGCTGCATGGTCCGCGAGCGGCCGGAACGGACGAGACCGAGATGACGGCCGCGCTCACGCGTCATCACCTCGGCGATGACGCTCGTCTCGCCGTGGCGCTTGACGCCAAGAATGATCGCCTGGTCCTGCCATTGCATCGGAAAACCGTCCTTCAGTCTGCCGATTCATTCTAAAGCACGGCTAGAACTATGTCATTCCGCTGGCGATGGAAAAAGCTTCTGGAGGAAGTCGCGCATCGCATTCTCGTCGAAAGGCTTGACGAGAAGCGGCACGTCCTGAAGGTCTGTCGGGAAATCCTGTGTATCGGAATAGCCGCTGACGAAGCCGAAGGGAATATTGGCCTGCGACAGATCGCGCGCGAAATCGAAACTCAGCGCCTCACCCAGATTCACATCGAGAAGCGCGAAATCGTAATCTGCGACTTGGATTGCGTCCCTGGCCTGATCGAGGCTATTGGCGATATCGATGGTATCGGCGCCGACCAGGCGCAGAATATCCTCCGCCTCCATGGCGATGATCAGACTGTCTTCCAGGACCAGAACACGGGTTCTTGCGTTCATGATCTCCATGCCCCTCGTGAAGCGCAAGCATTGCAGCGCTTCGACCTTTTTGCAAACATCATTCCGTCGGTGCCCCGCCTGGACCGTTGAGGGTGGTTGCCCACCAGAACTGGATAGCCACATTTTCGCCTCCCGTCGATAAAACGAAAATCGGGGAAAGATGACGCAACTCTATTTTTTCCGGCATCGCTTTGCATTTAAAAAAGACATCAAGGCTGACCAATCCTAGCAGGAAACTCCAAAGCGTGTCGCGATCTTTCAGATTCGCTTGCCACGCTTCGAGGCTTTGCTTGACGCATGTCATTTTCGCAAAACCGCTGCACAGTTTTGCGCGACGTGCTTTAGATGAAAGGGCGCTTTCCTTCGCGCAACCCTTCCCAGCCCGCCACCTGCATCAGGCCTTCTCCGTCCAGCACATCACAGCCGCGCTCCTGCCAGCGGATGAGGCTTCGCGCGGCGAGCTTTTTTAGTGTCTTGTTGGTGTGAACGATCGAAAGGCCGAGTGTATCGGCGATGTGCTGCTGCGTGATCGGGATGACATTGCGGCCATTGAAAAGGCCGAATTTCCGTGCGCGTTCGAAGAGGAAGGCGATCAGATACGCGGCTCTTTCAAGCGCGGTGCGGCGTCCTATGCTCAACAGGTGTTCGTCGAGTATCCGTTCTTCCTGCGCCGCTATCCAGGTGATGTCGAAGGCCAGCGAAGCGTGCTTGTTATAGAGAGACATCAGCTTATCGCGCTCGAAGACGCAGAGCGTTACCGGCGATAAAGCCTCTACGGAGTGCTGCATCTCGCCCATGATCGTGCCCTGCAGACCGACCAGGTCGCCCGGCATGACGTAATTCAGGATCTGCCGGCGGCCATCCTCCAGCATCTTGTAACGGAAGCCCCAGCCGGAGAGCACGGTGAAGAGGTGGGCGCTATGAGCGCCTTCGACAAGGATGGTCGCCCCGGCATCGACGGCCAGTTCCCCCCTCTTGAACTTCGAGACGAATTCCAGTTCGTCACGGTCGAACTCCCGGAAATGCGGTAATGGCCGCAACGGACACTGCTCGCAGGGTGTCTTGAAGGAATGGGTAGGTTTTGCCGTCGCCATCTTGTCCCTGCCATCGCAAAAACCGGCGCTGCAGGGTGCAGCGCCGTTGGCAGGTCAATGCGCAGACAGGCCGATTTGTTCCTTGGAACAGGCAGCAATTTTTACACGGAAACAAGGAGCTGGAGCCCGCTTGCCGGTTTTCTTGTCACTTTGCTTTCCGCATGTTGTTATCACAAACCGCTGCACACTTTTGCGCGACATGCTGTTGCTTGCGCATGCCGTCATCGCAAAACCGCTGCACACTTTTGCGCGACATGCTTTAACGCGGGAAGTCGAGACCCATCTCACGGAAGCGTTCGGGATCATCGCCCCAGTTTTCGCGCACCTTGACGAACAGGAAGAGATGGACTGGCTGTTCAAGGATTTCAGACAGTTCACGGCGGGAGGCGGAAGAGATCGCCTTGATGGTTTCGCCGCCCTTGCCGAGTGCAATCTTCTTCTGGCTGTCGCGCTCGACATAGATGACCTGTTCGATGCGCACGGAGCCATCCTTGCGCTCTTCCCACTTTTCGGTCTCGACATGCGAGGAATAGGGAAGCTCCTGATGCAGGCGCAGGAACAGCTTTTCGCGGGTGATCTCGGCGGCAAGCTGGCGCATCGGCAGATCGGAGATCTGATCTTCCGGATAATACCAGGGGCCTTCCGGCAGGGTCTTTGCCAGATAATCCATGACGTCGTCGCAGCCGGAACCGTTTTCAGCCGAGATCATGAAGGTCTGCTCGAAGGCGATCTTCTCGTTTGCTGCAGCGGCAAGCGCCAGCAGGCTTTCGCGATTGACGCGATCGACCTTGTTGAGCGCAAGGAGCTTCGGTTGCGGAACATTCTTGAGACCTTCGAGGATCGCCTCTGCGTCGCCACGCAGGCCGCGCTCGCTATCGATCAGCAGCATGATGAAGTCGGCATCCTTGGCGCCGCCCCAGGCCGACGTCACCATGGCGCGATCGAGGCGCCGGCGCGGCTTGAAGATGCCGGGCGTATCCATGAAGACGATCTGCGCATTGTTGTGGATGGCAATGCCGCGCACGATGGCACGCGTCGTCTGCACCTTGTGGCTGACGATCGATACCTTGGCGCCAACGAGGCGGTTGACCAGCGTCGACTTGCCGGCATTGGTCGGTCCGATGAGGGCGACAAAGCCGGAATGCGTCGGACTGCTTTCGGCAGCGTTCTCGGCTGCCATTTCGTTTTCTTCTGTCATTGATCCCGTCAGTTTCCGGCAGACGTCGGCTGCCAAATGCCTTCGCGCTCGAGCATTTTCGTAGCGGCGACCTGTTCTGCGGCGCGTTTGGAGCGCTCTACTCCCGTTTCCGGTGTAACGCCAGCGACTTCTACAGTCACCCTGAAGCGCGGATCATGATCCGGTCCGCTGCGTTCCTCAACCCGGTAGACGGGCGTGACGCCAAATTTGGCGTGCGACCATTCCTGCAGCTCGGTTTTCGCGTCACGGCGGGCGCCATCGGCCCGCACGGCCCTGCCTTCCCAGTATCGCAGGATGAAACGACGGGCGACCTCCAGGCCGCCATCGAGATAGAGAGCGGCAATCAGGCTTTCGACGACATCGGCCCGCACGTTCATCATGCGCTTGCCGGTGAGTTTCTTCACGTCGGCGCCGGTGCGGATGTAAAGATGGAGATTGAGTTCGTCGGCAACCGCCGCGCAGGTTTCGGCGCTGACGAGCTGGTTCAACCGCACCGAAAGTTCGCCTTCCGCCGCAGTCCCGAACGTGCGGAACAGCAACTCGGCGATGCTGAGTCCGAGAACCCTGTCGCCGAGAAATTCAAGCCGCTCGTAATTGCCCTTGTCGGTACGCGCGCTGGCATGGGTCAGCGCGCGGTCCAGACGTTCCTTTTCGGCAAATTCATGCCCGATCAGGGTTTCAAGCTTTGCGCGGTCCGCCGCTGAGAGCGTCTGCGCCTTGCTCATTCAACAACCTTGAAGAGGCGGTCCCAGCGCATATTGGTCGGCCATTTCCAGATTTCGCGGAAGGACGTGTCGTTGCCGAGCGAGAAGAAGATGACGCTGGCGCGGCCGACGAGATTTTCCGCGGGGACGAAGCCGACATCGAAGCGGCTGTCGAGCGAGTTGTCGCGGTTATCGCCCATCATGAAGTAATGGCCTTCCGGAACGATGAACTCGCGGGTGTTGTCGCCGCGCGAGACCGGCGACTGATCGAGCGTGTCGTAAGTCTTGCCAGTGTCCAGCGTCTCGCGGAATACCGGCACGTCCTGGCCCGGATCGAGCTTATAATCGGAGTTGAAGGTGCCATCGGGCACCTTCGGAACCGGCTTGCCGTTGATGTAGAGAATGCCGTCAGTAACCTGGATATGATCGCCCGGCAGGCCGACGACGCGCTTGATGTAATCGACATCGGGATTCGGCGGAAAACGGAAGACGACGATGTCGCCACGCTTCGGATCGGAACCCAAAATGCGTCCGCTGAAAATGTCAGGCGAGAAAGGCAGCGAATATTTCGAATAGCCGTAAGCAAACTTGTTGACGAAGATATAGTCACCGACCAGCAGTGTCGGCATCATCGAGCCCGAGGGAATGGTAAAGGGCTGGAACAATACAGTCCTGATAACCATCGCCAGGATCAGAGCCTGGATGATGACCTTGATATTTTCCCAGAGGGCGTTCGGCTTGGCTTCGACTTTTTCGGACACGCAGTCTTATTCCTTCAAGACGCCATAAAGGCGCATTTCGTTCTGATGTTCTCTCTAGCGGCTTCGGCCGATGGCGGCAATAACGACGGCATTAAAAGCGACGAGAGGTCGCTATCATACGGCATCGGGCAGCGCTTCGATGATCACAAAAGCCTGAGCCAAGGGATAATCATCGGTTATTGTCAAATGAATGGCGGCCTTGTGACCTGCCGGCAGCAGAGCCTGCAGAACGGTTGCGGCACCACCCGTCAGCTGCATCGTCGGCTTGCCGCTCGGCAGGTTGACGACGCCCATATCCTTCCAGAAAACGCCCTGCGAAAGCCCCGTGCCGAGCGCCTTGGAACAAGCCTCCTTGGCGGCAAAACGCTTGGCGTAGGATTCGGCGCGGTTGGCGCGGCGATCCGAGCGAGCGCGCTCGACCTCGGTGAAACAGCGATGCGTGAAGCGGTCACCGAAACGCTCGATGGATTTCTCCACGCGTCTGATGTCGATGAGGTCGCTGCCAATGCCGATGATCATGCGAAAAGCCTTTCGGAATGATTCTGCTTCGGGCTCAGACGGTCGGCAGATCGGCGGCGGGATCGGCGATCCGAAGCCGCGCACGCTCCATCAGCCGGGCGCGTCGGCGCGCCTGAAAACCCCGGACGGTGTAGAATGTCAGCACATAAAGCGCAACCGAAGTAACGGTCGCGGGCGGGATGGCGCCGATCAGCATCGGCTCCAGCACCGGCTTCCAGAGTTCAGTGAAATGCAGTTTCTGAAACAGCTCGGCGAGATTGATCGACTGCCCGTCCATCTGGTCCTGCCGGCTGAGCAGCAGGTGACCGACTTCCCAGGTGATGCCCCAGATAAACGGATAGGTCAGCGGATTGCCGAAAGCCGCACAGCCAAGGGCTGCCGCCACCATATTCCCCGACAGGAAATAGGTGATGACGAAGGCCATGATGAAATGCACGCCGATAAAGGGTGTCCACGAAACGAAGACACCCGCAGCGACGCCGACCGCAACGGCATGCGGCGAGGCAGTCAGGCGCAGGACGCGCATCATGAGATATCTTGGCGGGCGCAGAAAACCCTTGCGAGGCCATACGAGCTCTCGCAGCTTTTCCATAAATCCCGCAGGTTTGCGACGACGAAACAACATGGCCGGTATTTAGTGCAGCGCACATGACCATGACAAGAGCGGCAAATGGAACCGCTTAACAAACAGGCCGTCTATTCTTCTTTTCTTTCGAGGGGCGTGGATCATGCATAACGCCCCCTTCCTTGCGTCAAGTATATCTCAGCGATTAGCGGCTGCGGAAGATGCCGCGATCGACCTGGCGCTGACGATATTCAAGATCGATACGGTCATGCGAGCCATTAAGATAGGCCATTTCACGTTCCTGAGCGGTCGGAGCGCGAAGAGCGCGGGCGAACTTTCTGATCGGTTCAAACATTGCTTTACCTCATCTTCGTTTCATTTCTTGATGACCAGAAGATAGTCGTCGCAACGGTTAATTACCACCACTGTAACCTGAGCACAGCCATGCGCAATGTGCATGGCTTGCCATTTCGATGTGCCCATCAGACCATTAAATGGTCACAAAATGTGCAAACCGCAATTCTGTCGAGGGTAATAATTTAACAAAATCCTACTCATAGAGACGCCGGATCGTCGCAATGCAGTCGAGATCCTTGAGTTGAGCAAGAAGCTGATTGAGCTGACGCAGGTCCCAGACCTCCACCTCCAGCACCATTTCGGTGAAGTCTGTTGCCGCACGCACAGTATTCAACATGCGAATGTTGACGTCGAGGCTTGCCACCGTCTGCGCCACCTTGGCGAGCGTACCGGGCTCGTTCAGCGCGTTGACCATGATGCGGGCCATGAAGCGGGACTTGTTGGCCTCGTCCAGATCCCAGCGCACGTCGATCCAGCGGTCCGGCTGATCGTCGAAGCGCTGCAGTGCCGGCGACTGGATGGGATAGATGGTGATGCCCTTGCCCTTATCCATGATGCCGACGATGCGATCACCTGGCACGGCACCGGTCGGCGAGAACTTGACGTCGACATTGCCTGATAGACCACGGATCGGCACGATATCGGGATCGCTCTCGGTGGAGGCGCGTTCGCCATCGAGATGGGTCTTGGTCTTGCCGGGGATCTTGAAGATCATGCCGGCGGCACTGCGAACGTTGAACCAGCCCTCGTCGCCGGCCGGCTTGACCGTAACACGCTCGTCCTGATGATCGGGATAGACGGCGCGCAGCACGTCGAGCGAGGACATCTCGCCGCGGCCAACGGCGGCGATCGCATCTTCCACGTCCTTCTGCCCCAGACGGTGCAGGGCCGGCTTCATGGCTTCGCGCGAGAAAATCTTGCCGGCACGTTCGAAGGTGCGCTCGAGGATGCGATGGCCAAGACCGGCATATTGCTTGCGGATCGCCACACGCGTCGCGCGCCTGATGGCGGCGCGCGCCTTGCCTGTCACGACAATCTCTTCCCAGGCGGCCGGCGGCACCTGCACGCCGGAGCGGATGATCTCCACCTCGTCGCCATTGTTGAGGCGGGTGACGAGCGGCATGATGCGGCCGTTGATCTTGGCGCCGACAGTCGTGTCGCCAATATTCGTGTGGACGGCATAGGCGAAGTCGATCGGCGTTGCGCCGCGCGGCAGCGCGATCAGCTTGCCCTTTGGCGTGAAACAGAAAACCTGGTCCTGAAACAGCTCCAGCTTGGTATGTTCGAGGAACTCTTCAGGGCTGTCGCCTTCCGCCAGCGCCTCGATCGTATGCCTGAGCCAGGAATAGGCATTGCTTTCGCGCGACAGGATATCGCCATCGGCATTGGTGGCGCCGTCCTTATAGAGCGTATGGGCGGCGATGCCGAACTCGGCGATCTCATGCATGCGCTTGGTGCGGATCTGCAGCTCGATACGCTGCATCGACGGGCCGACGATCGTCGTGTGCAGCGACCGGTAGTCATTCTGCTTCGGCGTCGAGATGTAGTCCTTGAAGCGGCCGGGCACGACGCGCCAGCGCGTATGGACGATACCGAGCGCCCGGTAGCAGGAGGGAATATCCTCAACGATGATGCGGAAACCGTAGACATCCGAAAGCTGCTCGAAGGAGAGCGACTTCGACTGCATCTTGCGGAACACCGAATAGGGTTTCTTCTGCCGGCCCTTGACATAGGCAGCCGTCAGCCCGCTCGCAATCAGGAGGTCGCGCAGTTCGGCTTCGATCTTCTTGACCAGCCCTTCATTGCGCTTCGACAATTCCTCGAGGCGCTTGGTGACGGTCTCGTAGGCCTCCGGGTTCATGTGCCGGAAGGACAGCTCCTCCAGTTCCTCGCGCATGTCCTGCATGCCCATGCGGCCGGCAAGCGGCGCATAGATTTCCATCGTCTCTTCGGAAATGCGGGCGCGCTTCTCCTGCGACATGTGATCGAGGGTGCGCATGTTGTGGAGGCGGTCGGCAAGCTTGACCAGCAGGACACGCACGTCATCGGAAATGGCAAGCAACAGCTTACGCAGATTTTCCGCCTGCTTGGCCTTCTTGGTCACGAGGTCGAGCTTCTTGATCTTCGTCAGACCTTCGACCAGGCGGCCGATATCCTCGCCGAAGAGCTCGTCGATCTCGGCGCGAGTCGCCGTGGTATCCTCGATCGTGTCATGCAGGAGGGCGACTGCGATCGTCGATTCATCGAGATGCATGTCGGTCAGGATGGCGGCCACTTCGAGCGGATGCGAGATATAGGGATCGCCGCTCGCCCGCTTCTGCTGCCCATGCTTCTGCATGGCATAGACATAGGCTTTGTTCAGCAGAGCTTCGTTGGCATCGGGCTTGTATTTCTGAACCCGCTCGACGAGCTCGTACTGCCGCATCATTCCAAAGCCACTCCAATAAAATAAAAGGGCGCCAATCGCAGACTGGCGCACACATGGGCAATATTATGCCTAAGCCTTACAGGCGCAAGATTGATGATTGGTAATCGTCGATCTTTTGCCGCGCAGGAAGCCCCGGCCGTTCAGAGGCCAGGGACGCGCTTAGTAATCGTCGCTCTTTTCCGGCGGGACGAGGCCTTCGATGCCGGCCAGAAGCTCTTCTTCCGACATCTGGTCGAAGGTGATCGTTTCCGGCACATCGTCCTGCTCTTCGCCATCGGCGGCGGCCGTCGTACCGGCTGCGATCAGGCTTGCCGGATCGGGCTCCGGCTCGTCCACTTCCACATGCTTCTGCAGCGAGTGGATCAGGTCTTCCTTCAGATCATCGGGCGACAAGGTCTCATCAGCGATTTCGCGCAGAGCCACAACCGGATTCTTGTCGTTGTCGCGATCGATCGTGATCGATGCACCCTGGGAAATCAGCCGGGCGCGGTGGCTGGCGAGCAGAACCAGCTCGAAGCGGTTCTCCACCTTGTCAATGCAATCTTCTACTGTGACACGGGCCATTGCCTGTCCTTTGCGGTCGTCTTTTCAGGATTAAAACGCCCGATACAATTAAAACCGGGCAAATTCAAGTTTTTCGTTAGGGTCCCCTCGCCTTTATCCGTAGCCGGTCCAAATTTCCATGCACAATATGACATTTCCACCGGGGGTTGCTTGGAATATCGCGAATCGTGCCCTAAATCTTTCATATATGAATAATTCATAAAGTATGAAACAGCTCTACGCCACATCCACAAGCCGCTGTTTTTATTGGCCTTGGTGGCTTATGGATTTCGATTACTCTCTTTGGATTGGTAAGCGATGTTTGACCCACGCGAGAAAATTGCACTATTCATAGACGGCGCCAATCTTTACGCTGCATCCAAGAGTCTCGGCTTCGATATCGATTACCGCAAGCTATTGAAAGCATTTCAGAAACGTGGATATCTGCTGCGCGCTTACTACTATACCGCGCTGATCGAAGACCAGGAATATTCCTCGATCCGTCCACTGATCGATTGGCTCGATTATAACGGCTACAAGGTCGTGACCAAGCCTGCCAAGGAGTTTACCGACTCCATGGGACGCCGCAAGATCAAGGGCAACATGGATATCGAGCTCGCGATCGATGCCATGGAACAGTCCGAAACGGTCGACCATCTCGTCATCTTCTCCGGCGACGGCGATTTCACCAATCTGGTCGAAGCGCTGCAACGCAAGGGACGCAAGGTTTCGGTCATTTCGACCATGTCGACCCAGCCGCCAATGATCGCAGACGACCTTCGTCGTCAGGCCGACCACTTCATCGATCTTCTGTCGCTGAAAGCCGAGATCGGCCGCGATCCTTCCGAACGTCCTCCGCGTCCCGCCGAAGTGGCGCCGGCCAGCGATTTCGAAGACTAAAGCGCGTTGCGATCTCTAGGATTCGCTTGCCACGCTTTGGTCTTTCGTTTTCGCATGTCGTTAGCTCAAAACCGCTGCACACTTTTGCGCGACATGCTTTAAGCCTTCATTCACGAATTGCAGAATGCCGCAGGCAAATGATCAGCCGTTGTCTTTCAACAGACGGCTCTTTTGCCTGTTCCAATCGCGCTCCTTCTCGGACTCGCGCTTGTCATGCAGCTTCTTGCCCTTCGCGAGCGCCAGCTCGATCTTGGCGCGGCCTTGATCGTTGAAGTAGATCTTCATCGGGATCAGCGTCATGCCTTCGCGATTGATACCCGCGCGCAAACGGTTGATCTCACGCCCGGACAAGAGCAGCTTGCGGCGACGACGCGGCTCATGGTTGAAGCGGTTCGCCTGCAGATATTCCGGCAGATAGGAATTTATCAGCCAGATCTCGCCATCCTCGTCGGAAGCGTAGGATTCGGCGATATTTGCCTTACCTTCGCGCAATGACTTGACCTCGGTGCCCATCAGCACCAAGCCCGCCTCATAGGTATCGATGATCTCGTAGTTGAAGCGAGCCTTGCGGTTTTCCGCAACGACCTTCTTCACGATACGCTGGCTGCCTTTGGGGGCCATAACGATAATTCCATTTGAGGGGCGCGAATGCCGCGCCCTCATTTCCTGTCATCTATGTAAGAGAGCGGCCCGGTCTTGTGAAGACAGGCCGGTTTGCAGCCTCAGTTGAGCAGACCGGCGTGACGCATGGCAGCATCGATCGCCGCCTCCGTCGAGGGTTCCAGCGAGGACATCAGCGGAGAGCGAACAGTGCGGCTCATACGGCCGAGCTTCGCGAGGCCGTATTTCGCGCCACAGACGCCCGGCTCCATGAAGACAGCCTTGTGCAGCGGCATCAGCCGGTCCTGCAGCTCCAGCGCCTTGGCATAGTCACCTGCAATCGTCGCTGCCTGGAACTCTGCGCAGAGGCGCGGCGCGATATTGGCTGTGACGGAGATACAGCCGACGCCGCCATGAGCGTTGAAGCCGAGAGCGGTCGCATCCTCGCCGGAAAGCTGACGGAACTCCTTACCGCAGGTGATGCGCTGCTCGGAGACGCGCTCGATCTTACCCGTCGCATCCTTGACGCCGACGATGTTCCTATGGGTTTTGGCAAGCGCCCCCATCGTCTCCGGCGTCATGTCGACCACCGAGCGGCCGGGGATGTTGTAGATGTAGATCGGCAGGTCAACGGCTTCGGCGATCGCCGAATAATGGGCGATCAGGCCCTTTTGAGTCGGCTTGTTGTAATAGGGCGTGACGACGAGCACCGCGTCGGCGCCGACCTTCTCGGCATGCTGGGCAAGCTCGATCGCTTCGCGCGTATTGTTCGAGCCGGCGCCGGCCATGACAGGCACGCGTTTGCCCGCAACTTCGATGCAGAGTTCCACCACCCGTTTGTGCTCGGCATGCGACAGCGTCGGCGACTCACCGGTCGTGCCGACCGGAACGAGGCCCTTGCTGCCCTCCCCGATCTGCCACGCGACATGAGCGGCGAAGCTGTCTTCGTCGATCAGTCCGGCATCGGTGAAGGGGGTTACGAGCGCGGGGATGGACCCATTGAACATGCAAAGCTCCTCACGGCCGATATCCTTGCTTCAGCCGCATTCCATGAATAAGAGTTGCGCACCATAGAGCGGCAAAATGGCTGCGACAAGCGCGCATAAGTCGGATAGGGCAAATTCCGATAGCAAATGTGAATGAATTTTACCTGTTATGGTAAGGTTTCGTTAAGATGCCTCCAGCCAAATGGAAGGGCATGTTTTCGTTGCGAGTCATACGGATGAAGAGAGCCGTTCTGATCCTGTCCGCCTTCGGCCTGGTGGCCGCGGCCTGGGGCAGCGCCGCATCGCCGCTCCCCGGCGAGGGCGCCCCCGCGCCGGCCGTCAAGCCGCTGGGCTTCGTGCCGGAGACATCATCCTTCCCCGAGGCGATTACGACCGGCGCCATTCCGCGCAATTCGGCGATCGCGCCTGTCAGCAGCGATCTGAAGGCGGGTCTCGATGCGCTCTCCAACAAGGATCCGCAGCAGGCGCTCGCCATCCGCAATACGATGGCGACAGGAACACTCGACCGCCATATCCTGACTTGGGCAATCGCGACTTCCGGGCTGAAGGGCGTTCCCTCCTATGAGATAGCCAGTGCTTCGGACGAGCTGAAAGGTTGGCCGGGTCTCGAGCGGCTCCGCGACAATTCCGAGCGCGCACTCTATGACGAGAATCCCGCTCCTGCTGCCGTGCTGAACGCCTTCGGTGATACCGCGCCCGAGACGTGGCAGGGTGCGATCATCATGTCGCGCGCGCTTGTAGCAACCGGCAAATCTGCGCAGGCGGCGAAATATATCGGCAAGATCTGGCGCGGACAGGCGCTCGACAAGGCGACCGAAGACAAAATCCTGGCCGAATTTGCCGGCGTGCTGACCGCTGCCGACCACAAGACGCGGATGGACTACCTGATGTATCGCGGCCGCGTGGCACAGGCCAAGCGCTTCGGCGACATGGGCCAGGCGCAATCGCTCTACAAGGCATGGGCTGCCGTCGACAACAATGCGGGCAATGCCGGCGCATTGCTGACCGCGATCGACGCAAAATGGCGCAGCGATCCCGGCTTTCTGTTCGCGCGCATCGAATATCTGCGCAAGCAGGACAAGTATCTCGACGCCGCCAAACTGCTGCAGCAGATACCGCGCGACCGGACTGAACTGATGAATTCGGGCGAATGGTGGAACGAGCAGCGGATCGTCAGCCGCGGTCTCGTCGACCAGGGCCAGTTCAAGACAGCCTACCAGATCGTTGCCGCCTCCGTTGCGACGGTGCCGACCGATATCGTCGAAGCGCAGTTCCATGCCGGCTGGTATGCGCTGCGAGGATTGCAGGACCCGACGACGGCCGAGACACATTTCCGCAAGATCCTGCAGGTTTCGAACGGCCCGCTCTCTGTTTCTCGCGCCTGGTATTGGCTCGGGCGTTCAGCGGAAGCCGGCGGCCCGGGCAAGGCCAGCGAGTTTTTCGCCAAGGCCGCGAATTTTCCGGGCACATTCTACGGGCAGCTGGCAGCTGAGCGGCTTGGGCGGAAGACCTTGAACGTCACCTATCCGTCGCCGACACCAGCCGACCGCCAGAATCTCCAGCAACGCGAAGCCGTGCAGGCGATCGGACGGCTGGAGACCGCAGGTCATGGCTGGCGTGCGGCAGCGATTTACCTGGCCCTTGCCGACCAGCTGCAGAGCCCCGGGGAGCTCGCGATCCTGACGGCCAGGGCCGAGCAGGCGGGAGACCATCATCTTTCGCTGCAGATCGGCAAGATCGCCTATGGGCGAGGCATCGATGTCGCGGCGCTGGCCTTCCCGGTCGGCGTCATTCCCGCCAACGCCAATATTTCCGGCTCGGGCAAGGCGCTCGCCTATGCGATCGCCCGGCAGGAAAGCGCTTTCAACCCGGCGGCCGTTTCCGCAGCCAATGCCCGCGGTCTGCTGCAACTTCTGCCTGGGACGGCCCAGGCCGTCGCCAAGCGGCACAGCATCACCTATTCCAAGGACAAGCTCACAGCCGATGCCGGCTACAACGCGACGCTCGGCGCGCATTATCTCGGCGAGCAGATCGAAGCTTTCGGCGGCTCCTATATCCTGACCTTCATCGCCTATAATGCCGGACCGAAGCGCGTGCCGGAATGGATCGGCCGCTATGGCGATCCGCGCGGCAAACCGGTCGACGAGATCGTCGACTGGATCGAGCGCATCCCCTTCCCCGAAACGCGCAACTACGTGCAGAGGGTGATGGAGAATTACGAGGTCTATAAGGCTCGACTGGGTCAGTCCCCTGATATCGAGCGCGACCTCATCGGCGGTCGCGGCGCGACCTAAGCTCGCCTAGTAGCCACGTTGAAAGCACGCTACATCTCGGTTCAGAAGACCGGATGGAGATGTCATGGCTAACGCAGTCACCAACGGGTTTACCGAAAAATTCTTTGAATCTACCGATGGGCTCAGGCTTTACGCCCGCAACTACCAGCCGACCGGTGAAAGTACCGACCGGTTGCCGGTCGTCTGCCTGCCGGGCCTTACGCGCAATGCCCGCGATTTCCACGAACTCGCGTTGATCCTGTCGCGGGACGCAGGTTTCCCACGGCGTGTCATGGCAGTGGACTATCGCGGACGTGGCCTGTCTGATCGGGATGATAACAAGGCGAATTACAATCTCGCTGTCGAATGCGGCGATGTGATTGCCGCCTGCGATGCGTTCGGCATAGACCACGCCATCTTCATTGGGACCTCGCGCGGCGGGCTGATTCTGCATCTGCTGGCGGCAATAAAGCCGGAACTGCTCACCGGCGGCATCTTGAATGATATCGGCCCGGTCATCGAGCCCGCCGGGCTGATGGCGATCAGGGACTATCTCAACCGTGACCGCAAACCTCGAAGCTGGAGTGAGGCGATCGATATCCTCAAGGAGAATCACGGCGCTGCCTTTTCCTCGCTCGATCCCACCGACTGGGAGAGCATGGCGCACGCCATCTATCGAGAACAGAATGGCGTACCTCTCGCCGACTATGACCCGGCGATTGCCCAGCAGTTGAAAACAATCGATTTCAACAATCCCCTCCCCGACATCTGGCCGCAATTCGAGAGGCTGCGCTCCACACCGCTGCTGGTGATCAGAGGAGAGAACTCCAATCTGCTATCGCGAGAGACAACAGAGGAGATGACGAAACGGCACCCGGGGATGGTTCAGATCACGGCAAAAGGTCAAGGTCACGCGCCGCTTCTGCATCTCGGGGACATTCCGGAGGCGATCAGGATATTTATCGGCAGGCTGAGCTGAGCTTTCGTGATGGCGCCTAGCGGCGACATCAAAACACCACCCGCCACTTCGAAGGTGGTAATTAACAAAAAAAGCCCGGCTCAAAAGCCGGGCTTCTCTATGACCGAAGTCAACTCGAATTAGAACGAGCGCTGCAGGCGGAAGTAACCGGTCGTGACGTCGTCCTTATCTTCCGGATCCAGCCACTGTACCGAAGCCTTGGCGTAGAAGTTGTCAACGATCTGGTAGTCAACCGTCAGGCCGGCCTTCCAGGCATCGCCGAGACCGTCGAAGTCTTCCGGAACGTTCTTGCTGCCGCCGAAGTAGTTACCGTAGTACTGAACAGCCGGAGTGATCTTCAGCTTGTCCGTTGCCTTGATGGCGTATTCGGCAGCAACTACCCATTCAGCAGACGAGTAGTAGGAGTTCGGGCCGCTGGAGTAGACAGCAGCGAGGCCGAGCGTGCCCGGGCCGAGTTCAGCCGTACCCATAGCGCGGATTGCGCCGTCTTCGTTGTCGAAGTCCCAGCCGCCGGTGACCTGGTAGCTGAAGGCGCCAGCCTTACCGCCGAGGCCGAAGGCAACGCCGACATTGTTCGGACCATCGTTCGCAGTGAAGACAGTGGTGCCGCCAGGGGTGGTAGCAAAGGTACCCTGGTAAACGCCGTCTTCCAGTTCGTCGACGCTCAGACCAGCGTAGAAGGAGCCGGTTTCGTACTGATAACGGATCGAGTTATGCAGCGTTACGACAGAACCGATATCATCCGTTTCGCCGGAGAGACCATCGTCCCACCAGGAGTAGAAGAGACCAGCGCGGAAGCCCGCGATGTCGAGGTAAGCGGAGTCAAGCTTAGAAACCTGCGACGAAGCATTGTCCGCATTGGTCTGAAGAACGATCACGCCGGTGAGCGGACCGTATTCGGTGTCGCTCTTAGCCGTGAACTGAAGCTGACCGCGGGTGACAGCATCCCAGCTAGAGTCGTTGGTGGTCTTGTCGCCGCCGGCGTTCGGGCCAACGTTAACCTGGAAACGGATGTAACCATTGATCTTCAGGCAGGTTTCCGTGCCCGGGATGTAGAAGTAGCCGGTGCCGTAGGCGTCGCAGACGCGAACGTATTCAACCGGTTCCGGCTCGGCAGCAACGATTGCGTCAGCTGCCTGAGCGCCGGATACTACTGCCAAAGCAGCAGCGGAGCCGAGAAGAAGGCTCTTGATGTTCATAATGACCTCCAATTCAAGTTTCGATCGGAGATAGGATCACGCCTGGACAGCGTTTCCCTGCCCCATCTCCGGTGTTTGAAGAAGTCGGGCGGTCAAGCCCTTGCTTCCGAGGGTGAAAATACAAGACGGCGGCTGTCACGCAATCACCAACTTGTGTTCAGGAGGGGTTTACGAAAGCCTTACCGAAACCCTGTTGCTGAAAGGCCACAAGTTGGGCAATGGGCCCGCTGCTTGTTTAGGCTTTATTAAGAAAGTGCTTATTTTCCCGGTATTTATTGGGGTTTCATAAAGGCCGGAGGCGCTTCCTGTGCCAAATCGGCACCATTTTTCCGCCTGATTCTGCCACTTTGGGGGTGATTGGCGGCCAGTCGCGCAACGGTCGTGATATATTAGAAGAAACCGATTTCAGTCTTCACGCCGAGAAGCCCGCTGATTCCCGACGCGATTCGGTTCGCGATCAGATCGATTCCATAACCGGTCGTTCGACGCCCGAATTCGCAAAAGGGAAAAACCGCCCGTGGTGGTGGCTAGCCACACGACGTCAGCATTCTATGAGTTTGAAGGAAAATGGCGGAGAAGATGGGATTCGAACCCACGATACCATTCCTGGTATACTCCCTTAGCAGGGGAGCGCCTTCGACCACTCGGCCACCTCTCCGGTCGGAGCCCTGATATGGGTATTCACCGGTACGATCAAGCTTTTTTTGAAGTTTTCACACGTCCTTTATTTAGGCGGCAAACGCGATGGTGACAGTCAAAACTGAAACTGCCTCCAAAGCCGATCGCGCTCTGCGCTTATTCAGGCCAGCAACTGCTTCAGATCGGCCGCAGGATCGGCCAGGATCGCCCGATCCGGATTGATTCCTGATTCCAGCATCTTCTTGCCCGTCACATAGGCCTTTGCATCGTTGATGGCGTCGACGGCGATCAGCCTGCCCTCGCGGAAATACCAGACGGAGCTTGCTCCTTCGCGGGCGCCGGGGCGCAGCAGCGTATCGTCATAGCCCATATTGAAGCCGGCGATCTGGAGCTTCACGTCATACTGGTCCGACCAGAACCAGGGTTTCGGGTCGTACGATTCGTTGCCGCCGGCAATGACGGCAGCGGCAGCGTCCGCCTGATCGACGGCGTTCTGCACGGATTCGAGCCGGATGCGACCGCCCTGCCAGGGCAAGCTCGCGCAATCGCCGGCCGCAAAGATCGATGGATCGGATGTGCGGGCGAATTCATCGACGATGATTCCATTGCCGACTTCGAGACCCGCTTCCTTCGCCAGGAGATCGTTCGGCACGACACCGATACCGACAATGACGAAATCCACCTCGATGGTGCTGCCGTCTGAAAGCTCGGCGCCGGTCACCCGGCCATCCTTGCCTACAAGATGTTTGAGGCCGGTCTTTTCGCGAATCGTCACATCATGGCTCTTATGGATCGCGCGCATGATGTCGGCAGTTTCCTTGGCGGCGACACGCTGCAGGATCCGGTCGGCCATCTCGATGACGGTCACCTCAAGACCGAGATGACGGGCGACGGCCGCAGCCTCAAGGCCGATATAACCGCCGCCAATGATGAGCACACGGCGGCCGGGTCGCATTTCCTCGGCCAGCAAATCGGCATCGCGCTTGTCGCGGGCGACATAGACGCCATCGAGATCCCCGCCGATCGCCGCCGGCAGACGGCGGGGCGTCGAGCCCGTCGCGAGTGCCAGCGTGCCATAGTCGAGAACGGAGCCATCCTGCAGCAAGACCTGCTTCGCATCGCGCTTGATCTGCTCGGCCCAGGTCGACAGGCGAATCTCGACATTATTGTCTGGGTACCAATGCTCGGGGCGGAACAGCAGGCGGTCGAAGGCCATCTCGCCCAGCAGGTATTTCTTTGAGAGTGGCGGGCGCTGATAGGGAAGCACGTCTTCGGCGCCGATGATCGTGATCGGGCGCATATCCTTCAGCGCACGCAGTTTGGCTGCCAATGCGAAGCCTGCCTGCCCCGCGCCGATGATCACCAGTCTGTCCGTCACGATATCACTCCCGAATATCCGCCATTCCACAGGGACAAGGCCTATCCCCTGCCCCAAACGCCGTCAACGGAAGCGAAGGCTAACCTCAGCCGATCTCGATCCAGCGGCGCTCATGGAAGGACTGTGCCATGGCATGAACCGACTTCTCTATCCTGAGACCGTCTTCGAATGTCACGATAGACGCCGGCTCTCCGGAAATCGCCCGGATAAGCTCGCGGCATTCGATGATCTTGAGGTCATTGAAGCCGAGACCGTGGCCGGGGGCCGGAATGAAGCGATCATAGGGCTGATGGACGGGTGCTGCCAGTATTTTGCGGAAGCCCTGCTCGGAACCACGTCCTTCGGCCTGATAGAGTTCGAACTCGTTCATGCGCTCCTGATCGTAGAGGATAGAGCCCTGTGAGCCGTAGATCTGCAGCGCGATGCGGCCCTTGCGGCCCCAGGCGGCACGATTGGCCATCAGCACGGCGGAGATGCCGCCGCCGAGACGCATCAGCACATTGGCTGCATCGTGATTCTCCACCGCGCGGCGGCCGCCTTCCTTCTGCGGACGGTCGGCGTAGGGTTTGACCATATCCGTGGTGACGGCCTCGACATGACCGAAGAGATACCAGAGCAGCGACAGCGGATGGACAGCGAAATCATCGAGGGCGCCGTACCCGGCCGACAACTCACTCTTCCAATAGAAGAGGACATCGGGATCGGCCATGAAATCCTCATCCATTTCGACGCGGATATGATTGACGGAGCCGATCGCACCTTGGCCGATCAGCGTCTTTATATGCCGCATGATCGGGTTCTGGATATAATTGTACCCGAGTACGGCGACCTTGCCGGATTGTCTGGCGACTTGAAGCATGCGTTCGGCATCCGCATAGGCGGGCGCCATCGGCTTTTCGCACCAGACGTGCTTGCCGGCCTGCAAAGCGGCGATCGCCATTTCGGCATGGAACTGATTGGGCGTCGTGACAGAGACGACATCCACCTCTGGATCGGCGATCAGCGCCCGCCAGTCGGCCGTCGCCTTCTCGAAGCCGAATCCGGCAGCGCGGGCGCTCGCGAGTTCGGGGTTTGCCTCGGCAAGATGCACAAGACGGGGCCGCTCGACATCGCCGAACACCGTTTTCACCGCATTCCATGCAAGCGCATGGCACTTGCCCATATAACCGGTGCCGATCAAACCAACGCCGAGTGGCTTCATGTCAGGGTCTCCTCCTCAAATCCATGTGAATTTTTGGAATATTTGGATCATTTTGACAAGCGGGCGCTGACGCATCATTTCGCCCTGCCTTTCCGGAAATTGTCCAAAACCCTTGATTTTCAGCGGATTAAAAACAATTAGGCGACCTCATCGAAATCGTTTATGCTTCGAAATATGGAATATTTGTTTCATCTTCTGAGCCGTCAGCATGGATAGTGATCCCCAAAGAGCGCGCGTGCCGCGCGATTTCGAAAGCCTGCGCAGCACCATCATCGAACGCAAGGCAAACATGCCGAAGCGGCTGGCGCAGGTGGCCGCCTTTGCTCTCGGCAATCCCGATGAAATCGCTTTCGGCACGACGGCCAGTATTGCCGCCGCCTCGGATGTGCAGCCGTCTACCCTTGTGCGCCTTGCGCATCACCTCGGCTATGAAGGCTTCTCCGACCTGCAGAGCATCTTTCGCGAGCGGCTCCGCGACCGGACGCTGAGCTACGAGGAACGTCTCGTCACGCTGGAACAGTCCGGTGGAGATGACGAGGATGCGACGCTTCTTTCCGGCTTCATCTCGGCGGCCAGCCAGTCCGTCAACCGGCTTGCGGCGACGGTACAGACCGATACTTTTATAAAGGCGGTCGATATTCTGGCAGCTGCCGAGACCATCTATCTCATCGCCAAGCGGCGCTCCTATCCGCTGACGGCGCATATGACCTATGCCTTTTCCAAGCTGAATATCCGCCATCAGATCGTCGCCTCGCCGAATGGCGTCGATCCGGAGATGGTGCAGTTCGCCACGCCACGCGATGCGGCGATTGCTGCGAGCTTTTCGCCCTACGCCGCAGACAGCCTCACTCAAAGCCAGGAACTTGCCGATCGCGGTGTACCGGTCATTGCGATCACCGATTCGGCCTTTTCACCGCTGGCCGCCTGCGCCACCCATTGGTTCGAGGTGGCGGAGGCTGATTTCGGCGGTTTTCGCTCGCTCTCGGCATCGATGGCGCTCACTATGGCGCTGCCGGTCGCCATTGCCGAGCGGCGGCGCAAGCTTCAGCATTCCAAACCCGCAAAGACAAAAATGGAATAAACATTCCGAATTGACAAAGAGACGGAACCGATGTTTCATTATTCAAAATTGGCGGGCGCTACAGRCCGCCTGAAAATCTAGCGGGAGGACATCATGGCACAACCGAATCCGGGCTCACAGCCGGAGCCGTCGCTTGACGTGATCACCATCGGCCGCTCCTCTGTCGACCTTTACGGCCAGCAGATCGGTTCGCGGCTGGAGGATATCGGCTCGTTTGCGAAGTCCGTCGGCGGCTGCCCGGCCAATATCGCTATCGGCACTGCACGGCTTGGGCTGAAATCGGCATTGATTACCCGTGTCGGCGCCGAACAGATGGGACGCTTCATCATCGAGCAGTCGGCCCGCGAAGGCGTCGAGACCAAGGGCATCAAGACGGACAAGGATCGGCTGACGGCGCTGGTGCTGCTCGCGGTAGAAGCCGAAGGCGTTTCGCCGATGATCTTCTATCGCTCCGACTGCGCCGACATGGCGCTCGAAGAAGGCGATATCGACGAGGATTTCATCAAGTCCTCGCGCGCCGTGCTCGTTTCGGGCACGCATTTCTCCCGCCCGAATACCGAGGCAGCACAACGCAAGGCGATCCGGATTGCCAAGGCCAATGGCCGCAAGGTGATCTTCGACATTGACTACCGGCCGAACCTCTGGGGCCTTGCCGGCCATGCCGAGGGCTTCGAGCGCTACGTAAAGTCCGACCGCGTCTCCTCGAAGATGAAGGAGACGCTGCCGGATTGCGATCTCATCGTCGGCACTGAAGAGGAAATCCTGATTGCGTCGGGCGCCGATGACGTTCTCGGTGCGCTGAAGGAGATCAGGCGCCTTTCGCCGGCGACCATCGTCTTGAAGCGTGGAGCGATGGGCTGCATCGTCTATGACGGCCCGATCAGCGACAATCTGGAAGACGGGATCGTCGGCGACGGCTTCCCGATCGAGGTGTTCAATGTGCTCGGCGCCGGCGATGCCTTCATGTCCGGCCTGCTGCGCGGCTTCCTGCGCGACGAACCGTTGAAGACCTGCGCCACCTGGGCGAATGCCTGCGGCGCTTTCGCCGTCTCACGCCTGCTGTGCTCGCCGGAATATCCAACCTGGGCAGAGCTCGACTTCTTCCTGGGGAATGGCAGCGAACATCGCGCACTGCGCAAGGACGAGGCGATCAACCACATCCATTGGGCCTCGACCCGCAAGGGCGAGATTCCGCTGCTGATGGCGCTTGCCATCGACCATCGTTCGCAACTGACAAGCGTCTGCGACGAGCTCGGCGTCAATTACAAGCAGATCGTCGCCTTCAAGCGGCTGGCGGTGGAAGCCGCCTCCCGCGTCGCCGATGGGCGGCGAGGCTACGGCATGCTGATCGACGAGCGCTTCGGGCGCGATGCATTTTTCGATGCGGCCAAGAAGAATTTCACCTGGATCGGCCGGCCGGTCGAGCTTCCGGGCTCCAAGCCGCTGCGCTTCGAGTTCAGCCAGGATATCGGCTCGCAGCTGGTGGAATGGCCGCTCGACCACTGCATCAAGTGCCTGTGCTTCTACCATCCCGACGATCCGGCGGCTCTCAAGACGGAACAGCAGGAGAAGTTGCGTACGCTCTTCGAAGCTGCGCGCAAGGTCGGCCGCGAACTGCTGGTGGAGATCATCTCCAGCAAGAACGGGCCGCTTACCGACGATACGGTGTCGACGGCGCTCGAAGAACTCTATGCGCTCGGCATCAAGCCGGACTGGTGGAAGCTGGAGCCGCAGGCGTCAAGCGGCGCCTGGAAGAAGATCGATGCGGTGATCGCCAAAAATGATCCATGGTGCCGCGGTATCGTGCTGCTGGGGCTGGAGGCTCCGGCCGACGAACTGGTGAAGGGTTTCGAAGCGACGCTCGCTGCCCCCTCCGTCAAGGGTTTTGCGGTTGGCCGCACGATCTTTGCCGATGCGGCGCGCGGCTGGCTTTCGGGCAAGATCAACGACGAGGAAGCGATTGCCGATATGGCGGGACGTTTCCGGCAATTGACTGAGGCCTGGCTTAAGACGCGCGGGCTTCGGTAGAAATAGAATTTAGACCCCTCCCCAACCCCTCCCCACAAGGGGGAGAGACTTAACTTGGGGCTATCGCCTTGCGCCATCAGCAAGCGTCCTTTGGACGAGACGTTGCGGCGGAATGCAGAGAGCCCGGCGGGTTAGCCCCTCCCCCTTGTGGGGAGGGGTTGGGGAGAGGAAAACAGATAGAGCGAAGGTTCGGGAGGACCCGATGGGTAAGACAATCCGTTTGACGATGGCGCAGGCTGTCGCGCATTTCCTTAAAGTACAGATGACGATCGTCGACGGCAAGAAAGTGCCGATCTTCGGTGGCGTCTGGGCGATCTTCGGCCACGGCAACGTTGCCGGCATGGGCGAAGCGCTCTACCAGGTCCGCCAGGAACTGCCGACCTACCGTGCGCATAACGAACAGGGCATGGCGCATGCGGCCATTGCCTATGCCAAGGCGAGCTTCCGCCAGCGCTTCATGGCCTGCACCTCCTCGATCGGCCCCGGTGCGTTGAACATGGTGACTGCTGCAGGTGTCGCGCATGTCAACCGCATCCCCGTTCTCTTCCTGCCCGGCGACATCTTCGCCAATCGCGCGCCCGATCCGGTGCTGCAGCAGATCGAGGATTTCGGTGACGGCACGGTTTCGGCCAATGATGCCTTCCGCCCTGTTTCGCGCTATTTCGACCGGATCACACGGCCAGAACAGATCATCACGGCGCTGAAGCGCGCCATGCAGGTGCTGACCGATCCGCTGGATTGTGGCCCGGTGACGCTTTCGCTCTGCCAGGACGTTCAGGCGGAAGCCTTCGACTATCCCGAGAGCCTGTTTGAGGAAAAGGTCTGGACGGTGCGCCGTCCGCAGCCGGATGCCGACGAACTTGCGAATGCCATTGCGCTGATCAAGGCCTCGCAAAAGCCCGTCATCGTTGCCGGCGGTGGCGTCCTCTATTCGCAGGCGACGAAAGAGCTTGCGGCTTTCGCGGAAGCGCATGGCGTTCCCGTCGTCGTCACCCAGGCCGGCAAATCCGCAATCGACGAGCGTCATGCGCTGGCGCTCGGATCGGTCGGTGTAACCGGCACGTCGGCTGCCAATGCGATCGCCGAAGAAACCGATCTGGTGATTGCCGTCGGCACGCGCTGCCAGGATTTCACGACCGGTTCCTGGGCGCTCTTCAAGAATGAAGGTTTCAAGCTGCTCAGCCTGAACATCGCAGCCTATGACGCGCTGAAGCATGACAGCCATCCGCTGGTTGCCGATGCGCGCGAAGGGCTGAAGGCGCTGTCATCGGGCCTTTCCGGCTGGAAGGCGCCGGCTGCCCTTGCCGAGAAGGCAACGAAGGAAAAGAAGGTCTGGATGGAGGCTGCCGCCAAGGCGATGGGCTCCACCAATGCCGCCCTGCCCTCCGATGCGCAGGTCATCGGCGCTGTCGTGCGCTCGATCGGCGGCGAGAAGACCACGCTTCTGTGTGCGGCGGGCGGCCTGCCCGGCGAATTGCACAAGCTGTGGCCGGCCACCGTGCCCGGCAGCTACCATATGGAATATGGCTTCTCCTGCATGGGCTATGAGATTGCCGGCGGCCTCGGTGCCAAGATGGCGCATCCGGAAAAGGACGTCGTCGTCATGGTCGGCGATGGTTCCTACATGATGATGAATTCGGAGCTTGCGACCTCGGTCATGCTCGGCCTGAAGCTCAACATCGTGCTGCTCGACAACCGGGGCTATGGCTGCATCAACCGCCTGCAGATGGCGACCGGTGGCGCAAACTTCAACAATCTGCTGAAGGACTCCTATCACGAGGTCATGCCCGAGATCGACTTCCGGGCGCATGCCGAGGCGATGGGTGCGATTGCGGTGAAGGTGTCCTCGATTGCCGAACTGGAACAGGCGATTGCGGAATCCAAGAAGAACGACCGCACCTCGGTCTTCGTCATCGACACCGATCCGCTGATTACCACGGATGCCGGCGGCCACTGGTGGGATGTCGCGGTGCCTGAGGTCAGCATGCGCGGCGAAGTCAACAAGGCCCATGAGGCCTATGTCAAAGCGCGCGCTGCCCAGCGCGTTGGCTGATCGATTGCTATGATTTCTGGAGGAGCGGCAACGCTCCTCCGCACTATTTTTAAGGAGACCACTGATGAAGGCCAAACTCGGCATGTCGCCCATCGCATGGTGGAACGACGACCTTCCTGAACTCAGCGACGACGTATCCCTCGAGGAATGCCTGCGGCAATCCCGCACCGCCGGCTTTACCGGCATGGAGCAGGGCCGCCGCTTCCCGAGCAACCCGCAAGAGATGCTGCCGATCCTGCGCGCCGCCGACGTGACGCTCTGCGGCGGCTGGTTCTCCGGCACGCTTGTCAACGAGGATCTCTCGGCCAACAAGGACCGCATCGCGCCGATGATCGAGCTGTTCAAGGCGGTCAATTCGCCCTGCATCGTCTATGGCGAAGTCGGCCGCTCGATCCAGGGCGACCGCTCCAAGCCGCTCGCAACCAAGCCTCGGCTCGCCGATGACGAGATGAAGGCTTATGCGCGCCGTGTCACCGAATTCGGCGAATGGTGCGCCGACCAGGGCATGCCGCTTTCCTATCACCACCATATGGCGGCCGTCGTCGAAACCGAACCGGAACTCGACGCCTTCATGAAGAATTCGGGTGCCGGCATTCCGCTGCTGCTCGATGCCGGGCATCTCGCCTTTGCCGGCGGCGATGTGCTGCGCGCCATCGACAATCACCACGCCCGCATCAATCATGTGCACGTCAAGGATATCCGCAAGTCTGTCGTCGATAGGCTCGACCGCAGCCGGCAGTCCTTCCTCGATGCGGTGGCGCTCGGCGCCTTTACCGTGCCGGGCGACGGTTCGCTCGACTTCGGCGCGATCGTCAAGCGGTTTGCCGATTATGGCTATGAAGGCTGGTTTGTCGTCGAAGCCGAGCAGGATCCGCGTAAAGCGCCGCCGCAGAAGATGGCCGAGATCGGCCACGCAGAATTGATGCGGGTGATGACGGCGGCTGGTTATACGGTGGAGACGGAAGGTTTCCCGAAGGGGTAACTGGACGGCCGTCAGAGCAAGGAGCCCCCTCATCCGCCCTTCGGGCACCTTCTCCCCGTTGGGGAGAAGGGGAGGAAAGAGGCGGCGCGGCATATCCCTTCTCCCCAGCGGGGAGAAGGTGGCGGCAGCCGGATGAGGGGGCCGCACCCACCAATTCAGGAGGAGAAACACCAATGCCAAACCTCAAGGTAAAACCGTCAGGCAAGACTGGCCGCGTCACGCATGTGACGCCCGAAAGCGCCGGCTGGACCTATGTCGGCTTCGACATGTACCGCCTGAAGCCGGGCGAGACGGCCTCTGGAGAGACGGGCGAGCGGGAAGTCTGCCTCGTCTGGGTGAGCGGCAAGGGCAAGGCCTCGGCAGGCACCAGGGATTTCGGCACGCTTGGCGAACGCATGAGCCCCTTCGATGGAGCGCCGCACGCTCTCTATATACCGATGGAATCGACATGGTCTGTCACAGCCGAGACCGATCTCGAGCTAGCCGTCTGCTCGGCACCCGGCGGCGGTACCTATGAGGCGAAGGCCATTCCGCCCGGCACGCATCCGCCGCTGACGCGCGGCAAGGGCACGAATGTGCGCCACGTCAACAACATCATGCCGGAAGATGACAGCTCGGCGCATTCGCTGCTCGTCGTCGAGGTCATTACGCCCGGCGGTCACACTTCCTCCTATCCGCCGCACAAGCATGATCAGGACAATCTTCCGCACGAGAGCATGCTGGAAGAGACCTATTACCACCGCCTCAACCCGCCGCAGGGTTTCGGCTTCCAGCGCGTCTATACCGACGACCGCTCGCTCGATGAGGCGATGGCCATCGAAGACGGCGACGTGACGCTGGTCCCGAAGGGCTATCACCCCTGCGCGGCAACTCATGGCTACGATCTCTATTATCTCAATGTCATGGCAGGGCCGAAGCGCGTCTGGAAGTTCTACAATGCACCGGAGCACGAGTGGCTGCTGAAAGCCTGATCCGGCCGCAGATCGCTAAATAATCTGACAGCGGGCGAGCCGCGCACATGGTTCAATCCTCTCATTCAAACGCAATGGATGGAGGAACACCATGCGCGGCTCAAGCCTTACCGTTTACTCTCAGACCACCCGCCGGTCAGAAATCAGGCAATCCCGGCTTCTTGCCAGCCTCGTTGATGGTTTGGGGTGGATGGCGCGCAAGCTCGCCGAGCGGCGCAATCGCAGCGCCGTGATGGAGCTGTCCGACGATCAGCTGAAGGATATCGGCCTCTCCCGTGGCCAGATCGAAAGCGACGTGCATGTCTCAAGCCACTACTGGAACAACAAGGGATTGTGATAGGGTGGTGCGGCGGGCGATGCCCTGCTGCCCGAACTCCGGAAAGACCGATGTCGCAATTTTCGACCGCATTGCTCCTGAAGACGAAGACCGTCACGATCCGTGACATCGTCTGCAATGGCGAATGCCGTCACAAGAGCGACGAGGAGTGCGCCCACAAGACGAGCCTCGTCTATCCTTATCGCGGCGTCTTCATGCGCCATGTCGGGCGCAACGACACCGTGGCGGAAGCCAATCAGGTGCTGTTTTTCAATGCCGGCCAAGGCTATCGCATCAGCCATCCGGTCGATGGCGGCGATGCCTGCATCGATCTGTCCATCGACGAATCCCTGCTTGCCGAGCTTGCGCCTGGAGATCAGGTGCAGGCCGGCGAGCTGTTCGGCTTCAAACGCCAGCGCCGGCGCGTCGATCCACGCGCGCAGGCCCTCGTTGCGCTTCTGCGCCATGGTCTTCGCCGAGGTGTCGCCGAGACGCTGGAGGCGGAAACACTGGCGCTGACCCTGGTGCGCCGTTCGCTCGGCGAGCGCACCTCGCATGCGGCGGGTGCCAGTGCTGGACGGCAGAAGCTTGTCGACCGGGCAAAGCTCGTGCTCTCCTCCGATCTCGCGCGACGCTGGACGCTGGCGGAAATCGCGACCGAAGTCGGCGTTTCACCTGTCTATCTCACGCAGGTTTTCCAGCAGGTGGAAGCGACACCGCTTTATCGCTATCAGCTTCGGCTTCGTCTTGCCCGCGCGCTCGATCTTCTCGGCGAGTACGACGATCTGACGGCGCTCGGGCTCGATCTCGGCTTTTCCAGCCACAGCCATTTCACCTCGTCCTTCCGCCAGGCCTATGGCCAGACGCCGGCGGAATTTCAGCGCGCGACGCGGCTGCGAGCGTAAAGTCGCTAAAGAATTCGACAGCAGGCAGAATGCCTGCAGTGGTTTTATGATCCTGCCCAGATGGGCACAAACCGGAGGATCACCAGATGAAAAAGACCACATGCGCCGCCTGCGATTGCGAACTCGGCCCTGATGCGATCAGCGTCAAGCTTGGCGGCAAGACCGTCGAAGTCTGCTGCGAGGAATGCGCGCAGGCGCTCGGGGAAGCGGAGGCTGCTGCGGCATCCGCGCCCGCAGCCAGCCAGGATTGAAAACAAGGCCGCGCCGAGAGGCGCGGTCTTTTCCTTTGCTTTACGCAATTCCGGACACAAAACCGCTACACACTTTTGCTGGAATTGCTTTGCCCTCAAGCGGGCAGCAGCCCGTAGCGCCAGCCCAGCCGCTTTGCATTCCGCGTGAGGACGGCAAAGGCCAGCAGGAACATGCAGGCTTCCGCAAAGACCGGCACCATCCAGATGCCCATCTCCCCGAAAGCATGCGGCAACAGGAAAGTCAGCGGCAGCGTGAAGAGATAGGCGCGTGACAGGCCGAAGATCGCCGCGCGCCTGGCATCGCCGATCGCCTGAAAATAGCCCGACAGCACGATCATCTGGCCGAACAGGAAATAGGCGCCTACCGTCCAGGGCAGGATGCGCGAGACTTCGGCGATGACGATGGGATCGGCAACGAAGATGTGGCCGAGGCGCGTTGCCAGCAGCTCCACCGTGATCTCGACGCCGGTGCAGTAGACAAGGGCCGCGATCAAGGCGATCTGCAGACTGCGGCCGACCCGCTCCGAAAGACCTGCTCCATAATTATTGCCGCAAATCGTCTGGGAGGCGATGTTGAGACCGAGCAGCGGCAGATAGGCAACCGTCATGACGCGGGTAATGATGCCGTAAGCGCCGATGGTCGAGACATAATCCCCCTCACCCCAGACCGACAGGTTGAAAATGACAGCCGCCGAGCAGAGCGAGATGCCGATGAAACCGAGGCTCATCGGGGCGCCGAGCGCCAGGATCGGCCGCCAGTCCGCAAGCGGAAAGCCCGCTGCCGGGCGAAGCGCGCGTTCATTGCGCCAGCGATAGACCAGTACGGCAACGAGGCAGATTGCCTGCGCCAGCACGGAGCCGAGCGCAGAGCCTGCGACACCCCATTGCAGGATCGCCATGAAGAACCAGTTGGCGGCGATGTTGAGTCCTGTGGCAGTCAGCATCACCATGGTCATGAAGCCGATCCGGCCTTCGCTGCGCAGGGCATCGATATTGAGCGACAGGAAGAAAGCTATGGGTGCAGCTCCAACCATGATCCCCATGAAGGTCCGGGCATTTTCGGCAACGGCAAGATCTCCTGCCGCCGCATTGTCGACGATCCGCCAGCCGACGGTCCAGTAGATACCGTTGACGAGCAGGACGACCACGATCGCCAGCACATGGGCAACAGCGAAGGTGCGGCGCGCCGCATCGCGATTGCCGCCGCCGAGCTCGCGGGCAAGGATGCTCGCCATGCCGTTCGAGACGAGCGACTGCAGGGCGACGAGCATCATCAGGCCGGGAAAGATCAGCGTGACGGCAGAAAGCGCCCCTGCCCCGACATAAGCGCCGAGAAAATAGGCGTCCACCACGGCAAAAAGGCCGTTGATGGTGGTGATCAGGATAATCGGCAACGCGGTGCGGGCGAAGACCGATGGCAGCGGGCCTGTCAGGAAGGCATTGGTTTCGGAATTTGATGTCATGGACGGAATCCGGATTGGCGATCAGGCGATCAGAGATCAAGGACAAGGTGCGGCAGGCCATTGGAGGTCTTGCGCGGCGAGATGCCGTTCTCATCGATCTGGGCGTGGATGCGCTGACGAAATGCCGAGAAGCTCTCGAAGGTCACGACGTCGACCGGCTCATCGAAATGGATGGTGACCCTGTAGAACTCGCTGCCTGCTACAGCAGAAAGAGCCAGTACCTTGCCGGTGAAGGGCTGGTTCAGGTAGCGACCGCGGATATGGGCGCCGACGAAAATCGGCGAGGAGGGCTTGTCATTGGGTTTTGCAGCAAGGGCCGACAGAGTATTCCAGTCGCGGGCGCCATATTGGCGGGCGATCAGTTCCAGGGCGGCGGCATGGTTTATCTCGCTGCCGCGCTCGGTCATGGCCTGTCGCAGGCGTTTTGCCTGGGTCTTCAATTCGTCGACCGGTGGATAGGTCCCAGTCATCGGTATACGAGTCATAGGCGTATGAGTCATGGATTCAGCCTCTCAAGGCATGCCATTCGACTGTCAGGGGGGCTCGCATTGCCGTCAGTCAGCATGCACAGTGGCTGTGACCATGATCGCGAGGGCTTCACCATGGATCTTCATCCGCGAGCGGCCGGTGCCTCGAACCGGCTTCTCTATGCGCGACGACGGACGCCAAGTCAATGACGGCACACGGATGGTGAAAAATTGGGCAGATTCTGGACAGTATTGTCGGCAATAAAAGCGTTATGCCGTTAGATTTTGCACAAGCTTTCAATTTTAAAGACATTATTCAGTAGATGTGAGCAATCCTGCGTTAAAGTCAGATCATACAACAAGCGGAGGCTGACATGGCCTTTCAGATGCACCTCGACACAGAACATCCCAAGCCCGAACAGGCTTACAGAGAATTCAACCTCGACCGGCCCGGCAACATCATCTTTGTCGGCCACCACCTCAGCACCGGCACGCAAGTCCGCTGCCTGATCCGCACCATCACGCTTGCCGGCGCGCTGCTGGAAGTCAGCCCCAGCGTTGAAATACCGCAGCATTTCTTCCTGGAAATCCTCGGCATCCACGACGAGATCGGCTCGACCGTGGTCAAGCGCGAAGGCGAATTCGTGACCATCAGCTTCAACATGCTGCTGAACCCCGAATTCCTGCATCATGTGCTGCGGTTGAGCTTCGAAACCGAGCTCTGATCTCCGTCTTCATTCGCATAAGAAAACGCGGGCCTTGCGACCCGCGTTTCGAAGAGCGATGGCTTGCGACGATCAGGCGGCGAGATGCCGCTCGATCTGATCGACGGGAAGGTTGGTATAGTCCTTCGCCACTTCGGCTGAAATCGCCGCCTGCGCGTCGGCACTGAGATTGGGGCGCAACGTTCCGAGAGCGCGCGGAGGTGCGACCAGAACGATGCGGCGCGCTTCTTTCTCATGGACGAGTTCGTCAAGCTTGTCGGCAATCCCCTTCAGGAAGTCGGCTTCCGCCTGATCCTGCCAATTGGTCTCTTCCATGGCGCTGCCGCTCATCCCGTTCGGGGCGTAGGAGCGCCCCGGCTTGTCTGTGCCGAGTTCACGGTCGGGCTGGTTGGGTTGCGTAAGGGTTTCGCGAACCTGGAGATTCATGAGTTCCGCGTCACCCGCGTTCTGCAGGATCAGGGCTTTGGCCCCATCGCAGACAACGACCCAGGATTCCCAGGGAATTTTGATGTCTGTCATTTGAGTTTCCTCGCTTTCATCATTGGAAGCAGCGCATGGCTTGAGGAGAACGCCCGGCAATTGAAAGAGTTCGGGAAATTCTGCGGAAAGAGCGGCGGTCGGCGATCCGAAAGGCCGGCCTCGCCGTAGAGAGGCCGAAGCGGAGATCAAGACGATGAAGACAGCGTTTGTCGCCTACGCCGGTTGCCTTCTCACCCTTGCCGTCATCGACGCAATATGGCTCGGCATTGTGGCCCGCAGCTTCTACCGCGATCAGCTCGGCGAACTGATGTTGCCGTCACCGAATATTGCCATTGCAGCCCTCTTCTATCTGCTCTTCACGGTTGCGATTGTCATACTTGCGGTCTTGCCGGCGCTCTCCAGCGGCTCGATCGGAACGGCGCTTCTCTATGGTGCCATTTTGGGACTGGCGGCTTACGGCACCTATGACATCACAAATTTGTCGACACTTAAGAACTGGCCGCTCGCCATGAGCCTGGTGGACATGGTCTGGGGCACGTTTCTGACGGCACTTAGTGCTGTTGGAGGCTATTGCGCGGCAAGATTTTTCGCCTGAGCGGCGCTGTCATATTCCCAAGAGAGTACAATAGATGTGCCGCTAACGCACAAATTTCAAACTCGGTAAAATTGTAGTTTTATATTTGACGAATGTGAAAAACATTCGTGTGAGCCTCTCCGTAGAACAGCCCGAAATTTGAACTGTCTGACGGAGAATGCGAAATGGAAATGCTCCGCGCAACGCACCTCGCCACGGTGAAGTCGGCTGTCTACGACATTCGGTGGGAGGAGTTCAACGTCAAACGACCAGCCCGTATCGTGGCCGTTCGCCCCTGTCTGACGGGGATTTCGATGCGCAGTGCCGAAATCCTCGACATTTCCCAGGGCGGCGCGACCTTCGTTGTGTCGACGACGGCCGGCCTGCCCAAACACTATTACCTGAACATCCTGGGGCTTGCCTACCGCATCGGCTGTGCCGAGGTCTACCGCCATCATGAACGCATCGGTGTTCGTTTCATCAACATCATCGATCCGGACGTTCTACGCAAGGTAGTGCGGGCCGATTTCATGATCGGCAATACGGAAGCGATCGACGCGCGCCGCAACGGCAGCCGCGTCTGAGCCGAACGAGAAATAATCTTGCTTGCCTTGGCGAAGCGAGAGCCTATTCTTGCGCGGCTTTTTCAACAATTCCGGGAAATTGCCATCGCATGTCTGCCTTCTCGCGCTTCACGCCGCTTGCCGGCGCCTTGCCTTCCACCGTTCCTTTCGTCGGCCCCGAGGCCATCGAGCGCCAGCGCGGCCTGAAGGTCGAAGCACGCATCGGCGCAAATGAAAACGGTTTCGGCCCGGCTCCCTCGGTCATTGCCGCCATGCGGGAACAGGCCGGCGATATCTGGAAATATAACGATCCGGAAAACTACGTGCTGCGCGAAGCGCTCGCCGCCCATCTCGGTGTGACACCGGCCAATATCGCCGTCGGCGGCGGCATCGACGAGTTGCTCGGCCAGATCGTGCGGCTGGTCATCGAGCCCGGCGGCGCCGTGGTCACGTCCTTCGGCGCCTATCCGACCTTCAATTTCCACGTGAACGGTTTCGGCGGCCGGCTGGTCACCGTTCCCTATGCCGGCGACCGCGAGGATCTCGACGCGCTGCTCGATGCAGTCAAGCGGGAGAACGCGCCTCTCGTCTATTTCGCCAATCCCGATAATCCGATGGGAAGCTGGTGGGATGCCGACAAGATCGTCGCCTTTGCGCGCGCCCTGCCGGAAACCTGCATGATGATCCTCGACGAAGCCTACAGCGAGACCGGTCCGGCCTCCGCCGTTCCCTCGATCGATTCCCTTATCGACCTGCCGAACATCGTGCGCACCCGCACATTCTCCAAGGCCTACGGGCTTGCCGGCGCCCGCGTCGGCTATGTCATCTCGACGCCGGGCACCGCGCAGGCCTTCGACAAGATCCGCAACCATTTCGGCATGAACCGCCTTGCGACGGTCGCCGCACTCGCAGCCCTCAAGGATCAGGCTTACCTTTCCGAAGTGATCGGGAAGATCCATGCCGCACGCGATAGGATCGCTGATATTGCCAGGAGGAACAGCCTGCAGCCGCTGCCATCGGCCACGAATTTCGTGGCGATCGATGCCGGACGCGACGGCACCCATGCGCGGGCCGTCGTGGACGGGCTGATGGAGCGTGGCGTCTTCATCCGCATGCCGGGTGTCGTGCCGCTGAACCGCTGCATTCGTGTCAGCGTCGGGCCGGAAGCCGATATGGCGCGGCTCGAAGCGGCGCTGCCACTGGTCTTGAAAAAACTCGCCTGACAACAGGAAATCAAAACGGGTGAACCGCGGCCGGCGGGTGTTGCCGGTCGCGGTTTCCTTCTCCCGGCGTCGGCCCCGTCCAAAGCGCCCCGCCAGCTCCCCTCTTTTGAGGTTGTTATTTCGAATTGTCGTGGTGGCGACGTTCCCTAGTGGATCGTCATCCATTCGCGGGCGGCACGGAGCGCGGATGCAAGCTGCATCTTGCTCATCGAAGCGGCGACATCGGCGCGCAGCTCGGCGGCACGGTCGTTGCCCTTGATTGCGGCGATGTTCAGCCACTTGTGGGCAGAGACGAGATCGATCTCGCAACCACGGCCGGTCGCATACATCAGACCCATTTCGCAGAAGACATCGGCGCTGTTGTTGTCGCCAGCCATGGTGGCCATTTCAGCATTGTGCATTTCAAAGCGTGCCATCGGTTCTATCCCTGTTAGCCTGTTTAGACGTACCCTGTTTTACCTTTGGGCCTTGCCATCTTGTGTGGCTTTCGGCCTTGCCGGTCCGGCGGGTTTGCCCCGCTCGTTTGATGGGTTCACTATGCCAAACGGCTTTCAAAAAACGCCTAAAATGCATGATTAATTTGACGCAAACAAAGTGCAAATGCTTGGTAAAATTGGGTTTTTGTTAAACATCGGAATCCCTGCGAATTAAGGATTTTTGCGCGCCTTTTACGAAAAATTAGGATTTGGAAATTGAGGATTTGTTTACCCTGAAATCAGCATCGATCAGGCCATCGGCAGAAAAAACGGATGCCGAAGGCTGCATTTCAGGCGCTTTCGACGGGATATTTACCTTTACGTTCGCGTCAGTTATTTTCGCGCCATTTCGTATCTCATGGAGGAAAGAGATGATCCGTACCCTCGTTCTCGCCGGCGCGCTGGCACTTGTGGCAGGCCTTGCACAGGCGGAAGAACCGATCGTCGGCAACTGGAAGACGGTCGCCGGCGACACGGCAGCGATCGGCCCCTGTGGCGGGGGATACTGCATCACACTCAAGTCGGGCAAATATGCCGGCAAGAAGATCGGCACGCTAGCCGGCACCGGCGGCAGCTATAGCGGTGAGATCACCGATCCCGCCGACGACAAGATCTACAGCGGCTCGGGCAGCGTTTCCGGCAGATCTCTCAAGCTGAAAGGCTGCGTGCTGAATGTCCTCTGCAAGTCGCAGACCTGGACCCGTCTCTGAGGCAGTGGGCCAGCCTCTGAGGACCTTAGCCGGCCTCGGAAACTGAACGCCAAATGAACCGCCATCTCAGCACCCGTTCAGCCACATCATGGCAAAAGAGCACCATGAAGGGCGTATATCGGGGGTAAGGACGTGGACGTGTTCATTCTGGCGAGACGGTTTACAATCATAACGCTGTTTGCGGCGATCTTCGCGATCTCGTTTTCGGCAGTCATCGTGCGTACCGGCGGCGGCGGTGCATTGCAGTCGCATTTCGGCGCGAACTATACCTGCCTGGAAAGCAACGGCGGTTACTGCACCGTCATCCGCTGATATCGGGAAAATATCTGGGACTCAGGCTTCGCCCGTCGTTTGCTTGTTAAAAACAACTCTCTATAATGCACCATGAGCAAACGAATCTCTCCCCTGTCCGCTTTCGACATTTCGTCGCCTCCCCCTTTCGAGCCGCAAACCTTCGATGATCCGGTAAAAGCCGTCGAAGCTTTGACAGAGCTTTACGAGCGCAACACCTCCTTCCTGATCGACAGCTTCACGAAGCTCGCCCAGGGTGCGCCGGTCACCTGCCGTTACCGCGCCCTCTACCCGCAGGTCAGCATCGAGACGACGAGCTTCGGCCATGTCGACTCCCGCCTCTCCTACGGCCATGTGACGGCACCGGGCGTCTATACGACGACGGTGACACGGCCGAAGCTCTTCAAGCATTACCTGAAGGAGCAGCTGCTGCTCCTGATGAAGAGCCACAATGTACCTGTCGTGGTCTCGGAATCTTCCACGCCGATCCCGCTGCACTTCGCTTTCGGCGAAGGCGCGCATGTGGAAGCGTCGGCTGCGGCTTTCGTCGATATTCCGCTGCGCGATCTCTTCGATACGCCTGACCTCAACACGACGGATGACGAGATCGCCAACGGCGAATACCTGCCGCCTCCGGGCGAGCCCTCGCCGCTGGCGCCCTTCACCGCGCAGCGCATCGACTATTCGCTGGCGCGCCTGTCGCACTATACGGCGACTGGTGCCGAGCACTTCCAGAATTTCGTGCTGTTTACGAACTACCAGTTCTACGTCGACGAATTCTGCTCCTGGGCGCGCAAGCTGATGGCCGAAGGCGGCGACGGCTACACGGCCTTCGTGGAGCCGGGCAACATCGTGACGCTGGCAGGATCGAGCGTTCCGGAAACGGATGCAACGCTTACCCGCCTGCCGCAGATGCCGGCCTACCACCTCAAGAAGAAGGGCCATGCCGGGATCACCATGATCAATATCGGCGTCGGTCCTTCCAACGCCAAGACGATCACCGACCATGTGGCCGTGCTTCGCCCGCATGCCTGGCTGATGCTCGGTCATTGCGCCGGCCTGCGCAACAGCCAGCGCCTCGGTGACTATGTTCTGGCGCATGCCTATATGCGCGAAGATCACGTGCTCGACGACGACCTGCCGGTCTGGGTGCCGATCCCCGCACTTGCCGAAGTGCAGGTGGCACTCGAGGGGGCCGTTGCCGAGATCACCGGTTACGAAGGCTTCGAGCTGAAGCGCATCATGCGCACCGGCACAGTCGGCACGATCGATAACCGCAACTGGGAACTGCGCGATCAGGCGGGCCCGGTAAAGCGACTGTCGCAAGCCCGCGCCATCGCGCTCGACATGGAATCGGCAACGATCGCCGCCAACGGCTTCCGCTTCCGCGTGCCTTACGGGACGTTGCTCTGCGTTTCCGACAAGCCGCTGCATGGCGAGCTGAAGCTGCCGGGCATGGCGACTGCCTTCTACCGCACGCAGGTGAACCAGCACCTGCAGATCGGCATAAGGGCGATCCAGAAGCTTGCCGCCATGCCGCCGGAAGCCCTGCATTCGCGCAAGCTGCGCAGCTTCTTCGAAACGGCGTTTCAGTAAGATATCTTGGACAGCCCGTCATCATTTGCCGGGCTGTCTTTCTTCTAGGCGCCTGCTGCGATCTGCAAGGCCGCGACGACGCCGGCAAATATGGCCAGTGCGATTCCGGTCCTGACCAACACCTTCACTACTTCGGCGTTTTCGATCGGCCTCGCGTTGCGTATGTCCCGCGTGACGATCAGATGCGCGATTGCGATTTCAAGCATGCTCATTGCTCCATCTCCTCGATAGGTTTCGATGGAAGCTTGTCGAGCGCTGCCCCGGCCTTTCGACACATGCACCGCTCAAAAGATTTTTTTCTTCCCTGTCGAAAAGCGCATAGGCTGCTCGTCCAAGGACTGTGAAAACACAGCGTGGAGGACAAGAGGATGAAATATCTTTGCCAGGTCTGGTTCGACGGCACGGTGCTGTCGGCCATGTCAAAGGACGAGAAGAACAAGCTCGATCGGGATTCGCGCGCCTATGACCGCGACCTTGCCGAGAGCGGTCACATGATCGTCGCCCAGGCGCTGCAGTCGCCGCAATCGTCAGTCACGGTGAGGGTGCGCGGCGGCGAGATGTCGGTCACCGACGGCCCCTTTATCGAGACGAAGGAAGCGCTCGGGGGCTTCATCCTGATCGACGCCAAGGACCTCAATGATGCGATCCGGGTTGCAGCGGGCATTCCGCTGGCGAAGCTCGGCGCAATCGAGGTTCGCCCCATCCATGAATTCGGTTGAGGAGGTCGTGTCATGAAGTTTCTCGGTCAGATCTGGTTCGATACTGAAAAGAGCAAACTGGTCACTCAGGAAGAGTGGGCGGCGATCACGCAGGAATGCATCGTCAGTGACGACGGATGGCGCGAGAGCGGCCATATGCTCAGCGCGCTGGCGCTTTACGAGCCGGAGCAGGCCGTGACGCTCAGGGTTCGCAATGGCACCGTCGCCGCGACGGATGGTCCCTTCGCCGAAATCAAGGAGCATCTCGGCGGCTTCGTCGTGATCGACGCCAGGGATATGGAGGAGGCACAGTCGATCATCTCCACCTTCCCGATCCTCAAATATGCGTCGATCGAGATCCGGCCCGCCTATTCGATCAAGGATGGGAAATAGCCATGCGCTTCGTTTGCCTCATCTATAATCCCGCCGACATGGACGGCACACTCAGCCAGGCCGAGGGCGACGAGCTCGTGAGGGCGCATTTCCGGTATGACGAGGAGCTTGAGCATAAAGGCATCATGATCCATTCCGATGCATTGGAAGGTCCTGACAGTGCCTCAGTGCTAAGAGTGCGTCATGGCATTCTGTCTTCGACCGACGGCCCCTATGTCGAAACCAAGGAACATCTGGCCGGCATCTACATCATCGAGGCGGCCGATCTCGAAGAGGCGCGCAAAGTCGTCGCGGGCATTCCGAGCGTCCGGGTCGGGGCGATCGAATTGCGGCCGGTGAGAACGCTCACGCTGCCGCAGTGAGGATAGGCAATTGGAACGGGTGATCGAGGAACTCTATCGACAGCATTCGCGCCGGGTTCTCGCAACGCTGATCCGCCTGCTCGGCGATTTCGACCGCGCTGAGGAGGCACTGCACGATGCCTTTGCGGCTGCGGCGCGGGCATGGCCGGTTGACGGCATGCCCAACAATCCCATCGCCTGGCTGGTGTCGACCGGCCGCTTCAAGGCGATCGATCACCTCAGGCGGCGGGCGCGTTTCAATGCCTCGCTGCAGCATATCGAGGATGGGCTCTACCCTGGCGGCACGGAAACGGAGATCGGCGACATGGAACCGATCGAGGACGACATGCTGCGGCTGATCTTCATCTGCTGCCATCCGGCTCTTGCCGCCGATGCGCAGATGGCGATGGCGCTGCGCGAGGTCTGCGGGTTGACGACGGAAGAGATTGCGCACGCCTTCCTGGTGCCGGCGCCAACCGTCGCCCAGCGCATCGTGCGCGCCAAGAACCGGATCAGGACGGAAAAGATCCCTTATGAAGTGCCTGCCGGAGCCGAGCTGCCAGAGCGGCTGGATCGCGTGCTGCATGTCATCTACCTCGTCTTCAACGAGGGCTATTCGGCATCCTCGGGCAATATGATCGTGCGCGCCGACCTGACGACGGAGGCGATCCGGCTGGCGCGGCTCTTGGCAACCCTGCTGCCGCATCCGGATGTCGCTGGCCTGCTGTCACTGCTCCTTCTGCAGGAGTCGCGCCGTGCTGCCCGGCAGGATGGCGAGGGAGCTTTGGTGCTGCTTGCCGATCAGGATCGCTCGCTCTGGGACCGGGCAAGAATATCAGAGGGGCTGTCGCTGCTGGCGAGCGCCATGCGTACGCCTGATATCGGCATCTATACGGTTCAGGCGGCAATCGCCGCGGAGCACACGAAGACCGGAAGCAACGAGGAAACGGACTGGCGGCGCATCGCCTTCTATTACGACCTGCTGATTGCCGCACATCCCTCTGATATCGCCGAACTCAACCGCGCCGTGGCGGTCGCCATGGCCGAAGGACCGGAGACAGGGCTGGCGCTTGTCGATGCCATCATCGGCAAGGGCGAACTGACGACCTACCATCTCGCCCATTCGGCGCGGGCGGATTTCCTGCGCCGGCTCGGACGCAGGGCCGAGGCGATCGATGCTTACGAGACGGCGTTGACACTCTGCCGGCAGGAACCGGAGCAGGTCTTTCTGCGCAAGCGTATCGCGGAGCTTGCGGCTTCGCCCTGAACCGTTCTCAACCCTTACGGCGGCCGAGCGGTAGCGAGATGGCGGTGCCCGTCAACGCGGAAACGATGATGAGCAGATGCGCGCTTACGCTTGCCTGCGCCAGGGCGTCCAGGGCCGAGCGTTCGCTCGATGCGCCGAATGCGACGGCACCGGCAGTGATGCCGGCCGGATAAGTGCCGACGCCGCCAGGCGCGTGCACAGGCAGCACGGAGGAAAGCTCACCGCCCAGCGCGCCGCCGAAGCTTGCGGCCATCGGCATGACGCCCATCAGGCCGAGCGCCCAGGCGAGCACCAGCACCTTCACCAGCCAGTTGACGATCGTCATCGCCCAGGCGCGGCTGAAGGCGACGGCATCGAAAGGCAGGCCGTTCTCGATTTCATGAAGCAGCGCCTGCGCCTTGCGCGGCAGAAGTTTCGCACCGAGGCGCAGCAGCGGCTTGCGGGCGGCAAAGGCGAAGATCGGCAGGAACAGAAAGAGGACCCAGACGAGCCAGGCGAACGCCGCGTTCGGGGCGGCCACAGCAAAGCCGAGGCCGGCGGCGGCCAGCAGCGCATGCAGGTCCAGCAACCGCATGACGAACAGCGCCGAGGTCCCGCGCGTCAGCGGGATGCCGAATTCCGTGCGCATCAGCACCGGAAAGCTGGTCTCACCTGCCCTGAACGGCAGCATGATGTTCAGGAGATTATGGATCTGGGTGACGCGGAAGAGGGCCGCGAAACGGCCCGCCGTCTCCCGTGGAAAATAATCGTAGATGCGCCATGTACGTAGGAAATAGGTGCTGGTCAGGAGTATCAGCGCGCCGATGACCGGACGTGGACCGACGGCCGCCCATTGCTGCAATATGACCGACCAGCCCCAGAACCATTCGATGAAAAGCGCATAGGCCGCGACGATTGCCACCGTCAGCAGGCTCATGCGATTGCGCAGAAACCAGGATTGCCCGCTTTCAACACTCGGGGTCTTCATGTATCAGGCTTCCTAAGTTTGGCTGCGGCGGCTGGTTTTCCAGCGGGTTTTCCATTGCTGGGCCTTTTAGGAGAAATGAAAGTTGCAGACAACGGTAGAGTCCATTCGCGGTGCGAATGATCAGGTGCAACCGCTCGAGCTGTCGCTGGTCGTTCCTGTTTTCAACGAGGAAGAAAGCATCGGCCCGCTCGTCGAGCGCATTGCCGCGGCGATGGTCGACTATCCGCATCGCTGGGAACTGATCCTCGTCGACGACGGCAGCACCGATGCAACGCTCGTCAATGCCCGCAAGTTCGTCAACCACGAGGGACTGACGCTGCGCATCGTCGAGCTGCAGCGCAATTTCGGCCAGACCGCCGCCATGCAGGCAGGCATCGATACCGCGCAAGGCCGGCTGATCGCCACAATGGACGGCGACCTGCAGAACGACCCGAAGGATATCCCTTCGATGGTTTCGGAGCTGGAACGGCGCGAACTCGACCTGCTCGTCGGCTGGCGCAAGAACCGCCAGGACGGGCTGCTGCTTCGCAAGATCCCCTCCTGGTGCGCGAACTACCTCATCGGCCGCATCACCGGCGTGAAGCTGCACGACTACGGCTGCAGCCTGAAAATCTACCGTGCCTCGATCATCAAGCAGGTGAAGCTGATGGGCGAGATGCACCGCTTCATCCCGGCCTGGGTTGCCGGCGTCGTGCCGAGCTCGCGCATCGGCGAAATGGCTGTCACCCATCACGCACGCCAGCACGGCACGTCGAAATACGGCATCTCACGCACCTTCCGCGTGATCCTGGACTTGCTGTCGGTGATGTTCTTCATGCGCTACAAGGCGCGTCCGGGCCATTTCTTCGGCTCGCTCGGCCTCGGCCTCGGCGGCCTCGCAGCGCTGATCCTGCTCTATCTCGGCTTCGACAAGTTCATCATGGGCAATGATATCGGCACGCGACCGATGCTCATGGTCGGCGTCGTGCTGCTGCTGTCGTCCGTGCAGATGATCACGACCGGCATCCTGGCGGAGATGATCGCGCGGACCTACTACCGCGACGATGCCTCGCCGAATTATATCGTGCGCCAGATCTTCTCCCGAGAAAGCTGAGGTGCAGAGCCTTTTCAGCCGCCGGCCCAATCTCATCCTGGCGGTGCTTGGAACCTATTTTCTGCTCCACCTGATCGTGCGGCTCAGCATTCCGAATGCGCTGGAGCTGGACGAGGCGGAGCAGATGCTGCTCTCGCAGTGGTTCGCCTTCGGCTATAATTCGCAACCTCCCTTCTACAACTGGGTGCAGTACGGGGTGACATCGCTGCTTGGCGCGTCGCTGTTTTCGCTGTCGCTCCTCAAATGCACCATGCTGTTCCTGTCCTATGTCTTCTACTGGCTGACGGCGCGGCTGACATTGAAGAACAGCAGCCTGGTGGTGGTCGCGACGCTTGGCCTGCTCACCGTGCCGCAGATCGTCTTCGAGGCGCAGCGGGACCTGACGCATTCGGTGGCGACGATCTTTGCCGGATCGCTATTCCTCTACGGCTTTTTCCGCACGCTGAAGACGCCGTCGGCCATTTCCTATGCGATCGTCGGCGTTGCGACCGGCATCGGCATCATATCGAAGTATAATTTCGCGCTTCTTCCAGCCGCGGCATTCGTCGCTGCGCTGATCGATACCGATTTCCGCAAGCGCCTGTTCGATCGGCGACTGATACTGACCATCGTGATTTCGATCGCTATCGTCACGCCGCATGCAATCTGGTTCCTGCAGCATCTCGACCTCGCCATCGATCGCACGCTGCACAAGATGACCGGTGAGGAGAAAGGCTATCTCTCGCAGATATCGACCGGCTTTCTCCGCTTCATCTCCGCGATGGTCGGCATTGCCGGCGTCTCCGTCGTCATCTTTCTGGCGCTCTTTGCCAAATCGCTGCCGGCAATGTCGCGCGCTTCCAGCCGCTGGTCGAGAATTGCCGGGCGCATCCTGCTGATCGAGATCGGCGCCATTGCGCTGATGATCCTGCTTGCCGGCGTCGACAACGTCGCCGACCGATGGCTGACGCCACTCTTCCTCATCCTGCCGCTCTATATCTGCATGAAGGCCGACAGCGCCGAGGTCGATGCGGGAGCGCCCTTGCGCGCATCGCTGGCGGTGAGCGGCGTGATCATGGGCGTCGTGCTGGCCGTGCTCGCCATGCGCGCCTATTACGGCCCGCTCTTCGGCAAATATCAGCGGCTGAACATCCCCTACGGCAGCTTCGCCGAGACGATCCGCAAGGATATCGGCGGCGAGCCGGGGCTGATCGTCGGTTACGACCCGCATCTCGACGGCAATATGCGGCTGCTGATGCCCGGCACCCCGGTACAGTCCTATTTCTATCCGGACTTCAAGCCGAAGTTCCAGCTGGACGCAAAACATCCCATCGTCTTCGTCTGGCGTGATGACAAGGGCAAAACGCCCCCGGCCTGGCCGAATGAATATTTTGGAGATGTACTGGCGCAAACCGGCTTGAAGCAGCCGGAGACGCATATCGTTGCCCTGCCCTATATCTACGGCCAGCCGGGTGACACCTATCAATTCGCCTACGCGATCGCCTATCCCTAAGAGCGCAGCTCCTTCCAAGCAGCATCCAACGCAATCTTGGCGATGCGCGCCATCTCGTCGACCTCCTCGTGGCTGATAACGAGCGGCGGCGAGGCCAGCATGCGGTCGCCGGTGGCGCGCAGCACGAGGCCGTTTGCCAGAGCATGGTTGCGCACAAGCGCGCCGATCGGATCGGGTTTTTCGAAGCGGGTGCGGGTCTTCTTGTCGGCGGCAAGCTGCAGGCCGCCCATGAGGCCGACGCTTTCAGCCTCGCCGACGAAATCGTGCTCGGCAAGGGCGCCCCATTTCTTGGCGAAATAGGGGCCGATGTCATCGCGCACGCGCTCGACCAGCTTTTCCTCCTCGATGATGCGCAGGTTTTCGAGGGCGGCGGCAGCGCAGACCGGGTGGCCGGAATAGGTGAAGCCATGGTTGAAATCGCCGACCTCGTTGATCAGCACATCGGCAATGCGATCGCTGACGAGCACGCCGCCGATCGGCAGATAGCCTGACGACAAGCCCTTTGCGATTGGGGCAAAGTCCGGCTCGACGCCGAAATATTGATGGCCGAACCATTCGCCGAGGCGGCCGAAGCCGCAGATGACTTCATCGGTGACGAGCAGGATGTTGCGCGCCTTGCAGATGCGGTCGATCTCCGGCCAGTAGGTCTCCGGCGGAATGATGACGCCGGCTGCGCCCTGGATCGGTTCGGCGACGAAGGCTGCGACATTCTCCTCGCCCAGCTCATCGATCTTGGCCTCCAGTTCGCGGGCAACTTTCAGGCCGAATTCGGCGGGCGAGAGATCGCCGCCTTCGCCATACCAATAGGGCTGGCCGATATGGACGATGCCGGGGATCGGCAGGTCGCCCTGCTCGTGCATGTATTTCATGCCGCCGAGGCTGGCGCCGGCGACCGTCGAACCGTGATAGCCGTTGCGACGCGCAATGACTGTCTTCTTCTGGGGCTGGCCGACCGCCGCCCAATAGACGCGGGCCATGCGGAACCAGGTGTCGTTCGCCTCCGAGCCGGAGCCTGTGAAGAAGATATGGTTGAAGCGCGGTCCGGCCTTGGACGTCACCTTCTGGGCCAGCAGGGTCGCCGCCGGCGAGGTCGTGCCGAAGAAGGTGTTGTAGTAGGGGAGCTCGTTCATCTGCCTTGCGACGGCATCGGCGATTTCCTTGCGGCCGTAGCCGATGTTGACGCACCAGAGACCGGCAAAACCATCGAGATACTTTTTGCCGTTGTTATCGAAGATATGCACGCCCTCGCCGCGCTGGATGATGCGCGTTCCCTCGGCATTCAGCTTCTTCATGTCGGAGAAGGGATGCAGGTGATGGGCGGCATCGATCGCGGCAAGGTTCGAAAGCGGGTAAGTATCGGACATGATTAGACCTTCGGATTGAAAGGCTTTCTGTGATGGTTTACGACCTTGGCCTTCTGCGAGAGGATTTTCAAGGTCATGGCGAGCAACGGCAAAGAGGCTGGAGAAGGCGATCCGCGTTTCGAGATCCTGATCGTTGGCATGAATGGCGATCTGCGCGGCAAGCAGCTTCCGCTTTCGGCCGAAAAGAAAGTCTGGGCCGGCGATATCCGCCTGCCGACCTCGACGCAGTCGCTCGACATCTGGGGTGACGACAATGACGACATTACCGGCCTGTCGCTGACGATCGGCGATCCCGACGGCAATGTCATCCCCGATCGCCGCAGCCTGACGCCGATGCCCTGGGCGCCGGAGGGATCGATGCAGGTGCTCGCCACGATGCACGAGTTCGACGGCAGCCGCAGCTTCATGGACCCGCGCGGCATTCTCGCCTCTGTGCTTGAACGCTACGCCGAGCGCGGGCTGACGCCCGTCGTGGCAACCGAGCTGGAGTTTTATGTGGTCGAGGAGAACTGGCGCGAGACGGGCATTCCCTCTCCGCCTGTTAGCCTCACCTACCGCGGCGAGCCGAACGGCTTTCAGCTCTACGACATGAGCGCCATCGACGCGCTCGACGCCTATCTGCAGACGTTGCGCGCCTATGCAAAAGCGATGGACCTGCCGGCGGAGGCGACGACGGCGGAATTCGGCCCCGGCCAGTTTGAGGTGAACCTGTTGCACCGGCCCGATGCGCTGGCTGCGGCCGACGACTGCCTCTACCTGAAGCGCATCGCCGAGCAGGCAGCGCGCAAGCACGGGCTGAAATCGACCTGCATGGCCAAGCCCTATTCGGAACATGCCGGTTCGGGTCTGCATGTTCACGCAAGCATCATCGACAGGGATGGCAACAATATTCTCGATGCCAAGGGCGGCGAGCCCAAGCTTTTGAAATCAGTGACGGCAGGCATGCTGCGGACCATGCATGAGGCGCAGCTCGTCTTTGCACCCTTCGCCAATTCCTATCGCCGTTTCCAGCCGGGATCCTTCGCGCCGACCGACCTCACCTGGGGCACAGGGCATCGCGGCACGGCCATCCGTATCCCCGACAGCAACGGGCCGGCTGCACGCATCGAGCATCGCGTGGCGGGCGCCGATGCCAACCCCTATCTGCTGCTGGCGGCTATCCTTGGCGGCATGCTGCTTGGCCTTGATGGTGATCTCGATCCCGGTGAGGAAACGACGCCCGCCTACACCCCGCCGGGCGCGAAGCGGCTCACGCATGATTTCCTGACGGCGGTGGAGACATTCCGGCACTCCGCTTTCATCGCCGATGTCTTCGGCGAGCGGTATCGCAAGCTTTATGGCGACACAAAGTACAAGGAAGCGATCGCGCATCTGCGCACGGTATCGGATTTCGACTACCGCACATATCTTGCGCGCCTCTAGTTAATATAACCCGTCACATAACAGTCATCTAGACGCTTTTCTTAACCCTGTTGGCATTCTCGCCGATATATACTCGGCATCAGTAATATATGCCTGATACCGGCATGTGCAGTGACCGGCAGCGGAGCCGGCATGGATAATCGGACAGGGAAAGGGATCGGTCTGATGAACCGCATCACTCTTGAGGGAAAGCTGCTGTTTGCGACCGTCATCGTCGCCTTTCTCACCTTCGTTCTGACGGTAAGCGCCCTCATTCCGACCTATGAGAGCTACCGTTCGACTCATGACAATCTGCTTGCGGTGGAACGCTTCCAACAGGTTCTGGAGGTCGCTACCCACATGTCCGCGGAGCGCGGCCCGGCCAACGACATTATGGCGATCGAGCCGGATAGCAGCGCCCCAGCGACGGAGCGGCTGAGGGTCTTCCGGCGCATCAGCGATCTGGCGCTCGAGGCTCTCGACGAGCCGCTTGCCGTCGATGTCTCTTCCGCCCTGCCCGATCTGCAGAAGGCTATCGACGATACCAGGGACCAGCTTCGCAAAGCCCGTGAGGCCGTGGACCGGGTTGCCGCAACGCCCCTTGCCGAGCGCCGGCCGCAGGATGTCCAGGGCGCGATCGGCGAAATGATCGAGGTGATCGAAACCTTCCAGCATGTCGTCGACTGGCACGTGGCGGCCTTCACGAGCCGCCGGCCGGAACTGACCGCGCCGTTCCTCACCGGACGCATGATCAGTGACATGCGCGAATATGGCGGGCGGGCCGCCTCACAGATCATGGGGCCGATCGCCACACGCCAGCCGCTGCGCGACAGCCATATCACCGATGCAAACCGCACTATCGGGCGGCTTCTGGAATTGCGCACGCTGATGCAGGGCCAGAAGATCGTCAGCGATCATGATGCGCTGTCTGCCAAGCTCATGAAGGATGTCGATACGATCTTTTTCGGATCCGGCCTCGACCTCGTGAAGATCCTCATCGAACAAGGTAAGATTTCCGGCGATTATTCGATCTCCGCCGTCGATCTGACGCGCAACTATGTTCCGACGCTGCAGCCACTAGCGCGGCTGCGCACGGTCTTCCTCGATGATGTCGTGAAACGCTACAGGGCCCAGCATGACGCAGCCTCCTACCGTCTGGCCGCCATTGCCGTCATCACGGCTTCTGCACTGGCGGTGCTGCTCTCCCTCTTCCGCTCCATCCGCCTTCACATGCTCGATCCGCTGCTGACGGCGCGCCGGCAGATCATCGCGCTTGCCGAGGGCAACGCCATGACAAACCTTGGGGTCTCCAAGGCACCGGAGATGCGCAGCCTGTTCGAAGCGCTGGAACTGCTTCGCGGCAAGCTTGACGAGCGGGCCGAGTATGAGGCCCGCCTGAAGATGCAGGCCGAGAAGGACGGCCTGACCGGCGTATGGAACCGCCGGGCGCTGGAAGGCTTCGGCAATGCCCCTTCGGAGCGCGAGGAAGATGTCTGCCTGATGCTGATCGATATCGATCACTTCAAGACGGTCAACGATACCTATGGTCACCTCACCGGCGACGCCGTGCTCATCGAAATCGCGTCACTGCTGCAGAGCGCCATGCGGCCGACGGATATTGTCGCGCGCTATGGCGGCGAGGAATTCGCCGTTCTCGTTTCGAATGCCGATCTTGAGGCCACCGCGGCTTTTGCGGAGGAACTGAGCAGCCGCATTCAGGCGCATGTCATCCGCGATGCGGAAACCGGCGTCGATCTCTCCGTCACCGTCAGCATCGGCGTCGCCTCCGGCGCCTGCGGTACCGAAGGCTGGCGACAGCTTATCGCATCGGCCGATGAGGCGCTTTACTGCGCCAAGAAGCAGGGACGCAACCGCACCTGTGTATTCGGCGACGAAGCGGACCGGGATATCGCCGAAAACGCTCTCATTCCTTTTAGAGCCAGGCGCTCCGCTTCGCTCTGAGCGTCAAGCGGCCGGCTCGCGCCGCTCCCCCTCGCCTTCCTGTGCGGCGAGCCCCTGCTTGACCAGCACCTTCAACTCGCCGGGATGAAGCTTGATCGTGACGTCGCGCTGCAGCGGCAGAAGCTCGCCATCCATCACACAATTCGCCTTGGCGCGCAGCTTCGGGAAGTGCAGATGCACCTCGGCCGGATGCAGGACCATGACCGCATCGTTTTCGCGGAATTTGCCGCGCAGCATGTCGATAGCCAATCGCGCGACACCGAGCGGTTTCAGCGGTTTTGCGGTGTAGAAGCCAAGTTCGCCGCTGCGCAGATTATCGGCATAGAGCAACGCGTTTTCGCCGAAGGGGTTGTTTGAGACCGATATCGCCGAGACGCGGCGGGTTTCTTTCATGCCGGCCGCCTCGAAGGCGACCTCGAATTCCGGCGGGTTGAAGACGACGCCGAAGGCGGCGCGAGTGCTGGCGCGCATCTTTCCGAAGCGGGAGCGATAGCTGTAGGAATTGCGGTAGCGCACCATGCGCGCATGCAGGCCGGCGGAGAACTGGTGGATGAAGGGCCTGCCGTTGGCGCTGGCGATATCGACATTGTCGAGTTCGCCGAAAGCCAGCACGTCCAGCGCCTGCCAGATATCGAGCGGCACTTTCAGCGAGCGGGCAAAGAGGTTCATGGTGCCGGCCGGCACGACGCCGAGCGCTACGCCGTTCTTCCAGGCGATCGACGCTGCTGCCGAAATGGTGCCGTCACCGCCGCCGGCGACTATGCCGTCGATGTCGTCACGCCGCGCTGCCCGTTCCATGGCGGGAACGATCTCGTTGCCGGAGAAGACGATGGCATCGAAATCATGGCCGGCTTCGCGGAAGACTTCTTCCGCGCGCCTTTCATATGCCTGCATGTCTGTCGTTCTGAAGGTACCGCCGTCGCGATTGAATAAACCGACGAGCTTCATGAGGTGCCTGTTCCCTATCCCGCTGTTCCTGACCTCAAGATGGTTGAAGCATATGCGATTTCAAGCCGGATGATTTGCCCGGCAACATCGCCGAAACGCAAATATTGCAATGGACGTATGCAGATAGCGCTACGCTGCACTGCAAAAAAAGCACTCGACGCTGTCAGCTTCGCGTTCAATAGATGGAATACTGGAGATCACATCTCCGCCTCCCGCCATTTCTGCCCACCAATTCTAAATGACCGGTTCTGCGCTCAACGCCAGCAGCCGTTGCCAAGCTTAGATCCTCCGAAGGACCACCCGTGAGCCAGGTTGCCGTCAACGATTCCATCGATTCCGAACTGGAGGCAGCGCTTCCCTCGGCCACGACTGTCGCACTGGTTCAGCTGGCGCTCGCCGCCGGCGGCTTCGGCATCGGTACGGGCGAATTCGCGATCATGGGCCTGCTGCCCAATGTGGCGGACACTTTCTCGGTCACGACGCCGCAGGCAGGTTATGTCATCAGTGCCTATGCCCTTGGCGTCGTCATCGGTGCGCCCGTCATCGCCGTGCTTGCCGCCAAGATGGCGCGGCGCACGCTGCTGCTTTGCCTGATGTTGCTCTTTGCAGTCGGCAACATCCTGAGCGCAGTCGCTCCGACCTTCGAGAGCTTCGCGGTTCTGCGTTTCATCACCGGCCTGCCGCATGGCGCCTATTTCGGTGTTGCCGCCCTCGTCGCCGCCTCCATGGTGCCGGTGCATCGCCGCGCGCGGGCCGTCGGCCGCGTCATGCTCGGCCTGACGGTCGCGACCCTGCTCGGCACGCCGCTGACCACCTTCTTCGGCCAGGCGCTCGACTGGCAGGTCGCCTTCCTGACCGTCGGCATCATCGGGGTTGTAACGGTCGCGCTCATCTGGTTCTACGTGCCGCATGACAAGGTTTCGGAAGGGGCAAGCGCGCTGCGCGAACTCAGCGCCTTCCGCCGTCCGCAGGTGCTGCTGACGCTTGCCATCGCCGCTGTCGGTTACGGCGGCATGTTCGCCATGTTCAGCTATATCGCCTCGACGACGACGCAGGTGGCGATGCTGCCGGAAACGGCCGTTGCGCTCATGCTAGTGCTCTTCGGCGTCGGCATGAATGCCGGCAACTTCATCGGCTCGTGGCTTGCCGACAAGTCGCTGCTCGGCACGATCGGGGGTTCGCTGGTCTACAATATCATCGTACTGACGATGTTCTCGCTGACCGCCTCCAACCCTTACATGCTCGGGCTCTGCGTCTTCCTCGTCGGCTGCGGCTTTGCGGCGGGCCCGGCGCTGCAGACGCGCCTGATGGATGTTGCGGCCGATGCGCAGACGCTGGCGGCCGCCTCCAACCACTCGGCCTTCAACATCGCCAACGCGCTCGGCGCATGGCTCGGCGGCCTCGTCATTGCCTGGGGTTACGGCTATGCGGCGACCGGCTATGTCGGCGCCGTCCTGTCCTTCCTAGGCCTCTTCGTCTTTGCCGCGTCGCTACGCCTGGAGCACCGCAGCCGGAGCGCTTAGCGCCTGGGATATGCGCAGCTCCCGTCCCTCGGGGCTGCAGAAGACGAATTCATCGCCCCAGGCGGCAAGCGCCCGGATGACCGGCTTCAGCGTGGAGCCGAGCGGCGTCAGCGCATATTCGACGCGCGGCGGCACGACCGGGTAAACTGTTCGTGAGACCAGGCCGGATTGCTCCAGCTCGCGCAGCTGCTTGGTCAGCATGCGCTGGGTGATCGCCGGCAGGTGGCGCCTGAGCTCGTTGAAGCGCAACGTCTTGTCCATCAAGTGAAAAAGGATCACGCCCTTCCACTTTCCGTCAAGATAAGTCAGCGTCGCCTCCACCGGGCAACCGGGGAAATTCTCGATCAGCTTGGCGCGCGGGCGTGACATTTACAGTATCCTTTTTGGTACTACGTACAGAATTTGTGCATTCTTGCGTTGCCGGAACATAGGTCGCATCTAGCTCTCGTACAACAGACACAGGAGTTACCAAGATGCGCGCCGTCGCTTACAAGACCCCACAGCCAATCGCCGCCGAAACCTCGTTGATCGATGTCGAACTGCCGACGCCGGAGGCCAAGGGACACGACCTGCTGGTCGAGATCAGGGCCGTCTCCGTCAACCCCGTCGACGTGAAGGTGCGCGCCAACATGGCGCCGCCTGCCGATGAGCTGAAAGTGCTCGGCTTTGATGCCGCCGGCATCGTCAAGGCCGTCGGTTCCGATGTGACGCTGTTCAAGCCGGGTGATGAAGTCTTCTATTCCGGCGTCATCAATCGCCCCGGTTCGAATGCCGAATTCCAGCTCGTTGACGAGCGCATCGTCGGCAGGAAGCCGAAGACTCTCGACTTCGCCGCTGCGGCCGCCCTGCCGCTGACATCCATCACCGCTTACGAAGCCCTGTTCGACCGGCTGCGCGTCACCGATCCCGTGCCGGGTGCGGCGCCTGCCGTGCTCATCATCGGTGGTGCCGGTGGCGTCGGCTCGATCGCCATCCAGATTGCGCGTGTGCTGACGGATCTGACGGTCATCGCCACGGCCTCGCGCCCGGAAACGCAAGGATGGGTGAAAGAACTCGGCGCCCATCACGTCATCGACCACTCGCGGCCGATCGCGCCGCAGGTCGCGGCCCTCGGCATCGGCGCGCCGGGCTTCATCTTTTCCACCACGAACACGGACAAGCATGTTGCCGACATCGTGGAAGCGCTCGCGCCGCAGGGCCGGTTTGCGCTGATCGACGACCCCAAGACCTTCGATATCGTTCCCTTCAAGCGCAAGGCGGCTTCGGTTCACTGGGAGCTGATGTTCACCCGCCCACTCTTCGGCACGCCCGACATGATCGAGCAGCACAGGATCCTGAACAAGATTTCCGAGCTCGTAGATGCGGGCAAGATCCGCACGACGCTGTCGGAAACCGTCGGAACGATCAACGCCACGAACATGAAAAAGGCGCACGCCATGGTCGAAAGCGGCACGATGAAGGGAAAGGTGGTTCTCGCCGGATTCTGAATTTCCGGACTTCGGAAACCAGCTTTTTCAATCGTTTGAAATAATACGTAAACGATACTGACTTACAATGCCGCGCCGAGGGTGCGGCATTGTGGCGTTAAGCATTTAAGCAACTTGACTTTTCCCGCATTCGAGACCACCTAGTGCGACACGTGCATGACACACGTTTTGCACGGATATCAACGGAGCCATCATTCAGATGCCAAGCGACAGTAGCAGTCGATTGCCTTTGCCGTACGCGGCCTTCGTGCGCTGACCTGGACGCTCCGGGCTCGCCCGATCGGACGCTACGGCGGATCGACGGAAAGGCGAGCCAATGAATATCAATCGCTTCCCCCTGCGGGCCGGCTATGCCGCCCGTGCCTTCATGAACAACAGCCGTGTTGCGTCCATTGCCGAGCGCGTGGAATCGCTGAACGGGCTTGCCCCGGCTGAAGCCGGCCGCATCCTTTCGCGGATGCCGCAGGAATATGCCGTCCACATTCTCGACCGTCCGGAGCTGCGCAACGCGCCGGCCATTCTGGCGCTGATGGACGGCACGGATTCGGCCCGCCTCCTGCATGGCATGTCGAACGACCGCGTCGCCGACGTCCTGCTGGAGCTTGGTATCGACGACCGCGTGCGCCTGTTCTCCAGCCTGGAAGAACCTGTCCGCATCGCCATCCAGCATCTGATGGGCTATCCGCCGCGCACGGCCGGCAGCATCATGACGACGGAATTCGTCAGCGTACCCGACGACTGGACGATCGCCCAGACGCTCGACCATGTGCGTCAGGTCGAACGCTCGCGGGAAACCGTCTATGCCATCTATGTGCTGGACCATAATTCCGGCGCGCTGCTGCATGTCGTGACGTTGCGCCGCCTCATTACCGGCGAGGCCGACGCTTCGATCCTTTCTGTCGCGCAGAAGGGGACGCCGGTTTCGGCCGATGCGCTGATGAAGCAGGAAGACGTCGCACGGCTGATCCGCAAGCACGACCTGCTGGCGCTGCCCGTCATCGACGATCACGGCATGGTGCTCGGCATCGTCACGGTTGACGATGTGATCGACACGATGATCTCAGATACGACCGAAGCTGCCCAGAAGTTCGGCGGTATGGAAGCACTCGGCAAGCCCTATATGAAGATCAGCTTCGGCGGCATGATCCGCAAGCGGGCCGGCTGGCTCTGCGCCCTCTTCCTCGGCGAAATGCTGACGGCAAGCGCCATGCAGCATTTCGAAGGCGAGCTGGAGAAGGCTGTCGTGCTGACGCTCTTCATTCCACTGATCATGAGCTCCGGCGGCAATTCCGGTTCGCAGGCAACCTCGCTCATCATCCGGGCGCTTGCTGTCGGCGAGCTGAAGCTGACCGACTGGTGGCGGGTGCTGCTGCGCGAACTGCCGACGGGCATCACGCTCGGCGCCATTCTCGGACTTGTCGGCATGCTGCGCGTCATCTTCTGGCAGACGGCCGGGCTCTATGATTACGGCCCGCACTGGCAGCTCGTCGGCCTGACGGTCTTTGCCGCATTGGTCGGTATCGTCACCTTCGGCTCCATCTCGGGTTCGATGCTACCGTTCATCTTGCAGAAGCTGCGGCTCGATCCGGCAACGGCATCGGCTCCGTTTGTCGCCACGCTGGTCGACGTCACCGGGCTCGTCATCTATTTCTCGGTGGCTCTGCTGATCCTCAGCGGGACGCTGCTCTAGATCCTGCTTCAGATTTCAGGCCGCTCGGCCTGAAATCATCTCCACCCAACGCTTTGTTATGATGCAATTCCGGGCGAGTCCTTCAGTGCCTGCATAGGATGCAGGAGATGCAGGGGCAGTTTTCGTCGCTCTATAGGAATTGTCAGATTCAATGGCTGTCATATCACCGTCTGACAATTCCCACGCGACCTATAAAAATACCTATGCAAGCCCTGCATCCTATGCACCTTACCAATGATCTGGTTCGTTCTGTACAAGAACAGCTCCATCCCATCGGTTCAACGCAGACCCGTTGCACGTTTTTGCTGGGATGGCTCTAACGTTCGACGAAGGGCAGGCAGAGCGGTGTGCCATCAACGGGATGGGATATCACGACCGCGTCGATCCCAAAGACGGCGCGAATGAGCTCCGGCTTCAGAATATCGACAGGACTGCCTGACGCGTGAATGCCGCCATCAGCGACCGCGATGATGTGGTCGGCATATTGGGCGGCGTGGTTGAGATCGTGGACGACCATGACGACGGTGCGTCCACTTTTCCCGTTCAGTTCCTTCAACAGTTCCAGAACTTCCAGCTGATGGGCGATGTCGAGATAGGTCGTCGGCTCGTCCAGCAGCAGGATCGGCGTTTCCTGCGCCAGCGCCATGGCGATCCAGGCGCGCTGCCGCTGGCCGCCGGAGAGGCGGTCGAGCGGGCGCTCGGCGAGATCGGTCAGGCCAGTTGCGGCAAGCGACGCTTCGACGATCTGCTCGTCATGGCGCGTCGTGCGTGACAGCATGCCCTTGTGCGGGTGGCGGCCGAAGCGGCAGAGCTGGCGCACGGTGAGGCCATCAGGCGAAACCGGGCTTTGCGGCAGCAGCGCCAGCGTCTGGGCAATCGCCCTGCCGGGCATTTCGGCAATCGCTTTGCCGTCCAGCGTCACCGTGCCGCCGAGCGGCTGGATGATGCGGCCAAGGGCGCGCAGCAGCGTCGATTTACCGGAGCCGTTGGCGCCGATAAGCGCCGTGATCTTGCCGTCGGGGATTACGACATCGACATGGTCGAGGACTTTGATGGCGGCATAACCGAGCGTCAGATCCTCGGCGGAGAGGCGTGAATGGACGGCATCAGTCATGACGGCCGGCCTCCTTGATCAGCAGGAAAATGAGATAGGGACCGCCGATGACGGCAGCGACAATGCCGGCCGGGATCTCGTTCGGCAGGGCCACGAGCCGGCCGATCAGATCGGCAGTCGATAGCGTCAAAGCGCCGATCAGGGCGCTTGCCGGAACCATATGACGGGCGCGCGGGCCGACGAGCAGGCGCGCGGCATGCGGTGACAACAGGCCGAGGAAACCCATGGAGCCGACAGCGGCGACGCTGCCGGCGCAGAGCAGCACCGAGACGACAATAAGGCCGCCGCGCAACAGGCCGGGCGAAATGCCGAGGCTCGTCAGCGTATCGTCGCCGAAACCGCCGGCATCGAGCCTGATAGTAGCGATCAGCACCAAGGGCAGGCAGGCGACAAGCCAGAGCGAGAGCGCAATCGCATCGGTCATCGTCGAGCCGTAGACACTGCCGGCGAGCCAGACCATCGACTGGTCGGCGCGGGTCGGGAAGAGCACCATGACATATTGCATCAGCGCCTGGGCCAGCATGCCGAGCGCCACACCGACGAGCGCCAATGCCGCAATACCGCCGCCGAATGCGCGTCCGATGGCGAGCAGCACCAGCGCACCGGCAACGGCACCGGCGACGACGCCGGCCGGAATTGCCCAGACGGCCCAGGCCGGCGGCGCAAAGAGGCCAGCAAGGAAGGCACCGAAGCCTGCCCATTTGGTGATGCCGACGACATCGGGTGAGGCCAGCGGATTGCGCAGCGCGGCTTGAAGGAAGACGCCGGCAACGCCGAGCGAGGCGCCGGCCAGGATGGAAACGATGACGCGCGGGGCGCGGTACTGCATGACGATGAAGGCGCTCTTGCCGCCGGCGATACCATCCAGCACCTGACCGACCGACAGTGTGACGGCGCCGATCGTCATGCCGATGATGGCAATGACGAGGATGAGGACCGCGATGGCAAGGCAGACGCTTGCTGCGCGCAGGTTCTTCGATGGCAACGCGGCACTCGTCATTTCGCCCTCTGATGCCAGAGGATGACGAGAAAGGCCGGTGCGCCGATCAGCGCCGTGACGATGCCGACAGGCGTCTCTGCCGGAAAGGCGGCGACGCGGCCCAGCAGATCGGCGGCATTCAGCAGCAGGGGACCGGTGATGGCGCTGAGCGCAATGACCGTCAGCTGATCGCCGCCCGCCAGACGGCGCACGATATGCGGCACCAACAGACCGATAAAACCGATCGGGCCACTGACGGCGACGGCGGAACCGGCGAGAATGACGATCAGCACCGCCGCAAGACCGCCGACGCGCCTGGCATTCTGGCCGAGCGAGACGCCAGTGGCGTCGTCGAGCGCCAGAACGCCGAAATGATGGCCGCCAATCAGGGCGATACCACCACCCAAAAGCGTGAAGGGCAGGATTATCCAGACCTTGCTCCACTGCGCGCCGTTGATGGAGCCGGCGAGCCAGTAAACGATATCCTGCCCGGCATTGTTGGCGATGAGGATCGCCTGCACGAGAGCTGCGAGCACGAGCTGGATGGAGATGCCTGCGAGTGCCAGCTTCATTTCGTTCATGGCGCCGGACACCGAAAGCGCCCACATGGCAAAACCGACGGCGGCCGCGCCGATGAAGGCCGGCCAGACCGTACCGCCGGCGCTTAGGCCCGGCACTGCAATAAGGCTAATGACGATGACCAGTGAAGCCCCGGCATTGATGCCGAAAGTCTGGGGTGAGGCGAGCGAATTGCGGGTGAGCGTCTGGATCAGTACCCCGGCAACAGCGAGATTGGCGCCGACTAGCATGGCAAGCATTGCCCGCGGCAGGCGGACGTCCCAGACCAGCGCGCTGTCCGGCGAGCCATCGGGTGCAAAGAGCAGGTGCAGGGCCCTGATAACCGGCAGCTCGGAGACGCCGAAGGAAATACTGCCCAGGATGATAGTGGCAAGCGCAAGCAAAAGGCAAAGCGCCAGCAGCACAGGGCTGCCGGTTCCATGCCGCATGATTGCGCCGCTCCTTGTCGTCATTGGCGCTTATCCGGCCTGATAGACCTTGGCGAGGATTTCGCGGGCGATCATCTCCGCCGTCGTCAAACCGCGGAAACGGGAAAACTGGTTGCGGTCGACCTGAAAGATCATGCCGGCCTTCACCGCCGCAATGTTGTTGAAGGCGGCGTTGCTCTTCCACTGGTCGAACACGGTGGCGCCGGTATCGGTCGCAACCAGAAATACGTCCGGATTGATGGCGACAAGGCGCTCGATCCCTGCCCCGCTTTCCACGGCATCGCTGGAATCGATGGCCGGCGTCAGGCCCATGGCCTTGAAGACGGAACCGGTGAAGGAGGAGGAGCTATGCAGGCTCATGGAATCCGGATTGGCGACGGCGAGGAGGAAGCGACGCTTTTCGCCTGCCGGGATCTTTGCGACCAGGCCGGCAATGATAGCCTCATGCGTGGCAAGCGCCTGTTGGCCCTTTTCCTTTTCACCGAGCGCATCGGCGATGGTCACGACAGAAGCCTTGATCACCTCGTAGCTGCCTTCCCAGCTGTTCAGCAGGATGGTCGGCGCAATGGCGCTCAATTGTTCATAGATCGCCGAATGGCGGAGTTCATCGGCGATGATGAGATCGGGCGTCAGCGCTGCGACGAGTTCCAGATTGGGCTCCAGGCGGGTCCCGACCGAGCTGTAGTCGATCTTCTTGCCGAGAAGCTGCTCGATGCGCTTCGGCTGATTATCGTCAGTGATGCCGACGGGTACGACATCGACCGCATTCAGGGCCTGCACGAAGGAGAATTCGAGAGCGACGACGCGCGACGGCTTGCCGGAGATTTCGGTCGTGCCGAGCTCATGTTTGATGGTGCGCTTATTATCGTCTGCAAGGGCAAGGCCCGGGACGGCAGCGGTAGCACAGGCCGAAAGCAAAAGGCCGAACTGGCGGCGCGACAGCGGAATATCAAAAACGCTCACGACAAAATCCCTCATACTGAAATGATCGACCGGCCCTCACACCGGGTGAGACACCGGCTACAGAAATGAAGCGGATTTTTCAAGTAAAGTTTACAATCGCACTCACCTTATTCCGCTGCTGCGTCAATTGCGCTCGGGCAGCTTCAGCGGTCCATGCGTCTTGATGCTGCGGATGGCAAAATTCGAGCGGATATCGGTGACATTCGGAAGAGTCAGCAACGTCTCCGTCAGCAGCCGTTCGTAGGCCGAGAGGTCTTCGACCACGACCTCCGCCAGGAAATCGGCGGTGCCCGAGATCAGGAAGCAGGAGACGATTTCCGGAATGGCGAGCAGCGTCGCCTGTTGCGCCTCGGAATTCTCCCGGCTGTGATGGGCGACCTTGAATTCGACGAAGACGGTGAGGCCGAGGCCGACCTCCTTGCGATCGATATCGGCCGTGTAGCGGCGGATGACGCCGATTTTCTCGAGATTGCGGATACGGCGCAGGCAAGGGGATGGCGAGAGGTTCACCTTCTCGGCGATCTCGACATTGGTGGCGCGCGCATCTTCCTGCAGGCATTTCAGGATGGCAATATCGAATTTATCGAGATTCGGCATTTTCGCGAACTCTGAAGGCACAAATTGGCAGATCATTGCGCATAGCACGATTTCTTGGCCATAGATAGCAAGGACATGCCTCGGCCTCTGGCGCTAATCTTCTCTTCAACCGGACAGGATCCGGACGGAGGAAAGGATCAGGACGATGAGCACGATCGCATTTTCAAACGACAAATCGCCTTCGCAATCCCTGGGTTATGCTGCCGGCACGATCACCGTGCTGATCTGGTCGACATGGTTTCTGGCGACGCGCCATAGTGCGGCAACGCCGCTTGGGTCGATCGACATCGGTCTTATCCGCTTCGGCATTCCGGCGCTCGTGCTTTCGCCCGTTTGGCTGCGGACCGGGCTCTTGCCGAAGGGTCTTCCGCTGCATCTGCTGGCGATCATGGTTGCCGGCTGCGGTGCGATCTTCTTCCTGGTGACCACGCTTGCCATTCACTCCACACCGGCGGCCTCGTCGGGCATTCTGCTCGGCGGTTCCATGCCGCTTGCCACCGCCTTGATCGGCATTCTGCTGTTTCGCGAACGGCCGGATGCCACGCGGATTGCCGGGTTGCTGGCGATCGTCGCAGGTGTGATGATCCTGCTTGCGCGCAGCCTTGCCGATGCTTCCCTGCCCTGGACCAGCTTCGTGCTGCTGCCATCAGGCGCCGTTCTCTGGGCAAGCTATACGCATGCCTTCCGCCGCTCGGGCCTGACCGCCATCCAGGCCAGCGCATTGATCGCCATCTGGTCCTTCCTGATCATGGCCGCCCTTGCGCTGGTCTTCGGCGTTTCACTGCCGCAGGCTGCTCTTCCGGAGATCGGGTTGCAGGTGCTGAGCCAAGGCATTCTCTCGGGCCTCGTCGCCATGGTCGCCTATGGCACGGCCGTTCGTACCCTCGGCGGGACACAGGCTGCCGCCTTCACGGCACTGACGCCGGTGCTTGCTACACTCGGCGGTGGCCTGCTGCTCGGCGAGCAGACGGGACTTACCGAAATCAGCGCCGCCGTCATCACCGGCATCGGCGTGGCGCTTTCGACCGGCATTGCCGCCAAGCGCCGCTGAGCATTCTCCAACAATAAAAGCCGCCGACGGCGATCAGCTGCGGCGGCTTTTATGTGGCGATAGTTCCGGCTTGGGGTCAGGCTGTCGCCTGGATGACCACGACCCTGGCGCCGACTTCGACGCGGCTGTAGAGATCGATCACATCGTGGTTCATCATGCGGATGCAGCCGCTCGACATGGCAAGGCCGATCGATTGCGGCTGGTTGGTACCGTGGATGCGGAAATGCGTGTCGCCGCCGCCGCGATAGAGATACATGGCGCGCGCGCCGAGCGGATTGTTCGGGCCACCCGGCATGCCGCCGGCGAGCTTGCGGTAACGCTCCTCGCGGCGCTGCATGTTTTCCGTCGGCGTCCAGCTCGGCCATTCCCCCTTGCGGCCGACATAGGCATTGCCGGCAAAGGCCAGACCCTCACGGCCGACGCCGACGCCATAGCGCATCGCCCTGCCGTCACCGAGGATGTAATAGGCGCGGCGCGCCGGCGTATCGACGATGATAGTACCCGGCGCATAGCTGCCCTCATAGGCCACTTCGGTGCGGCGCAGCTCCGGCTTGATCTTGTCGATCGGCACCTGCCGCAGCGGAAATTTCTCATCCGGAAGGGCTGCATAATTCGTCTGGCTATTCAGAGTGGTCGAAGAGCAGCCGGCAACAAAAAGGGGCAGAGCGATCAGAAAGCCCCTGCGCGAGATCGTCATGAATGTGTCCTTAGCGCGTCAAGAAGATGTCGCAAGCTAAGGAGATTATGGTTAATGAAATGATAAACGGACGCAGCAAAGAGAGATAACGAATGCGTTATCAGGTATAGGCGACGCGTTACTCGGCTATAGGTTCAATACTTCAAAGCAGCGCGCCACATTGATCTGCAGCAAGTTTTCCCAGCGACCGATCCGGAGCCGAGTTCGCGGCACCGAACGATCATCCCGTGTTACATATTCGGATAGACCGGTCCCTCGCCACCCTGCGGCGGCACCCAGTTGATATTCTGGTTCGGATCCTTGATGTCGCAGGTCTTGCAGTGGACGCAGTTCTGGGCGTTGATGACGAAGGTCTCTTCGCCGTCCTTTTCCACCCATTCGTAGACCCCGGCCGGACAGTAGCGTGTCGACGGGCCGGCATAGATGCCGAGTTCCGATGACTTCTGCAGCGCCATGTCCTTGACCTGCAGATGGACCGGCTGGTCCTCCTCATGATTGGTGTTCGACAGGAAGACGGAGGAGAGACGGTCGAAGGTCAGGACACCATCCGGCTTCGGATAGTCGATCTTCTTGTGCTGCGAGGCCGGCTCCAGGGAAGCAGCATCGGTCTTGCCGTGACCAAGCGTGCCGAAGAAGGAGAAGCCGAGGAGTTGGTTGGTCCACATGTCGAGACCGCCGAGCGCCACGCCCAAGGCCGTGCCGAACTTCGACCAGAGCGGCTTGACGTTGCGCACCCGCTTCAGGTCCTTGCCGATATCGCTCGCCCGCCAGTCGGTTTCGATCTCGGTCACTTCGTCATTGGCGCGGCCGGCGGCAATGGCGTCGGCGATGCGGTCGGCCGCCATCATGCCCGAGAGCACGGCATTGTGGCTGCCCTTGATGCGCGGCACGTTGACGAAACCCGCCGAACAGCCGATCAGCGCGCCGCCCGGGAAGGAGAGCTTCGGCACCGACTGATAGCCGCCTTCGGTGATGGCGCGCGCACCATAGGAGAGACGCTTGCCGCCTTCGAAAGTGCCGCGGATGGCCGGATGGGTCTTGAAGCGCTGAAACTCCTCGAAGGGGTAGAGATAGGGGTTCTTGTAGTTCAGGTGGATGACGAAGCCGACGGCGACGAGATTGTCCTCCAGGTGATAGAGGAACGAGCCGCCGCCGGTCTTCATGCCGAGCGGCCAGCCGAAGGAGTGCTGCACGAGGCCGCGGCGATGGTTCTCGGGCTTGACCTCCCAGAGCTCCTTGAGGCCGATGCCGAATTTCTGCGGTTCGCGGTCGCTCGAGAGGTCGAACTTGGCGATCAGCTGTTTGGCAAGCGACCCGCGCACGCCCTCTCCAACAAGCACATATTTGCCCATGAGCGCCATGCCGCGCGCGTAGCTCGGGCCGGGCTCGCCATTCTTCTCGATGCCCATGTCGCCGGTCGCGACACCGATGACGGCACCTTCGTCATTGTAGAGCACTTCCGCTGCGGCAAAGCCCGGATAGATCTCGACGCCGAGTTCTTCCGCCTTCGTCGCCAGCCAGCGACAGACAAGTCCGAGCGATACGATGTAATTGCCGTGGTTGCTCATCAGCGGCGGCATCATGATGTTCGGCAGGCGGATAGAGCCGGCGGGGCCGAGCAGCAGGAAGTGATCGTCCTTGACCTCGGTCTTGAAGGGATGGTCGCCTTCGCTGCGCCAGCCGGGCAGCAGTCGGTCGATACCGATGGGATCGACGACGGCCCCGGAGAGGATATGGGCGCCGACTTCAGCGCCCTTTTCCAGGACGACGACGGACAGTTCCGGATTGACCTGCTTCAGCCGGATCGCCGCCGAAAGACCGGCCGGACCGGCGCCGACGATCACCACGTCGAATTCCATGCTTTCGCGTTCGGGCAGCTCAGTCATGTCGGTCATCCATCCGTCTCCGCTCGGCCGTTTCAAGGCCGTTCATCCCCATTATGGGGTACTCTCTTGTCAAAACCGGAAAACATTGTCGAGCCGGGAAACGACAGCCAATCCCCCAATTCGCACAATGATGTTCCCTAGCACAAAAGATTATATAACGCTTACGTTAACGTCAATTATTGAAGTGGTTCGGAAGCTGTCTTCGGCCTTTTCTTTCCCGGGACTTGCGCCCTATAGAAAGGGCACAGGAAATGGAGGAAATCATGGATCTCGGCATCAAGGGCAAACGCGCACTCGTACTGGCCTCCTCGCGCGGTCTCGGGCTCGGCATTGCGAAGGCGCTGGCGCAGGAGGGAGCGAATGTTCTTCTGTGCGGGCGCAGCGGCGAGCAGCTCGACGCCAATTGCAAGGCGATCAATGCGCAAGGCAAGGGCAAGGCCGACTGGATCTGGGCCGACCTCTCCGAGGACAATTTCGTCGGAAGCGTCACGGCCGCCGTGCAGGAGAAATTCGGCGGGCTCGATATCCTCGTCAACAATACCGGCGGCCCAACGCCCGGCACCACCGAAGACATGACGCCGGAGAAGCTCGAAACCTATTTCTTCTCCATGGTGGCGCGCGTCATCACGCTGACCAATGCACTGCTGCCCGGCATGAAGGCGCAGGGCTGGGGCCGCATCCTGACGGTGGCCTCGTCAGGGGTTATCGAGCCGATTGCCAATCTGGCGCTGTCGAACACGCTGCGCCCGGCCCTTGCCGGCTGGAGCAAGACGCTGGCATCGGAAGTGGCCGGCCACGGCGTCACCACCAACCTGCTGCTGCCCGGCAGCATCCTGACCGCACGGCTCGACGATCTCGATGGTGCCGCCGCCAAACGGACCGGCAAGAGCGTCGCAGACATCCGCGTGGAAAAGGAAGCACGCATTCCGGTCGGCCGCTACGGCAAGGTCGAGGAATTCGCGGCAACGGCGGCCTTTCTCTGCAGCCAGCCTGCGAGCTACATCACCGGCTCGGTGATCCGCTGCGACGGCGGTGCGGCGCGTTCCGTCTGACTGATTGCATCATCCTGCATGGGCCGAAGCAGCGGCCCATGCCGTGACGCTATCGATCTTTGCGCCGATATAGGCGGGATCATCAGCAAGTTCGGCGAGTTCGGACAGGCGATGGAAACCGGTCAGGATGGCGATGCGCCGGCGGTCGAGCTGGCGACCTGTCAACGTCTCATAGCCCGAGACGATACGCGCCGTCAGATCGGGTGAGATGAAGTTCGAATAGATGAATTCCTGGTGCAGCGGGCCGAAGCCGGAATCAGCGAAGTCATAGAGGCCGTTCAGCCTGCCCGCAGCATGATCGAAGGCCATGTTCCAGCCGTGGCCGTCGAAGAAGCCGTAAGTGATGCCGCAGGGGTCGGGCGACAGGGCCTGGAAATCCCGGATGACATTTTCCGCATAGCTTGCCAGCTGAGAGGACAGCAGCGGCAAGGCCTTGTCCCTGACGGTCTCGGGCGATTGCCAGGGCAGGATCGGTGCGGCGCCGACTGCACGCATGCGATCGTCGTCGAGATCGTGCAGTTCTGCATAGAAACGGGCAAGATCATCACCGAGACGTTGGCGAGCCGCTTCCGGAAGCACCTCATAATCGTCGGTGATGAGATGTTCGCCCCGGATCTTGGCATGGCTGGAGAAGACCGGAGGGCCGTCATGGACGCGCATGTCGGGAACTGCCATCGATAGCGACGGCCTGATGATGCCGAGAAGGGCGGCCTCCTTCACCAGCGCCCTCTCCGCCTCCGGATTGCGCGGAAACTTGAAGATCAGCTTGTCATCCACATCGATGGCCATCGAATCCCAGCCCTTCGTCGCGAGCCTGAAAACGGAGGCCGTAAGCTCCGGAAAGATGTTGGTGATGAGTGAGCGAAATTCACCGGCATTCAACTCGGCCATGACCGTCTGCCTCTGCGTTTTCCAGTTCCATCGCGCGCAAGACCTGCAATGCGGAGGAAATAGTGTTTCGCCAATACAGCCTGCGCTGGCAGGTCACCAAGGTGGACGACGCTGCCTACCCGAATATATATTAGTATAGTTTGAATATTACAGAATGTTCATTACGAAAATTTAAGCCATTATAACCGGTTAGTGATCATCGCCGGGGTGATTATGTCTTTTTTGCGCCGCAATATAGGCGGCTCAATCGGGCTGGAAAATCATGCAATTTGCCCAAACAAGACCGGTCTCGCTCATGAAGAAATTTTGGATCACCATCAGTATTGTAGCCGTGGCCGCGGTTGGCTTCTGGCAGTTCGGGGACAAGATTCCCTATGCTTCTGATATCCCCTATCTGTCACAGCTCATCAACAAGCCGGAGGGCGGCCAGAACAGCGGCCATCAGCGGGCGCAGGCCGATCAGGCCCAGAGCGGCGGCGGGCAGCAAGGTGGTCAACAACAGAGTGGCGGACGCAGGCGCGGTGCCGGTGGCCCCACCATGGTCAACACCGTGGCGGCCGTAAAGGCCGTTCTGCCCATGGATGTAACGGCGACTGGCTGGGCCGATGCCGAGGACAATACGACGATTGCCGCACAGGAACAGGGCTTGGTCGTCAGCATCGAGGCCGAAGACGGCGCCACGGTCAAGGAAGGCGACCTGATCGCCAAGCTGGACGACCGGACGGCCAAGGCTGCCGTCGACAAGGACAATGCGATGATCGTGCGCGATACGGCGACGCTTGCAGAATCCGAGACGGCGCTGACCCGGGCGCAGGACCTCTTCAACCAGAAGGCCGGCACCCAACAGAGCCTCGATCAGGCCAAGGCTGCCCGCGATACCGCCGCCGCAACCGTGGAAGCCGACAAGGCCATGCTCGCTTCGGACCAGGTCATCCTCGAGCATACCGATATTCGTGCGCCCTTCGATGGCAGGCTCGGCGATATAGCCCTCAGCAGGGGCGCCTTCGTCAATGCCGGTGCGGCCATCGTCACCATCGCCAAGTACGATCCGATCTATGTGAAGTTCCACCTGCAGGAGCGCTACCTGCGCGTACTGAAGAAGGCGCTGGCTTCCGGTCAGGTCGAGGTCAGCACGGCGCCCGATTCCACCAAGGGACAAGTGCGCAAGGGCGAGGTCAGCTTCTACGACAACGCGGTCGACACGGCATCGGGCACGATCCTTGCCAAGGCGAAGTTCGAAAACGCCTCCGGCGCCCTGTGGCCCGGCCAGTCGGTCAATATCGTCGTGCATTTCAACAATGACGAACAGCAGGTGGTTGTGCCGACGGTTGCCGTCAGCCCCGGGCCCGACGGTTTCTTTGCCTTCGTGGCCAAGGACGGCAAATCGCATCTGACGCCTGTTACCGTCGCCCGCGCCAACGGCGGCTTCACCGCCATCGCGTCAGGCCTTTCGGAGGGCGACCACGTGGTCGTCGAAGGCCAGGGCCAGCTCAGCGACCAGCAGGCGGTCAACGAGCAATTCGACAACAAGACGCTCGATGTCGCGTCTGCTGACGTGTCTCAGCAACGACAGCAGCAGGCCGAAACGATCGCGGTGGGGGCTGCGCAATGATCCCGAATTTCTGTATTCAGCGCCCGGTCGCAACGACGCTGCTTGCGATCGGCGTCATCCTTGCGGGCCTTGCGGGCTACCGGCTCGTGCCGGTCGCGGCCCTGCCGCAGGTGGACTTCCCGACCATCAACGTCTCGGCACAGCTGAGCGGTGCCTCACCGCAGACAATGGCGACCTCGGTCTCGACACCGTTGATCAAGCAGTTCGAGACGATCCCCGGCATCAGCGAAATCAGCGCGTCGAGTTCGCTCGGCAGCACCAGCATCGTGCTGCAGTTCGACCTCAACCGCGATATCGATGCGGCCGCCGCCGATGTGCAGGCGGCCATTTCGCATGCGACGCGGCAGCTGCCCGACAACATGACGACGCCGCCGAGCTACCGCAAGACGAACCCGGCCGACGCGCCGGTCATGCTGCTTTCGGTGCAGAGCAACACCGTGCCGCGCAGCAAGCTCGACGAGATCGCCGAAGACATCATCTCGCCGTCGCTGTCGACGCTTCCGGGCGTCGCCCAGGTCAGCGTCTTCGGTGCGCAGACCTATGCCGTGCGCGTCGAGGTCGATCCCAACAAGCTGCTCACCCGCGGCATAGGCATCGACACCGTCAACAAGGCGCTTGCCGCCGCCAACAGCCAACAGCCGGTCGGCACCCTACAGAACAATTCGCAGGCCATGACCATCACGGCGAATACGCAGCGCACCAGCGCCGAGCAGTTCCGTTCGCTGGTCATTGCCAATCCGAACGGTGCGCCGATCCATCTCGGCGATATTGCCGACGTGCAGGACAGCGTCGAGAACCAGTATACAGGCAGCTGGTATGACGGCCAGCGCGGCATCATCCTTGCCATCCAGCGCCAGCCGGATGCCAATACGGTCGATGTCGTGGATGCGATCAACGCCAAGCTGCCGCTGCTTCACGCGGAAATACCCTCTTCGGTCAACACCGTCGTCATGAACGATGCCGCAAAGCCGATCCGCGATGCCATCGCCGACGTGAAGTTCACGCTGCTTCTGACGATCGGCCTCGTCGTTCTCGTCATCTACCTCTTCACCGGCCATGCGACCGCAACGATCATTCCGGGCCTTGCCGTTCCGCTGTCGCTGATCTCGACCTTCGGCATGATGTATGTGCTGGGCTACAGTATCGACAACATCTCGCTGCTGGGTTTGACGCTCGCGGTGGGCCTCGTGGTGGATGACGCGATCGTCATGCTGGAAAACATCCTGCGCCATGTCGAGGAAGGCATGCCGGTGCGCGAGGCGGCCATCAAGGGTGCGGGCGAAGTGAGCTACACCATCATCTCCATGTCGGTGTCGCTGATCGCGGTCTTCATCCCGATCCTCTTGATGGGTGGTGTCGTTGGCCGCGTGTTCAACGAATTCGGCATGGTGGTGGCGATTGCCATCATCTCCTCGGCGATCGTCTCGCTGACGGTGACGCCGATGCTCGGCTCACGCCTTTCCAACAACCACAGCCGCCCGCCGCTTCTCATCCGTATCTTCGATGCCGGTTTCGAACGGACGCTGCGCGGTTACGACAATGCCGTCGGCTGGTGCCTTCGCCATCGTCCCATCATCCTCGGGGTCTTCCTCGGCTCGGTGGCGCTGACGATCTATTTCTTCATGACGCTGCCGACGAGCTTCTTCCCGCAGGAAGATATCGGCCGCCTGACGATCAGCACCCAGGCACGGCAGGATATTTCCTATTCGGCGATGGAGGCCCTGCAGCAGCAGGCCGCGGCCGTCGTCAAGGCGAACCCGGCGGTCAATCACGTGATGTCGACGATCGGCGGCAACCCCAACAAGCCGCAGAACAACGGCTCGATGTTCGTCGAACTGAAGGACAAGGATCAGCGTGCACCGCTTGACCAGACGTTGCGCGAACTGCGTACGGCGATCAACAAGATCCCCGGCCTGCAGGCCTTCGTGACGCCGAACCAGAGCCTGCGCTTTGGCGGCCGCCAGACCGCCAGCCAATATCAGCTGGTCATACAGGCGCTGAATGCCGACCAGACCAACCTGTGGGCCGGCAAGATCCAGCAGGCGATGCGAGGCGACCGCCTGTTCACGGACGTGACATCAGATGCGCAGAACAACGCCCTGCAGGCCAATATCGTCATCGATACCGAGCGGGCAGCCGCCTACGGGATCGACAACGACACGCTGCGCACGACTCTGCAGGAATCCTTCAGCGGTTTTGCGGCTGCGGAAATCCAGTCGACCGGCGACAGCTACGACGTCATTGTCGAATATGACACGAGCAAGCCCTGGGATGACCAGAAGCTTTCGGAAATCCGGGTCGCTTCGTCCAATGGCAGCCTGGTGCCGCTTTCGAACTTCGCGCATGTCGAGCGCACGGTCGGACCTGTCACCATCAACCAGACGGGCCAGCTCGTCTCCACCACCGTTTCCTTCAACCTGCCGGAAGGCGTATCGCTGAGCGATGCGACGGCCAGGATCGACCAGATCAAGACGGAAATCAGCATGCCGGCCGATGTCTTCACCTCCTATGGCGGTACGGCCGAGATCTTCCAGCAGTCGCAGGGCAATACGCCCTATCTGATCCTGGCGGCTGTTCTGACCATCTATGTCGTGCTCGGCGTGCTCTATGAAAGCTTCATTCACCCGCTCACCATCCTGTCCGGCCTGCCGGCTGCGGCCTTCGGTGCGCTGCTGGCGCTGAAGATCATGGGCTTCGACCTGTCGATCATCGCGCTCATCGGCCTCCTGATGCTGATCGGCATCGTCAAGAAGAACGCGATCATGATGATCGACGTTGCGGTGGAGACCATGCGCACGACGGGCGAGAAGGCGACGGCGGCGATCCACGAAGCCTGCGTGCGACGCTTCCGCCCGATCATGATGACGACCTTCTGCGCCCTGCTCGGCGCCCTGCCGATCGCGCTCGGCACAGGCGCCAGCTCGGAACTGCGCCAGCCGCTCGGCATCGCCGTCGTCGGCGGCCTCATCGTTTCGCAAATGCTGACGCTCTTCATTACCCCTGTCATCTTCGTCGAGATGGACCGCTTCGGGAATTTCCTCCACCGCATGCTCAGCCGCGGGAAGAAGGAAGAGCACGTGGTACAGGAAGCGCGAGCGATGGCCGCGGAATAGAGAGACAGAAAGGGCGCCTTCCGGCGCCCTTTTCATGTCAGCGGCCGTCGACCAGCTTCGGGAAATCCGCGATCAGCGAATCCCGCGTCTCGAAACTGATCGGATTGTCGCTGTAGCGGTGATTGGCGATGTGAAGTCTCGCGAAGATAAGCCGCCTGTCGCCCTTCGTCGCCCAGCCGACGAACCAGCCGAGCGGCCGTTCGTAATGGGTCTTGCCGGCCGCGTTGCGCAGCCAGCCGGCACCGGTCTTGCCCTGGATATTCCAGCCGGCGGCGGCCTCAAAATGCGGAACGATCGCCTCGGTCATCTGCCGCGCGCGCTCCGAGATCGGCAGGCTGCCGGTGCGGAAACGGCGCAGGAACTGTACCTGGTCCTCGGCCGAGATCTTCAACGACGACATCAACCAGGCTTCGGTCAGCCCATCCGTGTTGCCAGGCCCGCCCGAAACATCCTGATTGCCGTAGCCGAAGCGCTCGACGTAATCGGCAAAGGCGCGCTCGCCGAGCTTGCGGGTCAGCGCCTGCGAGAACCAGACGATGGAATCCCGCTCCCAGATGGTCGGATCGGTATCCTTCTGTTCGCGCTTGGAACGCTTGAGCTTCGGATCATATATCCAGAGTGGAGTGTGTTCGTCGACGAGAATGCCGGAATCGTAGCCCATCATGGCCAAAGGCAATTTGAACGTCGATTGCGGATAAAAGCCCTGATCGCAATTGCCCTGACGATAAACCGTGTCACCGGTCTTCTCGTCGATGATGAGGGTGCAGCGGATCGGATCGGCGGCATAGGCCGACGTCGCGTTCATTGAAATTGCTGTAATACTTATGGAAAATGCCAGAAGGAAAAGTCTTTCGAAAGCCACTTTCGTTCTCCAAATGGTTGGACCTCAGCTTTCTAGGCCAGCCTGGAAGGCCCGATCAAACGATGATATTTCCGGTCAGGCATAAATCAGATTAGGCCATTGCCATGGTTCGACCATATTTGCCGCTGAATTCGCTGCGCGCCTTCGAGGCGGCGGCGCGGCATCTTTCCTTCACCCGGGCGGCCATCGAGCTCTGCGTCACGCAGGCCGCCGTCAGCCATCAGGTCAAGCTTCTGGAACAGCGCCTTGGCGTCAGCCTGTTCCGCCGCCTGCCGCGCGGGCTGATGATCACCGAGGAAGGGCTTGCGCTGCTGCCGGCCCTGCAGGATTCCTTCGATCGCATGGCCGACATGCTGGAGCGGTTCGAGGGCGGCCATGTGCGCGAAGTCCTCAAGCTTGGGGCCGTCGGCACACTCGCGGTCGGCTGGCTGTTGCCGCGGCTTGCCGATTTCCGCGAGCAATATCCCTTCATCGATCTCAGGCTTTCGACCAACAACAACCGGGTCGACATTGCCGCCGAAGGGCTCGACTATGCGATCAAGTTCGGCAATGGCGCCTGGCATGACATAGAAGCCGAAGCGCTGTTCGAAGCACCGCTTTCCATGCTTTGCATCCCCACAATTGCCCGCCAGCTCTCCTCCCCCGAAGATGTCGCCCATCAGACGCTGCTGCGCTCCTACCGTGCCGACGAATGGCCGGGCTGGTTCGAGAAGGCCGATGTCACCTCCCCGCCGATCCGCGGCATGGTCTTCGATTCCTCCGTGCTGATGATCGAGGCGGCATTGCAGGGCGCGGGCGTAGCGCTGGCGCCGCCCCTGATGTTCTCCCGCCAGCTTGCAGCGGGCGAACTGGAACAGCCCTTCCCGATCTGGATTTCAAAAGGCAGCTACTGGCTGACCCGTCTGCAATCCCGTTCCGTCACCCCTGCCATGGAGATGTTCCGCAAGTGGATCGGCAAGATGGCCGGGGAGACGCGGGTGCAGCTCGGAAACTGATTAGAGCGGGTTGCTTTCCACCCTCTCCTGTGCGATCACGCGCCTCTCACAACATGTCAGGGGCGCACCATAAGGCGCCCTTTCGTATTTCGGGGCACCTGCCCCGGTTCAGTCATTTTCGATAGATCTGATAAGGGAGCACGGCCATGGCACAGGCGCTCGGGCTTGACTTCGGCACGACCAATACTGTTCTGGCGCTGGCAGATGGCGGCGCTGACACCCATTCCATATCGCTGACCAGCAGCGCCGGCACGGCCGATAGCATGCGCACCGCGCTCTCCTTCATGAAGGATGCCCAGCTCGGTGCTTCGGCGCTGAAGGTGGAGGCCGGGCATGCGGCTATCCAGCAGTTCATCGACAATCCCGGCGACTGCCGTTTCCTGCAGTCCATCAAGACCTTTGCGGCAAGCGCGCTCTTCCAGGGCACGATCATCTTCGGCAAGCGGCAGAGCTTCGAAGACCTGATGGAAATCTTCATCCGGCGCCTGCGCCATTACGCAGGCGAAAACTGGCCAGATAATACCAGCCGCATCATCGCCGGTCGGCCGGTGCATTTCGCCGGCGCCAATCCGGACCCGGCGCTTGCGGTAAAGCGCTACAACGAGGCATTGACGCGCTTTGGCTTTCCGGAAATTCATTATGTCTATGAGCCGGTTGCTGCCGCTTTCTACTTCGCGCAAAACCTGAAGTCCGATGCGACCGTACTCGTCGCCGACTTTGGCGGCGGCACGACGGACTATTCACTGATCCGTTTCGAGACCAAGGCCGGAAAGCTGACGGCAACGCCGATCGGCCATTCGGGTGTCGGTGTGGCCGGCGACCATTTCGATGCGCGCATGATCGACAACATCGTGGCGCCGCAAATCGGCAAGGGCAGCCATTTCAAGAGCTTCGACAAGGTCCTTGAGGTGCCCTCAAATTATTATGCAAGTTTCAGCCGCTGGAACCAGCTGTCGATCTTCAAGACATCGCGGGAATTCGAGGATCTGAAGAAACTGGTGCGTACGGCGCTGGAGCCGGAGAAGCTGGAAACCTTCGTGGATCTCATCGACCATGACGAAGGTTATCCGCTCTATCAGGCGGTCTCGGCGACAAAGATGGCGCTTTCCTCCGCCGAAGAGGCGGCTTTCGATTTCGCGCCGCTCGGCCGCGGCGGCCATCGCACGATCAAACGCAGCGATTTCGAAAGCTGGATCGTCGACGACCTTGCCCGCATCGAAGGGGCGCTCGACGAGGTGCTGGAGAAGACCAACACGAATACATCCGGCATCGACAAGGTGTTCCTGACCGGCGGCACATCCTTCGTGCCGGCCGTGCGGCGCATCTTCACCGAGCGATTTGACCGCGACAAGATCGAAAGCGGCGGCGAGCTGCTCTCGATCGCGCACGGTCTGGCGCTGATCGGCGAACGCGACGACATCGACCAATGGACTGTGCAATGACGGCCGAAAGGGCGGCGGCAGGTCCGCCCGCCCTTTCATTGCCGTTTTCGCTCCGCTAAAGTCTGTCCATGATCTCCGCCAACGACCTGAGTCCGGCCGAACTTGCCGCGCTTCTGCATTTTCATGCGGAAGCGGGTGTGGACTGGTTGCTGGAAGAAGAGCCGGTCGACCGTTTCGCCGAATTCAAGGCGATGAAGGCCGCGCGCCGTCCGGCGACACCGATTGCCCAACAGCAACCGGAACGGCCGGCGCAACCGGAGATGCAAGCTGTCGCCCGTCCAGCCTCGCCCGCACCGCAACAGCGTGCAGCGGCGCCACCACCTGCCACGCGGACGCAACCGGCGATCCCCGACGGCGAAGCGGTGCAGCAGGCGCGGTTCGCTGCCGAGAGCGCCCGCTCACTTGCGGAATTGAAGACGGCACTCGAAGCCTTCAACGGCTGCAATCTGAAGCACAGCGTGCGCTCGACCATCTTTGCGAGCGGCGATCCGGCCAGCGGCATCATGGTGATCGGCCCGGCGCCGGGCGCTGATGACGAGCGCGAGGGCGCGGCCTTTGCCGGCCGTCAGGGCCAGTTACTGGACCGGATGCTGGCCTCGATCGGCCTGGAGCGCTCAGCCATTCTCCTGACGCAGATCATTCCCTGGCGTCCGCCCGGCAACCGCATGCCTTCGGCGGCCGAAACGGAGATCTGCCGTCCCTTCATCGAGCGGCAGATCGCGCTCGCCGAGCCGCGTGCCATTTTGCTGCTCGGCAATTACACGGCACGGTTCTTCTTTGGCGAGAATGACACGATTCACGGGCTTCGCGGCCGGTGGAAGGAGATCGCTGTCGCAGATCAGGTCATCCCGGCCATAGCCAGTCTGCATCCGCAGGACCTGTTAACTGCACCGGTCAATAAGCGGCTCGCCTGGAGCGATCTGCTGACCTTCCAGGCTAGACTTAAAGAACTGTCTCTGCTTACAAATTAGCCAAGTTTGAAAATATTATGAATTTGTCCATGCAATATACGCATGGCTGCATCCTGCAAGGGTGCATTGAAGAATCGATGCTGCACTGCAATATAGAAGGCGTGTCTTGGGAGGAACGAACAGGAACCAAGGCCATGAGCAAGCGTTTTCGTCCTATACATTGCGGGTTTGAAACCCTGCGCCAAGCAAGCGATCAAGTTCGCACTACCCAGGGCTACAGCCGTTTCGGCTTTGCCACCAACGAACAGATGATCGCCCGCGGCACCGGCATCAGCGGCCGTACGTCGCGTCCGGCGATGATCTTCGCGGATTTCCAGGAATATTGAGAATTCCGGAATGACGATCCGGCAGGCGGTTCGCCTGCCCTTCTGCGTTTTCAGACGTATCGACCGATGTCCACAATCCTGATTTCACTGCTGCGCAACATCGAATCTTTCGAGCATATCCGTGCTGCCGTCTGCGCCGCGCGCGAATATCGGAGCGAGCTTTGCGACACCCCGTCCGAGGTCAAGAGCCCGGCTTCCGCCATCGCGCTCTGAGGGTATTTTCACGCAGTTGTGGACGCAAAACCGCTGCGCACTTTTGCTGGATTTGATTCAGAGCGCCGCGCGTCCATTCGAATGCACAATGGACGCTCTCACTCTCTTTAATCTGCGCATCAGGCTTTCCGAAAATCGATTCCGATTTTTGGGCTGATGCTGTCACCGTTCGCGCTTTCGAGCTGCGCCTTTGCCGATTCGAACGCTTCATCGACATAGGCGAACTTGATCGCCTGCCAGCCGACATATTCTCTAAGGAAATCGCGCGACAACCACAGCTGCGACTTCTTCGGCTCGTCGTACCAGCCGACACAGCCGCGCTGCGCGCCTTTGGCGAGCAGCCGCTGGAGATGCGTGCGCGACATCATGAAATCACCGGCCAGCGCGCGGGTTTCCATCTTGCCGATCGCCAGCCGTGTCGGATCGGCTCCTTCGAGATCGAGCCGGGACATGAAATGATCGATGACCATACCGCCCGCTTCCGTCCAGAGAAACAGCGCCACCTGCTCAGGCGGCTCACGCCAGTTGGCATCCTCGAGGCAGTTATAGGCGACACGCGGCTGGATCTGGCGGAATAGCAGAGGATTTTCCAGCAGGAGCGCCGCCCGGTTTCCACCATCGATGAGATCAAGCGCGCCGAGGTTGGTGTGCAACCAGCCGAACATTGCCTGATGGCTGACTTCGGCCGGCTCGAAATGGCGAGGGCGGCGGCGCTCGTCGCCGGGCGTATGGGTGATGAAGCGATAGGTGAAAAGCTCTTCGATGAAGGCGAGCACCGTATTGCGGCTGGCGATCTTGTGGGCAGTGATCTTGCCGGTCAGCCGAACGGCGGTGAAACCCGAGGTCACGTCCTGCGGATCGTATTCCAGATGCAGCGCATAGGCCGTCTGCGTCAGCAGCCAGCGTTGATGCGAGGCCAGCAGGCGCGCCAGCCGCGGCCCCGCATCAAACATGCCGCGCATTTGCCCGGCCAGGAAACGAATACTCACTAAAAAAGAAGGGTTCTGCGCCAGTTGTTCTGCCGTGAACGCCATATGCTTTTCCTCAACCCTCGCTCGCAAGCCAGCGTTCGGAGCAGCGATACCGAAACTCCCCCGGCATCAATGGCCTATCGATTATGCACAGCTTTGAATAAATGAAAGTAATTCACTTTCATAACCACATTTTTGCGGAATGCGATATCCCAATATTTCACCATCCCACTCTCTTTAGAGGGGCGGATGGCATCATTTTTCAATCTATGCGATAATAAATTCGACTTTTGATATAGATTCAGCCGCTCAGGATTGCGGCGCGCCGGCTTTTCGCGCCTCGCGGCGTTCGAGGCCAAGCTGATGCTCGCGGTAGATGATGAAGATGCCGGCGGCGATGACGATGACGGTGCCGAAAAGCATCGTGTTGCTCGGAACGTCGTCGAAGACATAGTAGGCGACGATGCCGCCGAGCAGGATCGAGCTGTATTCGAAGGGRGCGATGGTGGACACGTCCGCGTGGCGGTAGCTCTCGGTCAGGAGGATCTGCGCGACACCGCCGCAGAAACCGGCGGCAATCAGGAAGAGGGCCGATGACCAGTCCAGCAGCAGCCAGCCGAAGGGCACGGTCGCCAGCGAGAAAACCGAAGCGATAATCGAGAAATAGAGCACGATCGTCGCCGTCTTCTCTTCCTCGACGAGGCGGCGCACCTGGATCATCGCCATGCCGCCGAGCACGGCCGACAAAAGTACGCAGAGCGCGCCGGTTGCCTGTTCGGCCTCCATGCCGCCTTCCCGGAACAAGGTCAGCTTCGGCCAGGAGATGATGGCGACACCGATGATGCCGAAGCAGACGGCACTCCAGCGATAGACGCGCACCGTCTCCCCCAGGAAGACGGCCGCGAAGATGACGGCGACGAGCGGCGTCGCATAACCGAGCGCGATCGCCTCCGGCAGCGGCAGATGCAGAAGCCCGTAGAAGCCGAGCCCCATCGAGATGATGCCGAGGGTGCCGCGCTTCAGATGGCCGATCGGATTGGCGGTGTAGAAGGCTGAGCGCAGCTGATGCCGGTAGCCGAGATAGGCCATGATTGGAAACAGCGCGAAGAAGGAGCGGCAGAAAGTTACCTGCCCCGGCGGGATACCCGACCCTGCCAGCTTGATGAATGTCTGCATGGCCAGGAAGACCACGACCGACGAGACTTTCAGCGCAATGCCTCTCATCGGGTTTCTGAGAACCGATTCCATGATCCAGGCTCTTATGCGGGCATGCCGAGCGGGGGAGACGCGTTCGACTCGAACGCAGCGGACGATTTTTTCATCGTAACCGAAGAAATGCGCCAGTGGGGAAAAATCTGCCCCACCCAAGGTAGCAAGTATCTAACCGCTTTTTATCTGCCGCTTTTCTGTGCAACTCCGTTTTCTGGTGAAAAAACTTCACGTTTTACGCTCATTCCCCCGAAAATGTTCGTATCCGCACCTATTGCGTTAACCGGTTGCAAACCATGCCACCGCATCGTTCTCAGCGAATTAGCCATACAAAAGAATCGCATTCGTTCCGCAGCCAGTCGCGTAGATTATTTTCAGGATCTTTTTGATGAAGCCGCTCAGCGCAGAGATCATATCCCAGTCACAGAACGCAACGCCCCGCTCGATGCGTGTCGTGACCGATGGCATCAGCACGGATCTGGAGCGTTTCAGCACCGACAACACCAGCATCGTCAAACAGATCAAGCTGCTTGCCATCAACGCTCTGATCGAGGCGGCCCGCGCCGGCGAAACCGGCAAGGGCTTTGCCGTCGTTGCCAACGAAGTGCAGCGGCTGGCGCAGATCGCCACCGAGATCACCAGCAAGTTCGAGAGCAATGTGCTCGGGCGCATCGGCCTCAGCCGTGCGATGGCGGATTCGCTCGTCACCGAGATGGAAGGCGTGCGACTGACCGATCTCGCGCAGACGCTGGTTCAGCTCATCGTGCGCAACCTCTTCGAGCGCACAGCCGACGTGCGCTGGTGGGCAACGGATGCGGCGCTCTGGCAGGCGCTGCAGGAGCCGGACAAGGATCGTGTCGCCTTCGCGGCTGAACGGCTCGGCGTCATCAATCGCTTTTATACCGTCTATCTCGATCTCGTGATGACCGATCTCTCCGGCCGGGTGATCGCGTCGGCCAATCCGACCTTCCAGCGCAAGATATCCGGTTCTTCGCTCGCGGGCGATCCCTGGTTCCGGGCTGCAGCAAGCTGCGCCTCCGGCGACGACTATATCGTCGACGAGGTAAAGCCGAGCCTTCTCCACGACCAGCGGCATGCCCTCGTCTATGCCACCGGCATCCGCGAAGGCGGCAAGGTCGACGGCAAGCTGCTCGGCACGCTGGGCGTTTATTTCGACTGGCAGAACCAGGGCCAGGCGATCGTCGAGAAGGAAGCGAACCTGCCGCCGCAGCTTGCGGAAAAGACCACCGTCATGCTGCTCGACGGCGCAAGTCGTGTGATTGCCAGCACCAATCCGGCCATGCTCTTCACCCATTTTGCGCTCGCCAACCAGACCGGCCAGCCGAAGGGCAGCTATTACGACAATAACGGCTCGATCGTCGCCTTTGCGCGCACGCTCGGCTACGAGGATTATGACGGGCTCGGCTGGTGTGGCGTCGTGGTACAGCAGACGGAAAGTGATGCTGCAATCAAGACTGCCCTCAATCTCAAATAGCAGTCTTCCCCTTTCGGCTGCACATACACGACAATTTGACCATGATAATTTGGCTGTGAACTTCGCGCTCACGGCCAATTTGCTTTAACTTTAGTTCAGACTTTAATGTAATTATGGCGGCCAAATTTCAGCAGAGTGCGCCCGCCTCTATATTCGGCCATTGTCTAATAAAGGTCTTCACGGAACATGCGAACAGATACCGGTCAGGTCATCAATCTGGCAGACTACCGCCCAACCGATTTCGTGCTGGAACGCGTCGACCTGACTTTCGAACTGGATCCGACCGAAACGAAGGTGGAAGCGCGGCTGATCTTCCACCGTCGCCAAGGCGCTGATCTTTCTGCCCCGCTGATCCTCGATGGCGACGAACTCAATCTTTACAGCCTTCTCTTCGACCAGAACGAACTGGCGCCGGAACGCTACACGGTAACGCCCGAAAGCCTCACCATCCGCGACCTGCCGGAAACGGTGCCTTTCGAAGTCACCGTCACCACGATCATCAATCCGGAAGCCAACACCCAGCTGATGGGCCTTTACCGCACCAGCGGCATCTATTGCACGCAGTGCGAGGCCGAAGGCTTCCGCCGTATCACCTATTTCCCCGACCGGCCGGACGTGCTGGCGCCCTACACGGTCAACATCATCGCCGACAAGGATGCCAACCCGCTGCTCCTGTCGAACGGCAACTTCCTCGGCGGCGCCGGTTATGGCCCCGGCAAGCATTTCGCCGCCTGGTTCGACCCGCATCCGAAGCCGAGCTATCTCTTCGCACTGGTCGCCGGCGATCTCGGTGTCGTGGAAGACAGTTTCACCACCCTGTCCGGCCGCGAGGTCGTGCTGAAGATCTATGTCGAGCACGGCAAGGAGCCGCGCGCGGCCTATGCCATGGACGCGCTGAAGCGCTCGATGAAGTGGGACGAGGAAGTGTTCGGCCGCGAATACGATCTCGATATCTTCATGATCGTCGCCGTGTCCGACTTCAACATGGGGGCCATGGAGAACAAGGGCCTCAATATCTTCAACGACAAATACGTGCTTGCCGATCCCGAGACCGCGACGGATGCCGACTACGCCAATATCGAGGCGATCATCGCACATGAATATTTTCACAACTGGACCGGCAACCGCATCACCTGCCGCGACTGGTTCCAGCTCTGCCTCAAGGAAGGCCTGACTGTTTACCGCGACCACGAATTCTCGTCCGACCAGCGCTCGCGCCCGGTCAAGCGCATCGCCGAGGTGCGCCACCTGAAGTCCGAGCAGTTCCCGGAAGACGGCGGCCCGCTCGCCCATCCGGTGCGCCCGACCAAGTATCGCGAGATCAACAACTTTTATACGACGACGGTCTATGAGAAGGGCAGCGAAGTCACGCGCATGATCGCGACCCTGCTTGGCCGCGAAACCTTCAAGAAGGGCATGGACCTCTATTTCGATCGCCATGACGGCCAGGCCGTCACGATCGAGGATTTCGTGAAATGCTTCGAAGATGCGAGCGGCCGCGACCTTTCGCAGTTCTCGCTCTGGTACCATCAGGCCGGCACACCGCTCGTGACCGCATCCGGCACCTATGATGCCGGCGCCAAGAGCTTCAGCCTGTCGCTGGAACAGATGATTCCCGCGACACCCGGCCAGCCGAACAAGGAGCCGATGCACATTCCGCTGAGCCTCGCCCTGTTTGCCGAGGACGGTTCCAAGATCGAGCCTGTTAAGGTCGACGGCGCCGAATATGCTGGCGAGGTGCTGCATCTGACCGCGCGCGCGCAAACGGCTGTCTTCCACGGCGTTGCCTCACGTCCGGTGGTTTCGATCAACCGCAGCTTCTCCGCACCGATCAACCTGCATTTCGACCAGAGCCCGGCCGATCTGGCCCTGCTTGCGCGCTATGAGACGGATCATTTCGCCCGCTGGCAGGCGCTGACCGATCTGGCACTGCCGAACCTGCTCAAGGCCGCCCGCGATGCCCGCGAGGGTGCCGCGATCGTCTGCGAACAGACCTTCGTCGAGACGCTGCTTGCGGCCGCTGCCGATGAAAACCTCGAGCCCGCCTTCCGCGCCCAGGCGCTGGCCTTGCCGAGCGAATCCGACATTGCCCGCGAACTCGGAAGCAATATCGATCCGGATGCCGTTCATGCCGGTCGCCAGGCGATCATGAAACAGATCGCCGAAGCCGGCAAAGCCACCTTCGCGGCCCTCTACGACGCGATGACCACACCGGGCGAATTCAGCCCGGATGCCAAGAGCGCCGGCCGCCGCGCGCTGCGCAACACTGCCCTCACCTATCTCTCCTATGCCGAGGGCAGCCCTGACCGCGCCAAGGCCGCCTTCGACGGCGCCAACAACATGACGGATCTCAGCCATGCGCTGACGATCCTCGCCCATCGCTTCCCCGACAGCGCAGAGGCGAAGGCCGCGCTCGAAACCTTCCGCAGCCGTTTCCAGGAAAATGCGCTCGTCGTCGACAAGTGGTTCGCCATCCAGGCCGGCATTCCCGGCCACGGCGCGGTCGATCGCGTCAAGGCGCTGATGGAAAACCCGCTCTTCAAGCGCACGAACCCGAACCGCATGCGCTCGCTCGTCGGCACGTTCGCCTTCGGCAATCCGACCGGCTTCGGCCGCGCCGACGGTGAAGGCTACCGTTTCCTCGCCAGCGAGATCCTCCATATCGACCAGCGCAACCCGCAGCTCGCCGCTCGCCTGCTGACCTCGATGCGCTCCTGGCGCTCGCTGGAATCGGCGCGTGCCGATCACGCACGCTCGGCACTGATCGAGATCGAGCGGGCAGCCAGCCTTTCGACCGATGTTCGCGATATCGTCGAGCGCACTCTCAAGGGGTGATTTCTCGCAAATGATTTGCCGCCTAGCTGTCTTCCACCCGTGGGGCAGCTAGGCTCGCCATCAGCGAATCCCTCTGAAAAACCAGCAATCACAAATAGTTAATAAATTTTTACCGCCAGCTATGGACAAGGCGAATCACGCATGATTCTCTAGGTGTAGTTCGAGCGAGCGGCGCGCGAATCACACGAGGGACAGGGTTCAGAGATGATGGACGTGCGGCGGGCAACCGCGGCCGAAGGGCGGCTGCGTGTCGATTTTGCCGGGCTCAAAGCCTGGCGCGACAGCCTGTCCGGTCAGGCCGCAAAGGCTCCTGAACCCTTGTTGCGCCACCTGCCAAAGGCGGAGCTTCTGCTGAAGCGCACCATCCCGGTTCTGATCGTCGCCTTTCTTGCTGTCGTGGCGGCCTCGCATTTCTTCGGCATGGTCAGCGAATATACCCGCATGGAGGCTTCCGCGCGCCATGCGACGGCGCTTTCCGCTGCAACCGCCGCCGCCGTCTTTTCCGATGCGACCGATCTCTTCGATGGCGGCAATGCCGCCGGGGCACAGGCGCGTCTTGCGAAATTCCTGCCGCAGGACCGGCTGGAAAACGGCGCCTTCGTGCTGCTGGTCCAGGCAAGTGGCAAGGTATTTGCGGCGACGGCGGCCGGCGCCTCCTATGTCGGCGCCGACGTCTCGACCCTTTTTCCCGAGATCTCCGCCATCCGCCGCTTCGGCGACCGCACCGATGTCATCGAAACGAGCATCGGCGGCGAACTGCATTATGCCGAGATCGCCCTGATGGGCACGGCCGGCGGCTACATCATTTCCGCCATCTCGCTCAATGACATCAACCGTCTCTGGCGCGAGGAGCTGACACTCAACGTCACGCTGTTTGCCGGCATTTCCTCCATCCTGCTCGTTGTCCTCTACGCCTACTACATGCAGGTGAAACGGGCGCGCGATGCTGACGACATCTTCCTGGAATCCAATCTGCGGGTCGAGACGGCGCTGTCGCGCGGTCGTTGCGGCCTCTGGGATTTCGATTTCCAGAACCGCGAATTCTTCTGGTCGCGCTCGATGTACGACATGCTCGGGCTTGCCGGCTCCGACAAGACGATGGGCTTTGCCGATGCGGCGCGGCTCATGCATCCGGAAGACAATGGCCTGCACGAGATCGCCCGCGCCGTCGCCAAGGGCGATTCCGGCCAGGTGGACCAGATCTTCCGCATGCGCCATGCGGCTGGCCACTATGTCTGGATGCGTGCCCGCGCCCAGGTGATCCGCAGCCATTCCGGCCGTGTGCACATGATCGGCATCGCCATGGACGTGACCGAGCAACATCGGCTGGCGCAGCGCTATGCCGAAGCGGACCAGCGTCTGGCCGATGCCATCGAGTGCACCTCGGAAGCCTTCGTGCTGTGGGACAAGAACGACCGTCTCGTCATGTGCAATGCGCACTTCCAGCAGGCATACGGTCTTCCCGATAGCGTGCTCGTGCCCGGCACCGAGCGCACGACTGTCCATGCCGCTGCGGCACGCCCCGTCATCGAGCGGCGCATCGCCGATGCAGACGGCTCCGGCTATTCGCGCACGACGGAAGTGCAGCTTGCCGACGAGCGCTGGCTGCAGATCAACGAACGGCGCACCCGCGACGGCGGCCGCGTATCGGTTGGTACCGACATCACGCCCTTGAAGCGTCACCAGGAGCGGCTGCGCGACTCCGAGCGCCGCCTGATGGCGACGATCAACGATCTGTCCGCCTCGCGCCAGACACTGGAATCACAGAAGGCCGAGCTTTCCACCGCCAACTCCAATTATCTCGTGGAGAAGGAACGCGCGGAAGCGGCCAACAAGGCGAAGTCGGAATTCCTCGCCAACATGTCACACGAGCTGCGCACGCCGCTCAATGCCATCCTCGGCTTCTCGGAGATCCTGCAGAACCAGATGTTCGGCCCGCTCGGCTCGGCCAAGTACAATGAATATGCCCGCGACATCCATGACAGCGGCAAGCATCTCCTGAACGTCATCAACGATATTCTCGACATGTCGAAGATCGAGGCTGGCCACATGCTGTTGTCGCGCGAGCGCACCGACCTTGCACCGTTGATCGAGGAAAGCCTGCGCTTCACCGCCATTCCGGCGGCAGAGAAGAACATCGTCATCGAGCAGCGCATCTCCTCGGGCATGACCTTGATGGCTGACCGCCGCGCCATGAAGCAGGTGCTGCTCAACCTGCTCTCTAATGCCGTCAAGTTCACCAACGAGGGCGGGCGCATTGCCGTCCGCACCCGCCGCGTCGCGGATGGCGTCATGGTCACCATCGCCGATACCGGCATCGGCATTCCCCAGACGGCGCTGATCAAGATCGGCCAGCCCTTCGAGCAGGTGCAGAGCCAGTATGCCAAAAGCAAGGGTGGCTCGGGCCTCGGCCTCGCCATCTCCCGTTCGCTGACCAATCTGCACGGCGGCAGCATGAGGATCCGCTCCCGCGAGTCCGTTGGGACGGTGATCTCGCTACGCATTCCCGATCATGCTTAAGGCGACCAGGCGCTAGGCCTTCACCACCGCTTGGAAAACCTTGCGGACCGCCCTGGAAAGCCGTTTCACTTCAGCCTCCAGCGTCTTGATGTCAGGGCAGTCTCCGGCGCGGCAGACGAGTTCGATCAAGCCGGCGGGGGCCTCCTTCGGATCGAAGGGGCCGTCGATGCAGAGGCGAATGAGCTGTGAAAGCTCGGTGTAGAGCGTGAACGCCTCAAGGCAGGTATCGAGGTCGGCGGAGGCCATCAGCTTGTCGCCGAGCGCCTTCAAGGCTACGCCTGTCGTCAAGCCGTTCACCGTAATCTCGACACCCTTTGCCGGCGCGATCAGCGCCAGATATTGGGCGATGAATTCGATATCGATCACGCCGCCCGGGATGAGCTTCAGATCCCAGCCGTTCTCCGGCGCCTTCTCCTTCTCGATCAGCTCACGCATCTCGGTGACGTCATGGGCCACCTTGGCGATATCGCGTTTTGCCTGAAGCACGTCGGCGATGATGCCTTCCACTTCGCCGATCAGGCTCTGATCGCCGCAGATCAGCCGGGCGCGCGACAGCGCCATGTGCTCCCAGGTCCAGGCTTCTTCGCGCTGATATTTGCCGAAGGAATTGATGCGGGTGGCGACCGGTCCCTTGTTGCCGGAGGGGCGAAGGCGCATATCGACTTCGTAGAGCACGCCTTCAGCCGTCGGGGCGGAGAAGGCGGCGATTAGGCGCTGGGTGATGCGGGTGAAGTATCGCGTCGCATCGAGCGGCTTTGCACCATCGGAGTCGGTGGCGGAATCGTCGTAGTCGTAAAGCAGGATAAGGTCGATGTCGGAGCCGGCCGTCAGCTCGAAACTGCCGAGCTTGCCCATGCCTGCTATGGCGATCCGCCCGCCGGGATAATCACCATGTGCCGCGCGGATCTCATTCATGACCGCGTCGAGCGCCGCCTTGATGATGAGATCGGCGAGATGGGTGAAGGCGCGTGCGGCCATGTCGCCGTTGATCGCGCCCGTCAGCAGGCGGATGCCGATCAGGAAGCGCTGTTCGGAAGCGAAGATGCGCAGCCGGTCGAGCACCTCCTCATAGTGCCGGGCCTGCACGAGCGAAGCCTCCAGGCGCTCGCCGAGATAGTCGCGTGTCGGCAGCTCGGCCATCAGGGCGGGATCGAGCATGCCGTCGAAGACATGCGGGCGGGCGGCGATGACTTCCGCGAGCTTGGGCGCCGAGGACATGATGTTGACAACGAGGGAGAGCAGCGCCGGATTGCTGCCAAGCAGCGAGAAGAGCTGGATGCCTGATGGCAGGCCGGAAATGAAGCTGTCGAAGCGCAGCAGCGCCTCATCCGCCCGCTTGCTTTCGCCGAAGACGCGCAGAAGCTCCGGCGTCAGCTCCGTCAGCCGCTCGCGCGCCTCCACCGATTGCGTGGCACGATAGCGGCCATAGTGCCAGGTGCGGATGATGCGAGAGATGTCCGAAGGGCGTTCGAAGCCGAGTTTCCTCAGCGTTTCCAGCGTATCGGGATCGTCGCCTTGGCCGGTAAAGACGAGGTTGCCTGTGCCGACGGACAGTTTGGTCTCCTGTTCGAAGAGGTCGGCGTAATGGTGCTCGACCGCTTTCAGCACTTCCACCAGCCGCTCGGAAAAACTCGGCGTGTCGGTAAAGCCCATCATGAAGGCGATACGCTTCAATTCTGCGTCCGTCTCCGGCAGAAGATGGGTCTGCTCGTCGCGCACCATCTGGATGCGGTGCTCGACATCGCGCAGGAACCAGTAGGCCTCCGTCAGTTCGTCGCGCGTCTCCGCGTCGATCCACTTTGCCCTGGTGAGCTCTGCCAGCGTCTCCTCTGTCACGCGGGAGCGCAGTTCGGGCATACGACCGCCGGCAATCAGCTGCTGGGTCTGCACGAAGAATTCGATCTCGCGGATGCCGCCGCGACCGAGCTTGACGTTGTGGCCCTTTACCGCGATGGCGCCATGACCCTTATGGGCGTGGATCTGTCGCTTGATGGAGTGGATGTCGGCGATCGCCGCATAATCAAGATATTTGCGGAAGACGAAGGGGACGAGGCCGCGCAGAAACTGCTCGCCTGCCGGCAGATCGCCGGCGACGGCGCGGGCCTTGATGAAAGCCGCCCGCTCCCAGTTCTGCCCCCTGCCCTCGTAATAGATCATGGCGGCATCGACGGAAATCGCGAGCGGTGTCGAGCCGGGGTCCGGCCGCAGTCGCAGATCGGTGCGGAAGACATAACCATCCGCCGTGCGCTCCTGCAGGATGCGCACCAGCCGCCGCATCATGCGCGGGAAGATCTCGATCGCATCATCGGGGTCGGGCACGATGCCGGCTTCTTCGTCGAAGAAGACGACGAGGTCGATGTCGGAGGAATAGTTGAGCTCGGACGCTCCGAGCTTGCCCATGCCGAGAACGATCAGGCCGGAGCCTTCGCTGGGTGCCGTGACATTCTTCAGCTTCAGCTTGCCGCTTTCGTGGGTGGAGAACAGCAGATGATCGATCGCCGCTGCGACCGAGGCTTCTGCAAGCTCGCTGAGCCAGCCGGTCGTCGCCCTGCCGTCGAAGATGCGGGCGAGGTCGGCAAGTGCTGTGAGGAAGGCCACCCTGCGCTTGATGATGCGCAGCCTGCTCATCACCTGACCTTCACCCGGTGCGCTTCCTTCACTATCCGGTTTCCAGCAATCGCGCGCCTCGGCAATCAGCGCCTCGATCTGCGGTTCCAGCGGATCGCTGATGGCGGAGGCAAGGATTGCCGGATCGAGATTGGCGATCTCGCGCAGGTAGGGAGAGAGGGTCAAGGCGGCGGCGACGAAATCGCGAAGCGGTCCTTCGGCCTTCAGCATATCGGCGACAACAGGCTCGCTCCTGCCGATTTCCTGCAGGTCGACGAGTGCTGCTTTCAGTTCCGTCTGGTTCAACGGCCGCAGAAGTCCCTCGGTGATATCCTTCAGGCCGTGCTTCGATTTCGTCAGCATTCGCTCTCCCTGGCATAGCCGCAATGCGATTTTAAACTAGGGTGCCGGCGTGAAAGCGCCAATATGAAAATGACAAGGAATCAGGCTGCGCGAGCGGGGAAAACCATGCTGACGGTCAGGCCGGGGCGTTGTGCGTTGCCGGGATCCGTGTCCGAAAGCTCCAGCGTGCCGCCATGCAGCTCCATGATCGCTTCCACCAGCGAGAGGCCAAGGCCGGTGCCCGGTTTCGAGCGGCTTTCATCCAGGCGCACGAAGCGCTTCACTACGTCCTCGCGCCGGTCAGGCGGGACGCCCGGGCCATGGTCGGCGACGGACAGGCAGAAGCCGTCGGGACGGCGGCTGAGCTTCACCGAGACGGAGCCTGCCCCTTCCATATCGGCGGAATATTTGATCGCATTGTCGAGCAGATTGAAGATCGCCTGGCCGATCAGTTCACGATTGCCCTGGATCTCAATGCCGGGGTCGATCTCGGAGGTCAGCGCCATGCCCGCTTCGTCGGCGACCGGCTCGTAGAGTTCGGCGCTGTCGGCGACGATGGCTGACAGTTCGATCGGTGACATTTCGGCGGCGACGGAACCCGCCTCGACACGGGAGATCATCAGCAGCGCATTGAAGGTACGGATCAACTGGTCGGATTCGGAGATGATGCCTTCCAGAGCGCTGCGGCGCACCTCGCCATCCTCGATATCAAGCGCATCGGCGGCCTTGTTGCGCAGGCGCGTCAGCGGAGTCTTCAAGTCGTGGGCGATATTGTCGGAGACCTGCCGCAGGCCTTCATTCAGCTTCTCGATGCGTTCCAGCATGTTGTTCAGCGAGACGGAAAGACGGTCGAACTCGTCGCCCGATCCGCCGACCGGCAGGCGCTGCGAGAGATCTCCGGCCATGATCTTCTTGCCGGCATCCGACATGCGATCGATGCGTTTCAGCGCGTTGCGGCCGATGCCGAACCAGATGATGATGGCGCCGAGACCCATGATGGCGAGCGCGATCATCAGCGCCTGGCGCACCAGCACGCGGAAGCGTTCCGGTTCTCCCAGGTCGCGGCCGATCAACACCCGCAGGCCGTTGTCGAGGACGAAAATGTTGGCGATCGCCGTATGCCGCACCACACCGCTATCGGTGTAGCGCTGATACATGAACGGCACCGAGGTCCAACCCTGCTCCTCGAAAACACCCGGCTGCACGGAGGCGACGTTACCGGCGAGGATATCGCCCGAGGGACCAGCAATGAGATAGAGATTGGCGCCCGGCTGACGGGCACGGCGCTCCATCGTGCGCAGCAGCAGGTTCATGCCGCCGGCATCATAAGCGCGCTGGACCTGCGTCACTTCCTGGGCAACCGCGTCGCGGATCTGGCCGGTCAGCAGCCGCTCGGACATCGCCGTCACATAGAAGACGAGCGTTGCGGCGCAGATGGCAAAAAGCAGGATATAAAGGGCCGAAAGGCGGACTGCAGTGGACTTGAAGAGAACCCAGAAACGGCTCATCCCTCGTCCTTGATCATGTACCCCGCACCTCGGATCGTCTTCAGCAGCGGCTGGCTGAAGTCTTTCTCGATCTTGGAGCGCAGGCGCGAGACATGCACGTCGATGACATTGGTCTGGGGATCGAAATGGTAATCCCAGACATTCTCCAGCAGCATGGTGCGGGTCACGACCTGACCGGCATTCTTCATGAGATATTCCAACAGGCGGAATTCGCGCGGCTGCAGCGGGATTTCCTTGCCGCCACGGCGGACCTCATGGGAGAGGCGGTCGAGCTCGAGATCGCCGACACGGTAGACGACGTCCTGATCCGGCGTGCCCTTGCGGCGGCCAAGCACTTCGACGCGGGCAAGCAGCTCGCTGAAGGCATAAGGCTTCGGCAGATAATCGTCGCCGCCGGCGCGGAGACCCGTTACGCGGTCATCGACCTGGCCGAGGGCAGAAAGAATGAGAACGGGCGTGTGGATGGCCTTGCGGCGCAGCTCGCTGATGACGGAGAGACCATCGCGGCGCGGCAGCATGCGATCGATGACGATGACGTCGTAGGTATTCTCCGACCCCATGAAGAGACCGCTTTCGCCATCGCTTGCATGGTCGGCAACGATGCCCGCCTCGCGAAAGGCTTTCGTGAGATAGACCGCCGCCTCCAGATCGTCTTCGATGATGAGAATCTTCATGCGGCCGACATTACCCGCCGGTTGCGTTTCGGCAAGGCTCAAAGCGTCTTCCTGTTGTGCGGGGGCCATCGCGGTCGTCCTTCAGATTCGAAGAATTGGGCAGATTTGGAGAATTGGGCAAATTCGAAGATTGGGCAGCTTTAAAATTGGGTAGATTGGCAGACTTGAGGAATCTGGAGCCGCGCAGCATTTACGCTGGCGCGGCTCCGGCTTTCTGAGGCCAGAAGATCAGCCCTGGCCGTTGATCGGGAGCGCAACGAAGCGGCTGCCGTCCTTCGACTGGATCTGGAACAGCGCGCGAGTGCGACCGTCCTTCTTGGCCTGGTTGATGACGCGGACGACATCGTCGGCGCTGGAGACATCCTGGTTGTTGACCGAGGTGATCGTCTCGCCTTCCTTGATGCCCTTGTCGGCAGCATCCGAATTCGGATCGATGCCGGTGATGGCGAGGCCCTTGCCGTCATCCGACGGGCCGACCGTCAGGCCGAGATCGGCAAGCGCCTTTTCGGAAGCAGGCGGCTGGGCCGGCTCCTGCGGGCTGTTGTCATCGCCGGCAGAAGCCTGCTGGTCAGCGGGCAGCGTTCCGAGCTCGACGGTGACCGACTGCGCCTTGCCGGAACGCCACACCGAAAGCTCAACCTTGCTGCCCGGCGTCATCGCGCCGATGCGGCGGCTGAGATCGCGGGCATCCTTGACAGGTTCGCCATTGACGGCGGTGACGACGTCACCCGTCTTCATGCCGGCCTTCTGGCCCGGTGTGCCTTCCTGTGCGGAAACGACCAGAGCGCCGTTGGCTTCGGAGAGGCCCAGCGAGTCGGCGATATCCTTGGTGACCGGCTGGATCTGCACGCCGAGGTAGCCGCGTGAAACCGTACCATCCTTCATCAGGTCCGCAACAACGTCCTTTGCGGTGGAAGCCGGGATTGCGAAGGCGATACCGACGCTGCCGCCCGACGGCGAGAAGATCGCGGTGTTGATGCCGACGACCTGGCCATTGAGGTTGAAGGTCGGTCCACCAGAGTTGCCGCGGTTTACGGCTGCGTCGACCTGGAGGTAATCGTCATAGGGACCAGAACCGATATCACGGCCGCGGGCCGAAACGATGCCGGCCGTGACCGTGCCGCCGAGGCCGAAGGGGTTGCCGACGGCGACGACCCAGTCGCCGACGCGGACCTTGTTGTCATCGGCCCAATTCACGTAGGTGAACTTGCGGCCCTTGCCATCAATCTTCAGCACCGCGAGGTCGGTACGCGGATCCTTGCCGATCAGCTTGGCGTCGAGTTCGGTACCGTCGTTCAGGACGGCCACGAATGCCGAGCCGTCGGAAACGACGTGATTGTTGGTGACGACGTAGCCGTCTTCGCTGATGAAGAAGCCCGAACCCTGGGCGACCGGGCGCAGACGGCCCTCGCCCTGATGGCCGAAGCGGCGCTGCTGGTTCTGACCCTCCTGGTTCTGGCGGTTCTGCTGCTCGCCGAACTGGCGGAAGAACGGCTTCAGAGCGTCGGGCAGATCATCAAAACCGCGGCCGTTGAAATCGAAAGAGAAACCATCACCATCATCGGATGCCGGCTTGACGCGGCTTTCGACACGGACGGAAACGACGGCCGGGGAAACGGCGTCGACGACATTGGCGAAGCTCGGAACCGAAGGCGACTGGACATTGACAGCCTCGGCATAGGAACGGGAGATCTCGACAGGGATACCGGTTGCGAGCACTGCGGCTGCCAGACCGGCAACGGTGGATGCCTGAAGCACCGTTTTAAGGGACGGACGTCCGCGGAAATTTTTCAGCATGAGAGCACCTTCTCTTCTTTTTCAGACTTTCGTTCCGGCGGTGCCGGATCTGTGATGACCGAGATATAGGACGCCGCACCTTACTACGAACTGTCCGGCCGATGAAAAATTCGTAATGTACTGATATTCTTTGGTTGCATGCCGAAGGGGCGAGACCAATTCGCAGGACCGTATTTAACCGATCGGTTGACAATTGAGACTGCGCCCTGTATTTAACCTAATGGTTACATATGAGGCCCATCATGCAGACCGACACTCTGAGCGCCGCCTTCGCAGCCCTCGCAGACCCCACGCGCCGGGCGATCATCGCGCGGCTGGCCGAAGGAGAGGCTTCGGTCAACGAGCTCGCCGCCCCCTTCGACATGAGCCTTCCGGCGGTTTCGAAGCATCTGAAGGTCTTGGAAAAGGCCGGGCTGATCAGCCGCGGCAAGGAAGCCCAGTGGCGACCGGCCAGGCTCGAACCGCAAACGATGAAGAGCATTGCCGACTGGCTGGAGCAATACAGGCGCTTCTGGGAATCGAGCTTCGACCGGTTGGACGGCTACCTTCAGAAGATCCAGAAAGCGGACGACAGCGGCCCCCGCAACTGAATGTCGGCCCCATATTTTCAAATCACGACAGGGGAATATCATGGCCGATCAGCTCTCGCGCCCCACATTGCATATGCAACGGATATTCAATGCACCGCGTGCCCTCTTATGGGCTGCCTGGACCCGGCCGGAAATGGTCGTTGCCTGGCTTGGCCCTGTCGAATGGCCGGCGGTCAGCGTCGTGCAGGATCTGCGCATCGGCGGCACATACAGGGCATGCCTGAAGAATACCGGGGATGGCAGCCTGCTGTGGCAGAGCGGCGTCTACAGGGAAATCGAGGAGCCCTCGCGCCTCTCCTTCACCTTCCAGTGGGAGGGATCGCATGAGGATGGAGAACCGGTCGTAACGCTTGTGACCGTCGTCTTCGAGGAAATGGCCGATGGCCGAACGCGAATGGATTTCACCCATGCGGACCTGAGGTCCGAAGAGAGCCTTACCGGACACAGGCATGGCTGGGAGAGCACCTTCGGCAGGCTGGAAAGCTGGATTGCAACTCAAGGAAATCAAAGGGAGTGAGGACCATGAAACTCGTCACGAATCTCGTCTTCAAAGGCGAATGCCGGCAGGCCTTCGAATTCTATGCCAAAGTGCTCGGCGGCAAGCTGAACGGCATGTTCACCTTCGCCGAAGCGCCCGGCGACATGCAGATAGACCCGTCCTTCAAGGACAAGATCATGCATGCCTGGCTCGATATCGGTGACCAGTCGCTGATGGGTTGCGATGCCCCTCCCGGATATCAGGAAGACATGGGCGGCTTCAGCGCCACCTATCACAGTGAGGATGCGGCGGAAACGAAGCGAGTTTTCGAGGCGCTGTCGGACGGCGGCAAGGTCACCATGCCCTTCAACGCCACCTTCTGGTCGCCGGGCTTCGGCATGTTCACCGATCGCTTCGGCACGCCCTGGATGGTCAATACGATCCCGGCGGATCGGCGATGAGCGATAGTGCCATGGTCTGGACCGGTCGCGTGCTGAGCGGGCTTTTCGCGCTCTTCATGCTCGGTGCATCGATCGCCCCCAAGCTCCTGGGACTGTCCGTCGCCGAGGAAACGATGATCCAGCTCGGATGGCCTGGTGGATATGTGCTGACGATCGGCCTGATCGAGCTGACCTGCCTCGTGCTCTACCTCATCCCGCAGACCAGCGTGTTCGGCGCCGTGCTGATGATGGGCCTGCTCGGCGGCGCCATGGCTACGCAGATCCGGGCCGGAAGCCCGCTCTTCAGCCACATCCTGTTCAGCATCTATCTCGGGCTGTTCATGTGGGGTGGGTTGTGGCTGCGGGATCCTGCAGTCAGGGCGCTCTTTCCCTACCGAAAGGCATAGGCATCAATCATTCCGTCGTGGTTCGTCGCGGCGGAATGGCTTCTTATTTTTCCAGCAACTCGGTGAGCCTTGCCTGCTCTTCGGCGGTGAGTTTGCTGCCGGTGGGCTTGCCGGCCCGCTTGCGGGCAAAGACGAGAAGCGAGGCCCCGCCGGCGAGGATCAGCAGGACCGGCGCACCCCAGAGCAGCAGCGTGCGCACACTGACGCGCGGCTTCAGCAGCACGAACTCGCCGTAGCGCGAGACGATGTAGTTCAACACCTGCTCGTCGCTATCGCCATCGGTGATGCGCTCGCGCACGAGAAGACGCAGGTCCCTGGCGAGATCGGCATTGGAATCGTCGATCGACTGGTTCTGGCAGACCATGCATCGCAATTCGGAAGACAGTGTTCGGGCGCGGGCTTCGAGAGCGGGATCGGAGAGCACTTCGTCCGGATTGACGGCGAAGGCCGGGGCGGCCGCCGTCATGAGCGCCAGGACGAGGAGGAAACGCCTGATCATTCCGCCGGCTCCATGGCCGGGGCTGCCGGCTTGGCCGGTTTCGCCTTGCGGCTGGGCGCTCCGACACGCAGGCGCCGGTCGGTCAGCGAGACGAAGCCGCCGAGGGCCATGATCAGCGTCCCGCCCCAGATGCAGAGAATGAAGGGTTTCCACCAGATGCGCACGACGATGCCGCCGTCCTTCGTCGCGTCGCCCAGCGACACATAGAGCTGGCTGAGGCCGAAGGTCAGGATGCCGGCTTCGGTCGTCGGCATCTGCCTTGCGGTATAAAGCCGCTTGGCCGACCAGACATCGGTAATCTCGGCACCGCCGCGGCGGATCGAGAAGTGGCCGCGGTCCTCGGTATAGTTCGGGCCGATGGCCGGCTGCATGCCGTCGAAGACAATGCTGTAACCGCCGGCATCCGTCGACTGGCCCTGCTTCATCTCGACCACATGTTCGGTCTGGAAGGTGGTGACCGCAACGATGCCGAGAACGGTCACACCAAGCCCGGCATGGGCCAATGCCGTGCCGAAGGCAGAGCGCGGCAGGCCCGACAGCCTTCGCCAGGCGATGTCGGCCTTCACCTTGCCGATGCCGGCCCGATACCAGAGGTCGGCCACGGCCCCCAGGATCAGGAACAGGCCGGCGGCAAGGCCGAGCACGGCCATGACAGGGCCGCCATGCTGGATATAGAAGAAGACGAGGGCTGCGACGAGCGCGAGACCGGCCACGACGTAAAGCCGTTGCAAGGCGCCAAGCAGATCGCCGCGCTTCCAGGCCAGCAGCGGTCCGAAGGGCACGACGATCAAGAGCGGCGCCATCAGCAGGCCGAAGGTCAGGTTGAAGAAGGGCGGGCCGACGGAGATCTTGTCGCCGGTCAGTGTTTCCAGGACCAGCGGATAGAGCGTGCCGGTCAGAACCGTGCCGCAGGCAACCGTCAGGATCAGGTTGTTGACGACGAGTGCACCTTCACGCGAGATCGGCGCAAACAGCCCGCCGGCCGACAGAAGTGGTGCGCGGAAGGCAAAGAGCGCCAGCGCGCCGCCGATGAAGATCAGGAGGATGCAGAGGATGAAGACGCCGCGGCTCGGGTCGCTGGCAAAGGCATGCACCGAGGTCAGCACACCGGAGCGCACCAGGAAGGTGCCCATCAGCGACAGCGAGAAGGTGAGGATGGCAAGCAGCACCGTCCAGATCTTCAAGGCCTCGCGCTTTTCCATGACGAGGGCGGAGTGCAGGAGCGCGGTGCCGGCAAGCCAGGGCATGAAGGAGGCATTCTCCACCGGATCCCAGAACCACCAGCCGCCCCAGCCGAGTTCGTAATAGGCCCAGTAGGAGCCCATGGCGATGCCGAGCGTCAGGAAGGTCCAGGCGGCCAGCGTCCAGGGCCGCACCCAGCGCGCCCAGGCGGCATCGATGCGGCCGTCGAGGAGGGCGGCAACCGCAAAGGAGAAGCAGACCGAGAAGCCGACATAACCGAGGTAGAGCAGCGGCGGATGGATGGCGAGGCCAATATCCTGCAGCACCGGGTTCAGGTCCTTGCCCTCGGCAGGGGCCGGATCGAGGCGGGTGAAGGGATTGGAGGTCAGCAGGATGAAGAGGATGAAGGCGACGGAGATCCACGCCTGGACGGCGAGAACATTGGCCTTCAGCGTATCCGGCAGATTGCGGCCGAAGATCGCGACCAGGGCGCTGAACAGCGCCAGGATCAACAGCCAGAGCATCATCGATCCCTCGTGATTGCCCCAGACGCCGGAATATTTGTAGATCAGCGGCACCAGCGAATGCGAGTTCTCCCAGACGTTCTGAACCGAGAAGTCGGAGACGACATGGGCATAGGTGAGCACACCGAAGGAGAAGGTCACGAGGGCAAAGAGCAGGAGGGAGCCCAAGGGTGCCACATCCATCATCGCCTGATCGCCGCGCCTTGCACCGATCACAGGCACCACCGACAGGACGATTGCGGTTGCGAGCGCCAGAACCAGCGCATAATGGCCGATCTCGATGATCATGGTATCGCCCTTGTCTCTTGCCCCTGGGCTTCCTGGCTCTTTGCGGCCTCACCCTTGGCTTCCTGCCCCTGTGCTACGGCTCCCTTGCCCTCTTCCCAGAGGCCCTGGGCCTTCAGCCGGTCGGCCACTTCCTTGGGCATATAGGTCTCGTCATGCTTGGCCAGCACGGTATCGGCGGTGAAGACAGGGCTGCCCGTCTCGAACGTGCCTTCGGTGACCACCCCCTGCCCTTCGCGAAACAGGTCCGGCAGGATGCCCTGGTAGCGGACATTGACGATCTCGCCGCTCGGGTCAGTCACCGCAAAGCGAACCACCGAGCCCTCGTCGCGCAGGACGCTGCCGCTCCCCACAAGCCCGCCGAGGCGGATGCGGGTGCCCGGTGCCACCGGCGTCTTGGCGAGATCGCCCGGCATGTAGAAATAGGCGACCGACTGGCTGAAGGCGAACAT
>NZ_JBFTSM010000006.1:0-336561 GCF_056400025.1 Rhizobium sp. 01L419
ACCTCCACGGGCACCAAGCTTGCCACCGCCACCTTCACCACCACCACGGCAAGCGGCTGGCAGACGGTAAACTTCGCAACGCCCGTCACCATCACAGCCAACACTACCTATGTTGCCTCCTACCACACGACCGGCGCCTACGTGGCGACGGATGGCTTCTTCACGAACGGTGTCAGCAATGGTCCGCTGTCGGCGCTGTCGAGTGCCGCCGCCGGTGGCAACGGCCTCTATGCCTATGGCGGATCCGCCACCACGGGTCTCTTCCCGACCAACACCTACGATTCAGCGAATTACTATGCCGACGTGGTCTTCCGGCCGCAGCTCGCCGCATGAAGCATCGGACGGATCACGGGCGGGTTTCGAATGAGGCTGAGATGAAGCAAATGCTGGCCGCGGCGGAAGACCACATTCCAAGGAGGCCGATGATCAAGATCGAACGGCTGCCGGTAACAGTGCTCGCCGGCTTTCTGGGCGCCGGCAAGACGACGCTTCTCAGCCACGTCCTGAACAATCGTGAGGGCTTGCGGGTCGCCGTCATCGTCAACGATATGAGCGAAGTGAATATTGACGCCAGTCTCATTCGAGATGGCGGCTGCAATCTGTCGCACACGACGGAGACATTGATCGAGCTCAGCAATGGCTGCATCTGCTGCACCCTGCGCAACGACCTGCTGACGGAGGTCGGGCGACTGGCCGCGGAGGGACGATACGATTATCTTCTGATAGAAGGAACGGGCATTGCCGAGCCACGCCCCATCGCGGCAACATTTTCTTTCTGCGACGAGAACGGTGTCTCTCTTTCCGATTTTGCAAAGCTCGACACGATGGTGACCGTCGTCGATGCGGCAAGCCTCCTGGCCGATTATAGTAGCGCTGATCTGCTGCGTGACCGTGGCCTGCAGCGGGACGGTGAGGATCGGCGGACACTCATTGACCTCTTGGTCGATCAGATCGAGTTTGCCGACGTCGTCGTGATCAACAAGATCTCGGACACGAGCGAAGAGAGCCTCAGAGAAGTCCGCGAGACGGTTGCGGCCCTCAACCCGGATGCGCGCGTTGTGGAGACGGATTTCGGCAAGGTTTCTCCGGCAACCGTCCTCAATACCGGCCTCTTCGACGAACCAAAAGCCGCCGCGCACCCATTATGGCACAAGGAACTCTACAGCCCCGGGGAGCACGTTCCGGAGACGGAGGAATATGGGGTTTCGAGCTTTGTCTATCGCGCGCGACGTCCCTTCGACCCGATGCGGTTTCGAGCATTTCTGGACGAACCCTGGCCAGGTGTCATTCGGGCCAAAGGTCATTTCTGGCTTGCCACGCGTCCGCGGCACGTAGGCTTAATGTCGGCTGCCGGGGTGCAACGGCGCTGCGAACCGATGGGGCTCTGGTGGGCTGCCGTTCCTCGACAGGACTGGCCGATCCATCAGCAGTTTCATCAGCATCTTGAGAGCCGGTGGGACAGCGCCTGGGGCGACCGTCGCCAGGAGCTCGTCTTCATCGGCGTGGGCATGGACGAGACAGGTGTGCGGACCGCGTTGGACGATTGCCTGGCCAGCGCAGATCCGCGTGATTGGTCCGCTCTCGAAGATCCGTTTCCGGCCTGGTAGCAGGGGCGTGAGATCGTTCTGCCATGAACGCGCTGCGGCGAATACTCTATCTGCCGTCGGATTGGCTCAATCGTCGAGATAGCGTTCGGTCAGGCGTGCCCACATCGCGGCCCCCACAGTCAGGGATTTGTCGGCAAAATCGTATTTCGCGCTGTGCAGGATTGCGGAATCCATACCATTGCCGAGCCGCAGGAAGCTGCCAGGCCTGTGCTCGAGGAAATGTGAGAAGTCCTCGCTGCCGGGGATGAGGTTGCAGAGGCCCACCTTTTCCGCACCGACGAGTTCTTCTGCAACCATGCGGGCGAATTCGGTTTCCGCTTCCGAATTGACGACCACGGGGTGTCCGCGAGTGTAGTCGATTTCCGCAGTTGCCCCGTAACCGTCGGCAATCGTTTCAGTGAGCCTGCGGATCCTGGCCTCCAGCGTCTCGCGCACCTTCGGGTCGAAGGAACGGATGCTGAGCAGCAGTTTTGCACTTTCGGGGATGACGTTTGCGGCCTCGCCGGCATGGATCGCCCCGACCGTGACGACGGCGGTCTGTGTCGGATCGATGCTGCGCGAAACGACCGATTGCAGGCTGACGACGAGGTTGCAGGCAACGACCACCGGATCGACGGTCAGATGCGGACGCGAGGCGTGGCCGCCCTTGCCTTTGATGATGATCTCGGCGCTGTCGGCAGCCGCCATCAGTGGGCCCGACCGCATCAGCCAGGTGCCTTCGGGTGCGCCGGGATGATTGTGCAGGCCGAAGATAACGTCGAAGGGAAAGCGTTCGAACAGGCCGTCGGCGATCATGGCGGGCGCGCCACTCAGCGCACCTGCCTCTTCGGCCGGCTGGAAAATGAGGTTGACCGTACCGTTGAAGCGGCGCGTGCGTGCCAGATATTCGGCCGCGCCGAGAAGGATCGTCGTGTGGCCGTCATGTCCGCAGGCATGCATCTTGCCGACAACCGTGCTGGCATAGGGGCGACCGGTCTCCTCGGTGATCGGCAGGGCGTCCATGTCGGCGCGGATGGCGATGCTCTTTTTTCCGGCGCCGACCGTCATGCGCGCGACCACGCCATGGCCGCCGACGTTGCGGGTCACCTCATAACCCCAGGATTCCAGCTTTTCGGCAACGAAACGCGCGGTCTCGGCCTCTTCGAAGGAAAGCTCGGGATGGGCGTGGAGATGCCGGCGGATGGCCGTCAGCTCCGCTTCCATCGGTTCGAAATCGGAGAGGCGGGCAAAATCATTGTCGAGGGACATGGCAATTCCAGTTTGATGGGCGCGGGTCTCGTCGGCCGGCTCACGGTAAAGCCAGCCCGCAGGGCAAGAGCATGGGGAGCCGCCGCGCTAGATGAAGCGCGACAGGAAGCTTCTGGTGCGGGGGTGCTGCGGGTTGCCGATCACGTCTTCCGGCTTGCCCTGTTCCACGACCTTGCCGTCATCCATGAAGACGACGCGGTCGGCTGCTTCACGCGCGAAACTGATCTCGTGGGTGACGACGATCATCGTCAGACCCTGGTTTGCAAGATCCCGCATGGTGGCGAGAACCTCGCCGACCAGCTCGGGGTCGAGTGCCGAAGTCGGTTCGTCGAACAGCATCAGCTGCGGCTTGATGGCGAGCGCGCGGGCAATCGCCACACGCTGCTGCTGGCCGCCGGAAAGCTGGCGCGGATAGCTGTCGGCCTTGGCCGAAAGCCCGACCCGTTCCAGGAGCTTCAGCGCGTTTTCGGTCGCAACCTTCCGGCTTTCACCGTGGATGCCGACCGGCGCCTCGATGATGTTCTGCAGTGCCGTCATATGCGGGTAGAGATTGAACTGCTGGAACACCATGCCGATCTTTCGCCGCTGCAGGGCGATCGCATGGTTCGACAGCTGCAGCAGCCGGTCCTTGTGCAGGCGGTAGCCGATCTGTTCACCGTCCACCTCGATCGAACCCTGGTTGATGGATTCGAGGTGGTTGATACAGCGCAGGAATGTCGATTTGCYGGAGCCGGAGGGGCCAAGGACGACGACGACCTCACCGGGCGCGACGTCGAGATCGATACCCTTCAGCACTTCCAGATCTGCGAAGGACTTGTGGACATTGCGTGCCTTGACGAGAGGCTCGATAGTGGCGATCTCGTTCATGCGCCTGCCTCCGTTACCTGTGCCATGACGGCCGCTTCCTTTGCAGGCTTGGCGGCGCCCGTGCGGCGATCACCGCGGCTGTAGTAGCGTTCGATATAGGCCTGGCCGACATTCAGGACCGACGTGATGAGCAGGTACCAGAGGACGGCGACGAGCAGCATCGGCACGATCTCGAAGGTGCGGTTGTAGATCGACTGTACCGAATAGAGGAGATCAGCCATGGCGATGACGCTGACGAGCGAGGTCGCCTTGATCATGCTGATCAGCTGGTTGCCGGTCGGCGGTACGATCGAGCGCATGGCCTGCGGAATGATGATGCGGCGAAGCGCGCGGATGCGCGTCATGCCGAAGGCTTCCGCCGTCTCATACTGGCCCTTGTCCACCGAAAGCAACCCGCCGCGGATGATTTCCGCCATATAGGCAGACTCATTGAGCGCAAGACCGGCAATTGCAGCCGTCATCGGGCTGATGACCGAATTCGTATCCCAGCTCATGAAGGTCGGGCCGAAGGGGATGCCGATCGACAGCGTCGGAAAGAGCGTCGAAAGATTGTACCAGAAGATCAGCTGCACCAGGAGCGGTGTTCCGCGGAAGAACCAGATGAACAGCGAGGCGAGGGAACTTGCCAGGCGATCGCTGGACATTCTCGCGATGGCCAGCACGAGGCCGAGCGCGATGCCGATGATCATCGCGACGACCGTCAGACCAAGCGAGACGTAAAGGCCGCTGATGACGGTCGGGTCGAAGAAATAGTGTGCGACGACCGGCCAGCCGAAATTCTCATTATGCGCGACCGACCAGGCGCAATAGGCGGCGATCGCAATCGTGATGGCCCAGGCCGCGACGCGGCCTTTGGGGAAGGGCTTGTGGGCATGGGCCACATCCCGGCTTCTCGCATCGCCGGGGGGCGATGCGAGTGTTTGTACTTGTGTGCTCATTTCGGAAGCGTCCCACCGAGGTTGATGCCGGGCTCCTTGATCATGTTGTTCTCAAGGCCCCACTTCTTCATGATCGCGGCATAGGTGCCGTTGTCCATCAGCACCTTGACGGCGTCGCGCAGGACTGGCCCGAGTGGCGAGCCCTTTGCGACGACCGCGCCCTGATAGAGGTTCTCGAAGCCGTTCTTCTGTCCGACACCGGTCAGTTCCAGCTGGCCGTTGGCCTGCGACACGAAATAGGTGAGCGGTGCCTGGGAGGAGAAGAAGGCATCCGACCGCTTGGAACGGACGGCAAGGATCGAGCTCGGCTGGTCGGTGAAGGACTGCACCTCGATCGCGCCTTTGCCATCAGTCTTGCATTTTTCGGCCTGCACCTGGATGACCTTTTCGGCCGAACCGCCGGCCATGACGGCGATGCGGTTACCGCAGGCGGTATCGAGCGAGGTGATGCCCTTCGGATTGCCCTTCTGCACGGAGAAGACCACGAATTCCTGAACCCAGTCGACGAAATCGTTGGATTCTTCACGGCTCTTGAAATCGCCGACCGGACCGAAGGCAAACTGGTAGCGGCCGGAGTTGACGCCGGCCAGCAGTGCCGGCAGACCGCCGACGGTCTCATGCTCGATCTCGACGCCGAGAACCTGGCCGAGCGCGCCGGTCAGATCGGCGCTGGCGCCGCTCATCTCGGTGCCTGTTACGATTTCATAGGGAGGAAACGAGCCATTGTTGACGGAGATCATCTTGCCGGACGTGCGGATCGCTTCGGGCAACTGCGCATGAAGCGCGTGGTTGACGGAAAGCTTGGGCAGGGCCGCATCTTCAGCGAAGGCTGTCCCCGAGATCACTACGCTCGTCAGAGCAAGGCATGCAATTTTCCTGATCGACATTGTTTATTTCCCCTGTTTGGTTCGAATTTATGCGTTTTGTATTGCGCTCACCCGATGCGGCTGCCGTCCACATCGAAGGAGAAGAGGTGTTCCGGCGTCATCAGCTGCGGCAGGATGCCCTGGACGTGAAGCTCGCTGGCGAAGTCGGCGATCATCTTGCGGTTGACCGCAAAGCCGCTGGACTCCCAGCCGACTGGAAGCTCGGTCGCCGACTTCAACAGCTCATCCATCATGAAGGGCGTGGTGTCGGCGTATTTGCGGCGTTTGCTCAGCCACATCCGCTGCGATTCATCGATCAGCTTGCTGAGCTCTTCGATCACCCACGGGTTCTGCGCGACGATGCCCGCTTTGATGCCGATCAGATGCATGCCGGGAACATATCCCACATCATCGAAATATTGACGTTCGGCACCTCTGAAATCGGAGAGGACCTGCCGGAACGGCGACCCTCCGCCGAAATAGCCGTCAGGCATGAAAGGCGTGAAGATCGCGTCGAGGAAGCCTTCCTTGAGAAGATCAACCATGGGGCGCTCGCCGGGAGCCGCTTCGATGCGGCCGGCCCGGCCGAACCCGTCGAGGCGATCGACAATCGGATGCGCTTCGGTCAGGCGACCTGCATACCACATGGCGTCCTCGACGCCGACGCCCTCGCGGCGTAGCGCCGCTCTGGTCCAGGTATTTCCGGAGTCTCGCCATCCAGTGACGCCGATACGTTTTCCGGCCAGCTGGCGGAGTTCGGTAATGGGGCCGTCCTTGGGGGTAATGATGCAGCGGTGACGGAAGCCGCGCATGATGAAGTTCGGAATGCCAACGACGCTCTCGTCGCCATCGATGCGCAGCTGCGTATAGCGGCTGAAGGACATTTCCGCGACATCGTAGTGGTCGCTCTTGCCGAGATGCGAGAGCAATGTGCCGACCCGGTCGACCTTGATGTCGAGCTTGTGCGAGGAGACATCGCCGAGAACCAGGGGCGTCATGTAGTCCCAGTCACGGAGGGCAAGTCGGAGGCTAAGGGGCATCGGCATTCACTCGCAAAAACCTTGTTTTCGGAACAATTAAATGTTCAAATTTATCCGATCAAATGTTATTACGTTATTGAACATTAAAAATGGCGATTAAATGAGCGATATTGTCGATGCGGCGTGGTTTGCCCAAAAATTGACCGATCGGACAATTCGAGGAATTGCGATTGAAACCAGTGCCTTGATCCGCGCCGGGGCGCTCCCCGTCGGAACGAAGCTGCCACCGATCCGCGATCTCGCCTTTGCGCTTGGGATCAGTCCGGCGACGATCTCCGAGGCCTGGAGCGAGCTGAGGCGCCAGAAAATCATTACCGGCAGGGGACGGAACGGCACCTGGGTGAGCGGCGATCGTTTTGTGGCGAAGCCCGAACGGCTGGGCAGTTCCGGCCGTTATGGAGCCGACGTCCTCGATCTGACATCGGCCGTGCCGGATATCAGGCTTTTGCCGAACCTTACCGAAGCCATGGCCAATGGAGCGTCGGCGGAAAATCTCAACAGCTACGAGCGAAGCCGCATTCTTCCGGAACTCGAAGAGGCTGTCCGAAAGACCTGGCCATACGAACCGGAGGCATTTCTGGCGACGAATGGGGGATATAACGCGGTCTACACGCTCATCCAGGCGCTCGTCATGCCCGGTGCGTCCGTTGCAATCGAAGATCCGACCGCCATGCGGCTTCTTGATATTCTGGAGGATCGCGGCGTACAGATCATTCCGGTCCAGTGCGATCGGGAAGGGCCGCTGCCTGCATCGCTCGAAGCCGCAATGAAGCTGCGGCCTGTCGCCTTCATCTTTCAGCCGAGGCTTCACTCGGTGACCGGTCAGAGCCTCAGCGGCGAGCGGTTGCAGCGTCTCGGAGACATTCTCGATGGCACGGACACCTTGATCGTCGAGGATGACGGTATCGCCGACATTTCCACGGCTCCGCGTCATTCGCTCGGCGGCCGGTTCGCCGACCGGACAATTCACATTCTCTCCTATTCAAAAACGCATGGTCCGGATCTGAGGCTTGCTGTGCTCTCAAGCTCGCGGGCGATCGTCGAACAGATCCAGTCCTACCGCAGCTTCAGCGCCGGCTGGACAAGCCGCATCCTTCAGGCGGCCACCGCATGGCTTCTGCGGGATCCCGTGACGGAAGCCTCGCTGCAACGCTCTCGTGATATCTATTTCCAGCGTCGGGCCGATCTGGTCGACGCTCTGAGGGAACGTGGGATCGAAGTGCAACATGGCAACGGCCTGTGTGCCTGGGTGCCGGTCGCATCCGAACCCTTCGCGATGGTCACGCTGGCGGCGCGAGGCATTGCGGTTCATCCCGGTGCCAAATTCTCCATTCTTCCAAGCGCACATCTTCGCGTGGCGACGGCCATATTGTCGGATCGGCTAAACGACGTGGCCGACTCGATCGCGCTCGCTGCCAGCCCGGCGTAGTCTTCGCCGTTGTTCCAGTTATCCCAACACTTCACCGCATTTGGAGACGTCAGCAGATCCGCGGTACTGTGCCGCGGGCTTCCGGCAGGCGCGCAAGGTCAGGGCCATGACGGTCAGGGTGGTACCCGCCGTGCCGCCACCGGGAAAGGCACTGGCGTCGGTCACAAGAAGATTGGGCACGTCCCAGCTCTGATTCCAGCCGTTGAGGACGGAGTTTTGTGGCGAGGTGCCCATACGTGCGCCGCCGCTTTCATGGATTGCGGCACCCATGCACATGGTCTTTCGGAACCACTTGCGGAACAGGAAACGGCTTGAAGGGTCGGCATCCGGGAAAGCGCCGCGGCCCATTTCTGTCAGGCCAAGCGGTGATCCGATGAACCAGCGCTGGGCTAAGTGGATGGAATGATGAAGAAACCGTGGAGAGCCTATCCACAGAGGGATCATCTGCCCTGATGGCCGACGCGCGCGCCTCGCCGGCTTAGCGACGTCTACCGTCAGCCGTGCTCTGGCCAACCCGGGGCGAGCCAACGAAAAGACCAGGGCAAGGATTGCACCGGCAGCCGAACAGCTTGGCTACACGCCCAACGCCGCGGCCCGCAATCTGCGCGTCGGCAAATCCAACGTGATCATGATCATCCTTCCGGGTTCGTTGCATGATGGCGCATCCCAGATCATCCCCCAGGTTCTGGAGGCCGTATCTGATGATTACCAACCTCGACCGCAACGAAAGTTCCGAGCGGCATATCCTTTACCTTGCCTTCGGAGGGACGGTGAGGGGGCTCTGATCCTGTCGTCCCAGCTGCCGGTGGTCGCCAACAGATCGCTTGCCGAGGCTGGTCTGCCGATCGTCTCGCTTTTGCCCGATATGAGCGACACTTCTGTTCCAAGTATCATCACCAAGGACAGAGAGGCTGTCAAAGAGGCTGGCCGTGAGCTCCTGGCGCTCGGGCACCGCCGCTTCTTCTGCATCGCCGGTCCGACGGGCAACTATCACGATATCGAACGCTATGCCGGTCTCGTCGAGGCCTTGCAGGAGGAGGGGCTTTCCGAACGGCATGTAACGCGCGCAGGTGGCGAATTCACCTTCCAGTTCGGATTTGAAACGGGTCTGCAGGCTGCCGAGGACTTGGCAAGACTCGACGAAAAGCCGACCGCCGTCGTTGCGACGAGCGACGACATGGCAATCTCCTTCATGAGCAAGGTTCAGAAGATGGGATGGCGTGTACCCGAGGATCTGTCGATTGTCTCGTTCGACTGATCGCCGGTCTGCGAATATTGCGCGCCTCCGCTCTCGACGATTGAGCAACCGATGGAGGCTCTCGGGGAGACCGCGACAGAATTCCTGATTGCCAGGATGGAAAAGTCGGAAGAGAGACGGGAACTTCGCGTCGTCATTCCAAGCCGGTTCATTCGCCGCGACAGTATCGCGGTGAACTCAAAATTGACGATCTGACTTTATTTTGACGCGAAGACGCATCCCGGCCACCAAACACGACGGGGCTTTAGCTGAAATAATGGCAATCGTCATGAGACCAATCATTGCCATCCAGTGACGTTCGCTTGAGCTCTATAGCGGCGTGGGCGGGCAGATGATAGCCCCTCCTCGGGACGGATTCAATCGAAGCGAGAAATTTTCGCCTAAATAAACGGAAATGCAATCAAGACACGAAAATGCCGCATTAGTTTGGCATTTGGTCCTGTCGTATCTAATCCATTCAATCGCAGTCTGGCCCAAGCGGCTGCGCGAAAGGCAAAGGCACTATGGCGGTTTACTACGTGAATTCAGCAACAGGATCTAATAGCAATACTGGAACAGGCGAGAATTCGGCTTTTGCCACATTGTCCAAGATAGAGTCCCTGAGACTGCAGCCCGGCGATAGTGTGCTACTTGCTGCCGGAAGCGTCTTCAACGAACAATTCGATCTCAAATATTCCGGTAGCACTGCTGCTCCGATCACGATCGGCAGTTATGGGGTGGGCGAAGCGCCCACTATCCACAGTATTGCCGGTAACGGCATTGCCAGCCAAAATACGTCGAACATCACTATCGAGAACATCAAAATCACCGACACTGCGGGCGCTGCTATCTGGGGCAGCAATGTTTCGAACTGGACGGTCCGCAACGTCGACGTTGAACACACTGGACTGTCAGGCGCGCCAGGTTCCGTCATCTTCAGGACCGGTCAGAATATCACTGTCGAAAACAGCAGGATCAGCGACGTCAACAGTGACGGCATGTGGATCGAAAGGATCAACGGCGTCAATCTCATCAACAACACCGTCACCAACAGCCACGGAAAGACGGCTGACGCCATTCAGCTGGACCACAGTAGCAACGTTGTCATCAGCGGCAATTACCTCGACCAGACAAATGCTGCCAGCCCAAAGGGTGTGCTGGTGCTCGGCACGGTGCAAAATGCCGTCGTCGAGAACAATACGCTGGTCGGCGGCGGCTTTGGGATCAGCGCGCAGGCCGGCACCAATATAGATATCCACGGTAATGATATCTCTGGATATGGCGGCTATAGCTGGTCTTACGCAATCGGTCTCGGCGATGAGGGCGATGCGAGGGATTATGCTTTGTCGGACAACCATATCCATAATGGTGTTTGGGGGGTATCGATCAGCGCTGCCAGCACCCTGCCCTATATTCGCGAAGGGATCGACATTTACGGGAACACCTTCGACGACTTGTCGAAGGCCGCGCTGAAGGTCGACAGGCCTGCCTCAGGCTCTTTCCGCGACAATTTCATTGCTACCGATGTGACGCCGACCAGCATATCTCCAACGATCGTGGCCGCAAACACGTTTCCAGTCAGCGATAACCACACGTTCGATGAGGCCCAAGTCCAGCTTGCGCACCTCCACAATTCCATTGCCGCTGAGGCAACGCACACCCCCGCAGATCCCACGGCTGGTTCCGCCCATGAAGGCGTGAAGATGTCGCCAGGCAAGGCTGACGGAAGTCACAGCGATCTTGTCGATGACAACATGAGCCATGACGCCTTTCACTTTCGCCACTTTGTGATCGACGATTCTGACGCGAACGGTCTGAATTCAACCTATGGCGATCGCGGCGGCCCGAACAGCGTCTTCGATCCCCCAGGTTCTGATGCGGGCATCAGCGAGGCTTCCCACAATCAGATCTCTGACGTGGCTTTACATCAGATTGACTTACACGCGCCCAACGCCCCCTTCGACTGGGACGGCCTGCTGCTCTGACAGTAACGGGAAGTATCGGTCTGGAAATCGTATCTGATTGAGGTCATGAGCGAGCCAGGTGACCGAGTCGGAGCGGGAGCGCATCTGGTGGGTTGACAGGAACTACTGCGGGCGTTGGAATGCCCGCCTAGTTGGCAGTCCGCAAAAGCGCCTCTCGGATTTGTTCAGGCGCTGCCTTTCGGCTGACTGCATCTATTCATCGACGTCCTGCTCCATCGAACAACGACTCAGACACCAGCCGCGGCGCCGATCAGTGCAGCTCGATACTCACATCCGCGAGCAACGGTTCCAGACCAGGAAGATCTGCATCTGTCGCCCTGCGTAGTTCCCGCGTAACCGCCGTCAACGCCAGGTCGAGAGACTGAGCGCCGAGTTCGATCTTCAGATCTTCCGCCACCGCCTTTGCATAGGTGATCATCCGAGCCAAAGCCGTGAGCTCGTCAAGATCATCCATGGCTGTCGCCGCTGCGTGCTGAAGCTTTCCCGACCCTATGACCGACATATCGATTCTCCAGATGACGGAATGACCATAGGGAAAGTTCAGTACTAAAGTGCGTGAAAAACGCGTGAAACACCTTATGGGTGTAATATGACCGAAGCCTTTGAGCGGGACAGTTGTTTTGACCACAGCGTGGTTTTCCTGAATTCCCAATGGCGATTTATCGGCACGCGCTGATCATCCGCGTCGCGAACAGCTTCGAGAAGAGCCAAGGCATCGATCCGTTTCTGATCGATCGCGTGGGTCTTCAGCATGGCCAGCCAATACTGCTTTTGCGATGCAGGTATTGCCGCACATGCGGAAACGATGAGTGCCCAGCTTCTCTTCTTGAAGAACAGGTTTGCGGCGGTTCGTTCGAGAGCCTCGCGAAAGGCTTTGTCGAAGAGCTCCAGCCTTTCCATCTCGTCCAAAGTGCTTCTCACATTGACCATCGGCACGGTCAGCGCTCTGCCGCCCAATTCCATCGGTTCGAGCAGAAGCGCGACATCGGCGTCATCGACGATTGTTCCACTGACATAGTCGTTGAAAATCCGGCCAACGCCGATCATTCCAAACGCTTGGCATTCGGCGGCGCGCAAGGCGCCCATGCTGGCGGCGCCCAGGACCGCGACATTGAGGGAGAGAGCGAAGAGAATTTCCTTATGCCAAACCGGCGCGGTATTTTCAAAGCCGCCATCGACCAAACCGATGATGTTTGCGCCCTCTTCCACCGCCCTTAACACATCTCCCTGAACAGCGGGGGGCCGGAAAACGACATCCGTAGCGGCATGGCTTGCTGCGTCAGGCAAGCTCGGGCCAATGAAGACGACCTTCACCAGCGCATCGCCCTTGCAAGGGCGCGTTGGCCGAAACGATGGAGCCTGTTGCCCTCGGGGTTCTCAAGATCGGGTATGAATATCTTCACCACCGAAAATGGCAGGTTCGCAGGCGTCAGGCGAAGGGCAATCACCGAGCCGATCCCGCTGGCGCGAAGTCTCGTCAGCAGTTCACGCAACAGGACGGATATATTCCCGGCCGGTCTTATGATGCCAGCCGCAGGTACAGAAACGGGGGTGGCGAGAAATGCGCTACGGGTTTGTGCCGGAAGCGGCGTCGTGAACAATTCGGGCCAGACATCGTCGCGGGCGCCGCTGATATAGGTCAGTCTAGACTGAAGCGCTTCCGTTACGGCGCGGATTGCCGCCCGCACGGCCCAGGGATGAGCGCCGCTGCCGCCGGTGACCTCGACGAACCGGAGCGGCACTTTGCCGTTGACCGTTGATGGGGCGACGAGCGCGGTATAGCAGGGGATACCGATATCGCTCGTGATATCGAAGAGTTTCAAGACGAGCCCGGCGGCCTCGATCCTGTCGATCAGGCCCGAGAGCGCGGCGTCGCCAAAACTCTTGGGATCGACGCAGCATGCGTCGCGCTTGTCATCGCTGGCAATCTGCCAAAGCACTTGGGCATCGCGTTCGATGCGCTCCAGAATGCCATGGAATATTGCTTCTTCCATGGTGTTGCCCGAGGCAAGACCATCCGACGACATCCAGAACCGGTTATGCCGCGTTCGGTCGAGGACGGCGGCATCCTGCGGGACATAAATCGGCTGGTCGTGAAGCAGCTCGGTTGCCAGACTCCAGGCCAATTGCTCGTCTTCGCCTACGACCTGCTCGCCGCTTGCGATCAGGCAGTCGAGCGGTTCGGCGCAATCGCCCCGGCGTCTGAGCTCTCGTACCGACGAAACCGTGGTGACGGTGATGGGTTCGCCCGCCACCGCGCGTTCCAGAGCCTCCATCGCCGCCGAAACTTTGGCGTCGATATCCTCAAGTCCCTTGCCCTGCGCGATGACAATGGAGCGGGAGTTTGGGGTAAAGGCGCACCAGACCGGAAGACCGACACAATCGAGATCGGTCTGTCGTGACAGGCGGGTGATACCCATCGCCTCCAAATAGGGAGCGACGCGGGACAATGTGTCCCGCGGCGCAATTGTTCGGTCGGAATAAAGGTCGGAATAACCGGCCAGCGTCGCGCCCCTTAGCCGTCCACGTGGCCGGAGAAGACCGTATCAGCCGAGGAGACGGCAATTGCGAAATCGACATTCTTGATGAATACGCCGCCAGCATCGCGCTGCTTGACGGCTACCGCCAGATCGCCGCTGGCAGGCACCTGCACCGGTGTTACTGTGCCCGCGGCGATATCCACGAGCCAGAGTCCCTTTTCGCCTGTTACACCCAATACAACAACTTTTGCCATAATATTCTCCTTCAGGTTTTTGAAAATCCGGCCTTGAAAAGACCGTCCCGGTAAAGCTCTTTTTGCCAGTGCTCCTTGAAGGGCACCAGGGCGAGCCACTTCTCGACTTCGAAAGCAGGATTGAGGAGCTCGGCGCGTTGCCGATAAAACTGTGCCCGTTTTCGATCGCCGATCATCGCGCAGCTGGCGGCCGCGATGCGGTAGGCCGGTGCCTTGTCTTTCATTCGATCGACATAGGCGAGTGCCTCTTCGTAGCGTTCAAGGAAGTAGCTCGCCCCAGCCGCACACCAGAGGTAGGCGTCGGGTGCGATCGGATTGAGCGAGATCGCTTTCTTGATTTTCTCCAGTGCATCTTGCGGCCGTGATGCATGGACCAGCGTGTCCGCATGGCTGTAGATCACATCGGCATAATGCGGGCTGAGGCTTTCGGCGAGGTCAAGTGCTGCAACACTGTCATCGACAGCGCCCTGGTAAAGCTTCGTCACGCCAAGTTCTCGATGCCCGGCTGCCGATTCTGCATCCCTCTCTATCGCCCGAAGCGCCTGATCTTCCGCCAGCTGCAGCAAGGCAGGATCGCCTTGCGCAGTCAACAGCCACTCGCTGGTGAATGTCCGCGAAAGGCCTGTGAAAGCCGGGGCATAGTCCGGAGAAAAATGCAGTGCGCGTTTGAAGGATTTCCGTGCGCGCCGGATATCCGGCAGGCTGAGCTTGGTGAGCAGGCCGGCGCCGATGAGATAGGAATGATAGGCTTGCGGATCCGCCTCGTTACGAAGGCGAATGCTTTCGTTTCGCTTCAATTGTCCGGAGACGGCATCGGCAAGTTTTTGGGCGATCAAGCGCCTCTGTGCGGGCAGCGTTTCGACCGCCATGTCAAATCGGGCTGCCCACAAAATCTCGTCGGTTGGAAAATAGATGAGCTGTGCAAAAAGCCCCTCTCCGGAAAGCCGTGTGTCCAGGAGGTAGGAAATCGAATGCCGCTGAACGATGGTCGCCTTGTCGGAGTCGCGGCGGATCTGCTCGGCCGTATGGGGTGCGACGACGGATATGTTGCGTAGAGCGCAGAGCTCGATCGTGACATCCTCGATAAGGGCGTCGGCAATTGCCGCCTCCCGTGTCAGGCCAGCCGCACCGGGGGGCAGCAGTACCAGCCGCGGCGCAGATGTCGTGGTTATGATTTGCGGCATGCCGGCGTCTTGCTGCTCGACGATGCGACTGCGCGCCATTGCCACGGCTCTCGCCGCCGGCGGTCGGCTTTGCGAAGGATCATCTGCCGTGCCACGAAGGATAGAGCGGATCTGATCGTCACCGGGAAAGGCTTCAAGAAGTTGAAGACCCGAGCGTCGCAGAAGGCGACGCTGCTCATCGTTGCGAATATGATCCGCCGCCCTGACGAAGATGTCCCTCAGGGTGAGCAAATGCAGCTGCCGTTCGCGCTCGATCCATCCATCGATTGCCTTGGTTGATGCGCTGAGACCGGGAATGAAGCCACGTTGCACCAGGTCGCTGACGACGGCGAGTTGCGCCACCGGCTGCTCTTCCCGGCGCAATATGTCGAGATCAACCGATAGGACGTTTTTGTTCAGGCCGACGAAAGGCGGCCCGAAACTCAGTAGCTGTTCGTCGGTTATGGACGTTGTGTCGCGAATGCGTGAAATCAGCTTGCGCAAATTGAGATCCGCAAGATGATCTCCTGTCTCGTTCCACAAGAACCGCGCAAGCTCTTGTCGGCTTCGCTGCTGATCCGGCGAGCAATAAAGATAGGCCAACATCACCAGAGCCTTGACTGGATAACGGATCGGCGTGCCGAGGCCGTCCGTCAGTCGCAACTCGCCAAAGGTCTGGAGATGGATCACGAAAATTCCTCAGGCTCCGGCCTCTGGGTGGGTGACGGCATCAATGTCGGACGTCGTGTTCCTGGCGAGGCTCTTGGCCAGGCCAATGAGCTTCTGCCGAATCTCGGGGCTCTCGATCGCCATGAAGGCGCGGTTGAGTGCCTGAGCATCCTTCGACATCAAAAAAGCATTCACGTCATCGCGGCCGTTGCTGACAAGGCTGTAGGCGGCAGGCTCCGTATCATTTTCGAAGAAGAATTGAACGGGTACACCCAATGTCTTGGCGATCGTTTGCAGCCTGCTCGCGCCAATGCGGTTTATGCCTTTTTCATACTTCTGGATCTGCTGGAAGGTGACGCCGATCTGTTCGGCAAGTCCGACCTGCGATAACCTGAGCAGCTTGCGGCGCGCTCTTACTCTGCTGCCGACATAGGCATCGATCGATGTGGGCGATTTGGCCTTCATGGCTGGAACCTCCGGTCACCGGATGATCATTGCGAGGTTTGCACCAAAATGCAACCGAAAGTAATATAATAATTTTTATGACCGACGCCGTGGCGCTTGCGCTACATAACAACACCGGCTCAATCAGCTAGATTCACCGCTTTCCAATTCGAGCATGTCTGGGAAGTGGGAAGCGTCCTGACATTAGAACAACATCGAGGCACGGTTATACCCTGCGGGTCGTCAGAAGCGCCCACGCCGTACTTGCAGAACGGCGGCCTCGTTTCCGATGCATCCGACCTGATCGGCCAGCCACTTCGTCAAGAGATTTGAACTCAGAGCTTGGTTTTTGGATTCTATGCCGATCACAGACATCTTGGCCACACTATAGTCACTGCGAGGGATGCCCTTCTCCTACCGTCTTCGGACTTGTCGAGCTTCGTAAAGGGGAGAACAATGAATAGATTGCTGCTGTGCTTCATGGCAAGCCTGGCGCTTGCGAGCTGCACGCCTACGCAACAGGGTGCGGGTATTGGCGCCGCGACGGGAGCGGTGGTTGGCGGTGTCGTCACGAACGATGTTCGTGGCGCCGCCGTTGGCGCTGCGATCGGTGGAGCTTCCGGCGCCGTGATCGGCAATGTGGCCGGTCGTCCTGGCCAGTGCGAGTTTCGGGATCGCAACGGTCGGCGCTACATCGCAGCGTGCCCACGCTGACGGATGATGAATATGAAACATGGTCGGCGTCATTCACGTGAGCGGCTTATGGGCCAACAAATTCTCAACGCGGGCAATCCTGACGCCGGCTGGGTTTTTGCGAGACCCGGCATTCTCGTCACCGAATGATCGGGCTGATCTTGACTTATGTTGCGGCCGGCTATGGTGAACGGGGCAGGCAATAGTAGCGCTTAGTATATTGAATTATATCGTCTTTTTGTTCCGTGCATGCAAAGGCCTTAATTGCCGTCGGCACGAAAGAGCGGTGGATCCATAGCGCTCCATTCGGACGACGGACACGCATTGAGAGCCGCGCCAATTCGCCTGTCGACCACTGTTAAGGCAACGCACCAAGCCAAGCTTATTGACCACCCCTTTGGGTGCGACAGACGTCGGTTCAACTGGAGGCAAGACATGGCCACTGCCAATGCCGCATCAAAGACCACGATGCAGAGGTTCCTAGACGGCGTCGAAAAAGTGGGAAACATGGTTCCCCATCCTGTGATCATCTTCCTGATCCTGATTGGCATCGTCATCCTCTTGTCAGCCGTGCTTGGCGCTTTCGGAATGGGCGTGAGCTACGAGCGCATTAATCCCGATACGCATGAGATCGAGCAGGCGTCGGCATCGATCCGAAGCCTTCTGAATGTGGAGGGTATTCGCTTTCTATATTCATCCCTCATTCCGAACTTCATGAGCTTCACGGCTGTCGGGTTGATGATTGCTGCCATGATCGGTGCGGGCGTCGCCGAAGAATCCGGTCTCGTCACGGCGCTGATCCGCAAGCTCGTCATTGTCTCCCCGAGCTGGGCGTTGACCTATATCCTGGCTTTCGTCGGTATCCTCGCAAGTATCGCGGCAGATGCCGGTTATCTCGTGCTGATACCGCTCGCCGGTGTTGCCTATCTGGCAGTCGGGCGGCACCCGTTGGCTGGTCTTGCGCTTGGTTTTGCCGCCGTGGCCGGTGCCTTTACGGTCAACATGCTGATCAAACCGCTCGATGCCGTGCTCGTTGAATTCACCAATGACGCGGCGCATCTTGTTGATCCGGGACGGTCAATCGGTCTGGCGTCCAATGTTTGGTTTTCCATCGCCTCGGTGCTGTTCCTGACCGTTCTGATTGCCTTTATCACAGATCGCATGATCGCCCCCAGGCTTGGAGAGTATGATCCGGCAGCGGCGGAAGGCGGTGTGCAGGCTCAGGGGGCTACCCTTTCGGAGCAGGAATCGCGCGGTTTGCGGTTCGCACTGTATGGCCTGATCGGCCTTCTGGTTGTTTTTTTGCTACTAACCGTCCCGAGCGGCGCGCCTTTGCGCAATCCCGATACCGGAGAGCTCATCGGCAACTCACCCTTCATGAACGGCCTGATTGCTCTCATCATGCTGATCTTCCTGGTGACCGGATGGACCTACGGCATCGGCGCCGGTACGTTGAAAACGCTTGCTGAGGTCATCGCGGCGATCGAAAAGTCGATCAAGAACATGGGCGGCACGATCTTCCTGTTCTTCGTTCTCAGCCAGTTTGTTGCCTATTTCACCTATACGAACATCGGCACCGTTATGGCGCTCAGCCTCTCGGGCGTGTTGCAGGCGGCCAATATTGGCGCGTTGCCACTGCTGATCGGCTTTATCGTCGTGGTCGCAATCATCGATCTTCTGCTCACCGGCGCCATTGCGAAATGGGCTATCTTCGCTCCGGTCTTCGTCCCGCTTCTGATGAAGCTCGGCGTCGAACCGGAAGCTGTGCTTGCCGCCTATCGCGTCGGTGATTCACCGATGAACGCGATCACCCCGCTCAATGCATATTTCGCGCTGGTCGTCGGCTTTGCCCAGAAATACGACAAGTCTGCTGGTGTCGGCACGATCGTCTCTCTGATGCTTCCTTATGTCGTGCTGATATTCGTGCTGTGGACTGGCCTCTTTGCGGTCTGGAAGGCTCTCGGGCTGCCATGGGGCCTGTGACGTCAGGCCGGCAATCCGTAAACGAATAAACACTCGAATGAATGGATGGACATCATGAGCAACATCTCAATTCCTCTCGACGTCGCCGCAGCTGAAGACCACCTCATGCGCTTCCTCTCAGTGGAAGGTGTCACCGGACAAGAGAAGAACATCGGCCTTGCCGTCTGCGACGCCCTGAAGAAGATCGGCGTCCCGGAATCGGCTATTCGCTTCGACGATGCCAACAAGCGTATTCCGCTGCCGACCGAAACAGGCAATCTCATCGTGGATATCCCGGGAACGCGGCCGGGGCCACGGCTTCTCTTTTCCACCCACCTTGACACCGTGCCACTTTGCGCGGGCGCCAAACCGAAGCGCGAGGGTGACCGCATCGTGTCCGACGGTGCCACTGCACTTGGCGGCGATGCCCGAACCGGAGTGGCCCTTCTTGTCGTGGTTGCCGAGACGGTGATCAAGCACAAGCTGCCACATCCGCCAATCACGCTTTTGTTTACCGTGCGCGAGGAGAGCGGGCTGCATGGGGCACGGGAACTCAACCCTGCTGATCTCAACGGAGCGGCTATGTGCATCAATGTCGATGGCCAGATGGCTGCGGAACTTATCGTCGGCGCTGTTGGGCAGGAAAACTGGGAAGTCGAAATCAAAGGTCGCGCGTCGCATGCCGGCGTGGCGCCAGAGAAGGGTATTTCGGCAACGCTGGTTGGCGCCATGGCGTTGGCGGAAGCAAAACATAACGGCTGGTTCGGCAAAGTTGTCAAACCGGACGGCCGCGGCACAAGCAACGTCGGAATTTTCGGTGGCAAGGACAACAAGCCTGCCGGGGATGCGACCAACGTCGTGACCGATTACGCTTTCATCAAGGGTGAAGCGCGCAGCCCTGAAGCTGCCTTCGCGACGAAGATCGCCAACGGCTACAAGGAAGCGTTCGCCAAAGCTCAGAGCGAAGTGACCGCCGATCAGGGCGACAAGGCAGAGGTGACGTTCAGCCACAAGCCATCCTATCCGCCATTTGAGTTGGGCAAGGACACGCCGATCGTGAAGCGCGCGACGAAAGCGTTGCAGATGCTCGACATCGAGCCGGTCTATGTCTTCTCGAACGGGGGTTTGGATGCCAACTGGCTCGACAAGCATGGCGTACCAACCATCACCATCGGCGCCGGGCAGGCCGAGATTCACACCATCAAGGAATATGTGAACCTCAAGGAATACGAGAAGGGCTGCCGTCTGGGCATACTCATGGCGACACTCGGCGATTGACGTGTTCTGGAAGGTTGATTTGGTCGGCCGCAGTCGCCCCGGCGCTCATGGAGGTCTGCGCTAGGCCTGCTTGATTTGTACGGTTAGGGCAAAGGCAAGAGGGAGCAGGGCGGTTGAGTCCAATAGCATACACAGCAACTATCATCGCCGTTGCCGTCTTACTGTTCGTCTGGAACAAGCTACCGGTCGTCTTCGTGGCCATGCTGACGGCGCTTGCACTGTGGGCGAGCGGCGTCCTGACGCTGGGACAAGCTCTTGGCGGTTTCGGCGATCCAGCTGTCATCTTCATCGCCACTCTTTTCGTCGTCAGCTCCGGGCTCGAGGTCACCGGAGTGACTGCCTGGGCCGGACAGCTGCTGATCCGCGGCGCCGGCGAGGAAAGCCGGACACGCCTTCTCCTCCTGACGATGGCACTTGTATCGCTTCTGACCGCGTTGATCAGCGTCAATGGCGCTGTCGCCGCCCTGCTGCCGGTTGTGGTTGTCATAGCGGTCCGCCTCCGGCGCAGTTCGTCGCAGCTGCTGATGCCGCTGGTCTTTTCCGCGCATGCCGGCTCGATGCTGGCCCTGACCGGAACACCGGTCAACGTGCTGGTTTCGGAAGCAGGCATGGACGCAGGCGTCGGTGGGTTCGGCTTCTTCGAATTTGCACTTGCAGGCATTCCGCTCCTGGCAGGCACGATGGTCATCATCATTCTCTTCGGAAAGCAGCTGCTTCCCGAGCGTAACGGCGCAACCATGCCGGCCGATTTCAGTCACCATGCCAAGACGCTCGTCGAGCAATACGGCCTCGCAAGCGGCATCTACCAGATGCGAGTGCGTCCAAGCTCACCCTATGTCGGCAAAGCCGCCAGCGATCTGGATCTTTCGGCCCATCCGGGATTGCAGATCGTCGCGATTCAAGAGGGCGAAACGGCCGGTCCACTGCGCCGGCCCGTCATCGCCGAGGGCGATCATCTTCTCGTGCGCGGCGAGCCCGAAGTCGCCGCAGCGTTCACCGCCGAAATGCACCTCGCCTTTCGCGACGACAAGGCGACGGGTCAGGGCGAGGAAACCTTGTTTAATCGCAGCTCGGGGCTTGCCGAGGTCGTCATCCCACCGCGCTCCGGCCTCATCGGTGAAACAGTTTTTCCCGGCATGGTCACCGAGAGCGGCGATCTGATCATTCTGGCAGTCCAGCGCGCCGGCACCGGATTATCGCCCGGCAGAGCAACAAAGGAAGCGGGCGGCATCGTCCTGCAGGCAGGCGATACAATGTTGTTGCAGGGAACGTGGAAGGCGCTCGATGTGCATCTGAACGATCCCGACATTCTGGTCGTCAATTCGCCCGAGCTTGTCCGACGCCAGGCGGTCCCGATGGGTCCTGGCGCGCGTCAGGCCGTTATCATCCTGATCGCGATGGTTCTGCTGCTTGCCACCGGTATCGTGCCGCCGGCGGTGGCTGGTTTGCTTGCTGCAGGTGCGATCATCCTGTCAGGTATCATGAATGTCGAGCAAGCCTATCGGGCTGTGGGCTGGACGACTGTCATTCTCGTTGGGGCGATGATGCCGCTTTCGACGGCAATGGTAGAAACAGGTGCGGCGAAGCTGATGGCGGAGCATCTTGTGAACCTCGTGGGTGACGCCGGTCCAGTTGCGCTGCTCGCCGGACTTTTCGTCCTGACGGCAATCATGGGGCAACTCATCTCCAACACCGCAACCGCATTGATTGTCATCCCGATCGGTGTTGCAGCGGCCGCCGCCATGGGAATTTCTCCGCGTCCAGTCCTTATGAGCACGGCCGTTGCAGCAGCTGGCGCCTTCCTGACACCCATTGCGACACCGACGAACCTGATGGTGATGGGACCGGGGGGCTATGCCTTCAACGATTACTGGAAACTCGGCTTGCCGTTGCTGATCTGGTTCTTTGTCGTCTCGGTATTCATCGTGCCCCTGATCTGGCGCTTTTAAGCTGCCGGTTGTCCGGGCAGACGCTGGTTGGACCGACAGTTGATCCTACTACCGCAAATGCGGCAAGGCCGCGACATCAGCAAGGGTAACACATGTCGCTGATACAGGTTCCGGGACTATTGTCCTTTACCATCGCAATTCTCGTCTTCTTTACTGGTGCCAATCTCAATCGCGTCATTCCCGCACTGGCGCGCTGGAGCATTCCCGAAGCAGTCACCGGCGGGCTTCTCGCGGCGTTGGCGACGCTCGTTGCCTACGAATTCTTTTCCGTCGAGATCAGTTTTACGCTTGCCGCACGCGACATGCTGCTTCTCTACTTCTTCACGGGCGTCGGGCTGAACGCCAGGCTTTCCGATCTTGTAGCAGGCGGAAAGCCACTTCTCATCCTCCTCGCCATCACGCTTGTCTTCCTTGTCATCCAGAACGCAATAGCCATCGGAGCCAGCAATCTGCTTGGTCTTCCCCCGGGGATGGCGATATTGCTGGGATCGACGTCCCTTATTGGCGGTCATGGCACCACCATCGCATGGGCTCCGATCATCACCGATCGTTTCGGACTGACGAGCGCTCTGGAAGTGGGCATTGCCAGCGCCACACTTGGTCTTGTGATTGCCAGTCTCATCGGTGGACCGATCGCGCAGTACCTCGTCACCCGTTATCGACTGAGCGGGCGCAAAGACGAAGAACTTACAATAGGTGTGTCAAGCACAGCGGCCCGCACTCACGATGACGAGGTGAGCTACATCGGCCTTTTGCGCGTTCTCCTCGTCACCAATATCGCTATCCTCATGGGATACGCATTGCATGAGATTATCGTGGACGCCGGCATCAATCTTCCACTCTTCGTTGTCTGCTTGCTGGTCGCTATTGTGATGACGAACACCATCCCGTCCGTGGCGCCGAACCTCCCTTGGCCAACGCGCAGCCGCGCGCTCTCACTTATCTCAGATCTCTCGTTGAATGTGTTTCTCGCAATGTCGCTGATGAGCATGCAATTGTGGGGGTTAGGCGGGCTCGGGCTGGCGCTCATCATCGTCCTGGCAATCCAGACGATCGCGGCCGTGGCCTATATCCTTTTCGTGGTGTTTCCGGCTATGGGGCGCAACTATGAGGCGGCGGTCATTTCGGCCGGGTTCTGCGGCATCTCACTGGGAGCGACCCCCACAGCGATCGCGAATATGACCGCAGTGACCAAAATCCATGGTGCTGCAACGATCGCGTTCATCATCCTGCCTCTCGTTTCGGCTTTCTTTATCGACCTTGCCAACGCTGCGGCTCTTGGCTTTCTTGTCCGGTGAAATTACGGGCTTCAAGCCTTGAATTCGAGCAAGGCTCCACCTGCCGGCAAGGATCATCGAGAACGCTCGCAAACGCCGTTCTTGCAAACGTGTGCGCCGGTGCTCAACTCGCCCGGGTGCACGGTCAGGGCTAACCCTGCAACCTCCTCAGTAGCACGCCAAGTCGTTCCTCAGACGGGCAATCCTCGAGGTCTGGGCGAAGTGGAATGCCGCCACCACCTCGGTTCCTGACCTCGCTCGGGCTATGGCCAAACGCTCGCTTGAACGCGCGGCCAAACTCGGCGCCGTCGCTAAACCCGCGCTCTTCGGCAATCTGGAATATGAGACGCCGCTCGTTGGGGTCGGTTAAAGCGGCGTAAGCGCTGAGCAATCGACGATGCTGAATGTAGTGCATTACCCCGCCGAAGGGCTCGAACAAGTTGTACAGCCGCGTGCGCGAGATGCCGAGCTCCCGGCGTACCAATTCACTACCGAGTTTTGGGTCGAGTAACCGGCATTGCACCAGCTGCCGCGCCCTTTCGAGAAGCACATTGGCAATCGGCCCTTCTGCCGCCTTGATATGGTCTGCGGATGGTGAAACGCAGGCAAGGATCATTGCCCGTGTGGCTGCGGCCAGCCCAGGCAGGTCAGCCTGGGCTAACATTGGCAGGCGATTGCCCACGTCAATCAGATAGTCAGAGAACAGTCGTCCCATGCCTGTCCCAAGCGTCGAGAATTCGGCCGAGCCAAGCGTGGCCGCCGTTTCGAGAGAAAGATCTCGTGGCACGAACAGTATAAGCATCTCGCTTTTATCGACGACGCCGGTGAAAGAGCGACCAAGCGAATGGATCTGCACTTCACCTAAACCGGCGGAAAACCCGTGTCTTGCCGTTTCAGTGCTAATTTTCCCGGACAGCAAGACTGTCATCGTCCAGTGGTCGACCGGATCTCGCCGAACATGTCCTGGAAGGCTGGAAAAAGCCAGGCTGTCAGTGCTGATCCTAGCAAGTACAAAACTGCCAAGGTCCCAAAGCTCCTGCCGCCCGCTAAAGTTGGCCGTCATTGGATCGGTGTCAGAAAGCTCGAGCATAGGTGCGAAGCTATCATGCCATGCTCCAAACTGATCCGGTCGCGACAGCCCCTCGGTCGAAAATTCAAAGGAAGGCAGGAACGAAGGTCTGCCTTCCTCCGGCATCGTATCAACTGCCTCGCAATCCAAGCTCGCAAGGTTCGCGTGGTCCAGTTGCCGTTCCGGCAATCTGGCATACGTCATGACGTCTTCGGTTGTCATCGCGTCACCTCCAGTTGACCGGAGGCAAGACGGCACCGTCTGGCGCCGTTTGCCCGGTAACCATATTGTCGCCGTCATGCCGACTTATCCTACTGGCGACGATCCTTTCGAGATTGAGATTCCGTGCCAGGTATGCACTGATCGGCAGGCTGCTTGAGAGAACGGTTATGCAATTCATTCTTACTCTCCTCTTGGCCCCAAGAGAGAGGGTCGGATGATGTCTGAATGATGCGTAGTGGTTTGCCAGCGGCTGAAGCGAGACCACTTTGCGTGGCGAAAGCTGGTTCTTCAGCCTTCGTCTCTGTCTTGCGTCAAAGCTGCCGTGTCACTCGATATCCCTCCCCGCCGCAATCTACTCCTTTCGACGTCTTTTCTCAACCGTCAGATGCACAAGCGTCTGGCGTCGTCGTTTATAGCGTTGTCAGGTTGATTTAGCGTGCCCTAACGTATATCCGTACACGCTGGAGATCCTGCTTCATGATCCATCGTCCGCGTCTGCCTTAGAACCGCCCGACAGTAGCGTTGCGACCCACTTTCCAGATGGTGTGCCTGCGCAATAGACAATGAACGCGATCAGGATAGGCACGCCGATGAAGGCCCCCGATATGCCCCACATGAAGCTCCAGAAAAAGACTGCGAAAATAACGGCGAAGGGGGATATTGCCAGCGAGGCACCGGTAAGCCGTGGCTCCAAATAGCTCCCGATGATGAATTGGATGACGTTCAGGCTCGCGAAAATGAGGACTGCCGTCTGCCAGTTGTCGAATTGGGCAATTGCAAACAGCGTTGGAAGCGCGGTTGCGACAAACGGCCCGAGGAAAGGGATGTAATTGAGCGCGAAAGCAATTGCACCCCAAGCGGTGGCAAGTTCAAGCCCCGCGCCCAGCGCAAAAAGCCAGACCACCAACCCGGTCAGGATACTGGCAAACGTCCGCACGATCATGAAACGACGCAGCTTTGCACCAATCACGCGATTGGCCGTCAGGATGCGTATTCCATGGGGTTGGGCTGCGGGCGCGACAAGCCGTCTGTTGAAGTCCTCGACCTCGAGCAGGCCGAGCATGACGAAGATAAAGACCAGCAGTGCGAAACCGGCGAAGCTGTTTACGCGGCCGGCCATCCCCTGCACAAACCGCACCAACCAGGCAACATCGAAGCGGTCGGCCAAGGGACCCGCGACTGCAACGCCGTGCCCTTCCAGCCAATTTGTCCAGTCGACATAGACCGCCTGGAAACGGTCCGCGTTAACGAACAGCCATTGCCCTAGCTTGCCAAACCCCCATGCCACCGAAGACCCGATGGCCACAATAATAACCATGGTGACGATCAGCGTGATGAGAAGGGCAACAAGCTTTGGAAGCCAGCACTGCAAGGCCGCCTGGCACGGCCAGACCAGGGCAATGACGAACAAGGAAAAGATGAGCGGTGCGAAGATCGATTGGGCGACATAGAGCAAAGCAAGCACAAGAATACCGGCTGTTACCGAACCGATCATGCGACTGCCGCTGGCTTCCTGCATACTCGCCCCTTGAATATTGATCTAATTTCCAAGCTCCGGCTGATAGTGGCGGAGCTTGGTCTCGCACAGGAATGCACTAAGAAAGGCCCTCTTTGAGACCCGGCAGTCAGTCGTCTGCCCTGTCATGTAAAGGCGCCAGATACACCTCACGACTGCACTAGCTAACGGCGGTTGCCTTTTGCAACGCGTCACGCAAAACCTGCTCCTTCGTCTCGTCGAGCGAGGTCTTGAGCACGACGCCGCCATAAGAGGATATTTCCTTCAGCACCTTATCTGCTGTCATCTCCTGGATCAGCACGAACAAGGCTCCTTTACCCGGCTCAAGATTGGCGGCGAGATCCTTCATGAAGACGTCGTTTATACCTACGTCCGTCAGAGCTCCGCCGATCGCACCGGATGCGGCACCCATGGCTACGCCCAAAAGTGGATTGAGAAACAGGACACCGATCAGCAAGCCCCAGAAGCTGCCCGATGCAGCACCGGCGGCCGTGGTGTTGACCAGCTGATTCAATTTGATCTTTCCGCCTTCGGTCTTCGTCGCGATCACGGCATCCCCGACTTTGATCAGGTATTCCTTCTGCATTGCGAACAAGCGCTGACGCACTTCTTCGGCTTTGGCTTCGGTAGGATAAACAATTGCAATCAAGGTAGACATGCCTACTCCTCCTATATGAGACCTGCTTGTGTCGGATTGGAAATGTTGGTCATTCTTGGGTTCCAGGATGGTTGCGGCTGGAGAGCTCTCACCCCCCAGCGGCGGCCGGTCTCGTTGCTGAGGTTTCGATATTCTCGGTTTTGGCTTTGGCCGGAATGCGAAACCACAGGACGTAGAGCACCGGCAGGAAGATCAGTGTCAGCGCCGCGGCGACCACCAGACCGCCGATGACGGTAAAGGCAAGGGGTGACCAGAAGGGATCGCGGATGATTGGTAGCATTCCGAGTACGGTCGATCCCGCGGTCAGAAAGACCGGTCGCAGACGCTGGGCGGTAACATCAATCACACTGCGCCACGTCCGGCCTTTTTCTTCAATGGCAAGGTCGATCTGGTCGATGAGCACCACGGAATTTCGGGTGATCATACCGATGAGGGCAATCATCCCCAGAACGGCGATGAAACCCACCGGCGTATTGGTTATCAGCATGATCAGCACCACGCCGATCAGCCCCAGAGGCACAACGCTGATGACCAGAAGCAGTCGCTGTACGCTCTGCAGCTGAAACATCAGCACGATCAGGATGATGACTGCCATCACTGGAAGCATCTCAACAACTGACGCGAGCCCTTCTTCTGCACCTTCGACTGCACCACCAACCTCGATCGGATAGCGCGGGTTGGCCTTGCGCAGCTCGTCGATCTTGGCGGCGGCGGCCTCGACGACACCGGCCGCCAGCACGCCTTCGGCGGTATCTGCCTGAACGGTGATGGTCGTCGAGCCATCGCGACGCCAGATCACAGGCTGCGTGGTCTGATAGTCGATCGTGGCGATGCTGGAGAGGGGCACCGTATTGTTGGGGCCGACCGGGATCTGCAGCGTGCGGATGGTGCTGATATCGACGCGCTCGTCGGCAGCCGCTCTGGCTACCACATTGATGAGGTAGATCGAGTCTCGAACCTGTGTGATCGGAATTCCCGATGCCGTGGCAAACAGCGTCTGGGCGATCACAGAGGAATTGAGACCCACCAGTCGGGCACGATCCTGATCGACATTGATGACGATTTTTCGAACCGGTTCACTCCAGTCGAGGTTCGACTGAACGACGCCGGGAACCTTGCTGATGGCATCGGCGACCTGCCAGGCGACATTCCGCACGCCGGGAATATCAGGTCCGCTGACGCGATACTGAACGGGCCAGCCGACCGGCGGTCCCATTTCCAGCGGTGAAACGCGCACGATGATATCGGGTAATTTCTCGTCGAGTGCCTTTTGCAAGCGTGCCTGCAGCGCCTCACGCACGCCAACGCTCTTGGCGATCACCACCGCCTGGGCACGGGACGGTGCTGGAGCCTGCAGGTCCATCGACAAATAGAAACGAACCGGATCGGAGCCGATATAAAAACTCCAGTCGGCCACATCCTCGTCAGCGGCAAGAACTTCTTCCGCTTTCGAGACTTCGACAGCGGTTGCCTCCTGCGACGCGCTCTGCGGCAGGGTTAGCTGCAGGATAAGCTCCGGCCTGTCGGACGCCGGAAAGAACTGCCGTTTCATGGCGGACGATCCAAGGAGAGCTGCCACAAACAAAGCGACGGTGGCAAGCACGACCAAGAGGCGCATTCGCATGCAGGCATACAAGAGGTTCTTGAAGCCGCGGATGAGTGCTCCATCCTCCTTCGGACCCGTTGCAGCCCCTGATTTGAGGACGGCAAGACCAACGATCGGTGTCAACAATACCGCCACCAGCCACGACACGATGAGCGCGAAGCCGATCACCAGAAAAAGGGATCGCGCATACTCGCCCGAAGAGCTGCTTGCAAAACCGACAGGAATGAAGCCGGCAATCGTTACCAGCGTGCCGGCCAGCATCGGAAATGCTGTTGACGTATAGGCGTGGGACGCGGCCTGAACCCGCTCGTAACCCTGCTCAAGCTTCGCCATCATCGTCTCGACGGTCACCATCGTGTCATCGATCATCAGCGTCAGCGCGATGATCAATGCTCCCAGCGATACGCGCTGTAGGGCAATGCCGGTGATGTCCATGAACAGGAAGGTTAGGGCAAGAACAAGCGGGATTGACACCGCAACCGCGATGCCGGCTCGTATCCCGAGAGCCAGGAAACTCACACCAAGAACGATGACGACAGCTTGACCGAGCGAGGTTGTGAAACCCCGGATCGCTGTCTTGACGACCGCAGGCTGGCTCGCGACGTGTGTGAGGTTGATGCCAATGGGCAGATCGTCCTCAAGCTTCTGCATCGTCGCTTCGATATTCTGGCCAAGCTGCAGAATGTCGCCTCCTGACGCCATGGAGATGGCGATACCGATAGCCGATTTACCCTTGATGCGGAATCGTGGCTGGGGTGGATCCACCGTTCCGCGCACGACGCTGGCAATATCTCCGAGGCGCACAAAGCCGGATGCGGTTGGAATGTTCAGCTGCCGGAGGGTTGCCTCGTCGGCGAGACTGCCGGAAACCTGAAGAATTGTTCGATCCTGCGCCGAGGTGATGAGACCTGCAGGCAGGACGGCGTTCTGCGCCTGTATGGTTCCGATCACTGTCGCGGCACTGAGGCCGAGGCTTGCAAGCCGCCCGGTTGAGAATTCGATGTAGATCGTCTCGTCCTGGGTCCCGATAAGCTGGACTTTTCCGATATTATCGATCTTGAGCAGCCGGGTACGGGTTTCGTAGGCCCAATCGCGGACTTCGCGATCGGTAAAGCCATCGGATGTGAAGCCATAGATTATGCCAAAGGTGTCGCCGAAGTCATCGTTGAAGAAAGGGCCGCGCACGCCTGCCGGCAGCGTCGATATCATGTCTCCGACTTTCTTGCGGGCCTGGTACCAGGATTCTCCGACCTGATCGGGCGGCGTGGAATCGTCGAGCGTGACATAGACGATCGATTGTCCGGCCGTTGTCAGGCTGCGCAGACTGTCGAGATGAGGCACTTCTTCAAGCGTCCTTTCCAGACGGTCGGTGATCTGATCAGTGGTCTGCTCGATCGTCCCGCCCGGCCATCCGGCCGATACGATCATTGTCTTGAAGGTGAACTCCGGGTCCTCGTCGCGTCCCAGATTGATGTAGGCAAGAATGCCCGCTATGGCGCTTAGAACCACGAGGAAAATGACAAGGCTCTGTCGCTGGATCGCCCAGCCCGATAGATTGAAGCCCTCCTTCATTCGACGCTTCCTTCAAGCAAGCGAACGGGCATGCCGGGACGCAGTTGCTGCACCCCGGCAATCACCACATTGTCTCCGCTTGAAAGGCCCCTGGTCACAAGGAAATCCTTCGTGTCGAAGCGATGCACCTCGACCGGGACAAGCTTTGTCGTCTTGCTGACCGCATCGACAACCCAGACGGCACTTTCGTTTCCTTGGCTGAACAATGCCGTTATCGGCAGCCGCGCCGCCGGCTCACCGGAAAGCCGGATGCTGCCACGCACGGCGCTTCCGAAGCGGAATTCGTCCGGCGCGCTATCAAGCCCGATACGGACCGTAAAGTTGCGGGTGATCGGATCAGCGGTCGGCGAAATCTCTCGAACCGTTCCAGTCGCCTTGATGCTCGGATTGCTGAGAAGCTGCACGTCGACGCGGGCATCGCCTCCGGTCGTCTGGATCGTGGCTTCGGGAACCTGGAAGACGGCATCACGTGTTCCAAGCTGTGCAACGCGCACCACCATTTGTCCGCCGCCGACGATCTGTCCTACTTCACCTCCGATAGCGGTAACGACGCCTGCGGCATTTGCCTTCAGGACGCGGTTATCAAGATTGGTCTGCGCTATCCTCAGACCCGCTTGTGCCGCGTCTACGCCAGCCTGTGCCATACTCGCCTGGGCGGTCGCTGCATCGAAAGCCTGACGGGTGGATGTGCGTGGGTAAAGCTGCTGCTGACGCGCGCGCTCGGTCTCTGCGTTCTGGGATTGAGCCTGCGCCGCAAAGAGATTTGCTTCGGCCTTTCGCATTGCGTCCTGCGCGTCCTCGGTATCAAGGCGGGCGAGAACAGTGTCTACTTTCACGAGGTCGCCAATCTCGACGTCGCGCTCGCGAACCTCGCCACCCTGCCGGAAGCTGAAGCTGGTTTCTGTGCGCGGCCGGATCTCGCCGACGAGCGACCCGTAAGTATCCTCCGGGTTGAATGAAACGGCCACCGTTCTGACCGGTCTAGGTGGACGCTCTGAAGCCTCCTCCTCGTCTCGGCAACCTGCCAGGAGGAAGCCTGTCAGTATAGCGACCGACACGCCAAACAGTGCGCGGGCTTTCGAAGCAGCCAGATGCATCTTCATGGACGGTTCCCCCGAATACCTACCGGCGCGATGGCGTTTTTCGATGCGCAGACAGCTGTAAAAATGACATCGGTTCAATGAGATATACGCATTTGGTCGGGCTTGATGCGTGACGGGGCATTGGAAATCTACGCCCATCACACATCAATCGATCTGTGTCAGTGATCAACGCGAACGGTAGAAGTCCTGAGTTGGGACTAAAGTGATCGTGCTCCCTTTAACGTTCGGCTCGGCTTACGCAATCTCCGGAACCGAAGGCGCAGCGCTCTGGTTGGGAACTATAGAGCGGTTCAAGAAGCGAAGTGATCAGCATAGAATCCCGCAAACATGCCTGGAGTCCAGATTTTGGCAGTCTGTGGCCGCGAGGATCATTATCGATGCAAGTCGTTCAGCATCATTTTTTGTCGCCCGACCGACACGGAAATCTGACTACTGCAAGTAACAACTGGAATTCATCTACCGCACCCGCTGCGGATAGCTTAGAACAAGGAAGTGCTTCGCCTCATGCGTGTGGCCAGCGTGAGCGATCCGAACCGATTGTCTTTCTTGTTGAACGATTTTAACGGCTTCCCAGGGAACTAGATCGAGCCCGTGTCCTCAATTCGATTGTCCGTCATTGTGATCATTCTGTTGGCTCTCGTCGGCTGTGGCGGACCACGCGCGGTGCTTGGCCTTCCAATCGCATCATCGTCAGGAGCAGAACCGCGGGCAATCGTTCCGATCTACGTCGCGACCACGCGTACCCGATCCAACAATCTTTCCCTGCCATATTCGGCCGAGCGGTCGAAGACGTTGAATTTTGCGAAACTAGACATTGGTATCCCGCAAAACCACGTTGCCGGCCGCGTCGAGAAAAGCGGACGGAGCCCTGATCCAAGCAGGCATTTTTCAGCGCGGACCTATCAGCCGATTGCCGAGCGGCAGGATTTCATCAGGCAGCTAAATGTCGCGCTCGCGCAACGCTCGCCGGAAAATCGCGAGATCTTCATTTTCGTCCACGGATACAACAACAACTTCGCCGACAGCGTCTTCCGCAACGCCCAAATCAGCTATGACTACGGTATCAAGTCGGTCTCGCTGCATTACGCCTGGCCGTCAGGAGCATCGATCCCGCTTTACGTCTTTGATCGCGACAGCGCCCTTGTTGGCCGGCGAGGACTTGCCGAGACGATCGAGATCGCGGCAGAGACCAATGCGAAGAGAATCATTGTGGTTGGCCATTCCATGGGCGCCTATGTCGTCACGGAAGCTTTGCGCGATCTCGCCCTCAGGGGACGCACCAGCACGTTGAAGCGCCTGGGTGGCGTGGTTCTCGCCGCGCCTGATATCGATGTCGACGTCTTCCTGAGCCAGATCGACGACATTGGTGACATCCCGCGACCGTTTGCAATCATCGTCTCACAGCGCGATCGCGCTCTCGGATTTTCCCGGCGATTGGCGGGTGGCCACCCGCGTGTCGGCAGCGGCTCCGACGTCGCCGTCCTTCAAAAGAGAGAGATCGCGGTTATCGATGTCTCTGATATTGATGGCGGCCGGCACAGCGTCTTTGCCAGTTCACCGACACTGATGGACGTGGTCAACAACGATGCCTTGATACGCAGTGTACTTAGAGAGGAACAGGGACCTGCCAGCCAGACAATGCTCGCCGACGGCGCATCGGTGATCGAGGGTGCTGCATCACTGATAATTTTCCTTCCGAGCCGCATTCTGGGTGGGATCGCACAGGCAGCCGCCAGCCAATAGCGGCCGTGAGGGCAAGATTGTTGGCCTGCTGTTGGCACATCAGATTGGAAGCCTGAAAGTCCCCAGCAGATAGATCGCGATTGCATAATAGAGCACATAGAGCACGTATGTCTGGCCGTTGCCCGTGTAGACCCTTCGCACTAGTCCCGCCGCGCCGACCGTCAGATCGCAGATTCCATCCCAGATAAAGTTTGCAATTGGGGTGACGAGTGGAGCAAACGCCGATCGATAGAAGGCGTAAAAATGCGCCGTGCTCACGGGAATGGAGCGCCCGTGCCCGGTTCGATAGACCAATACGAAGCCCCCGAAGAGGACCACTGTGATCGCGACAGTGACCGCCATCACAGGGACAGGATTCCAGTAGCCATAGATGGTCTCAAGCGACATACCCTGCCAGACCAGCGTTGAGGCGAAATAGGGATCGATCGCGGCAGACACGGGGTCCATTACCAGTTTCGGAAAGAACGACAGCAAGATAATTGCGAGGATCAGAACGAACTGCGCGACCAGAAGCGGCAAGGGCGCCTCCGCCGCAGCTGCGGGCCTTAGCGGACCAAGGAAGATCGAATAGCCAAATCTGAACATGTATAGAAAACCGATGAAAGTCGCGAGAACGCCAACGATCGCGAGACCATACCAGCCCCTGTCCATCATCGCGCTCAGCAGCAGCCATTTACCGCCGAAGCCGGCAAGCGGCGGCAGACCGGACATCGAGACAAGTGCAACAATCACGCAAGCAAAGGTGAGCGGCATTTCTCTGGCGAGGCCACCGGTCTCATCGAACAACCTGGTATTGGTACGCAAGATGACGGCCGCGGCTGCAAGAAAGAGGACGCCCTTGACCATCAGGTGATTGGCAACAAGGTAGAAGGCCGTGACCCAGCCGAGATGGCTCATCAACGCAATCGCAGTGATGATGTAGCCGATCTGGCTCATGCTGGAATAGCCGAGCATTCGTTTCAGATCGGTTTGCTGGAAAGCCATAACAGCCCCAGCAATGGTCGTCAGAAGTCCGATCCAACCCATCACGTGCGCCATCTCGAGCCCGACGTCGGAGCGAATGGCGAGGTATGTCACCATGAACAATCCGAAGACCGCCACCTTGCTGATCACGGCGGAAAGCATTGCCGACAGGTCATCGTCGGCCTCGGCATAAGCGCCGGGCAGCCAGACATGGACGCCAACCGCGCCGGCCTTGATCAGAAAGCCGATCGCGAGGAACATGAAGGCAGGTGCCGCATCCGGGCCGGCCGTGGCGAACGCCGAAAGTGCGGTGCTGCCGTTGGCATCGGTGGCAATGCCGAAGCCTGCGAGCAGGCAAAAGGCCGATACCAGGGAAAAAAGCAGGAACTGCAGCACGTAGGAGTGAGCACCGGGCCGTTGTGCGATCAGGAAATAGGAAGAGAGAGTGATGATTTCCCAATGGAAGAAAAACTCCAGGCTGGTAGCGGCGCGTAACAGACTGGCGATCGACAAAAGCAGGATCGCCATCATTGGATAGAAGCCTCGGCGAGGATCGGTGCGATAGAGACTGGCAAAAGCAATGACCAGACCGCCGGCAAGAAGAAGTGCGGCAAATAATCGAGGCAAACCTTCGAGGTCGGCAGTGATCCACGCTCCGACAACCAGCACCGCCGCCAGTGTCAATGCGCACTTGATCCTACCGGGAAGGCCATCGAGAAGGCAAAGAACGCCACCGACACAAAGGGGTGCGACAAGCCATAGCGACACTGCGCCCGCAAAAACTGCCGCCACGTAGCCGCTCACAAACAGCAAAACAGCGCTGGCCACCACCGGAACCAACCTGGACGGATCAAGGCTGAACGAGGCAGGGGGACCGGTCAGAAAGCTGGTGTGTGTCGAGCTCGACGGCGGTCGCGTCGCCTGCTTGAACCAGCGGAACATATAGGCTGCCTCAAGCAGCGATCCGACCAGGATGACGGCTATCCAGACAGATCGCTCGCCAGCCGCAGCCTGCATCACGAGCTCCCATTTCGCCCAGAATCCTGGGAATGGAGGCAACCCGGAAATAGCGACCAAGAACACTGCAAGGATCGAGAGCAAAAGACGATTTCCGGCAATCTCGGACCACCCGTCGACCTGGGTGCGCTCGACGATGCCGGCAAGCCAGAACAGGCCGGCCTTGGCCAGTAGATGATTGACGAAGAGCCCCCCGACAACCAGCGGCAGTGACTGCTCGGCTTTGAGCTGATGGAGCAGCGCAAGTGCCAGTACCAGAAGTCCCATCTGTGCGATCGAGGAATAGCCGAGCATTCGTTGCACGCTTGTCTGCCTGAGTCCGACGAGATTGGAGAACAGGAAGGTTATGCCGCCCGAGACAGCGAGAATGCCCAGATGATCGTCAAAAAGCGGCAGCAGCTTGAAAAGAGCAAAGAATACGCCGGTCGACACTCCGACGGAGGAAAGTGCCGCGATGCCGCTATGGGCCGTCTCGTAGACGTCGAGCCCCCAACCGTTGGCAGGGAACGGCTTCAGCTCGAGTACGAGACAGGTAAGCACGAACAGCAGTGCAGTCGCCCCGATCGGGCCGAATATCGCCGCCCGGTTGGCGATCATCTCGTCGATATTGAGTGTGCCGGTCACATGGTAGAGGAGCCCGGCACCCAAAAGAAAGAATGAGGAGGCGAGCACCGTCGCCATGATGTACTTGAAGCTGGCTGCAAGCGCTGCGGGGGTCCGCTCCAGTCCAAGAAGCCCATAGGTGCCGATCGACATGATCTCCAGGAAAACGAATTGGTTGAAGAGGTCGCGCGTCATCACCATCCCGTTGATGCCCATGATCAGGATCAGGTAGAGCAGAAGCGTCGAATAGTTTGAGCGCAGTCGCTGCCAGAGGTGCCAAGCGCCGAGAAGCGCGAAAACATTGACGCAAACCGAGAAAAAACCCTCCCACGGACCAAAACGCAGATTGATCGAGAACGGCGGGACGCTGCCGGCGGTCAGGATCTCGAAGGTCGGCCCGCCATTGTGGATACGCCAAAGGCAGACGCATGAAATGACGGTCATTCCTAGAAGCGCCACGACAAAACCGATCGCCGGCAATGGCTTGGCGATGCGATAGAGCAGGGGGATGAGAAATCCTCCACCAAGGCCAAGCAGGAAAATGTTCAGCGGCTGCAGAAGGCTGTCTACCATTTGGACTCCGTCAGCGCGTCGATCGAGAGTGTTTTCCTCACGGCGTGGAGTCTGATCGCGAAGGACAGCATGATTGCGGTCACCGAAAAGCCGATGACAATGGCCGTCACGACGAGCGCGGCCGGAATCGGGTCGACGGCGTGCTTGGCCGCATCGGATGCGTTGAGCGCTTCGTCGACAATCGGCGCGGTCCCACCGGTGACATATCCGGTCGCCACGAGGACCATGTGCATGCCGGTGTCGATCAGCGAAAAGCCGATGATGATGCGAAGGATGTTGCGATGCCTCAGCATCCCCCAGAAACCAATGAGGATGAGAAGAAATCCCGTGGCCAGAAGTATGTGTGATATCGGCAGCCCCATGGCGCTCCCCATCTCGTCTAGCTGCGAAACCGGTCGATAATGACACTCAGTTCCGCGCCGACCTTGATGCCCAGCAGAGCCGAAATCAGCGGGATCGCCCCGGCACTGAACAGCGTCCCAAAATTGCCCCGCGGTAGAATATGGCTGTCGAGAAAGCCGCTGCCGAAGGCGATGCCGACGATGCCGATCAGGACGTAAAACACGCCTGCAAGCGATTCCGTTGTGCTGAGAAAGCCGTGGTTAATCGATCCGGGGGGATAGGCGAGCATTAGGAGCATGACACCGGAGGCAACGACTGCGCCCCCCTGAAAACCACCGCCGGCCGACAGGTGACCATTCATGATGACATAGGCGCCGAAGAGGAATATCAGCGGAAGGACAACCTCTGCACCGTTGCGCACCAGTTCGCTCGGACCGTGTCCGGTACCATCGGATCCGCTGTTGCGGGAAAGTGTCTTCTCGCCCGTGTCACTCGCAAGCAGCAGGCCGACACTTGCCGCCACCATGAACAGTACCGCGACTTCGCCGAGCGTATCAAACCCGCGAAAGGTAATCAGAATTCCGGTCACGACGTTTGGCGCACCAAGATTGGCGGGGACCTCGGTCAGATAGTGCACCGCCAGTGCCGAAAGCGTCTGGCGCTCGTCATAGTTGCTGACGAGTGAAGCGAAGACGATGCCGAATATCAGCACGCCGAGCAGGCTAAACGCGCGCCTCATGCCGAGCCCTCTTTGCCGGCGCCGTCGTTCTCGTCACGCAGGGCGTCAACGATGGTCGCAGCCGCCATCGGCGTGCGGATTGCATGCGCTGCCCGCGACAGCGCATGTGACGACAGCGGATTGGTCATCAGCACGAAGTAGGCGATGATCAACAGCTTCAACGACCAGTCCGGATGATAGACGCCAAGTCCGGCTAGAACGAGAATATTGCCCAAGGTCGAGGCCTTGGTGCCCGCTTGAATGCGGGTGAAGACATCGGGCATGCGCAGCAGGCCGACACCCGCGGAAAAGAGGAAGAACGCCCCAACGAGGATCGTCAGACTGCCGACCAACTCATTCATCGACAGGTCCTCCGCCTCTGGTCTTGCGGATCGCATAAAGGAAGATCAGCGTTGCCAGGCCCGAGCCGATCGCGGCTTCGGCCATGGCGACATCAGGCGCGGCCAGGAGCACATAAGATGCTGCCGCAAACAGGCTTGCAAGACCCGCGCTGACCATCGCCGCCATCAGATTGGTGAGCAAGACGGCCAGCACTCCGCTTACCAGAATGCTGCCACAAACCAACAGGATCAGCATCTCGAGCATGGCGGCTACGGCCCTTTTTCCAGGAAGCCGGCAATGGCAAGAACCGCCAGAAAGCTGAGCAGTCCGTAGACAAGAGCAACGTCGATATAGACAAAGCGGCCCGATATGTGGGCGTAGAGCGCTATCAACGAGATTGTGACAACGGTCAGCATGTCGATCGCCACCACACGATCAATCGCCGTGCGGCCGATTATCAGCCGCAGCACGCCAAAAACGATGCTGAAGAAGATCAGAACCACGGCAATCTGCAGGATAATCTCAGCCAAATACCGCCCCCAGGTGCTTTTCGAAAGGGCCGATGATCATCTGGCTTGCTTCCTCCGGGTCGGTGGTCTTTACGTCAAGCCAATGAATGAAGAGGGCATCTCCTTTGAGATCCATGACAAGCGAGCCGGGCGTAAGCGCGATTGAATTGGCAAGAGCCAGCCGACCGATCGGCGACTTGAGCGGCATCTTCACCTTGACGATCCCTGGACGAATAATGATACGCGGCGCGTAAACGTAGCGCAGCATGTTCATATTCGCCTTTACCAGCTCAACCAGGAAAACGCCGGTATAGGCAATGAAATGCAGGACCTTGGCAGGCGTTACCGTGATTTTCCAGACATCGCCGCGACGCATGAAAATCGATGCCAGGACCAAAGATACCAGCGCGCCGACGGCCACGATTGGGGCCTCCATAGATGAATTGACCACCAGCCAGACGACAAACAGGAAACCCGAGAGAAGGATCAGGCCCTGTGACAATCCCGATGGGCGTGGTTGGAGTGTTGCTCGATTTTCTGGCATCGCGCAGGCTTTCGATGGGTTCGAGTGGAGTGGTGGCGTGCAGTCTGGGTAGGCGGGGTTAAGTTCATGCATCTCCCCCCACGGGCCGATTTCGATCCGGCGTTTTGCCGGTCACCACGAGCTTGGTGGGTCTTGACGTCACATTAGCATCGGCTGCATCGGGCTGTGATCGGCACTGAATCCAGAAACTATGCTTGGGGTCCGATATGCCGTCGCATCCCCGCGCATTTTTGTGCCATCTCTTGACCCGTATCCAAAACGGCGAAATCAATCACGCTGCACGTCAGGCTTACATCCGGAACATGCTGTGTGTCACATCGATCGACCTATTTGATTGGCGACACGATCACCGGCGAAGATTAGCGTAGGCGTCGTGTTGGAGGGAACGATGTTATGAATTTTCACGCCTCTCAAGCCGGTCAGATGATGCACAGATCAGGCACGGTTACTCCTCTGCAGCGCCGTTTCGGAGCAATAGATGTAGCCCGATCCAAACGGATGCCGGTTTCATGAACGAGAAAGCCCCGCAATCGGGATCTGTCGTTCCCGTCGCACCTAGCCTTGCTGATTATCGCCCACTCAGCTTGGCGGAAGAGAAGGTGGTTGCACATCTGCAGACGGGCGACTTCGATCGGTTGGGCGATGGCCTACGCCCGGAAGACGAAGATCCCGAGCGAACTGTGCGGGCGGATGTTTTGCGCTATCTCATCCTCGGTAGCGATGGATACCGTCTCCATGAAAAAGGGCTGAGGCTGACTGGAGCATGGATAACCGGTATCCTTGACCTCGAGGGGTGCAGAATTCCTCGCGACATTGGCCTTAAGGACTGCCATTTCGAAGCTTCGCCCATATTGCGCTCCGCCATTATCGACAATCTGTTCCTGGACGGCTCGGCCTTGCCCGGACTGCAGGCTGATAGGCTCGAAGCACGCGGTTGCCTCTCGCTTCGCGCCGCGATCGTAACTGGCGAAATCCGGCTCCCGGGCGCGCGTATCGGTGGCAGCATTGAAGCGGATGGCGTCTCGATTGCTTCGCCTGACGGGATCGCGCTCGACGCCGATGGATTGGAAACCGGCGGCGGCATCCTGTTGCGCGGTGCCGATGTGCGCGGTGGCCTCAATCTTTCTGCGGTCCGCCTTGGTGGCGATGTCAACGCGGTCGGCGCTCGCTTGGAGCGGCCGGGCGAAGTCGTGCTGAACGGTGACGGGATTGTGGCAGCAGGGGACCTCGCTTTAAGAGGGACGACCATTGTCGGTGAGACGCGTCTGCTCGGTGCCCGTTTCGGTGGCGACATTGATTGCACGTCGGCCTCACTTTCGCAGCCGGGGGGCTACGCATTGAGGCTCAATCGAACCACAATCGACGGCGCGTTCTTTTTGCGACAGAACGCGTGTGTTGAGGGCACGCTCGACCTGACGGCCACGACGATCGGTGCGATTGATGATGAGCCGGCGAGCTGGCCGAAAACCGGCGACCTGCTTCTAAACCGCTGCCGGTATGGTGCTTTCATCGGTGGTCCTGCGGACGCGGAAAGCCGCCTTGACTGGCTGGCACGCCAAACCCCTGAACGCTGGAAGGCGGACTTCTGGCCTCAGCCCTACGAGCAACTGTCGAAGGTCCTGAGGGAAATGGGCCATGACGAGGAAGCCCGCGCTGTCCTCATCACCAAGGAGCGGCTGCAGCGAAAGGCACGTCGGGCGCGTGCCAAAAACCCCGCCTTGAGGGTCGTCCTGGCGGTTATGGACGCCATTCTCGCGGTGACGCTGCGCTACGGGCGGCAGCCTCTCCTGGCGCTGGTCTGGCTGATGCTCTTCTGGGCGATCGGTACCGGGGTCTTTGCGATTGCCTACCGAGGCGGCGCGATGAAACCAAACAGCCCGGTCGTGCTGCGCTCCCCCGAATGGACGATGTGCGATCTGCAACGAACCGAAACCCGCTTCATGCCAAATGCCGGACAGGATCTGACCGGACGTGCCGAGGTCGGTCAGAACCAGCTCACCTGCTTTCGCAATCAGCCGGAGGCAGCAAGCTACCCGGAATTCAATGCACTGATGTATTCGCTGGATGTTCTCCTGCCGGTAGCGTCGATCGGGCAAAAGGAATACTGGCGGCCGGACTCCCTGAAACCAAACGGCACCTTCACCTTGAATTACTATTTCTTCCAGTCGGTGATTGGCTGGGCGCTCAGCCTTCTGGCCGTCGCCGGTTTCTCGGGACTGGTGAAATCGCAGTAGGGCGAGTGCTGTTCCATACGCAGTCCGTCGGTCGTTATTCAGGATGCGAGTTGACCCGGGGCGCGGATCGGCACGCGAGCGAAATGTTACAGGCGGAGCGCCGATGATGCGCTTGAATGCGCGGCTGAACGAGACCTCGGATTCATAGCCGAATCGTTCGGCAATCGCGCCGACACGCTCTCCTTCGCTCAGCCACTGATGCGTTTGATGCATGCGCATTCGGGCGACATAGCAAGCAGGCGTCTCTCCAACTGCCCTGGTGAAGCGTTCGGCAAAACCGGATCGAGAAGCTCCCATCTTCCGTGCGAGTTCTTCGACCGCCCAGTCATGGGCAGGATGGCTCTGTTCCAAATATTCCTGGCGCGGAGAGGGACATATAGTCTCCGCCTTTAGGCAGCCTGCTGCTTGAGATATTGAGCGAGTAATGCTGTCGCCTTCGTCAATTGGCTTGGTTGATCTGCGGGCTCTTCCATAGCGAACAAATTCGCAAGCACGATGGGATTACTGTTTACTTGAAACAGAATTGCGCAGAATATTAGCAAATGGGAGGATAAGCCTTCGGCCCCACTCTCGATACATTGCGCTCGAACGGCTTTCCTCCCTTGGTTACAAGGGAGGACCAATCATGAGGCGGGTATTGTTCTACGCGGCATCGGCCGCGATACTGTCGCTCGGCGTTTCGCATGCATTTGCGCAGTCGGGCGGCGTCGAGAAAGCGGTTGGCGGCTACAACTTCGAGGAAGCCGCAAAAGAGGCCCCCGGCACGAAGGATTTCCATTCGGCTGACGGTCATCTGACCTTCGCGATCGTCACGCACACGGCAGGCAATGGCTTCTTTGACCCTGTTTATGTCGGCGCGACCGTTGCCGGCAATATGATCGGCGCCAAGATATTGCTGCTCGGTTCGGAATCGCCGGTGGACGACCCCGCCCGCGAGCTCGAGATCCTGAACCAGATCATTCAGGACCCGACCATCGACGGCATCATCATGACGACGCCGCAGGTCGGGGCCTATAACGACATCGTCAAGGCTGCCGAGGCGGCTGGCATCCCGATCGCGACGACCAACTCGTTCGACGGTACCATTCTGCACCGGAGCGCGATCAGCCACACCGGCCAGGATGCGTCGGCGGCGGCAATCGGCGGCGAGGCGCTCGCCAATTGCGTGCTTGCCAGTGGCGCGACCAGCGGTTCGATCGTGCTGCCGTCCTCCACCGCGATGGGCAATATCGAGGTGAACAACCGTGTCACCGCCGCCTTCAATGCCATCGTCAAGACGTTGAAGGACGCCGGCAAGCTCGATGCCTTCAAGGTTGACGCCGGTCCGGAGAATGTCGGCATCGACACGAACCCGAACGACCCCGTCAACGCACTTGTTTCGCTCTTCGAGTCCCGCGGTGACGTGGTCGGCGCCTTCACAGCCAACAACGTCTTTACGCCGCCGCTCGTCAAGGCGGTTGCCCAGATGGGGAAGACCGGCAAGTTGTGCGCTTATGGTTTCGATCTCGGCCCGGCACAACAGGAAGGCATCGCAGCGGGGAACCTGACCGGCTCGCTCGGCCAGCAGCCCTTCCTGCAGGGCTTCTGGCCTGTCATGCAGCTTTATCTCCAGATCGATCGCGGTATCTCAGCTGCCAATCTCGACACGCGTGCCCAGCTGGTGACGAAGGATAACGTCGCCAAGGTCGGCAAGCGCTTCGAGAACTGATTTCGTCTAGGACGCCTGAAATTAAGGCGGGAGGGCGCGAGCCGTCCCGCCACGCGAAGGCAAGGATCGGTCGGTAGAAACTCATGGAGCTAGCCACGACGACATCGCTCGGCCGTGCGCCGCCCCAGCTCGTCGGCGGCTGGGAGGCGGGGCTCCTCATGTTTCTTGCACTGCTCTATTTCGGCGGAGCCCTCGTCAATCCGGCCTTTTTCGGATCGACAGAGGCCCTTCATGCGCTTCTGCGCGATACGTCCCGTGTGGGGATCATCGCGGTCGGAATGACTTTCGTCATCGTCAACAGGGATCTCGATCTTTCGGTCGGTTCGACCTACGGTCTCATCGCCGTCGTCTTCGCCAGGCTCTTTGCCCCGAGCTTTCTCGATTTCGGCGTGATCCAGTCGGTGATCCTCTGCGTGCTGCTCGGCACAGCGATCGGCCTGATCAACGGCGTGCTGGTCACCGTCCTGAAAGTGCCGGCCTTCATCGCGACGCTGACGATCCTCTTCATCGGTCGTGGCTTCGTGCTGGCGCTGACGCATGGTCAGGCAATCTATTACTCCGACAAGGCGAAAGACCATCCGCTGTTCTTCCATCTCGGCGAGACGAATATCCTCGGCTTCAACAACCAGATCGCGATCTTCTTCCTGATCGCCATAGTTGGGGCCACTGTGCTTGCCAAGACCCGCTGGGGCTATGAGACTTTCGCCACCGGCGGAAACGAGCAGGCGGCGGTCTATGCCGGCATTCGCTCACGCTGGGTGYGCATTCGCGCCTATCTGCTCTCCTCGCTTTGCGCGACCCTTGCAGCTCTCCTGTCGGCCGCACAGGACAAGGGTGTCACCCCTCTCTATGGTGTCAGCTGGGAACTCACCGTCATCGCATCCGTCGTCATCGGCGGAGCATCGATCCTTGGCGGGCGCGGGCGTGTCATCGGATCTTGCCTCGGTGCTGCGGTCGTCGTGCTGATCGACAAGGTGCTGCGCGAGGGATGGCCGATCACGCGCACCGTCGTGATCGACGGTGAAAGCTTCGCAGTCGGCGCCAAGTTCACCCTGCCGGCAGGCGCCGTGCTGGTTTTCCTGGGTCTGCTTCTCGTCATCGCCGTGCTGATCGAGCCCATTCTTATCAGGCGCCAGGTTGCGGGCCGGCTATGGGCCTGGCTCAGAGGCCGGCCACCGCCGCCGGCCTACGAGATGGGTGGCGTGGCGATCGAGGGTGTCCAGACCAAGGGGGCGATGGCGGCCGACATGGCGCTGTCTGCCACCGGGCTCGGCAGGTTTCTCGCCCGCCGCGACGCACTTGCCATCATTCTGACCGTCGTGTTGTGGCTGACGGGCCTCGTGCTGAGGCCGGACTATTGGTGGAACCTGCCCAACACCTTTGCGATCCTGCTCAACTATACGGAACTCGCCCTCATCGCGGTCGGGCTCACCTATGTCATCGCAGCCGGCGATATCGATCTCTCCGTCGGCGCGGTGCTTGCCCTTGCCGGCAGCACCGCGGCCTATTTCCTGAAGGTGCTCGGCGCCGACCCGCTCACTGCCGTTGCGATGGGCCTGTTTGCGGGGATGACTGCCGGCGCCGTCAACGCCATGGTCGTCGTCGGCTTCAAACTGCCTGCCTTCATCGCCACGCTCGGCATGTTCTACATTGCCCGCGGGCTTGCCGCCTGGTTCGTCGCGGGACAACAGCTGACCGGCTGGCCCGAGGGCTATAACCTGCTCGGACGCAAGGTGAATGATATTCTCCTGCATTTCGGCCTTGCATTGCCGCCGGGGATCATTCGCTCGGTGGCCGAGGTCGTCAGCATCCAGACGATCTGGATGTTTTTCATCGCCGTGATCGCCGGTATCGTGCTTGCCTATACGCCGTTCGGGCTGAAGGTCTGTGCGGCTGGCGGCAACGTGCGCGCCGCGGCCTATGCCGGTATCAACACGAACCGCGTGCGCTTCATCGCGCTCATGCTGTCGGCGCTCTGCGCCACCATGGCCGGGATCATCAACGTTGCCTACTTCCGCAGCTTCAACCCGGTCGCCGGCCAGTTTCGCGAGCTCGATGCGATCGCTTCCGTCATCATCGGCGGCGGATCGATCTTCGGCGGTTACGGCACGATGATCGGCTCGCTTGCGGGTGCCGCCGTCATCACGCTCGTGCGCGCACTGCTTCAACTCAATGTCCAGGGGTTCACCATGCCGCAGCACTGGATCAACGTCTTTATCGGCGTCATCCTCATCGTCGCGGTGCTGATCGATATATGGGTGCGCCAGGCCAATATTTTCGGGCGCCTGCGAACCCGGCTGAGAAGAGGCGCGCCAAGAGGGGACAGCAATCATGGCTGACGAGACACCATCTGCGCCGATCGTGGAAATGCGGAGCATCGAAAAAGCCTTCGGGGCTGTGCAGGCGCTTCGCAAGGTCGATCTGACGCTTTATCCCGGCGAGATTCTCGGCCTGGTCGGCGACAACTCCGCCGGCAAATCGACGCTCATGAAGATCCTGACCGGTGCTTATCAGCGCGATGCGGGTGACATCCTCGTTGCCGGGCAGACGGTGCGCTTCAAGAGCCCGCATGAGAGCCGCAGCGTCGGCATCGAGATGATCTACCAGGATTTCGCGCTCTGCGGCAACATGGATGTCGGCCAGAACATCTTCCTTGGCCGCTGGCCGCTCATAGGCCCTTTCGTTAACAGGCGGAAGATGTATGCGGAAGCCGACAGCGTGCTGAAACGGCTCAAGGTCGACGTGAACTCCGTCTATCAGAAGGTCGAAAGCCTGTCGGGCGGCCGCCAGCAATCCGTCGCGATCGCCCGCGCAATCTCGTTCGAGCCGCGCGTCGTGATCCTCGACGAGCCGACCGCCAACCTTTCCGTGATGGCGACGGAACGGCTGCTCGAAACCATGCTGGAACTGAAGAAGCAGGGCGTCGCCCAGATCATCATCTCACACCGCCTGGTCGATATCTTTGCCGTGGGTGATCGCGTCATGGTGCTCAAGCGCGGTGAATATGTCGGCGATCGCTACATCAGGAATACCGACGAGCATGAAGTGCTGGAGATTATCGTTTCCGGCACGCGAGAGCGCGCGCGGACAGCCGACGAGGCAAGAAACACCTGATCTGCCATCGAACGCTCGGCGCTCCACGCACACTGCGGGGCGTAGCGGCATGCATGTGCTGCTTGCGGCGAGGCCGGTCGCCGACCCCGCCGCAATCGAAATCAAGCCGCGCGGCTCAGTGCGTCGCCGATCGTGGAGACGATCGTGTCGATCTCGCTCTTCTCGACGATCAGCGGCGGAGAGAGCGCGATGATGTCGCCGGTCACGCGGATCAGCAGCCCCTTCTTGAAGCAGTCGATAAAGACGTCGTAGGCCCGCGTTCCCGGCGCTCCGTCGCGAGGCGCGAGTTCCACCGCACCGACAAGGCCAAGGTTGCGGATGTCGACAACGTGAGGATGGTCCTTCAGTGAATGCAATGCATCCTGCCAGTAGTCCGCAAGATCCGCAGCGCGGGTCAGCAATCCTTCTTCCTCATAGATGTCGAGGGTCGCAATGCCCGCGGCGCATGCGACCGGGTGGCCGGAATAGGTGTAGCCGTGGAAGAGCTCGATCGCGTTTTCCGGACCGGCCATGAGGCCGTCGTAGATCTTCCGGCTGGCGAATACGGCGCCCATCGGGATCGTGCCGTTCGTCAGGCCTTTTGCCGTCGTGACGAGATCAGGAACTACGCCAAAATAGTCTGTTGCGAACGGCGTTCCGAGACGGCCGAACCCGGTGATCACCTCATCGAAGATCAGCAGGATGCCATACTTGTCGGCGGTTGCGCGCAGTTTCTGCAGATATCCCTTTGGAGGAAGGATGACGCCCGCCGAGCCGGACATCGGCTCGACAATCACGGCGGCGATGGTTTCGGCACCGTGTAGCTGGACGAGACGTTCGAGATCGTCGGCGAGTTCGACGCCGTGTTCCGGCAGACCTTTCGAGAATGCGTTGCGCTCTACGTCGAGCGTATGACGCATGTGATCGGCGGGAATCTGCGGAAACATCCGGCGATTGTTGACGAGGCCGCCGACTGAAATGCCGCCGAAGCCGACGCCGTGATAGCCCTTCTCGCGGCCGATAAGGCGCGTTCGGCTGCCCTGGCCGATTGCCCGCTGATAGGCGATCGCGATTTTCAAGGCAGTGTCGACCGATTCCGATCCGGAGCCCGTGAAAAAGACACGATCGAGCTTGGCGTCGGCACCACCGGGGGCAATCTTCGCCAACTTGGCGGCAAAGTCGAAGGCGATCGGATGCCCCATCTGGAATGTCGGGGCAAAGTCCATCGTCGAGAGCTGGCGTTCCACCGCCCGGGAGATTTTCTTGCGCCCGTGGCCGGCGTTGCAGCACCAGAGGCCCGCTGTTCCGTCGAGAACGCGGTTGCCGTCGACGTCGGTGTAGTACATGCCCTCGGCAGATGCGAGGAGACGCGGTGCGGCTTTGAACTGCCTGTTTGCCGTGAACGGCATCCAGAAGTTATCGAGTATGGGCGCGTTCGTCATGTTGATCTGATCCATTGTGCTCTCCTTCGGCTCGACGAACACTTCAGGTATTTCCATGACCGAACAAGCCCTTTTCTTCTCTGATATAACCCATTGAAAAAACGGCATTTCGAATCTAGGATTTTAGCTATTCTGAACAACAAGAACAACGCTCATGTCTATCGATATTGGAAATCGCCTGCGCCACGTGCGCACCGCCCATAACATGTCCCAGCGTGAACTGGCGAAGAAGACCGGAGTTCCGAACTCGACGATTTCATTGATCGAATCGAACAGCTCGAATCCTTCGGTGGGTGCGTTGAAGCGCATCCTGGATGGGATACCGATCGGGCTGGCGGAATTCTTCGCTCTCAAGCCGGAGGCGCCGAGGAAGGCGTTCTATGCTGCGGAGGAACTGGTCGAGATCGGCAAGGGAGGAATCTCCTACCGGCAGGTCGGCGAGAGCATGTTCGGCCGAAGTCTGCAGATGTTGAGGGAATGTTATCAGCCCGGCGCCGACACCGGGAAGGTTGCGCTCGTCCACGAGGGGGAGGAAGGCGGGATCGTCCTTTCCGGAAGGCTGGAAGTCACGGTCGACAACGAGCGTCGGATCCTTGGTCCAGGGGACGCTTACTATTTCGAGAGCCGACGCCCGCATCGCTTCAGATGCGTCGGCCCGGTGCCCTGTGAGGTTATCAGCGCCTGCACACCGCCGACTTTCTAGGATTGACCCTCGATGCGCGCGAGCACCCGGTCGAGTGCTGTATGCAGGGCGAAGCGTCCACCCATGGTCTCGAAGTCTGTTAGAACCTGTTCGTTGAGCCCCCCCTTGGTGGCAAACTCGCGGCTTAGGTCGGAGAAATCCTCCCCCGAGTTCTCGCTAGTCCGCCTTGCCAAGCTTTCGAAGAGAGGCGCGAGATAGGCCTTCGCCTTCGATTTCTCCAACCCATTCTCCTCGAGCCATGCGGTTGTGATTTCCATCACGCCGAAGTAGGTCGACATCAGCGCGCTCGCGGCGGCAAGAAGATCGTATTCCTTCCTCGATGCGCATTGCACGGCACTGCCAAGGGTATCGAAGAGCGCCGCGACGCTCGTGTCGGGAGGATAGATCGCAGTGACGCCCTGCCTTCCGGCGACGAAGGGCAGCGGGATTGCCTGGACCAGATGCACGTCTGCTCCGATCCAGTCCAGCAGGGTCTGCCTCTCGGTCGCCGCGACGAGGCTGATCACTGACTGACCGTCCCGAAAGACGAGATCGCCGACGACCTCCCGGGCGATCTGCGGGCGTATCGCCAGTACGACGATGTCACTGCGATCGACGACCGTCTGGTTGTCCGACGCGACCGCGACTGCATGGAATTTGGATGCAAGCCGACCCGCCGTGTCGGGGTTGCGAGGGGAGAGATAGACCTGTGATGCGAAGGCCGGTTCGGCGAGAAGACCGCGCACCATAGCCTCGCTGATGGCCCCCGTTCCGACGAAGCCGATGCTTGTGATTGTCATGGCCTACTCCGCAGCCCTGAGAGGTCCGAGCGTCACGTCGGTCGTATAGTTTTCTCGCATGAAGTTGATGAAATTGTCCTGGAATTGCCACGTATCTGCGTGAGCCAGTTCATCGGCAAGATCGACGTTCCGATCCCGGATCGCTTCAAGCATCAGGCTGTGCTCGTCGGTCAAGAGAGAGCGTTCGCGCGTTCGTTCCAGATACTCGAAGTTCAGATGCAGCATGCGCTGGCCCTGGGAGAGCAGCTTGTCATAGAACGATGCAAGATACTGGTTCTTGCCGGCGTAGGCGACTGCCATATGGAACTCCTTGTTTGCCTTCGACATCGCCGGGTGGCTGCCGGCCTTGACTGCGGTAGCAGATGCCTTGTCGCGCTTGACGATCACCTTGATGTCGGCGTCAGTGCGCAGCGCCGCTGCAGGCGGGTATTCTTTCGCTGCGCGATGTCGAGGGCTTCCACATATTTGGGGAAGGTCGCGACCTCAGTCTCGTCAGTCGGTTAAGTCCCTTTCGCTCGCATAAGCGGCATTGGGCCAGAAAATCGGGTTGGCGGCAATGCAATTTTTCCGCTTGAGTTTGTCGGCCCGCTGTTGACATAAATTCGTCAGTCGACACGTAGCCGACATCAAATGACAAGAAACGGCGAAAGCCGACGAGTGGAACAACGCGCTTTGCACGGCAAAGAGGAATGTTGACCGCGTCGACCGCTCAGAGGAGCGGACGATATCGGCGACGTGGTGATATACTCACCCGATGAGGCAATAAATCTCGCGCTCCCCGTCTAGTGATCTGCGCGATGACACAGGGCTTGGCCGCGGCATCCCGCCTCGGCCCAGGAAGGGAAGGAGACAACGCATGAACAATGTAGCGATCCACCCGATCGTGGATTCCGGATACCGGGCGACCGATGCGTCATTTGTCGGGGGCACGCTCGTGTGCAACTGCGCGAGCAACCCGGTCAAAGTCCGCATCAAGGGCGATATCGCCCATAACCATGCCTGTGGCTGCACGAAATGTTGGAAGCCGAAGGGTGCGGTCTTTTCGGTGGTTGCCGTGACTCCGACGCAGAACGTCGAGGTTCTGGAGAATGGAAACAAGCTGGCGGTCGTCGACGCGTCCGCGCTGATCCAGCGCCATGCCTGCAAGGATTGCGGGGTTCACATGTACGGGCCAGTCGAGCGCGATCATGCTTTCCAGGGACTTTCCTTCGTCCACCCCGAACGGTTCCAGGAAAAAGGCTGGGCAGGACCGGGCTTTGCGGCCTTCGTATCGTCCATTATCGAAAGCGGATACGACCCTGGGAAGATGGTCGTCGTGCGGTCGCATCTCAAGGACGTTGGACTTGAGCCTTACGATTGCCTGTCGCCAACGCTGATGGACGTGATCGCCACCTGGACGGCGAAAAAGGCGGGGGTTCTGGCGGCCTGACGCGTCGCGGAAATTCGCTTTGGGTACCGTCGCGATTTTGCGGCGGTTCTCTAAAAAAGGCACCGACGCGTCGTCACCAAGGTGCGGTCAGTCCTTGTTGAGAATGGCTGCCCGCAACGCGTCGTTGATGCGGTCCTGCCAACCTGGACCGCCGGCCTGGAAATGGGCGAGAACCTCGCTGTCGAGCTTCAAGGTCACAAGCTCCTTCGCGTTCGGCAGAGCGGGCCGCTCGACGGCTGGTGTCGCTGATCTCTTGACGGGTTTGAACAGGGCCTCGGCCGCTTCATGCGGGTTAGCGGGGCGTCTCGGCGTGCGCATGCGCGTTCTTCTTCCTGATTTTCGAGCCCGACTATTCGAACTCAGGACCGGGTTTGTCGGCAGTATCTGTCGTGTCGTCAAGTGGAAACACCGGCCAATCGGCCTCGCCGGCATTGCTCGGTTGTTTCTTTAGTCTCATTCGACTTGCTTCGGCCCGTTCGGCGAGCCGCACGCAGTAGCGTCGGCGCATCTCGGCTGCGTCGATTGCCCCTTCGGCCCACTGGTCGATGAGCGCAAGAATTTGCGGGTCGGTGTCGATCGGCAGCCCGCGGGCTCGGGCCCGGGCGATCGCCCGGTCTGCGATATCTCTGCGTGACTGCATGGCTTGTCCGTCCCTTGTGGCCCATCATGGCCAAGGCCCGCGGCAATAGCAATTTGGCACATCGACGGCCATCCGAAAGGATGAGTGCGCAACAGTTTCCCACGGGGTTATGCTTGCGATCTGGCTAAAGCAAACAGACCGCCATTGAGCGCGGGAGGAGAGACCTCTCAGAGAACAGAGGACACAACGCGATCGGACGCGCCCGGCAGCATATATCCAAGCCGGATCAAATGAGCATGAGGACGAGGAGCAACAACACCGTGATCGGGACGATTGGCAATGACGATGCGTTCGTCATCCTTCCTCCTCGTCGGGTCTTGTATTTGACGGTGGGCGGTCACTTGCGTAGATGACAGCGAGACGATTTTCAGGGGTAGGAACTGCCGCGCCGTGTTCTGGGGAAGCCTGCATTCAGACCCGCATTTCCCATGTCCCTAAACAGAGCATCCCTTTAGAAAGATATCCGCGCACATTCTTGCCCTTGCGGCGATCTCCTCGATGTTGGGTGCGGGCAGCTGGCGCAGCATGGCGGCGCGCTGGGGTTCCATGATCATCATGCCCCGCAACATGCCGCAAGCGGCGTGCGGGTCTTCAAGCTTGATCAGCCCGCGTTCCACCTGACGGCTCAGCCAGTTTTCCATCGACGTGTTGGTTCGGACGATCGCCTTTTCGTAGAAGGAGGTGGCAAGTTCGGGGAAGCGGTCGGATTCGCCAATGACGAGACGGGTAATCGTGATCGTATCCTGCGAAAGCGTCAGCATGCCATAGGCCATCAGCATGCGCTCCAACCCCTGGCGGAGCCCGGCCGTCGCCAGCGTACCAGGATCGAGCGCCAGCAGGAAACGCCCGGTCCGATCCGAGACCATTTCGGAAAACAGATCTGCCTTCGTCGGGAACAGACGATAGAGCGTCTTCGTCGAAACGCCGGCTTCCTGGGCAATCGCGGCAATGCTCACCGCGGCATAACCGTTCTCGTGAAACTGCCTGTTAGCGGCCTCGATAAGCACGCCGCGCGTATCCTCGTCGCAACGCACCTGCGGCCTGCCGCGCGGCTTCTTCTCGATTTTGTGATTTTGGACCATCTCAATTTTCCAAATTCTTGTTGACTTCCCTTTTTTAACTCATATTTTGGAAAACAGCAAGTTTCCTAAATTGGACTTGAGCCAGATTTCAAGGCCGCGGCCGAGACGACAGCGACCTTCCACCAGGAGAGTGACGATGTCCGTCAACAAGCTGCATGCCCTGAACAACAATGCCGCCCCAGCCGATGCGTCGGTCAGCAAAACGGCAGCGGAAGCCACGCCCACGACCCTCGATGCCGGCAAGATGCCGCCTGTCACTGAGCCCGCCGTCACCGCTCCGACCGCAGAAGCACCGGCCCGCAAGCGCGGTGGCCGCTCCCTGCTGATTGGTGTGGCTGCCATCGCCATCATCGCCGCAGCCGCCTATTACGGGCACAATTACTGGACGGTCGGCCGCTTCGAGGTCTCGACTGACGATGCCTATGTCAAGGCAGACAGCACCACCGTCGCACCGAAGGTCTCGGGTTATCTTTCCGAGGTCCTCGTCAGCGACAATGAAACGGTGAAAGCCGGCCAGCCGCTTGCCCGCATCGATGACCGCGATTTCCGCACCGCGCTCGATCAGGCGAAAGCCGACGTCGCCGCTGCTGACGCCACCGTCAGCGCCAAGCAGGCTTCGCTCGATATCCAGCAGTCGACCATTGCGGCTGCCCGTGCCACGCTCGACGTTGACCGGGCCAACGAGACCTTCGCGGAGCAGAACAACAAGCGCTATACGAACCTCGCTACCAACGGCTATGCGCCGGTCCAGACCGCCCAGCAGGCAGCCTCGGCAATCGCCGCCGCCCAAGCAACGATCGTACGCGACAGTGCTGCCCTCGATGCCGCAACCAAGCAGGTCGAGCTTCTGAACGCCGAGCTTGCACAGGCCAGGGCGACACTTGCCCATGACCAGGCCGTCGCGCATCAGGCCGAGCTCAACCTCTCCTATGCGACGATCGTCGCGCCTGTCGACGGCACGATCGGCAACCGCACGCTGCGCGTCGGCCAATATGTCCAGGCCGGCACCCAGCTGATGGCAGTGGTGCCGACAACGGCGGCCTATATCGTCGCCAACTACAAGGAAACGCAGCTGACCGATGTCCGTGCAGGCCAGCCTGTTGATATCGAGGTCGATATGTTCCCGGGTCGCACCTATCGCGGCCATGTCGATAGCCTGTCGCCGGCGAGCGGCCAGGAATTCGCGCTGCTGCCGCCCGACAACGCCACCGGCAACTTCACCAAGGTCGTTCAGCGCATCCCGGTGAAGATCGTGCTTGATGGCGATGCCGCCGAAAAGGGCGACCTGCGCCCCGGCATGTCCGTCCAGCCGAGCATCGACATCAAAGCCGATGCCGGCAGCAACTAAGCGAAAGGGCAGGAGATCCGTGTCATGTCCAGTATCGCAACAACAGCCGGCGCCATCCCGCAGCCGGGCGCCAGCAGCAAGGCCAGTACCAGGGAATGGATCGCCGTTCTCGCCGGTATGATCGGCGCCTTCATGGCGATCCTCAATATCCAGATCACCAATGCCTCGCTTCTCGATATCGAGGGCGGCATCGGCACAGGCGTCGATAATGGCGCCTGGATCTCCACTTCCTATCTGATCGGTGAGATCGTCGTCATTCCGCTGACGGCCTATTTCAGCAATGTCTTCTCGTTCCGCCGTTATATCCTCGTCAATTCCATCCTGTTCCCGCTCTTCTCCATGGCCTGCGCCTTCGCGCATGATTTGGGCACTATGATCCTGCTGCGCGGCCTTCAGGGTTTTGCCGGCGGCGTCTTGATCCCCATGGCCTTCACCATGGTGCTGACCAAGCTGCCGAAGAACCAGCAGCCGCTCGGCCTTGCCGTCTTTGCTCTGTCGGTTACCTTCGCCCCGGCCATCGGCCCGACGATCGGCGGTTACCTGACGGAAAATTACGGATGGCAGACGATTTTCTTCATCAACACCATCCCGAGCCTCATCATGGCGGCGGCTCTCGCGCTGACGCTCGAAAAGCAGCCGATGCAGCTGCATCTTCTAAAGGAAGGCGACTGGGCCGGCATCGTCACCATGGCCATCGGCCTTTCCGCCCTGCAGACCGTGCTGGAGGAAGGCAACAAGGACGACTGGTTCTCATCGCCCTTCATCGTCAAGCTCGCCATCGTCGCCTTCGTCTTCCTGGCCGCCTTCATCTGGATCGAGCTGACCGTCAAGAAGCCGCTCGTAAAGCTGAGCCTGCTCACCCAGCGCAATTTCGGCATCGGCGTGCTGGTCAATGTGCTGGTTGGCGTGGCGCTCTTCGGCACCGTCTATATCCTGCCGCAATATCTCGGCCAGGTGCAGCGCTACAATGCCGAGCAGATCGGTAACGTGCTTGCCTGGACCGGCCTGCCGCAGCTCTTGCTCATCCCGCTCGTGCCTGTTTTGATGAAGCGCTTTGATGCTCGCTATATCGGCTTTCTCGGTATCTCGATCTTCGCAATCAGCTGCTTCATGAACATCACGCTCTCGGCCAACAATGCCGGTGACCAGTTCTTGATCCCGAATATCGTGCGCGCCATCGGCCAGGCCCTGGTGCTGACCCCGATCACCGCCATCACCACGGCCGGTATCGCGGCCGCCGATGCCGCCGCAGCCTCGGGTCTGACCAACATGCTGCGCAATCTCGGCGGTGCGGTCGGAACGGCTTCGCTCGGCACGATCCTGACCAAGCGCGAGCAGTTCCATTCGAACATCATCGGCCAGTCGATTACGCTGACCCGTGATGAGGTGCGTGATCGCCTGACCCAACTGTCGGGCTATTTCACGCAGCACGGTGTCACCGACCCGGCCGTCGCATCGCAGAAGGCGATCGTCGCCCTCGGTCAGATCGTCAAGCGCCAGGCATTGATCATGGGCTTCAGCGATACATTTGCTGTCATCGGTGTGGTGCTGGTGCTGGCAGCAATTGCCCTGCTTTTCACCAGGAAGCCGCAAGGCGGCGGAGGTGCTGGCGCCCATTGAGGCGCCCGACTGACCCGGAAACAGGCCCGACGGGCCTGTTTTTCGTTGCGTCTCGTGTAGCCCGATTAACGGTGACGGAGATATGCTTGTCGCGCACCGTTATGCGGCATTGAGCAAGGGCAGCAGCTGTGCGCCCTGCCGTTTGATCTCCGAAAGATAGGGCGTGTCGGAGAGCACGAAATGGCTGATGCCGAGCTCCTGGTATTTGCGCAGCGAGCGGGCGACATCTGCGGCGGAGCCGACCAGCCAGGTCGTGCCCGCCCCTCCGCCGCCGAATTTGCCGGGCGTGGTATAGAGATTGTCGTCGAGCACTTCGCCGCGCTGATGAAGATCGAGTAGGCGCTGCTGGCCGACAGCGACCGCCCGCTGGTGGTCGTGCCAGCCGGCACCGGCGTTCTTCGCCATTTCGGCGACCTTCGCCTCGGCGTCGGCCCAGGCCTCTTCTGTGGTGTCGCGCACCAGCGTCGTTATCCTCAGCCCGAATTGAAGCGGCGGCAGATCGCGGTCGAGGTCCCGGCTCAGCCGCTTCAGGCGCTCGATCCGTTCCCGCACGCCATCAAGCGGCTCACCCCAGAAGAGCTGGACATCGGCTTCCGTGGCCGATACGCGCTCGGCTGCTTCCGATGCACCGCCGAAATAGAGCTTCGGATGACGGCGCTCGCCGAGGGCCTCGATGCGGGGAACGACCGTGGATTCGGTGACCCCGAAGTGCTCGCCGGAATAGGTAACGTTCTCTTCGGTCCATAGTTTTCGCACCAGTCGCATGAATTCCTTGGTGCGGCCGTAGCGGTGCGCCTGGTCGCCCTCGCTGTCGCCATAGGCGGCAAGATTGTCTTTGCCCGAGACGATGTTGACGCGCACGCGGCCGCCGGTGAGATGGTCAAGCGAGGCCGCTGCCGACGCGAAATTCGCCGGCCGCCAGTAGCCGGGGCGGATGGCGATCAGCGGCTCGAAGGTGGTGGTGCGTGCCGCAAGCGCGGTGGCAAGTGTGAAGGTATCCGGGCGACCCCAGCCGGTGCCGATGAGAGCACCCTTCCAGCCGTGCTCTTCCAGAGCCTTGGCATGGCTGGTCAGTGTTTCCAGGCTGTTGTGGTCTTCGGCCGTGGAATCGCCGCGATGGCCGGGCTTGACGGCATTGGGGATATACCAGAGGAATTCCGGATTGCTGCTCATGCGATGCGCCTGCACTTCTTTGTGATTGAACGACGAAGACGAAGGATAGGGTGGCCGGGCTCCCTTGCTATGCCCGCCCATCTCACATTTCTTGGGGCAAGGCTTATCCGGCGGCTCGCACCGCTTCGCCCTGTCGCGCCTTTAGCGCCAGCGCATTCGGTGGACGGCGAAGACCGAGGTTTTCGCGCAGCGTCGTGCCTTCGTAGTCCTCACGGAACAGGCCTCGCTCGCGCAGGATCGGAACGACCTGATCGACGAAGTCTGTCAGTCCCGTCGGCAGGATCGGCGGCATGATGTTGAAGGCGTCCGCCGCGCCGTAGTCGAACCATTCCTGCATCGCGTCTGCCACCTGCTCTGGCGTGCCGACGACCGTGCGGTGTCCGCGCGCGGTCGCGACTGCCAGGTAGAATTCGCGCAGCGTCAGATTGTTGCGCGATACCAGATCGGTGACGAGCTTCAGGCGGCTCTTGTTGAGCTCGGTATTCTCAGGCAGCGGCGGTGCCGGATCGTCGAGCGAATAGCCTGAGAGATCGACGCCCTTGTAGTGGCGCGACAGGATGTTCCAGGCGATCGAGGGGTGAACCAGCGATTGGATATAGTCGTAATTTTCTTTGGCTTCCGCCTCCGTGCCGCCGAGAACCGGAAAGATGCCCGGGCTGATCAGCAGTTCGTCGGGGGTGCGCCCATAGCGGGCGAGCCTGCCCTTGACGTCCGAGTAGAATTCCTGGGCATCTTCCAGCGTCTGGTTGGCGGTAAAGATCATCTCGGCGGTGCGCGCTGCGAGCTCGCGTCCCGGCTCGGATGCGCCGGCCTGAACAATGACGGGATAACCCTGCACTGGGCGGCCGACATTCAGGGGACCACTGACGGAGAAGAACTGACCCTTGTGATCGAGCTGATGCACCTTGTCCGGATCGAGGTAAACGCCGCTTTCCTTGTCGCGGATGAAGGCATCGTCCTCGTAGGAATCCCACAAGCCTTTCACCAGATCAACGAATTCCTCGGCTCGCGCATAACGCTCGGCATGGGCCGGATGGCCGGGGATCGAGAAGTTCTTGGAGACATCGGCACCTGTGGTGACGACGTTCCAGGCCGCGCGCCCCTTGGAGATATAATCGAGCGAGGCGAATTTGCGGGCAAGCAGGTAGGGGTCTTCGTAAGTGGTGGAGGCTGTCGCGACGAAGCCGATACGGCTTGTCGCCTGCGAGAGCGCCGCCCACAGGGTCACCGGCTCGAAATGGGCGCCCTGGGAGGTGCGGCGCAGTGCTTCTGGATCCTTGGCGCGCTCCCAGCCAGCGGGACTGTCGGCAACGAAGACCAGATCGAATTTACCGCGTTCGGCGGTCTGGACGAGCTCACGGTAGTGATCGACGTTCAGACCGGCGTCGGCCTGTGCATTCGGATGGCGCCAGGCAGCGACATGATGGCCGGTGGCCATGATGAACGCGCCGAGCCGCATTTGTCGTTTCTGCGTGGCCATGATGACGGTCTCCGTTGGATTTCAGGCGGCGCGACGGCCGGGAACATCAACCCCGAGCCGTCTCAGAAGACGGGTTCGGATTTGCGCGAAACGCGGATCGCCGTGATCGCGTGGCGCCGGCAGATCGATGTGCAAGTCCTCCACGAAACGTCCCTCGTCGAGCACCAGGATACGGTCGGCAAGCGAGATCGCTTCATCGACATCGTGGGTTACGAGGAGAACGGCGGGACGATGCCTGGCGCAGAGTTCGCGCAACAGGTCGTGCATTTTCAGCCGGGTCAGCGCATCGAGAGCGCCGAACGGTTCGTCGGCCAGAAGCAGGGCCGGCTCCCGCACCAGCGAGCGGGCAAGCGCCACCCTCTGCTGTTCGCCGCCGGAAAGCTGGTTCGGCCACGCACTTTCCCGTCCTTCGAGACCCACTTCTGCCAGTGCTTTCCTGCCTGCTTCCTGTCCGGTATTGCCCGGCAGGCCGAGCGTGACGTTTTGGATGACTGTGCGCCAGGGCAGCAGACGGGCGTCCTGAAACACCACCGAGAGTTTTTCGGGTGTTTCTAGCGTGCCGGTTCCCTCGACCTCGTGGTCAAGGCCGGCAAGGGCGCGCAGGAAGGTGCTCTTGCCCGAGCCGCTTTTCCCTAGGAGGGCCACGAACTCGCCTTCTCCGATATCGAGATCCACGTCGTCGAGGATCGTCTTTGCGGCGAAGCGGCGGACGAGGTTTTCGACGTGGACAGCAGGTTTCAGTTGGCCAGGGTGCGGCGCCATGAGAGAGCCCTCCGTTCGATGAGGCGGACGAGACCGTCCGAGACGAGGCCAAGCAGCACATAGACCACGAGTCCGACGAGAATGACGTCGGTCTGGCCATAGGTGCGGGCGAGATCGATCATGTAGCCAAGGCCGCTGGTGGAGTTGATCTGTTCGACCACCACCAGCGAAACCCAGCAGAGAGTGACGGCAAAGCGCAGGCCGAGAAGGAAGCCGGGCAAGGCGCCGGGCAGCACGACCTGGAAGATGAAATCCTTCTGGCTCATGCGCAACGTTTCGGCGAGTTCGACATAGCGGCTGTCGATGCTGCGCAGCGCATTATGCGTGTGGATGTAGATGGGGATGATGACGGCAAGCACGATGGTCGTCACCTTCATGCCTTCGCCGATCCCGAACCACAGGATGAAAAGCGGGATCAGCGCCAGCGTCGGGATGGCGCGCTTGATCTGGATCGGCCCATCGATCAGCGCCTCGCCGACACGCGAGAGGCCAGCAATGACCGCAAGGGCTGTGCCGATGACGAGGCCGATGCTGAGGCCGAGCAACGCGCGGGTCGCAGAGGTCACGAAGTTATCCTGCAGGCGGCCCTCGGCGATCAGCCGTCCAAAGGCCTCTACGACCGTCCAGGGTGCCGAGAGAATGCGCGGGTCGATCCAGCCGAGTGCCGATCCGGCAACCCAGGCCAGCACCAGCAAGGCCGGGCCGATCTGCAATCCGAAGGGTACCTCGCGTCCGGGCCCGAGCCTGCGGCGAGCGCGGGAGGCTGCGGGTTTTGCCGTGGGTGTTACGCCAACACTTTCACGCTGCGATATCCGTGATGTCTTGACGTTATCTGCGTCCCAAGTGGTTGCCATGCTTGCGATCTCCTCTCTTCGCTATGAAACGGCACGTGCGATCACTGGCTTCTCGTCAGAGCGCCTGCAGCGATTTTCTCGAAGCGATTGTCGAAGATCTGTTCGACGTCGAAGGGCTTGTAGCCAAGCTCGTCGGCCAAGAGGTTGATGGTTTCCTGGTGACGCTTCTTCACGTCGGCCCAACTGTCGGGGATGACCTGGGTGCCTGCGAGCTTGACGAGAAAATCGGCGTCTTCACGGCTCAGGCCCTGCTGGCCGATATAATATTCCTTGATCCAGATTTCGGGATTCTGATTGACCCATTCGGTGGCGCGAGCCCAGAGCCGGATATATTCGGCAAGGGCGGTTGCCTTGGCGGGATCGTCGAGAACCCATTGCGGTGCATAGAGATGCGAGGGGTCGTCTCGCAGGCCATGCTCGACGAGGCTCGCGCCATCCTGGCCGTATTGGCCGATGTAACGACGGATATAGACAGTTCCGAGCGGTGCGATGTCGACCTGCTTGCTGGCGAGCGCCTTCGGATAGACATCGCCGGTGCTTGGCAGCTCCACCAGCGTGGCGTCTTTCTTCGTCAGCCCCGCTGCATGCAGCGCGCGAAGCACGAGTGTCCCCTGGGCCTGGCCGGGGCTGAAAGCGATGCGCTTACCGCGGAAATCCGCCAGTGACTTGACGTCGACACCGGGTGCAATGCCGAAACGGTAGATCGGATTGGCAATCGGGTCTTTTCGTTCGCGATAGGCGATGTTGCGGACGGGCAGGTTGTTCCAGGTGGCGAAGATCGACGGGATTTCGGCGACGGAACCAACATCGAGCGCATGCGCGCGGAAGGCTTCCGAGGTTTGTGGACCACCGCTGAGATTGGCCCATTTGACCTCGAAGGTGAGTTCCTTGATGAGGCCGGAAACCTCCAGAGCTTTCTGCGTGACCGGATCACCGATCGTCAGCACCGTTCCCGGCGGCACCTTGTCGAGCAGCGGTGCGCTCGTCTCGGCCGCCGCCACGTTGCCGAACATGCCGAGGGAGATGAGGCCGAGCACAGCCGTTCCCAATGTTTTTGCCAGTATCATCGTTGATGTTTCCCGTTTCAGGTCGCAGTGTCAGGGAGCGATGACGGAAAGGGTGTCGAATTCTCTATTAAATCTATAGACTATTTATTCCTTTCGTTCGCCGGTTAATGAAAAATCCTACCAAGCGTAAAAGACATGGCGGATTCCCGTGTTGCTTGTCGAAGGCGGGGTGATTTTGGTCTCGGCGAGAAGACGCGGCCTGAAGTTGTGATCAGAGCGAAGTCACTGCAGTGAAGCCAATGCAATCGTCAAGCCGTTCGTCATGGAACCGTACAACCGGATCTTCTCTTAACTTTCTGGAAACCCTATCTTGCTTCGGAGGTGGCATGAAAATCTCCTGCTGCGAGACATGGTTACATTCCTTTACGTTCCGCTGTTAAAGTGACAGCAGAAAGATCTGCTGCAGCGACTTTACGGTTGGGATAACGATGCTTGGTGCTGAGATCGTTGCATTCCTGGAGGCGTGTCCGATGGCGGTGCTCGTGCTCGACGCCGCTGGGCAGGTCATGTTTGCCAACGCCCAGGCCGAACATCTCCTTGATCTCGAAGACCGGCTTGCCGGCGCTGATGTTGGCGAACTCATGCCGGAATGGCCGTTGTTGCCAGGCGTCTCCACCGTATTCATCAGCGATCGTCTCGGTCAGCGTCGGCTATGTCGCGTACAAGTCTTGAGCTGGCCCACAGGCACGGAGATGGCAACGGCAGCTTTCCTCGAGCCTGTCGATGACGAGCCTCCGGCAGGCCATGCGGCGCGCGAGGCCAATCTGCGCCTGCGCTATGTCATCGAAATGTTGCCGGAGGCGGTCTGCGTGTTCGACGCCAACGACCGCTATGTGCTCTGGAACCAGAAATATGCAGAGCTCTATGCCGACATAGCCGAGCACCTCAGACCTGGTGTCGCCTTTGAGGATATTTTGAGGACCAGCCTAGCCGGCGACGGGATGCGCGAACTTGTCGACGACAAGGAGGCTTGGCTCAGCGCCCGCATGCAGAAATTCCATCAGCCGGTTTCCCAGGACGAACAGCAGTTGCGGGACGGCCGATGGCTGCGCCATGACGACCGGCGCACGCCGGACGGCGGCGCGATCGGCATGCGCATCGATATTACTGGCCTCAAGCAGCGGGAGGACTGGCTTCGCCAATTGTTCGACGCCAATCCAATGCCGATGCTTTTGTGCGATGGCGATAGTCTCGCCATTCTGCAAGCCAATAGGGCAGCCGTTGATTTCTATGGAGTCCAGCCCGCGGTGCTGCAGTCTAAGCGGGCCTGCGACATGCATACCGATAGCGAGCTCCGGGCATTCGAGAAGGCCCTCCTTAATCTCGACGGTGACTGTGACGCCCGGACGATCTGGCGTCAGAAGACGAGCGACGGATTGGAGCGCCACGTGCTGATCTATATTCGGCTCCTGCACGAGGGATCCGAGCGCCGGCTGCTGCTCACCGTGGCTGATGTCAGCGACAGAATCCTTGCCGAAACTGAAGCCAATCGTCTGGCACATCACGACATTCTGACAGGCTTGCCCAACAGGATGCAATTCTACAAGGCACTCGGAAAAGCACTGGCATCGGATGAACGTGAAAATGTCGTTATCTGCTGCCTGGATCTAGATGGCTTTAAGCCCGTCAATGACACGTTTGGCCATGCCGCTGGCGATGAAGTACTGAAAAATGTCGCCCACAGGCTGGAAGTGCATGCGCCTGGCCATCTGGTCGCCCGCCTCGGGGGCGATGAATTCGCAATCCTGATGACGGGAGAACGGGTCGACGCAGTTGATCTAGCCGAGCGCTGCATCGCCGCCTTCGAGCAGCCCTTTGCCATCAATGGTCTTGCCATCCGCCTTGGCGTCAGCATCGGCATTGCTGCTGCTGAAGGGCTGGACGGCGAGGCCCTCATGCAGGAGGCGGACCGGGCGCTCTATCGTGCCAAGGCCGGCGGTCGCAATACCTGGCGCATGATGTCTGAGGATTTGCATATTCCAAAGCGAGCCAAGGCCTGATCGGTCCCGGCCGGATCGTCAGCCCTCGTCCTGTCTTGCCGCAAGCAGCCAATCCCGAAGCGTTTTTGCCTCGCGCGAGAGGCCTTTCGCCTCGATGAGCCAGTAGGCCTTGTCCGTATCGGACGCCCTCTCGAAGAGGGAAATCAGCGAACCCGCCGCGATCTCGTCTGCGATCAGCGCTGTCGGGCAAAGGCCGACACCCTGGCCACCGATCAACGAGCCGATCATGAGATTGAAGTCGGCAAAAACAGGTCCGAGCTTCGGTGCGGAATGGATGCCGGTGCCTGACAACCAGCGTGCCCAGGCATCGGTCGTCTCGTCGTGCAGGATTTCGCAACCAAGCAGGTCGGCAGGCGTATGAAAGGGACCATGTCGAGCGAGGAATTCCGCCGAGCAGGTTGGTCTCGTCTCGGCATCCAAGAGCTTGATGGCGCCGGAACTCGGCCGCATCCCGTGGCAGATCAGCAGGTCGGCGCCGGCCGCTTCCGGCGTCTTGGCATCGAGCGCATAGACGATGTTGATCCGGATATCAGGATAAGCAATTCTCAGCCTCGGCAGCTGCGGAATGAGCCATCGCACCGCCATGGAGGGAATGCACGCAACGCTGACAGGACGGCTGTTCGCCTCCAGCCGTAATTGCCCGGCGGCGATTTCGATATGCGCCAATGCATGCGTGACGGCTGCGCCGAATTCCCTGCCGGCGGCTGTCAGCGTCACGCCGCGGCTATGGCGCAAAAACAAGGGAACACAAAGCCAGTTCTCTATCGCCCTCACATGCTGGCTGATGCCGGCGGGCTTCAGGTTTAATTCGGCAGCTGCCCTGACGAAGCTTTCATGACGTGCGGCGGCTTCGAATGCCCGCAATGATGCGATGGGAAGGTTTCTCATGTGAGATGGCTAAGCAAAACTTGCCCATTGAGCAAGAAACATCTCGGTTGCCCCATGGTGCAACCGCGCTAAGAGTGCTCGTCGACTTATCGCGTGTCGCGGGGCAGAGCACCCGAAGATCGCCAGCCGAGCGGAAACAACAAGATGTCGAAGCAGTCCATGATGCCAAGCCCTTCTGACGCAGCCGAGCGACGTTCAGCGCCGCCCGTGGTCGTCTATCCCGTAGAAACGCTTCCCTCCGCCGATCTCGAGCTGCTTGCGGCCGCCCGCCAAACGTTGACGAAGGTCACCGAGGTGATCGTGCCGCCGCGCGAAGCAGGCAGCTTCCACGTTGCGCAGGGGCATTTCTTCCGCATCGTCAGCATGGAGGGCCCTCAGGTCGGCGATCTCAATCTGTGGAATGCCGGCGATCTCACCGAACGTTTTTTCAGCGGCAAGACGCGGGCCTTGCACGCCACCCATGTTGGCATTGGTGATCGTCTCTGGAGCACGCTGCCATATCTGCGTCCCATGGCAACCATCACCTACGACAGCCTTGGCTGGTACGGCTGGGACGATGATGGCGCCGGCGTTCACGATGTCATCGGAACACGCTGCGATCCCTATACCAACCGGTTGCTGGAAGGTGGCGATTATCATCACTGCTGCCATTCGAACCTGACACGGGCGCTTGCCGCCGACTGCGGCATACCGATCGAGCAGGCCGAGATGCATGTCCATGACGTGCTGAATGTCTTCATGTGCACCGGCTTCACCAGGGATACACATCAGTATTTCATGAAGGCTAGCCCTGTGCGCCCGGGAGACTTCATCGAATTCTTTGCTGAGATCGATCTTCTCGGTGCCCTGTCTGCCTGCCCGGGAGGCGATTGTAGCGCAAGTCATTCCAGTGATGCGGCCGCCTGCTATCCTTTGAAAGTCGAGGTATGGAAGCCCGATCCCGCGACGCTCGCCAACTGGACGCCGCCGGGGCCCAATCCCTATCCGAGAACGCATCGGTAAAGCGGTGAACCGCACGGGCGTTCGTGGACGAGCGGTCAGACGATTAGGATTGCCCTGAAGTCGTTGACATTGGTGCCGGTCGGGCCGGTTTCGAACAGGTCGCCGATGGCCGTGAAGCCGGAATAGCTGTCATTGCCGTCAAGCACGCGGCGCGGGTCGAGGCCGGCTGCGCGCAATCTCTTGACCGTGCCGCCATCCGAGAATGCGCCGGCATTGTCTTCCGAACCGTCGATGCCATCGGTATCGGCGGCAAGCACGTGAATGGCGTCATGCCCGTCGATTGCCAATGCGAGTGCGAGCGCGAATTCGCCGTTGCGGCCGCCTTTGCCGCCCCTGACGCGCAGCGTCACCGTCGTCTCGCCGCCGGAGAGGATGACGACAGGCTTGGTGAAAGGCCGGTCGCGACCGGCTACCTCGCGGGCGATCGCCGCATGCACCTGTGCCACGTCGCGCGATTCCCCTTCGACGGAATCCGACAGGATCGCCGGCGTTATACCCTCAGAACGGGCCAGTTCGGCGGCCGCTTCGAGCGACACGCCGGCCGAGGCGATGATGTGATGTTCATGACGGGCAAAGACCGGATCGTTCGGGTGCGGCGCATCGGCCCTGGGGGAGTTCAGATGATCGATCGCCGCCTGGGGCAATTTAAGGCTGTATTGCTTGATGATTTGAAGCGCGTCGTGACGGGTCGAGCCGTCAGGAACGGTTGGGCCCGAGGCGACATGGGCCGGGTTGTCGCCGGGAATATCCGAGACGATCAGGCTGATGACGCGGGCTTTGGTCGCAGCGGCGAGCCGGCCGCCCTTGATGGTGGAAAGATGCTTGCGCACGACGTTCATGGCAGAGATCGGTGCGCCGGAGGCGAGCAGCAGCTCGTTGAGCAGGATCTCGTCCTGCAGCGTCAGGCCCTCGGGCGGGGAGGGCAGGAGCGCCGAGCCGCCGCCGCAGATCAGGGCGATGACGAGATCGTTTTCGCCAAGGCCGGCGACTGCTTCCAGCAGGCGTTTACTGGCGGCAAGACCGGCGGCATCGGGAACCGGATGGGCGGCTTCGATGATGTCGATATTCTGTGTTTCACAGCCGTAGCCGTAGCGGGTGACGACCACGCCTTCGAGCGGGCCGTCCCACACGCTTTCCAGTGCGCGCGCCATCTGCGCAGCACCCTTGCCGGCGCCGATCACAACCGTCTTGCCGCCAGGCTTTTCCGGCAGATGCGCCTTGATGCCGGTCACCGGATCGGCGGCGCGAACGGCCGCGGAAAACAGGCTGGTGAGGAACTCGCGGGGAGAGGATAGGGCCATGATGATCTCTCTTGAGATACGACAGGAGGGGAAGCTTACCGCTACCCTACGCTTGGACTGACGGCATATGGATTGTCAATCTCGAAGGCAACTATCCTCTCGGTGCGATTGATAATCGTCGGGCCGCGCTATCTATTCGGGGGAAAAGCAACAATCATTTGGAGAATTTGCAATGGTCAACGAACAGCAGTTGATCTCGAAGATTACCTGGCGCCTCATGCCATTCCTCGGAATCCTTTACCTCATTGCCTATATCGATCGTCAGAACGTGAGTTTCGCCAAGCTGGAAATGGTCGATGCGCTCGGTATGAGCGAATATGCCTACGGCCTTGGCGCCTCGCTCTTTTTCATCGGCTATTTCCTCTTCGAAGTGCCGAGCAACCTGTTTCTCGACAGGTTCGGCGCACGCGTCTGGTTCGCGCGCATCCTGGTCTCCTGGGGTATCGTCACCATCCTGCTCTCCTATACGCAGAACGCGACGATGTTCTATATCCTGCGCTTCCTGCTCGGCGTCTGCGAGGCGGGCTTCTTTCCGGGCGTCCTCTACCTTCTGACACTCTGGTTCCCTTCGGATTATCGCGGCCGCATGGTGGGGCTCTTCATGATCTTCAGCGCGCTTGCCAATGCCGTCGGAGCGCCGGTCGGCGGCATGCTGCTCGATCTTGACGGCTTCCTTGGCCATGAGGGCTGGCAATGGGTGTTCCTGGCAACCGGCATTCCGGCCGTCATCGCCGGCATCGTCACCTTCTTCTATCTCTACGACCGGCCCGAAAGTGCAAGTTTCCTCAGTGACGAGGAGAAGGGCTGGCTTGCAAACCGGCTTGCATCCGAAAATTCCGGCATGGACCACAATGCCGGAAACGGCTTCAAGGCGCTTGTCGATCCCCGCGTCCTGTTGATGGCGCTCTGCTACATCGCCTTTCCGCTCGCAGCTTACGGCCTCAGCTACTGGTTGCCGACCATCGTGAAGTCATTCGGTGTCAGCAACACGGTAAACGGCTTCATCAACATCATCCCGTGGATACTGGTCGCGATTGCACTCTGGGCGGTGCCGGCTGCTGCCGACAAGGTGAAGGTGAAGACGCCCTATATCGTCATCCCGGCCTTCATTGGGGCGGCTTGCCTGCTGCTCTCCGCGCTCGTGCCGAACAACACGGTGCAGTTCATATTCCTCTGCATTGCCGCAGCCGGCATCTTCGCGCCGCAGCCGGTCTTCTGGAGCCTTCCGTCACGCTTCCTGAAGGGAGCCGGGGCTGCAGCCGGCCTCGCCGCCATCAATTCCGTCGGCAATCTTGGCGGCTTCGTCGCCCAGAACGTCGTGCCCTGGATCAAGGATGCGACTGGAAGCACGATTGCGCCGATGTTCTTCCTGTCAATCTGCCTTGCCGTCGGCGCGCTGCTCGTCTTTGTCGTTGCCACGGTGATAGCACGCAAGGAGCATGACGCTGTACCACGCGGCGCCTGAAAGCCTTGAAATATCGAAGTCCCGACACGCTTGTGCCGGGACTTCTCTCCACGGAGCGTGCAGGGCACGGGGTGACGGCACCTAGGAGGATATTTCCTCGAGCTTGCGTCCACCGGTCTCGATCATCTGCGTTGCGGCCAGCGCGCCGATGACGGCGACGATCCCGAACATGATGAAGACCGAATTGATGCCTTGGGCGCCGACCATGTAGCCGACTGTCATCGGACCGACGGCTGAGGCGATGCGCAGCCATGATGTGGCAAGACCCGTTCCGACCGCACGCATGCGCGTCGGATAGATTTCCGGCGTATAGAGATAGAGCACGGCATTGACGGAACCGACGACGCCGTAAGCAAGCGTTGCAAGTAGAATGAGTGACCAGAGACTGTTTGCCCCGCCGGCGGCGAGCGCTGCCAGCAGAACCGCGCCGACGAGGAAGGAAACGACGGCCCAGGTGCGCCTTCCGATGCGGTCGATGCAGAAGGCGCAGGCAAGCAGGATGACGACCTGGGCGACATTGGTCATCGAGGCTGCTCGCAGCGCACTCCCGAGTTCCAGCGAATAGACGGTGTGATAGAGTGTCGGCATCCAGTTGTTCAGGCTGTTGGCGACAAAGAACGAACTTGCCCAGAGGATCCAGGCGACGATAGTGCGCACACGGAAGGTCGGTGACAACAGTTCCCGCCAGCGGCTGCGTGGCCGCGGTGCGGCGGCCTGGCTCTGACCGCCGAGCGCCAGTGTGGCTTCGTTATAGGCGCGGTCGTCGAAGGAATAGCCGGGATCCTTGCGCCGCGCACTTTCCTCGGCCTGGCGGATCACCTTTTCGGCTTCGTCGAGCCGGCCCTGGCCGATCAGCCAGCGCGGCGATTCCGGCAGGCGGTACAGCAGATAGGCAATCAGCAGGCCGGGAATCCCGCCAAGCAGGAAGAGCGATTTCCAGCCGAAGACCGGCACGATCAACGTGCCGACCTGCCCCGTCACCATCAACCCGATCGGGAAGATCAGCTCGTAGAGCATGAAGTTGCGTCCGCGACCCTTGGCGCGCAAAAGCTCGCTGATATAGGTGGCAGCGACGGGCATTTCGCCGCCAACCCCGATACCCTGGATCAGTCGGCAAATGAACAGCATCCGGAAATCGCCGACCAATATGCAGGCCAGACTCATGACCGACATGAGCGCGGTCGCGGATGCGGCCATGTGAACGCGGCCGAACGTCTCTGCAAGCCGGCTGAAGAGCAGCGCGCCGACGAGCTGGCCGATATAACTTGCCGCGATCATCCAGCCGATCTCGGCCGGCGTCAACGCCCAAAGCTTGATCAGGATCGGCAGGACAAAGGCAAGCGAAAGCGCATCGAAGGCATCGAGAAAAGTGGCGCTGCCCATGACGATACGCGCCCGGCGATGCCAGGACGTAAAGGGGATCGCTTCGAAACGCGCGGTCAAGACCACTGCGCGGCCTGGCAATCGCATCTGCTGCGGGCCATCTTGCGAGACTTCACCTGCAGCCGAGCCAGCGACCAGTATGCTATTGTTATCGTGCATATCATCCTCCCAGATCGGCACGGTTAAACAGGCTGGCGGCGCCTCCTTGCCGCCAGCTTCGCCCTATTTGGCGGCAGCTTCAATCATCTTGCCGATCGCCTCTGCGATGACATCGCTGCATTCTATCGGCGTCAGATGCCGGGCGCCCGGCAGGATCGTCAGGGACGCCCCAGGGATCGCCTCTGCAAGCTGGCGCGCACTCTCGACAGGGGTTGCATAGTCCTCTTCGCCGACAATGACGGAAACCGGGAAATGGAAGCCGGGAAGGGCGCCGCGAAGGTCGGCATTGCCGAGCATGATGCAGGTCGCTTCATAGGCGTCGAGATCGTTGCGGACAAAGATCTCCATCATCTCCCGGATCTTGACGGGGTTTTGCGCCCTGAACCCGTCTCCGAACCAGCGGGTCGCCTGGAAGGCCGCCATCGAGGCGAGGCCTTCAGTCCTCGCTTTTTGAGCCCGCGCCCGCCATTCCTGCGGGGCCTTTTCTCCATACCAAGCGGTAGTATCGATGAGGGTCATCGCCGAAACCCGTTCCGGGTGATGGGCGGCGAAGGCCTGCGTGATACAGCCGCCCATGGAACAGCCCGCAACCACCACTTGGTCCCAGCCGGCCTTGTCGAGAACCTCGGCAGCATCGTCGGCGAAGCGCTCGATTGCGTTGGAAAGGGGGGCACGGCTGCTCCAGCCATGCCCCCGGCAGTCGATACAGATTATCTCGGCCTGTCCTTCCAGTCTGGAGACGACATCCGTCCAGATGCTGCCATCAAGGGCAAGCGAATGGATCAGCAGCAGGCGCGGCTTTCCCGGTGTGCCGTATCGCCGGAAGGCGATGGTTGCGCCATCCGAGACGGTCACGAACTCATAGTGACCGTCCATTGCGCGGGTTTCTTGCTTCAGCATCTTGCCGTTCCGATCAGCCGGCCATTGCCAGGTCATTTTCGCCGACCAGCGGCACGTTCCAGGCGTCATAGCCGTAGAGCCATGTCGTATCTTCGTTGCCACCCGACATCCATGTATTGGCGCTGGAGATCGCCTGGATGCGAGAGGTGCGCGGCTTGCGGTTTGCCTCGTAGCGGCGGAAGGCGCCTTCGATGTCGTCATTGTCGACGGCCTCGAGGCAGCGTGCCAGCACGGCGGCATCCTCGATGGAGGTTGCGGCACCCTGGGCCATATAGGGCGTCATCGGATGGCAGGCGTCGCCCAGAAGCGCAACGCGCCCATCGCTCCAGCGTGGCAGCGGTTCGCGTTCGAGAATTGCCCATTTATGGCAATCCGGGCAGGCGTTGAGCACCATCTGAACTTCCGGATGGAAGCCTTCATAGGCGGCGCGCAACTCCTTGACGTCGCCCTTTGACGACCAGGATTCGGTTGTCATCCAGTCGGCCGACTCGGGAACACTGGTGACGAAGTAGAGCGAGCTCCGGTCTGCTGCCGTATAGTAGATGACGATGTGCCGGTCGAGGCCCCACCACTTTGTTCTGGAGGGTGCAATCGTGCCACCGTTCATCAGGCTGGCATCGAAGACTGCGCGATAGGCGATGCGTCCCTTGTGGAGCGGCGCGTCGGGACCGACGATGGTCTCGCGCACCAGCGAGTGAACGCCATCTGCGGCAATGACCGCATCCGCTTCGACCTTCGTGCCGTCGGCGAAAGAAAGGCTCACGCCGCCGTTTTTCTGATCGAGGCCGATGAGCTTCTTGCCGAGATGAACAATCTCGGGCGGAAGCACTGAATAAAGCGCCTCATGCAAGTCGGCGCGATGCATGCAGAGGAACGGCGCGCCATAAAGATCTTCCGGCATCGGCAGCTCGCGCTTGATCTCGCCGGTGTCCCAGACGCGGTTGAGGTGGGAATAGGGTTCGAAGGCAATCTTCTTGAGGCGATCCAGCACGCCGATGCCGCGCAGGACATGCGATGAATTCGGCAGCATCTGAATGCCGGCGCCGACGCGCGCAAATTTCGGCGCCTGCTCGTAAACCTGGACATCTATGCCGACCTTGCGCAGTGTCGCCGCTGCGGCAAGGCCGCCCATTCCGGCACCAATGATTGCGATTTTCGGTTTGCTCTTGGCCATGTCGTCTCCTCCGTGTCGGTCAAGTTGGGACGAGCCTAGAGGCGTGACATGTGCATGTAAAATATTTATATTGTTCAACACTTAAACTCAAAAAGTTCTAGGTTATCGATGGAACTCAGGCATCTCAGATATTTCGTGGCCGTCGCGGAGGAGGGGAGCTTCAACCGCGCCGCCGAGCGCCTGCACATCCAGCAGCCGCCTCTCGGCCAGCAGATCAGGGATCTCGAATATGAGCTCGGCGTCTCGCTGTTCGACCGGTCTCCCCGCCGGGTCGCCCTGAATAGTGCGGGCGAACTGTTCCTGCAGGAGGCACGCGATATCCTTCGGCGGTCGCAGTTGGCGGTCGACAATGTGCGCCGCTTCAGCAAAGGCGAAAGCGGCCGGCTGTCGGTCGGCTTCACCAGCTCGGCCTCGCTGCATGTGCTTGCGCCGCAATTCCTCCAGCAGTTCCGCCGCGCCTTTCCGCTTGCCGAGATCGTGGTCGAGGAGAGCGAGACCTATGAGCTAATCCTTGCCCTTCAGCAGCAGCGCGTCGATGTCGCGCTGCTGCATATCGATGCGAAGCGCTTTCCGGAGCTGACGGCACGGGCTCTCTCGGAAGAGGACATGCTGGTCGCTATCCCGCGCGGCCACCCCTACGCCGAGGCGGAGGGTGAACCGCTGACGCTCGGTATGCTCCACGATGTCGATATGGTCGTCTATCGACGCACGGATGGACCCGGGATCTTCGAGCGCCTGATGGAAACTTTCCGCACTGCCGGTGTTACACCGCGGATCGTCGATGAGGTCTCGCGAATCATCGCTGCCATCAATCTGGTGGCCGGCGGGCGCGGTCTGACTGTCGTGCCGGCATCGATGCGGGTGCTGCATCGGGAATCGGTCGTCTATCGGCCGCTCTTTCCGGGCGATCTGCCGCCGCTACCGCTCTATGTCGCCCACCGCGCCGACGCGCGCCTTGCGCTCATTCGCAATTTCGTCGATCTGACGGAGAGGATCGCATCAAGTTCATCCCCGACCAGCGAGGCTGGGCGAACAACCTAGTAGGTTTAGGCCAATTCATCCTGCAGAGAACGGCCGACGAGCGTCAGGAGATCGTCCCTTACCCGGGGCGCTGCGGCGATGACCGGGCCGCCGGTCAAAAGTGTGCCCTTACCGGGGAAGGCTTCGGTCCATCCGCCGGCTTCACGGATCATCAATAGCCCGGCCATGCAGTCCCAGGCGTTGATATGCGGTTCGTAATAGCCGGCGAGCCGGCCGCAGGCGACCTGTGCCAGCATCAGTGCGCCGGAGCCATTGCGGATGAACATGCCACCGGCTTCCAGCAGCAGGTGGATGAAGATCGAGACCTGCTTCAGCGGGATGCGGAAATTGGCGCCGACGCCGAGAAGGCCGGTACCAATCACCGTCGCCTTGTCGATGCTGATCGCATTACCATTCAGGAAGGCACCTTCGCCTTTCTTCGCCACGAAGAGATCGCCTGTCGTCGGCTGGCAGATAAGGCCGAGCACAGTCTCATCAGCCTTCATGACGGCAATCGAGATGCACCACTGGTCGATGCCATGCACGAAGCAGCTCGTGCCGTCGATCGGATCGACGACCCAGAGATAGCCCGAGGGACCGTCCGCCAGCCCTTCCTCTTCACCGAGCACGCCGTCATCCGGGAAGGCGGCGGTTATGCGGTCGCGGATCATCGCCTCCACGGCCTTATCGGCCTGGCTCACCACATCCTGGCCGTTCAGCTTATGGCCGGTTTCGAGCGAGGCGAGATCGGAGAAGTAGGAGAGCGCCTTTCCGGCCGCATCGAGGATCACGTCTTTGGCAAGCACGAAGCGGGCATCATCAGGAAATTCGCAATGCGTGGGAATCTTTCGGACAGGAATCAGGGCCTGAAGCTCTGGCGGATGACGAGCTCAGGAATGACGCGTTCATACCCCGGCGGCAAGTCCGGATTTTCGAGGCGGCGCTCCATCAGTTCGACGGCACGCAGCGCCATGACGAGCGGATCCTGGCGGAAGGTCGTCAGCTGGTAGCTCAGCCAGGATGCCTCTGGAACATCGTCGAAGCCGATGATGGCGACATCCTCGGGAATGCGCAGTTTCACCTCCTGCCGCACGTAGTCCATAAGCCCGAAGGCGATCTGGTCGTTGGCGCAGTAGACGGCATCAGGGTGCACGGATTTCGAAAACAGGGCGCGGCCGGCGGTAATGCCGCTCTCATAATCCGAATCCGCGCCGCGGCCGATGAACACGTCCGCACCCAGACCTTCTGCCGTCGACAGGAAGGCGTTTTCGCGCTCGATGATGCTCGGTGTGCCGGTGTTGGAGCCGGCGACTGCCAGGCGGCGTCGTCCAGCTTCGAAGAAAACCGTTGCTGCCTTGCGGGAGGCTTCCGAGTTACCCGCGCGCACGTGGTCGGCATCCGGTTCGGAACGGCCGATGACCACAAGCGGCTGGCCGTTGCGCTGGGCAAGTTCGAAGAAGCTTGCTGGCGGCGAACCGGAGAGGATGATGATCGCTTCGGCACGGTGACCGATCAGCATCTTCTGGGCGGCCAGCAGTTCGTCCTCCGTCTGACCGGTATTGATGAGGATTGGAATGCTGCCGCGCTGGATCAGGAATTTGGCGAGGGCGGCGGCGAGATGCGCGCGGAAGCCGACTTCCGGCTTGGTGGCGACGATACCGACGAGGCGGCTCTGATTGGCCAGCACGCCGCGCGCAAGATCGTTGACGTGGTAGCCGAGTTCCTCAGCCGCGCGCAGCACCTTCTCGCGCGTCGCCGGCGCAACGCTTGCTCCCGGCGTAAAGGTGCGCGATACGGCCGAACGGGAAACGCCGGCAAGTTGCGCCACCTGTTCGGCGCTCACGAAGCGCATACGCTCCTTCTTCGGCGTCTTGACGTCGTTCACCGGACCATCAGTCATCGGTTTTCCCTCAATGTCTCACGCACGACAACTTCCGCCTTCTGAAACCGCTCAACAACGGTCAGCATTGAAAACCAGCGCTGGATGAGCCGCCGAAGGACGGGTGATGAGATTCGGCAATCCCCGCCGGCACATATATAGAGAGCGATGGCAGCAAGTTGACATGGGTCGCGGAGCGGGTTGCAACGTTCTGCCGTTTCAGGAAATCGTCCCGGTTCATTTCTCTGCCCGTTGCATTGGTGCAATCATGTCGCACAGCCATGGCCCCAGGCCGACACCTAACGGCGGTTCTTTGCAGGCAAATGACAGATGAGGATTTTCCGCTTGGCTGGAATGGTTCGCAGCTGATGTCGCTGGCAGCTCTTGTCAATTGCTGGAAAAGTACGGCCGGGATTGCAGCTGCAATCCCGGCCGAAGGGGCGAGAGGCAGCGGCGATAACCAAGGATCAGGTCAACGCCGCTTTAATGCATCAGGCGCTTCTCGAAGCCACTAGTCGCAGACCCGTACGGTTTCGGTATGATAGCCGCCATCATAGCGGTTGCGGACGTCACGATCCTCGTACCAGCACCTCGGCGGCGGTGGGCCTGCATCATAATAACGGGGGCCGTCGACATAGCGGGGACCGCTGTTGACGATGGCGCCGCCGATCAGACCACCGACGACACCCGCTGCCAGTCCGCCGGCAATGGCACGGCCGGTGTTGTCGTGGTGATGATGGTCGCGTGCGGCAGCAGGCTGAATAGCCGAGCCCACAAGGGCCGTCGCAATCAACAGACTGCTAACAATTCTCTTCATAACATTCTCCTTAGTCGCAAATCGCCCCTATAGAACATAAAATGCTCCACGGGGGCGTTTGTTCGTTCAAATCTTGCACCTTTTGAGGCAAGCCCCCCGGAAACGGCGCGTAAGGGCCTCAATTTATGTTTTGCACTGAAATCCTCAGGGCGAATTCGGCCGGGTCAAACGCGCAATCGCAACTGCCGGCATCAGGTAGCCGATTGCGTCGCCGTCTCTTCCAGCACATCCTCGGGAATATCGTCGAAGGATGCATAGTTGAGGTTATAGAGTTTCGAATAAAGCTTGCCGTTCTTCATGAGTTGCTGGTGATTGCCGCTCTCGACGATCTCGCCATTCTGCAGCACGATGATGCGGTCAGCTTCCCGGATCGTTGCCAACCGGTGGGCGATGACGAGGCCGGTCCGGTTTTCGAGCAGCTTTACCAGCGCCTTCTGGATCAGCATTTCGGTATAGCTGTCAATATTGGCCGTTGCCTCATCGAGCACAAGGATCTTGGCATCGGCCACCAGCGCGCGGGCAAAGGAGAGTAGCTGGCGCTGGCCGAGCGAAAGATTGCCGCCGCGCTCTCCAAGCATGCTGTCATAGCCGAGCGGCAGGCGCATGATGAAGTCATGCGCGCCGACGGCCTTGGCGGCCATGATGACCTGTTCCCGTGTCGCTTCAGCCTTGTGGTAGCGGATATTTTCGAAGACGGTGCCTGTGAAGAGGAAGGGTTCCTGCAGCACCATGGCGATCTGCTGGCCGAGAGAATCCTGTGTCAGCTCGCGCACGTCGTGCCCGCCGACCACGACCTGTCCCTGCTGCACTTCATAGAAGCGGTGGATCAGCGACATACAGCTCGATTTGCCCGATCCCGTCGGGCCGACGAGAGCGACCGTCTCGCCGGGATTTACCCTGAAGCTCACATGTTTGAGCACCGGATGCTTCGGATTGTAGCCGAAGACGACGTCGCGGAACTCGACCGATCCGTCCATATCGGGCGACAGCACCTTGGCGTCGGGTGCGTCCTTGATATCGACGGGCACGTCAAGCACATCGGTCAACCGCTGGCCAGACGCCATGGCGCGCTGCATGACCGAATATTGCAGGGTCAGTGAGCGGATTGGGTCGAAGAAACGCTGAATGTAGAAGAGGAAGGCGACAAGCACGCCGACGTCGAGCGCCTGGTTCAACACGCGCGAACCGCCGACAACGATGACGAGCGCCATGGCGATACCGGTCAGCGAATCGACGATCGGGACCATGACCTGGGCGTACCGCGCCGCCGTCAGATGCGTCAGCAGGTTGGCATGCGCCTTGTCGTCATAGAGCGTGAAGTTGACATCCTGCCGGTCCATGCTCTGGACCGCGCGCACGCCGTGAATCGCTTCCGCCAAGGCGCCGTTCGCCACCGAATTCGTCTCATGCGCGGCCATGAAGGATTTGCGCGCAAGCGGCAGCCAGAAGAGCCGCACGATGAAGAGCACCGGCAGCACGGAAAGTGTCAGCAGGCCGAGCTTGAAATCCAGATAGAGCATCACGAAGACGATGCCGAACAGCAGGAAGATATCGCCGACCGACAGCACGCAGGTCTCAAGGAATTCCTGCATCGAATTTACGTCGCCCTGCAGGCGCGACATCAGCCGGCCGACTTCCGTCTTGTCCATGAAGGACAGTGAAACGCGCTGGAGATGCGAGAACATGGCCCTGCGGATATCGAAGAGCACGTTTTCCGCCACGCCGCCAACCAGTGTTTCCTGAAAGTAGCTGGCGCCGTAGTTGATGAGGATGGCGATCAGGAAGGCAACGATTGCCCATGTCAAAGCCGAGCTGTTGGTGTCTGGCGGCATGCCATGGTCGATGGCGTAGCGGATGATCAGCGGGATCATCAGCTGCATGCCGGTGAAGACCAGCACTGAAATAACCGACAGAATGACGTCGCGCCGGTAGGGATGCACAAAGGCCCAGATGCGTTTGACGATGTTGGAATCGAAGACCTTGCCGAAAATTTCCTCTTCGACGCGCTGCGACCCGACGACCGCCCGCGGCGGGCGTCTGCCATCCTCGCGAACGTCGGGACGTTCGGTTTCCAGTTCCTCGGCCATGTATTTCCTCCAGCGCCGGTTTCTTACGCGCTCAAAGCGTCGTCGCCCGGTCGCACCTGCAAATCGTAAAGTGCCTTATATCGTCCGCCGAGCGCCAAGAGCTCGTCATGCGTGCCCTGCTCGACGATGCGGCCGCCCTCAATGAAAAAGATCCTGTCGGCATGCATCAGCGAACTCAGACGGTGGGCGACAATGATCGTCACCCGATCAGCGGCGTAGCGGCGCATGGCGCTGCGGATGCGCTGTTCGGTGGCTGCGTCGATCGCAGCCGTCGAATCGTCGAACACCATCACGGCGGGTTTGAGCATCAGCGCGCGGGCGATCGAAAGCCTCTGGCGCTGGCCGCCCGAAAGTGAGACGCCGCGCTCGCCGACGACAGTGTCGTAGCCGGTCGGCAGGCCGAGCACATAATTGTGCAACTGCGCGCTTTCGCTGGCGCGCTCGATCCTGCCTTCCTTGGCCCAGGGATCGCCGTAAGCGATGTTGTTTTCGATCGTCGTGGTGAACAGGAAGGAATCCTGCTGGACGACGGCGACGGACCGGCGAAGCGATTGCAGCGTCGCCTTGCGGATATCCTGACCGTCGATGGTGACCTTGCCGCCTGTCGGGTCATAAAAACGCGGGATCAAATGTGCGAGCGTCGACTTGCCGCTGCCGGGCGGGCCGACGATGCCGATCGTCTCACCGCGCTTTGCCTCGAAGCTGACATCATGCAGTACCTCGTGCATGGGTGAGCTCGGATACGCGAAGCTGACATTTTCAAAGCGCAGCGTGCCGTCGGTGATCGTCAATTCCTTGGCATCGGGTGCATCGCGCACGGCGATCTCAAGGTCGAGCAACTCGAACAGGCGCGTACCGCAGGTCGAAGCACGTGCGAAGGCGTTGACCATCAGACCGAGCTGACGCACTGGCATCTGCAGGATGGTCATGAAGGTGAGGAACGAGGCGAGCGTACCGACGGTGATCTCGCCAGAATGCACCTTGCCGCCACCGACCCACAGCACCAGCCCCATGGCCACAAAGAAGGAAAAGGTCATGGCGCTGGTATTGATGACACGAATGCCGACACGCTGATGGGCAAGTTCCAGTGCATTCTTCGAGGCCTCGTCGAACTTCGAGAGTTCGTGGTCCTGGGCTGCGAAAGCGCGCACGACACGAATGCCGCCAAGATTTTCTTCCATGATGCGCGTCAGCACCGAAAGCCGCTGCTGCAGGTCGAGCCAGGTGGCGCGCAGGCGAAGCTGGGTCGCAGAAGAGCGCCAGCCGACGAAGGGCACGAAGGAGAGCGCCAGCAGACCGAGCACCACGTCGGTCGAGAGCAGCATATAGGCGCCGATGCCGATCAGCATGGTCAGCAGAAAAACCCGCACGAGCGCGGTGGAAAAATACATGCGCACGCCTTCCAGATCGAGCAGGCCGACCGTGATCAGGTCACCCGAATGCACGCTGTCATGGAAGGAGAAGGAGAGGCGCTGGATCTTCTCGTAACACGCAAGGCGCAGCTCGTAGCCCATATGGTGGCCGACCGCCTCGCTGTAATAGTTCTGGACCATCGTGAAGAGGCCGCGCAGCACGCTGGCGCCGAGCAGAAGCAGCGCCGTCGTCAAAAGCGCATCCTGCGCCTGCTGTCCGACCGTGCCGCCATGAAGCGCCACCTGCGTATGGTCGACCGCCTGGCCGAGCAGGCGGGGGATCAGAAGCTGGAAGGTTGAGGCGATCAGGGTAGCGCCGATGGCGAGGCCTGCTTGCCAGGGATGGCGGAAGGCCATGACGGTGATGCGGAACAGTGTGTAGAGGCCCTTGCCCCACCCTGCCGCGGTTGCAAGCGCCAGCGAAGCCGAAGGCTTCGTCGCGCGTGTGGACGCATCGCTGCTCACGGTATTTTTCCAATAAATGTGTGCTCGGACCAAGTGGCCCGGAAGGACGGCAAATCCATGAAGGGATTGATAGCGCATTCAGTTTTGCCGATTCCGGCAGGGGGTTCAAGTAAAGAATTCACCAACCGGTTATTTTTACGTGAGCCTTTCTCGGATTGGGCGGCAACGTCATGTCGAGGCCTGCCGACCACACGCGGCAGGCGTATTGTTCTGCCTGAAACTGAAAGTCTCAGAGCGTAGCATCACCAGTGGAAATCCGCTTACCGGGCATGTATGGTCCGCTCGCCAATCAGCACGAAGGGGCGTTCGATGTCATCCACGGTCCGGATCTCAAATCAGTTTCTTACCGTCGACGTTTCCTCGCTCGGTGCGGAAATGCAGGCGCTGACATCGAGCGACGGGCGCTCCTGGGTCTGGAACGGCGACGCCGCCTTCTGGACCGGCCGTTCGCCGATCCTGTTTCCGATCGTTGGCAAGGCGCCGAACGGTATTCTTAAAGTCGATGGCCATAGCGCGCCGATGGCCCAGCACGGTTTTGCCCGCCGCAGCGAATTCATACTGGCATCCTCGTCCGAAACGAGCTGCCGCTACGAGCTTTCCGCTTCCGAATCGACAAGGGCGGTCTATCCCTTCGATTTCCTGCTGGCCGTCATCCATAGCGTCGAGGGCCGGGCGCTGACCGTTGCTGGAGAAGTCACCAACCGCGATACCAGGCAGATGCCTTTCGGTCTCGGCTTTCATACGGCTTTCCTCTGGCCGCTGCCCGGTGCTGTCAACAAGCCGCATACAGTCACGCTCGACAATGGCGCCGAACCTGCGCTTGTCCGGCTCGAAGGTGGGCTGATCTCGCCGACGAAGCTTGCCTCGCCCTTCAAGGCGGGCAGCCTGGTGCTCGATCATTCTATGTTCGAGCAGGATGCGATGATCTTCCCCGAAGGCACAGGCGCTGGCCTGCGCTATGAGGCTGAAGGCGGTCCGGCCATGCATTTCAGCTTCGAGAACCTGCCTAATTTGGCGCTCTGGACCAAGCCTGGCGCTCCCTTCCTCTGCGTCGAGCCCTGGCACGGAACCGCCGCCGAAAATGGCGGTTCGGACGATCTGGAGGGGCGCCCCTATACGAAGGTACTTGCTCCGGGCGAAACGGCGCGCTTTTCGTTCACTGCTGAAATCCTGACATAGGCCGAACCAATTTCCGTTTTGGATCAGCGTGTTGTGCAGGTGGTAAAATAAACTTCTTGCCACCTCGCGCTTTTCACGCTTTCATACACGACTAGTTTAATAGACTATGGGTCGGCATAAGAATGTCTTCTCCAGCCTGGAATGGTTCCAAACGGAACCCGATTTGGCGGCGAACGTTTTGCATGGCCGCATGAACCTGCCCAACGCATGGCCTCAGACGTCCTGCGTTGAAACCTTGATCGAGACACATGCGGATGAGCCGCAAGGGAGTTGAGATGACGGTTCAGGGACTTTTTTCCGGCAAGGCGAATGCGGCGGCGCAGATTTCCGCCATGCCGCGCATTGCGATCGTCGGCCGCGGTTTTTCCGGCATGATGATGGCGGTCGCGCTGATGCGCACCGTGCGCACGCCATTCCACCTCCAGCTTTTCGATCCGAATTCTACTGTCAGCGGTGGTCAGGCTCTCTCCGCGGCGCGGTCGTCCACCATTCTGAATACGCGCGTTCGCGACCTCTCCGTCTCGCTCGGCGACACCGACGATTTCAACGACTGGCTCTGTAGCAACGCCGAATTCCGCGCCGCCGTTCCGGCAGCGATCCCCGGCTTCCGGCAGATTTTCGTACCCAGGGAAATCTTCAGCGACTATGTCTACCAGCGCTTTTCCGAAGCGCTCGCCGCTCGCAGGGATATCACCGTTCAGGTCTGCCATGATCCGGTCGTGGCGATCCGCAGAAGCCATGGCAGCCGCTTCCTCTTGGAAAGCGCCAATCCGTCCAATCCACTTTTCGATACCGTGATCCTGGCGACAGGTTACGGGCTGCCTCGACCCGAGGCCGGGGAGCAAGAGGTTTCACCGGTCAGGGCGCAGCGCCTCGTCGCCCGGCCGCATACGGTGCTTCTCGGCAGCGGCATTCGCGTCGTGGACCAGCTGCTGCAGCTTCGCGACGCCGGTTATACCGGCCAGGTAACGATCATTTCACGGCACGGTTTCCTGCCGCAGAGCCACACGCCGAATTCTGCCGATCCGGTTTTCCCGGTCGAGGCGCTACCCCAAAGCCTGCCTGACATCGTCAGCTTCATCCGCCAGGCCTGCCGCGAGGCGGAGGAGGAGGGGCGAAGCTGGCAGTCGGTCATGAACGGCCTTCGCAGACACGCTCGTTCGCTTTGGCAGTCGCTGCCGGCGCGCGAGAAGCGCCAGTTCAACAGGCATCTGCGAGCGATCTACGACAGCCACCGCAATCGCCTGCCGGAGACCATGCATCTGCGCCTCAAGCGGGAGCTTGCCGAGGGCCGCACGGTGCTCAGGCGCGGTCGCGCCGGGCGTCGAGGTATTAGCGGCCTGTTCTTCACGCCGGTCGGTTCGTCGAGCGAGGAGGTCATCCATGCCGAACGCATCATCGATTGCCGTTGCCATGCGCCTGATCTTTCCGCTCCTGTGATCGAGAGCTTGCTCGCGGCGCATCTCGCCATGCCCGACGAGCTTGCGCTTGGACTGGCGGTCAATGCCCGCGGCGAAACGTTCCTGGACGACGGCTCGTCAATCGATGGGCTTTTTGCGGTCGGCCCGCTTGGCCTCGGCAGCCTGCCAGACATCGATCTCGTGCCTGAGATCGTCACTCAGGCCTATTCGGCGTCGGAACGAATTGCCGAACGCTTTTATCCGCAAAGCCAAGCCGTCTGAGGGAATCGTCGTTTCAACGGGAACCATCGGCCCGAGCCGGCGTTATATTGCGCTGGTGGATCGTTTAGAGGGGCAGATGGAAGCCGTGGATCGATATGATACGTCTCTTCAGGACGAGGGGCGTTTCCGGTTGCTCGTTGATGCAATCACCGACTACGCGATCTACATGCTGAGCCCCGAAGGTTATGTGACGAGCTGGAATTCCGGCGCCCAGCGTTTCAAAGGGTATCGTGCCTCCGAAATCATCGGCCAGCATTTTTCCCGCTTTTATCTGGATGCCGACCGGGAAGCCGGCCTGCCAGCCCGCGCGCTCTCGATTGCTACGAATGAGGGACGCTTCGAGGGGGAGGGCTGGCGCCAGCGCAAGGATGGTACGCGCTTCTGGGCCCATGTCATCATTGATCCGATCCGCCATTCCTCGGGCGAGCTGATCGGGTTTGCCAAGATTACTCGTGACCTGACGGAACGCAAGGCGGCAGAGAACGCGTTAAAGCGCAGCGAAGAGCAGTTTCGCCTTCTCGTTCAGGGCGTCTCCGATTATGCGATCTATATGCTCGACCCCGAAGGCAACGTGACGAGTTGGAATGCCGGTGCCGAACGCATCAAGGGTTATCGGTCGCAAGAAATCATCGGCCGACACTTTTCCACTTTCTATACGGATGAGGATCGCCTTAACGGATTGCCTGAGCAGGCGCTGGCCACCGCCAGCCGCGACGGACGGTTCGAAAGGGAAGGCTGGCGCCAGCGCAAGGACGGCTCCCGCTTTTGGGCCAGTATCGTAATCGACGCAATCAGGGACGATTTCGGCGACATTATCGGCTTTGCCAAGATCACCCGCGACATCACCGAGAAGATGGAAACGCAGCGTGCTCTGGAGCAGACCCGCGAAGAGCTTTTCCAGGCGCAGAAGATGGAAGCGATCGGCCAACTGACCGGCGGCATCGCCCACGACTTCAACAATCTGCTGATGGCGGTGCTGGGCAGCCTCGAAATCCTCAAGAAGCGCATGCCGCAGGATCCGGCTTTGTCGCCGCTTGTCGACAACGCCATGCTCGGCGCGCAGCGCGGTGCGGCTCTGACCCAGCGCATGCTCGCCTTTTCCCGCCGCCAGGAGCTGCAAGTGGAGAGGATCGATGTTTCCGAGCTTTTGCGGGGCATGATGGACATGGTCTCGCGCTCCCTCGGTCCGGTCGCCTCGCTCGAAACCGTATTTCCCGAGAGCCTGCCGGCGATCGCCACCGATCCGAATCAGCTCGAGACCGCAGTGCTCAACCTCGTCGTCAATGCCCGTGACGCGATGCCTGACGGCGGGTCTATCAAGATCAAAGCCACTGAAGAGGTCGTGCTCGACGGCGGCACTCTGCCGGCCGGCCATTATGTGCGCGTCGCCGTTACCGATGAGGGCGAAGGCATGGCCGAAGAGACGTTGAAACAGGCGGTGACCCCCTTCTTCACCACCAAGGGTGTCGGCAAGGGCACAGGTCTCGGCCTTTCCATGGTACAGGGGCTTGCAGGCCAGTCCGGTGGCAGGCTCGTGCTGAAAAGCCGGCTCGGTGAAGGCACGACAGCCGAGCTGTGGTTTCCAGTCACGAAAGCCGAAAAACTCTTCGAGCCGTCCGAACTGACCGTGCCCGGAGCCGTAATCGGCCTGCGGCCGTTGCGCATCCTTGCTGTCGATGATGACGGACTGGTCTTGATGAACACGGCGCTGATGCTGGAGGATCTCGGTCATACCGTGTTCGAGGCGACGGCTGGCGCCGACGCGCTCGACGTCCTTCGACGGGAAAGCGTCGATCTCGTCATCTCCGACCACGCCATGCCGCGCATGACCGGCTCGCAGCTTGCCGTAGCGATCCGCAGGGAGTGGCCGGACATACCGATCATCCTGGCGACCGGCTTTGCCGAGATTCCGGAAGGTGCTGGTATCGCCGACGTACCGCGGCTGGGCAAACCGTTCTCGCAGGCTCAGCTTGCTGAGGCGATCGGTCGGGCGGTGGTTTGATGTTAAGATTGACGACTGACCGCGAGGGCAGGCTGCGTCTCTACCCTGTGACCGCTTAGGCTCTGTGACGAAGCCTGATCTCGTTCCGCACGATATAGACGAGCAGCCCCGCCACCATGATCGCCAGCACATACCAGGTGATCGCATAGACAAGGTGGTTGTTCGGGAAGTCGAGGACCGTCAACCCGCCGAGCGGAAAGCCGCCGGCATTGGGTGTCGCGTCCGCGTCGATGAAGAAGGGGGCAACGTCCGCAATGCCACGCTTCTCCGCAATGGCTGCGACATCGCGCGAATACCAGCGGTCGCCAGCCGGATCGTTGGAGCGCAGCAGCATGCCCTTCGGCTCGGTCATGCGCATCAGCCCAGTGACATCAACAGAGCCGCTGATCTCGCTTTCGGGCCGCGAGGCCGGGTCGCGGTGGTCGGTCGGCACGAAGCCTCGATTGATTGTTATCGCGCTGCCATCCGCGAGCCTGAGCGGCGTCAGCACCCAATAGCCGGAGCCGAGCGCTGTCGATGCCGTGACCAGCGTTTCCTTGTCGTGTTCGAAGGTACCTGATGCCGTAACCCGGCGGTATTCGTCATCGGCGGCGTTGATTTTGCTCCAGTCGGCTTGTGCGGGCGGTGCGACGGGCTCGGCGTGGACGCGCGCATCGACGCGGGCGATGAGATCGAGTTTCCAGGAGAGTCGGTAGACTTGCCAGGTGCCGAGCGCGAGCAAGGCGGCAATGAGGGCCAGAAGGACGAGCCCAAGGATCGCAAGTGTGACGGGCGAACGCGGCCTGTCCTGTTGGTCGGAAGAAATATCGGTCATAGGTAAACCGCAACGGGCGGCGGTAACGCCGCCCGTTCCCAGCCTTTAGGGCATATTCTTCATCAATTCAGGGCTCATCGGCATCATGTTCGCATTCAGATGATACATGACCCAAAGCGAACCCGACAGCGCGATCGCGACGATGATGATCGTGAAGATCAGTGCCATGATCGTCCAGCCGCCTTCCGACTTCGTGTTCATATGCAGGAAGAAGATCATATGAACGACGATCTGCACGGCGCCAAGTGCCATCACCAGAATGGCTGTCACGATATGGTTTTCGAAGACCTCTCCCATGACCAGCCAGAAGGGGATGGCAGTGAGGATGACGGACAGAATGAAGCCCGTCACGTAGCTCTTGAAACTGCCGTGACCAGCCTGGTGCCCATGGCTGTGGCCGTGGTGAGCCTCGTGGGCATCCTCATGTGCGGGTGCTTGCGAACTCATCCGAGAACTCCCATCAGATAAACGAAGGAAAAGACGCCGATCCAGACGACATCGAGGAAGTGCCAGAACATGGAAAGGCACATCAGACGGCGACGGTTGGCTTCATGCAGGCCGTGCATGGAGACCTGCACCATCAGCGTGATCAGCCAGATGATGCCGAAGGTGACGTGCAGACCGTGCGTACCGACCAGCGTGAAGAAAGACGACAGGAAGGCGCTGCGCTGCGGTCCGGCACCTTCATGGATGAGGTGCACGAACTCGTAAAGCTCGAGGCCGATGAAGACTGCGCCGAAGAGGCCGGTCACGGCCAGCCAGAACAGCGTTTCCGCCTTGGCGTTCCGCTCCATCTGCAGCATCGCAAAACCGTAGGTGATGGAGGAGAGCAGCAGCATCGAGGTGTTGATGGCGACCAGCGGCAGATCGAAGAGATCTGCCGGCGACGGGCCGGCCGCATAGCTGCGGCCAAGCACGGCATGGGTGGCAAACAGCACCGAGAAGATCAGGCTATCGCTCATCAGATAGAGCCAGAAGCCCAGATTGGTGCTGTTCTCCGGATGATGGTCTTCCGTCAGATAGAATTCAGGCTTTTCGGCCGTGTCGATAGTATGATCGCTCATGGTCTCTTACACCTGCTCGGCAAGCAGCCGAGTGCGCTTGCCTTCCGTTTCGGTGACTTCTTCTCCGGGAATGTAGAAGTCGCGGTTGTAGTTGAACGTATGGCCAATCGCGACGACGAGCATGGCAACGGCTGAGACGACCACCAGCCACCACATGTACCAGATCAAGCCGAAGGCGAGCGCTATGCTGATCGCAGACAGGATCGCGCCGGTGCCGGTATTCTTCGGCATGTGGATCGGCTTGAAGCCGCCGAGCGGACGCTCGTAACCGCGATTCTTCATGTCGTACCAGCTGTCGTGATCGTGCACGACCGGCGTGAAGGCGAAGTTGTAGTCCGGCGGCGGCGAAGAGGTCGACCACTCGAGCGTGCGGCCATCCCACGGATCGCCGCTGTCATCGCGCAGCTCTTCGCGCTTCCTGAAGGAGACGACGATCTGGATCAGGAAGGCGGCGATGCCAAGCGCGATCAGGCCGACGCCGAAGGCGGCGATGATGAACCAGATCTGCAGCGATGGATCGTCGAACTGGCTCATGCGGCGGGTGACGCCCATCAGACCGAGGACGTAGAGCGGCATGAAGGCGAACCAGAAGCCGATCTGCCAGAACCAGAAGCTCATCTTGCCCCAGAAGGGATCGAGCTTGAAGCCGAAGGCCTTCGGGAACCAGTAGTTCACGCCGGCGAACATGCCGAAGAGAACGCCGCCGATGATCACATTGTGGAAGTGGGCGATCAGGAACAGCGAGTTATGCAGTACGAAGTCGGCCGGGGGCACGGCAAGCATGACGCCGGTCATGCCGCCGATGACGAAGGTCACCATGAAGCCGACCGTCCACAGCATCGGCACCTCGTAGCGGATGCGGCCGCGATACATGGTGAAGAGCCAGTTGAACATCTTGGCACCCGTCGGGATCGAGATGATCATCGTGGTGATGCCGAAGAAGGAATTGACGGAAGCACCCGACCCCATCGTGAAGAAGTGGTGCAGCCACACGAGGTAGGAGAGAATCATGATCACGCAGGTGGCATAGACCATCGAAGCGTAGCCGAAGAGACGCTTGCCGGAGAAGGTCGCGACCACTTCTGAGAAGATGCCGAAGGCCGGCAGAACCAGGATGTAGACTTCCGGGTGGCCCCAGATCCAGATGAGGTTGACGTACATCATCGGATTGCCGCCGAGGTCGTTCGTGAAGAAGTTCGTGCCAGCGTAGCGATCGAGCGACAGGAGAGCGAGCGTTGCGGTCAGGATCGGGAAGGAAGCGACGATCAGGATGTTGGTGCAGAGCGCCGTCCAGGTAAAGACCGGCATCTTCATGAAGGTCATACCCGGAGCACGCATCTTCACGATTGTCGCGATCAGGTTGATGCCTGACAGTGTCGTGCCGACACCGGCGACCTGCAGGCCCCAGATATAATAGTCGACGCCGACGCCGGGACTATAGGCAGCACCCGAGAGAGGGGGATAGGCAAGCCAGCCGGTCTGGGCGAATTCGCCGATGAAGAGCGAGAGCATGATGATGATCGCGCCCGCCGTCGTCATCCAGAACGAGAAGTTGTTGAGGAACGGGAAGGAGACGTCGCGCGCACCGATCTGCAGCGGCACCACGAAGTTCATGAGGCCGGTGACAAAGGGCATCGCCACGAAGAAGATCATGATGACGCCGTGGGCGGTGAAGATCTGGTCGTAATGGTGCGGCGGCAGGTAACCTTCATTGCCGTTGAAGGCGATTGCCTGCTGGCCGCGCATCAGAAGCGCGTCGGAGAAGCCGCGCAACAGCATGATGACGGCGAGAATCACATACATGATGCCGATCTTCTTGTGATCGACGCTGCAGATCCAGTCGCGCCAGAGCGGACCCCAGAACTTGAAATAGGTGATGATGCCGAGCACCGCGATGGCGCCGATAACGACGCCGATGAAGGTCACGACCAGAATCGGCTCGTGATAGGGGATCGCGTCGAGGGTCAACCGGCCGAAGATGAACTTCAGGAGGTCAGGATTGGAAAACATGGAACAACCCGTTCATTATGTCTTGCGACGCAAAGCGCCAGGTTAATTGTTATTGTTGAGCTGCGCCGGCGCCGGATCGCCGCCGTTGCTCGTGCCAGGCATGGAGTGACCCTCATGCTGCATGTCCATTCCGGGCATGTCCTGCATGTCGCCGCCGCTATTCCTGGCCGGCTCGCTGCGCGCGGGGGCCCCGGTTGCGGGCACGGTCGCCGCAGGTGCAACGATGCCGTCGTCCGCATGGCGGTTGTCGTAGGTCAGCTTTTCGCGGTTTTCTTGGCTTTCCTTGCCGCCGCCGCCCATCATGTCGATGTGCATCATCTCGCCTGCACACATCTTGCCGGGCGTGGCGCACATGTTGAGGATCGCGTCGTAAAGGTCGGCATCGGCACCGGCATAATAGCGCACCGGCTCGTTCTCGCTCGGCTTTTCGAGCTTCAGATAGGTGTCGCGATTGAGCATCGTGCCGCGCTGCTTGACCTGCGCCACCCAGGCGTCGAAGTCCTCTTGGTTCAGGCCGTGGAATTTGAAGCGCATGTGCGAGAAGCCTTCACCGCTGTAATTTGCGGAGAAACCGTCATACTCGCCTTCCTTGTTGATGACGGCGTGCAATCTCGTTTGCATGCCGGGCATGGCATAGACCTGGCCGGCAAGGGCAGGAATGAAGAAGGAGTTCATCACCGAGGAGGCGGTGATCTTGAAACTGATCGGCATGTCGACGGGAGCTGCGAGCTCATTGACCGTCGCAATACCGAGGTCGGGATAGAAGAATAGCCATTTCCAGTCGAGTGCCACGACCTCGACGGTCAGCGGCTTGGTATCTGCCGGAATGGCACGGTCCGCATCGATACGGTCAAGCGGGCGGTAGGGATCGAGCTTATGCGTGGAAATCCACGTGATGGCGCCGAGCGCGATAATGATGGCGAGCGGCGCGGCCCAGATCACGATTTCGAGGCGCGTGGAATGATGCCATTCGGGCGCGTAGTTCGCGGCCGTATTGGAGCGCCGGTAGCGCCAGGCGAAAAACAGCGTGAGAAAGATCACCGGAATGATGATCAGCAACATCAGCACCGTGGAGACGATGATAAGGTCACGCTGTTGGGTGGCGATATCACCCGAAGGCGACATGACCACCAGGTTGCATCCTGCCAAAAAAAACAGCGGCAAGATCAGTAGAAGGCGGGAAAACTTTGACAGTTTTTGCACGTCTCTAAGCTCTTTTTGTTTCGTTCGATTGCCGACTAAAGCACTGGCACGCGCAGCGATATGAGGTCTTTGGTCGCAGTGCAACACGCATTTTGCACTGCGGGAGAAGTCAGCCTCCCTGACGCCGTTGAATCCTGATGAAATCCAGAAGGAATTTGGCGGGCGTCGATTTTTGTATATCCGAAATGTAAGGCTTTGCCCAATAAAACTCTGGAATAGGTCGGCCGGTGTATTGGGCGATTTTTTCGTCCGCATTGATTTTTGAGAATTCGGGAAAACTATTTGCGCAATCGGACTTGATAAGCTGCAAAGATGGAACAAGATCAGCTTGGGGTGCTTTGTCACAGGCACCTTGAACGAGGGAGGCGTTTCGTATGGCTACTGCCAGACATTTAGGACCATCATCTTCATCGCTGGAAAGGGATGCGCGGCGCATTCACGACGACAAACCGGTTTCGCCCGGCAGTATCGCGGTCGGCGTGGTGATCGGTCGCATGTCGGAATTTTTCGATTTCTTCGTTTACGGCCTTGCATCCGTACTCGTCTTTCCGCAGCTCGTCTTTCCCTTCGCACCGGATCGGCTGACAGGCACGCTCTATTCCTTTGCAATCTTCTCGCTCGCTTTCCTTGCTCGCCCCGTCGGGTCGGTCGTCTTCATGACGATCGACCGTTTGTACGGGCGCGGCACGAAGCTCACGATCGCGCTCTTCCTGCTCGGCGGCTCGACGGCGTCGATCGCCTTCCTGCCGGGCTATGATGAAATCGGCTACTGGTCGATCGCCCTGCTGGCACTCTTCAGACTTGGCCAGGGCTTCGCGCTTGGCGGCGCATGGGATGGCCTTGCTTCGCTTCTGGCGCTGAATGCGCCCCCGAATCATCGCGGCTGGTACGCAATGATCCCGCAGCTCGGCGCACCGATCGGCTTTGCGCTGGCGAGCATCCTGTTCGGTTACTTCGTCGCAAACCTCTCCCCGGAAGACTTCCTCTCATGGGGCTGGCGTTATCCGTTCTTCGTCGCCTTCGCGATCAACGTCGTCGCACTCTTCGCCCGCCTTCGCCTTGTCATGACCAAGGAATTCGGCACGCTTCTTGAGCAGCATGAGCTTGAGGCCGCGCCGATCCTCGACGTGCTGCGCGTCCACGGCCGCGATATCCTAATCGGTGCTTTCGTGCCGCTGGCAAGCTTTGCCATGTTCCACCTCGTCACCATCTTCCCACTCGGCTGGATGAGCCTTTACGGCAACCAGCCGATCGGCGCCTTCATGGTGGTGCAGGTTATCGGCGCCATGGTTGGCTTCGTCGCCATCATCGCCTCGGGCATGATCGCCGACCGCATCGGCCGTCGCGCGCAGCTTGCGATCTGCGCTGTGCTCATTGCGATCTTCAGCTTCATCGGTCCGTTCCTGATTGGCGCCGGCAACAGCGGTCATGACGCCTTCGTTATCATAGGCTTCGGCGTGCTCGGTCTTTCCTTCGGCCAGGCGACCGGCTCAATATCGTCGCGTTTCGGGCGCGGCTATCGCTACACCGGTGCGGCCTTCACCTCCGACCTTGCCTGGCTGATCGGTGCCGGCTTCGCACCGCTGGTCGCGCTCAGCCTGTCAAGCCAGTTCGGCCTGACCTTCGTCGGCTACTACCTGCTCTCGGGCGCGATCTGCACGCTAGCGGCGCTTGCCTTCAGCCGGGCGCTGGAACAGCGCGAATAGCGCATAGGCATAACGAAAAGGCCCGCCTGGGAAACCCGGCGGGCCTTTTTGTTTGGGATCTTATTTTCGGGCGTTATTGCGCCATCTGCGGCTGCTTGGCAGCGCGCGCGGCGGTCAGTTCGGCGGTCGTGTGGTTGAGACGGTCGGCGAGCACGCGCATGATCTCCACGGCCATTTCCGGGAAATCACTCAGAAGCTTGAGGAAATGTTCCTTGCTGATGCGCAGGACTTCGAGCGGAGAGGTCGCACGCACGGTTGCCGTACGCGAGACGTCGCAGAGAATGGCGATTTCGCCGACGATGGAATTGACCTCGACATCGGCAACCTTGATCTCGCCGGCAGGCGAGGAAACGATGATATCGGCCGTGCCTGACAGTACGACATAGGCGGCGTCGCCGACGTCGCCCTGTCGGAACAGGTTCTGGCCGACGTGGTACGTCATGCGGTCGGAAGTGAAGGCCAAGAGCTTGAGTTTCGCTGGTGCGATCCTCGAGAAGATCGGCACCCGCCGCAGCATTTCGACTTCATCTCTCAACAGCATGAGCGTTACAATCCCCTGCCGCATGGTCCGTGATCATGCGCTAAAAACCAACTCCAAGCACCTTGCGGGCGCCGTCTCTGCCGCCCCAATAGAATATTACGATAACAGTTCCTTGAACATCCCGTTTTTCGCGGAAAGTTCCGGATAGTTGCCCGCCTCGGCAAGATCGCCGCGATCGAAGAGCAGAATCCGATCGAAGATTTCGGCAAGCTTGGCGTTTGACAACACCCAGATGATCGCCGGGCGCTTGCCCTCCTCGTGCAGGCCTTCGATGATGTTGCGGGTGATCTGGTCCTGGATGCGCTGGTCGAGCGCCGGGATCGGCCGGTTGAAGATGAAGTAGTCGGACCGCTTGAGCAGCGCGCGGGCAAGATTGAGCTTCTGTCGCTGCACCCCCGTCAGCCGCTTGCCGCCGGAGCCGACGTCAAATTCAAGGCCGATCGACAATACGTCGTCATAGAGATCGAGCGCATCGAAGAGCTCACCCATGATGAGGCGAATGCGGTCGGAGGCATCGGCCTGCTGATAGGCGATTCGGCCGAAGAGCACGTTGTCCATCAGGCTTGCGGAGGCCGTGAAGCGGCTGATGTCATAACGCTCGATCAGTTCGGCGAGGTCGTCGGGGATATTCTGATGGAACTGCTTGCGGGCACTGACGATCTTGTCCGTCAGCGCCTGGGTCAGTAGGCCAAAGCGGTGCCGTGGTTCGATATAGGCAAAGCTCAGACGGATGATGCTTGCCCGGTCTTCCGGCGTCGCATCCTCGAAGCGCTTGCCCTGCAGCTTCTGCAGCAGCGCCTGGTAGGTCGGAATGTCATCCGCCGTCATGAAGGTGAGCTGCTGGAAGAAGGGGTGGTCCGGCGGCAGGTCATGGAAGAGTTCCACCGCGTTCTCGGCAATTTCCAGGCCCATAGCATAGAGATCGGTGCTGAGCCCTGTATCGCGGAAGAGCTGCTGGAAATAGGGATGGCCGGCAAGCCGTCGGTTGTTCATCAGCGGCCGCTTCATCGTACCGAAGAGCAGGTTCTCGCCGACGGTTGCCTGCGTATTGTAAGTGTCGAAATCGAAGGGCACGACGATCGCGTCGAGGTTTTCCCCGGCAAGCCGCTCACGCAGCGACGTCCTGAGTTCGACGATATGGCTACCGAGCGCTGTATGAACCTCGGTATTGACGGTCGAGCGCAGCGCCAGATCCAGAATGTCCTGCGACATCATGACGGCGTCGAGCACCGGCCGGATCGCCTTCAGCAGGTCTTCAGGTCCATTTGCGCCGGCAGCGCCGTAGTCGACCCAGTCGCTGTTGAGGTCGAGCGTCGGATTGCCGGCCTTCTGCGATTCCGCCACGTGCCATTTGTATTCCTGGGCAGTCTTGTCATCATATTCGGGTTCTTTCATCGGCGCATGCTTGAGGCCGTAGACGAGGTTGTCGCGCAGCGTGCCGTGGAAGAAATAGCTGTCGGCGGCCGCATAGGAGATGCGCCGGCCGGTGATCGATTCCGGCAGATCCAGCAGATCCTGTCCGTCGATGGTGATGCGGCCGGAATCCGGCCAGACGAGACGGCCGAGCGCTTCGGCAAAGGCCTCCGCGCCGCTGCCGTTCGGCCCGACGATCGCAACTGTCTCGTTCGGTTTGATCTCGACCGAGACGTGATCGACGAGGCGTGCGCCGCTGTCGTCGCTGACCGAGAGGTTTGTGACGACGAAGGCGCTCGTCAGCGGCGCGATCGGCGCCGTTGCAAGCTCCTGGATGCGGCTATCGATCAGCGGCTCGACGTTGAACTGCTCGTAGACCTGCGCATACTTGACCTGCACGTCCTGGCGCATCTGGTCCCAGTCGATCAGCTCCTTCAGCGGGCCGGGCAGGTCCTTGTAGGCGGAAATGACGGCGATGAGCTGACCGATGTCGAGCCGGCCCTGCAGCGCCAGATAACCGCCGATTGCGTAGAACAGGAAGGGCGTGACCTGGGCGAGAAAGTTGTTGATGAACTTGACCAGAAACTTCCACTGATAAAGGTCGTAGCGGATCGAGAAGATGCGGCCGAGGCGGGTTGCAATATCGGCACGCTCGAAATTGGAGGTGTCGTTGCCGTGGATCGTGCCGATGCCGTCGACGATCTCGCCCACGCGTCCCGAAAGTTCACGCGCGGTCAACTGGCGCTGGCGGCCGAGTTCCAAGAGACGCTTGCGCATGCGGGGAATGACGATGGCCTGCACGCCGACGATGCCCGCCGCGATCATGCCCAGCCAGAAATTCTGGATGATGATGAAGGCCAGCGCGGTAATCGCCTGACCGCCGAGCAGGGCGGGTGAAACGAAGGCGTCGCCCGTGAAGCCGCCCATCGGCTCCACCTCGTCCTTGATCATGGTGGCGATTTCGGCCGATTTCACCCGTTTGAAATGGGAGGGCGGGAAGCGCAGCACGCGATCGATAAGCTCGAAGCGGATGCGGCGCAGCATGCGTTCGCCAAGCCGACCCTTATAGGTGTTGATATAAAACTTGAAGAGGCCATTCAGCACCACCAGCGCCAGGAAGACGAGGCTCAGCGCCATCAGCATCTGGAAGCGGTTGAGCTCCAGGCCCTTGAAGAATTCGACATGGCCGATCAGCGGGATGTCGTAGGCGATGTGCATGAAGGTCTGTCGCGCACCCGGCCCTTCGAAGCCGTCACCCTGGATAGGTCCGTTGACGATCTGCTTCGGCAGGTCGAAGGATAGAAAGTAGGGCACCATGGAGGCTGCGACGACCAGCAGAATCCAGAGCTGCTGCAGCCGCGTGTTCTTCCAGATGTAGCGCGCGAGGCTTTTTTCCATGGCTAACCGTCAGACTGTGGGGAAAGTCCGTACAGCGATCCTGATGCCGGGGAAGGGAGAATCTCCGAGTACAGGACCATGCAGTCAGACCGCCGATATCGCAACGAAAACAAGGCGGAGCGGACTAATGTCGAAACGCCGATTCTCGCCGGAAATTTTCTTATATCACATGAATTTTAGAATAGGCGAGGGTTTCAGCCGATCATTGAGCGAATGATGGCCGCACTTTTTGCCGCTCCGTCGAGATTGAGGGAAATGGCCGGACGCAACGGTGCTGCAAGAGCCCGTTCGACCGCAGCCTTGACATCGTCGACGGTCAGCCCGTCCTCCGGGAGGATTTCGGCAAGACCAAGCGCCCGCAGCCGTTCGGCGCGCACGGTCTGCTCCGTCTCACCGGCCGCCATGAAGGGGATGAGGATCGAGTGGCATCGGGTGCGTAAGAGATCACCCACCGTGTTGTAGCCGGCCTGCGAGATCGAGACTTTCGCACCACGCAGCAGCGAGGGGAAGTCCTTGCGGAACCGCACCAGGGTGACATTGGCAGGCGCATCTTCAGACAATGCGGAAAAATCGGCTGCGGGAAGGTTGGGACCTGTAATCAGCAGCCAGCTGATCTCGGCAGGCAGGAGTGCGGCCGCACCGCGCGCGGCGCGCATCAGCTCCAGCCCAACGGCGCCGCCGCCCGCCGAAGCGATGATGTCGAATGTCTCGGATGGTTCCGGTGCCGGCGGTGGAGCAACGAGACCGGTATAGCGCAGCCGGTCGGCGATCTCGACGGCGAACGGAAAAGTGTCCTCCAGGCGCACGAATTCAGGATCGCCATGCACGAGCACGGCGTCGAAATGGTCCTTGATCAGCTTGACCGTTTCCTCGTCGCGGCCGGGCTTGCGGTTTTCCTGCAGGATGTCGCGCACCGAACTTAAGAGCTTCGGCCGCGGCTCGACGGTCTCAATCGCATCGAGCAGCGGCAGCAATTCGAAGCGCATCTGCCGACGGCCGAACGGGAAAGCCTCGATAATGACGACATCAGGCCTTGCTTCCTCAAAGGCTTTGAGAAGCAGGTCGCGTCGCCTGGAAAGAAACTCTTCGCCCGCAGCCTGCCCATCGACATCGGCAAGGCCGGAAAAGCCGATATTGCTGGCAACGACGGGTGGCAGCTCGATCGTCTTGACACCCTCGCCTGGAAAGCCAGGTACTGGCAGGCCGCCGGTGACGACGGTGACCTCGAAGCCATCCTTCACCAGCGTATTGGCGATGCGGCTGGCGCGTGCAATATGACCGATGCCGAGCAGATGCTGAACATAAAAGAAGATGCGGGGAGCTCTCATGACGCCTTCTGCCATTCTGCTTCGAACAGGCCGCTCAGCTGCCGGATGCTGGAATGATAGTCGAAATGGTCGCGCACGCGCTCCTCCGCCGCATCGCCCAGCCGCTCGCGCAGATCGGGATTGCGGATCGCCATCTCGAGCGCCTTTGCAAGGGCTGCCGGATCTTCGGGCGGCACGACCAGACCGTTTTCGCCGTCGCTTAGCAGTTCCGGCACGCCGGAGACGTTGGTAGAGAGACAGACGAGCCGCTGGCTGGAAGCCTCGACCAGCACGTTCGGCAACCCGTCGCGGTCGCCATTGGCGGCGATGCGGCAGGCGAGCGCGAAGAGGTCGGCGCGGCGATAGTGATCGAGCACGTCGTCCTGCGCCAGTGCACCCTTCCAGGTGATGCGATCGGCAAGGCCGAGTTCAGCGGCAAGCTTTTTCAGCTTGGAAAGCTCCTCGCCACCACCGATATGGTCCATGCGCCAGTTGATTTCCCCAGGCAGCAGGGCAAGCGCGCGCAGCAGCACGTCGTAGCCCTTTTTTTCCACCGCCCGACCAACGCTGAGGATGAAGGCGGGGTCGGCGGGATCGCTGCCGTTACGGTTCGAGCGCTCGCCGGCGAAATGGCCGAAGCGGGCGAGGTCGAGGCCATGATAGCTCAGATGTACCGCATTCTGGCGCCCCGTCAGCGCTTTCATATGCTCGTAGCCGCTGCGGGTGCAGGTGACCGCCCAGCGGGCGCTTCCGAGCTTCTGGCCGAGATCCCAGTCGGGTGAAGTCCAGATATCCTTGGCATGGGCCGAGCAGGTCCAGGGCGTGTCTGTCAGAATGCTCGCATATTCCGTCACCGAAGCCGGTGTATGGATGAAATGAGCATGCAGCCACTCGCCGTTGTCAGGCCATTCGCGCGCCAGCACCAGCGCCTGGCCGAGCCGGCGGAAGCGGTTGCGGGAAATGTCGCGCGGCAGATCGGCAAGGAAACGCTTCATCAGCGCGCCGAAACCGGGTTTCGAAAAGCCGGCAAGGAGGCCCTTCAGCACGCGGATCGGCTCTTCGTGCAGATATTCTGGTAGATAGACGACGCGCGCTTTGATCTCGTCATGGACAGGATGACGCTTCTTGTCGGTCGGCCGGCGCATGGAAATCAGCGTCAGGTCGAAGCCGGCCTTTTCGAGGCCGAGCAATTCCTGGGCAATGAAGGTTTCCGAAAGGCGGGGATAGCCTTTCAGCACGACGAGAATCTTGCGACGTGGCGGCAAAGGATGGCTCTTTATTCTGCGCCGACGAGGGAAAGATGGCGTCCGCGGCTATCCAGCCATGTGCCGACGGTGCGGGAAATGTGATCCAGCCCCTCAAGGTGCATATTGCAGCCGCTCTTCGATGGCGGAAGTCGCGCAGGCAGGCGCTTCAGCGTCTCCGCCATGACGGAGGGGTCGCCCGACTGCTCAGGCAGAAGCATGTCGACGAGACCGAGTTCGCTGGCGCGGCGGGCGCGTAGTAGCTGCTCCTCGCGCGGGGCAACGCGCGGTACGATGAGCGCCGGCTTGTCGAAGGAGAGGATCTCGCAATAGGTGTTGTAGCCCCCCATGGCGACGACGGCGGTCGCGCCGTCGATCAGCTCTTCCATGTGATTGTCGAACTCGATTACCTCGATATAGGGGATCTGCTCGCCTTTTTTCACCAGCTTTGCACGTTCGGCCGCCGGCATATACGGACCAAGTACGACAAGCGCTTTCTGCGTCAGCGTCTCATCGGCCTCATAGGCATTCATCACGTCGTGAACGAGATCGGAACCATCGCCACCGCCGCCGGTCGTGACAAGGATATAATCATCCTTGCGGGCGTTCAGCGAGTTCTTGCCCTTGGAGACACTACGCTGCAGGAAGCCGACGAAATCCATCTTGCGGCGAACACTCGGGGGCACGTCGAGGCCAACGAGCGGATCGTAGAAATCCGGCGGTCCGTAGACCCAGATGCTATCGTAATATTGATCGATCTTCTGCATCACGCTGTTCTTCTTCCACTCGGCTTCGAGCAGATGCGGCGCGTCCATGATCTCTCGCAGACCCAGCACCAGAATGGTGCCGCGCGCCTTCAGATAGGCAAGCGTTTCCTCGACCTCGCCCTTCAGACCCATCGGCTCCTTGTCGACGATGAAGATGTCGGGCTGGAAGGTCTCCGCCGTGTGGCGAATGCTGGATTCGCGCATCTTCATCGTCTCGTGCAGGTCGATGTGGCTGGCAAGCGACGTATATTCGCCGTTGCGAAGCTTGATGACGCTCGGGATCTTCACGAAGTCGACGCGGGCACGATAATCGAAGGCGCCGGCAATCGTCGCGCCTGATATGATCAGGATGTTCAGGCCGCGATAGTCCTCGACGAGAGCATGGGCGATCGCGCGGCATCGGCGCAAATGGCCGAGGCCGAATGTATCGTGGCTGTACATGAGGATGCGTGCATCTTCGAGGCGTCTGGCCATGTGTGTGCCCTCTGAGGTGGACGACATACTTCTACCACCCCCGTAAATCGGAGGCCACGAGGCGGCGGACGCGAAGCACCCGGCCGAACTCGACGCTATTTGTAGGGATCTGCCGCATCGCGCAAGCCATCTCCCAGAAAATTGAACGCCAAAATCACCAGCACCACCGGAACGATCGGGAACAGCAGCCACGGATAGAAGGCGATGACGCTGACGCTCTTGGCCTCTGTCAAAAGAATGCCCCAGCTGGTAATGGGCGGCCGCAGGCCGAGGCCAAGGAAGGAGAGCGCCGTCTCACCGAGGATCATACCCGGAATGGAAATGGTGGCGGATGCGATGAGATGCGACATGAAGCCGGGCACGAGATGCCGGCCGATGACACGGGGCGTGCTGGCACCCATGAGCTGGGCTGCCTGGACATAATCTTCCTCACGCAGCGCCAGAAGCTTGGAGCGTACGGCGCGGGCAAGCCCTGTCCAGTCGATGATGCCAAGAATGACGGTGATGCCGAAATAGATGACGATTGGGCTCCATGTCACCGGCATGATGGCGGCAAGTGCCATCCAGAGCGGCAGGGAGGGCAGTGATTGCAGCACTTCTATCAAGCGCTGGACGATGAGGTCGAAGATGCCACCCCAATAACCAGCGAGGCCGCCGATGACGATGCCGAGCACAAAGCTGATGGAAATACCGATCAGCCCGATGGTAAGGGAGATACGGGCGCCGTAGAGAATGCGCGAAAGCACGTCGCGGCCGAGACGGTCGGTGCCGAGCAGGAACATCTGCCCGCCGATCGCAGGGCAGACGAGATGATAATTGGATGCGACGAGCCCCCAGAACTTGTAGCCATCGCCACGGCAGAAAAAGCGGATCGGCTGGATGTCGTTCTGCTTGTCGGTATAGAGACGGTGCAGGGTGTCGATATCGAGCGTCATCTGCCGGCCATAGACGAAGGGGCCGACGAAATTGCCCTGGCTGTCGAAAAGACGGACGCGCTGCGGCGGCGAATGGATGAAATCGACGTTGCGGGTATGCAGTCCGTAAGGTGCCAGGAACTCGACGATCAGGATCATGAAGTAGACGGCGGCGAGGAAAATGCCGGATGCAAGCGCCAGCTTGTGGCGCTTGAACTTCCACCACATGAGCTGCTTTTGCGAGGCGAGGTGGATACGAGACTGCGCAGATGTCATCGTCTCCGTTGCGATCGGATCGAACGGGGCGGTCGAAACATAGTGCGGCAGCGGCGCACCGGGAGCGGGTAGGGGCGACATTATTTGGTGCTCCTGCCTTGCAGACGGATGCGGGGATCAAGGAAGCCGAGCGCGATATCGGAAATCAGCACGCCGATGACGTTCAGGAAGGCGAGGAACATCAGGAACGAGCCGGCAAGATACATATCCTGGCTCTGCAGTGCCTTAATGAGCATCGGCCCCGTGGTTTCCAGCGACAGCACGATGGCGACGATCTCCGCGCCCGAAATAATCGACGGCAGGATCGAGCCGATATCGGCGACGAAGAAGTTGAGCGCCATGCGCAGCGGATATTTGACCAGCGCGCGCACCGGATGCAGCCCCTTGGCGCGCGCTGTCGTCACATATTGCTTCTGCATCTCGTCGAGCAGGTTGGCGCGAAGGCGACGGATCATGCCGGCTGTGCCGGCCGTTCCGACGATGACGACGGGGATCCAGAGGTGAGAAAGAATCGACCTCGCCTTCGCCCAGCTCATCGGCTCGTTCAGATATTGCTGATCCATCAGATGGCCGATGGAGAGTCCGAACCAGACATTGGCGAAATACATCAGGATCAGCGCCAGCATGAAGTTCGGGATGGCGATGCCGAGCAGGCCGAAGAAAGTCAGTCCGTAGTCGCCCCAGCTATATTGATGGGTGGCCGAATAGATGCCGATCGGGAAGGCGATCAGCCAGGTGAGAAGGATGGTCGAGAAGGAGACGAGGATCGTCAGCCACAGGCGGTCGCCCACGACGTCGGAAACCGGCAGCTGATATTCGAAGGAATAGCCGAAATCGCCGTGCAGCATGCCGCCGACCCAGAAGAAGTAACGCACGATCTCCGGCTGGTCGAAACCGTATTGATGGCGCAGTTCCTCGATTTCCTGCAGATTTGCGGTCTCGCCCTGGGCGCGCAGTTCGGCGATCTGGCTTTCGAAGAAGTCACCCGGTGGCAGTTCGATGATGACGAAGACCAGCGCCGATATCACGAGCAGGGTCGGCACCATGGCGGCGATACGCCAGAGGATATAGCGGATCATTGCTCAGGCCTCCTTGAACCAGAAGGTGTCCGGCATGTAGACGCCGAGGAAGGAGGTCGGATCGAAGCCGTAAAGTCCGTGCTCCGGCACGTTCTGCATCTTGGCGGACGTGAGGATCGGCTGCAGAGTGCTGTTGATGAGGCCGATCGAAAAGACCTGCTGGGTATAGAGGGACAGCATCTTGTGCCAGATAACCTCACGCTCTTCCGTCGTAGCACTTGCGCCCCACTGGTTCAGGAGATCCACAAGTTCGGCCGCCTCCGGCAGATCGGGAGCTTTGCCTTCCTGACCGGCCGAAAGATAGTACATGCCCCAGAGCGGCCATTGAAGCTGGTCATCCAGCGTAGGGGCTAGTCCATAGGGAGACATGTCGGCGGTTGGCACACCGTTATCCAGCCCGTACCAGATCGACATCATGATCGAGCCGCTCATGGCGCGATTGCGGAAGACGTCGCGCTGCGAGGTGCGGGTGAAGAGCGCCAGGCCGATCTTGGCCCAGTGATCGTGCACGAGTTCCAGAACATCCGTGTCGAGATTGCTCTCGCCGGCTGTCTCGACGGTGATCTCGGCGCGGCGTCCATCAGGCAGCAGGCGGATGCCATCGCTGTCGCGCTTGTCGAGGCCGAGTTCGTCGAGCAGCTTGTTGGCCGTGTCAGGGTCGAAATTCACATAGGCGTCGGCATATTCCTGCTTGAAGAGCGGGCTTTCGGGCAACACCGTATCGGCACTCGCCTTGCCGAGGCCGTAGAAAGCGACCATGTTGATCTCGTGCCGGTCGATCGCCAGCGACAAGGCCCGGCGGAAGCGCACGTCGCGAAAGAGCGCGCGCCAGGCTTCGTCGGCGACATTGAGGTTCGGCAACAGTGTGATGCGCGAGCCGCGCGCCATCTTCCAGAGATCGACCTTCACCGGGAAGCGCTTTTCTGCCTCTTTCAGGAAAGTGTAGTCGTTGAAGTCGATGCCGGTCGCTTGCAAATCGGATTCGCCAGCACCCGCCTTGGCGGCGATGATAGACGAAGACGAGACATTGAGGATGAAGCGGTCGAGATAGGGCAACTGCATGCCGTTCTCATCGACGCGGTGGAAGAAGGGATTGCGGTCGAAGATGAACTGATCGGCCGGCGGAGCCGTGCGGTTCTGCCAGGGATCGAGCGTCGGCAGCTCGGGATTGTTGGGCCGAGAAGCGAGGGCCATCTTGATGTGCAGATCGGCCCACTTCTTGGCGCGGTTCTTTTTCATCAGCTCTTCAAGCTTGGCCTTGTCCTGAAAGCCCTTGTGGAACTGCTTCAGGTAATGGCCGGGGCCATAGATGACGAGCGGCAGAGGCCCGGCAAGCGCCGACAGAAAAACCGGGTTAGGCTTGTCCCAGCTATAGCGCACAGTCAGTTCGTCGAGCACTTCAAAGCGCGGCAGGGAGCCGTGAGGACGCAGCTCCAGAGCGCCGCCGCCGGGCGTCAGTTCCTTGTTGAGGATGACTTCTTCCCACCAATAGCGGAAGGCTTCCGCCGTGAAGGGGTGACCGTCCGACCATTTGTGCCCCTCGCGCAGGCGGAACGTGAAGACCGTGTCATTCTCCGAGGTGAAGTCCCGCAGGATATCGGGCTGCAACTGCAACTTCGTGTCGTAGCCGACCAGCCGCGAATAGCCATAGACCGTCATGTAGCGGATATCGCGCACGCCGCCGATGATGGTGCGCACATTGCCGCCATAGGTGCCGGGCACGCGGCCCATCTCCTTGAGATTGACGATACGCGGCTCAGTCGGAATGCGCTCTGCCATTGGCGGCAAGCTACCGTCAGCGACCCTGGCCTTCAAAAATTCTGGCTCGGCGATCGGTTGAGCCCGCAGCACCGAAGGCGCTATGGCCGAACCGATCAGGCCGCCGAGAAAGATGCGGCGCGTTACCATCAGACCAGCTCCTTAGCATCGGCACCCTTGCGGGCGCGCACCAGATGGCCGCCGCCGAGATCGGCATAAGCGAGTTCGGAGGCGTCATCGTGGTCCGCCCGGAAGACAGGCCCCCAGTTCTGCTTGTCGGCCGCGCCGTTTTCCTGCAGCGCCTTGAAGTCGAGTGGCCTGTCGAGATCCGGGAAGGGAACGGCGGCAAGCAATGACTTCGTATAGGGGTGAACCGGATTGCGTAGGATGATCTCGCGCGGTGCGATTTCGACGATGCGGCCCCTGCACATGACGGCGATGCGGTCGGCCATATAATCGACGACTGCGAGGTTGTGCGAGATGAAGAGGTAGGTGAGCCCCAGCTCCTTCTGCAGGTCCTTCAACAGATTGAGGATCTGCGCCTGAACCGAGACGTCGAGGGCCGAGACCGGTTCGTCGAGGATGACGAGCTTGGGGCCGAGGGCGAGGGCGCGGGCAATGCCGATGCGCTGGCGCTGGCCGCCGGAGAAACTGTGCGGATAGCGGTTGAGATAGCGACGGTCGAGGCCGATTGCGCCCATCAACCCCTCGACCTTGGCCTTGCGCTCGGCGCTGTCGCCGCGGTCATGAATCTCCAGCGGTTCGCTCAGGATATTGCGAACTGTCATGCGCGGCGAAAGCGAGGAGACCGGATCCTGGAACACCATCTGGATCTTGGTGCGCAGGTCCTGCAGTTCCGAACCCTTGACGGAGAGGACATCGATGACCTCCTTGCCGTCGTTGAAGACGACCGCCCCGCTATCCGGGGTAATTGCGCGCATCAGGATTTTGCTGACCGTCGTCTTGCCGCAGCCGGATTCGCCGACCAGTCCGAGACACTCGCCGCGGCGGATATCGAAGCTGACATCGTCGACAGCATGCACGACGGCTGCTTCCTGCCCACCGAAAAAGCCGCGCTTGCGCGTCTTGTAGGTCTTGGAAAGGTTGGCAACGGAGAGCAGCACGCCCGGCGCTTCCTTCTCGACCGGCTTCTTCTTACCGATCAGCGATTCTAGATTGACCGGAACCTCGCGAAGCGCCTTCAGCCGCTCGCCTGGCTTCATGTCAAAGTGCGGAACAGCGGCCATCAGGGCCTTGAGATAGGGATGCTGCGGATTGCGGAAGATCGCTTCGACGGGGCCTGCTTCCATGATTTCGCCGTGATAGATCACCACCACCTCGTCGGCCATATTGGCGACGACACCGAGGTCGTGGGTGATGAGCAGCATGGCCATGCCGAGCTTGGCCTGCAGGTCGCGCAGCAATTCGAGGATCTGCGCCTGGATCGTCACGTCGAGCGCCGTGGTCGGCTCGTCGGCGATCAGCAGTGCCGGCTTGCAGATCAGCGCCATGGCAATCATGGCGCGCTGGCGCATGCCGCCGGAAAGTTCGAACGGATACATGTCGTAAGTACGCTTCGGATTGGAAAAGCCGACGAGGCTGAGCATTTTCTCGGTGCGCTCGCGCGCTTCCTTCTTGTCGGCATCCGTGTGGATCAGCAATACTTCGCCGATCTGGTTGCCGACCGTATGGAGCGGTGAGAGCGACGTCATCGGCTCCTGGAAGATGGTCGCCATGCGGCGGCCACGCAGGTCACGCATCTCGGCACTGTCACGCGAAAGCGACAGGATATCGGTCGCCTTGCCGTCCAGCGGATCAGTAAACAGAATACGGCCGCTCGCATGGGCGGGTGCCGGCAGGATGCCCATGATCGCCTGGCTGATGACGGATTTGCCAGAGCCGCTTTCGCCGACGAGGGCAGTCACTTTCCCCGGCAGGATGCGGAGATTGGCTTCCTTTACGACGCGCAGCCGGTCGCCGAAAACGGAGAAGGCGACATCCAGATTCTCAACACGCAACAGATCGGCAGCAGACGCCATACCAATGAAATTCCCCAGTCCTTATGTGTTCCCGTTAAGGCACACTATCGTACCGTAAACGGGGTGTCCAGTTGATGACAGACATGGGAAAAAATGGCACATGGCGCCCATTTTACAGGGCGCTTGATGCGAAGGTTCTGATGTGCGGCGCAGCGGCTGAAGCCTCTGCAATGTTCGCGCGTGGTTACTGAATGAATTTTTCGATCGGCGGGTGTTTTACCTGTTTCTTGTCGCGGTGAAGCATGATGACCTGTTCGGCTTCCGAAAGGCCGTTCTGAACGGATTCGCGGAAGCCTTCGTCGACGTGAATGGCAGATGCCGGGGCCCGCGGCTGGAGCACCGTCACCTTCTGGCGGATGCCGCGCAGCTTTTCCTCGCCGAGCGTGATCCATTCGCCGCCGCAATAGCCGGCAAAGGCCTGGCTCGCGACGACCTCGCGAGCGTATTTCTTCGTCAGCACCTGCAGGCGCTGCACCTCGTTCACAGCCGAACCGAAGGCAGAGAAGGTAAGCCGATCCTTCAGGCCGACATTGCCGAACATGACGTTGCCGACATGCAGGCCGATCCCGTAGCCGATCTTCGGAAGCCCCTTCGTCTCGCGATCCTTGTTCAGTTCGGCAACACGCGCCTGCGCATGATGCACGGCGGAAAGCGCTGCCTCGCAGGCGATCTTCGACGGGTCCTTGTGGCGACCGCAGGGATAGACGGCCAGGAAGCCGTCACCGAGGAAGCTCAGGATTTCACCGCCGTTGCGGTTGAAGGGTGCGGCGATCGCATCGAAGAACTGGTTGAGCGTATCGATATAGGCCTGCCGGCCTTCCTTTTCGGCATACATGGTGGATTCACGCATATCCGCCATGACAAGGGCGGCACGGATCGTCTCGCCATCGCCGCGGCGGACCTGGCCGTTCAGCACGCGCTTGCCGGCATCGCCGCCGAGATAGGTGGTCAGCATATTGTTGGCGAGTTTGGCAAGCACAGCCATCTTGGCGGCGACCGCCAGATGGTTCTGCATGCGCAGCAGCGCGTCGATCATGTCGTCTGAAAATCCGGCCGGGCTGTCGGTCGACCAGGAACCCATCATGCCCTGCGCCGATCCATCGCCGAAGGGCTGCACGAAGGCAAGATAATCGGTGATTTTTTCCTGGCGCAGATCCTCGAAGATCGGAAATTCACTCGGCCCCTCCGCCATGATGCGGCGACGGATATGCTGCAGATTGTTGTCGAGAAGATAAAAATAAGGGCTCTGCAGGAAACGGTCCGGCTTCTGGCCGGCCGGCATGCGGAAGCCCTCGATGGTGACACCGCTGGCGCGCTTCCAGGTGAAGCTCAGTGCGTCGTAGAGCGGATGCAGCATCGAGAAGGTCAGGTGGACGCGCGCAAGTGGCAATCCGGCGGCCGCAAGCCGCTCGCAGAAACCGCGCACGATGTTTTCAAGGTCGTCACCGGCCAGCGAAGAATTCGTCAGCCATTCAGCAACACGGTCCAACAAAATGGAGGATACGCTGGATTCGATCGTGCTCATTCTTGGTATGATCCTCATGTCGCACGTCCATCCCCAAAGACAAAAACAACCCGGACCTGCCCATTCACGGTGAGCAGATCGCAAAGAATTCAGGATGTACGAGCGGTATTATCGTGTCAACGATGTGCCGATGACCCGGCACTGACACCCGCCGGCTTCCGACCTCCTGGAAACGGGCGAGCAATCTTTGCGAAGTGGTTCATTATCATTTGCCCAAATAGGCACGTCGGAAGTGCGAAACAATGGGATACGCATTTTTTTGTGCGTCCTGGTTGCCGGGACCGGCGGTCCCGGGTCATTTCGGCAACACCCGGCTAATGAATCCAAGGCGCGGCACGGTCAGACGCTGCGAAGGGGCTGGGTTTAATTTGCCGCGATCATGCATTAGATCAGCGTTCGGATTCACTTTTCGCAAGAGGCATGGCCTTGGACGCACGCTCTTCCACCTTCGAGACGCTTTCAAAGAAGATTGAGGCCCGCACGGCGCGCGCTGGCATTATCGGCCTTGGCTATGTCGGCCTACCGCTGGCGATGGCTGTGGCACGCAGCGGCTTTGCCGTGACCGGCTTCGATATCGACCCCAAGAAGATCGTCGCACTGGATGCCCGCCGCTCCTACATCGATGCGGTGACGAACGAGGCGCTGACGGCCGAGATCGATGCGGGGCGTTTTTTCTCGACGACCGATTTCGCCAGCCTTTCGGATTGCGATGTGATCGTCATCTGCGTGCCGACGCCGCTTACCAAACATCGCGATCCCGATCTTTCTTTCGTGGAAGCCACGTCGCGGGCGATTGCCGCCCATCTGCGGCCGGGCCAGCTCATCGTGCTGGAATCGACTACCTACCCGGGTACCACCGACGATATCGTAAAGGTCATTCTCGAAGAGACCGGGCTGAAATCCGGTTCCGACTTCTTTGTCGGCTTCTCGCCGGAGCGTGAAGACCCCGGTAACCAGCATTACCACACCGCGACCATCCCGAAGGTCGTTGCAGGCGATGGTGCGGCAGCACTGTCGCTGATGAAATCCTTCTACGGGACAGCCGTCTCGACCGTCGTTCCGGTCTCCTCCAATGCGACGGCGGAAGCAGTCAAGCTCACCGAAAACATCTTCCGCTCGGTCAATATCGCACTCGTCAACGAGCTGAAGACCGTCTACGCGGCAATGGGCATCGATGTCTGGGAAGTCATCGACGCTGCCAAGACCAAGCCGTTCGGTTATATGCCCTTCTATCCCGGTCCCGGTCTCGGCGGCCACTGCATTCCGATCGATCCCTTTTATCTCACCTGGAAGTCGCGCGAATACGAGCTGCCGACCCGTTTCATCGAGCTTGCCGGCGAGATCAATTCGGCGATGCCGCGCTATGTCGTCGGCAAACTGGCCGAGGCGCTGGATATCCGGGCCGGTAAGGCGCTTAGCCGCTCACGCGTCCTCGTGCTTGGCCTCGCTTACAAGAAGAACGTTGCCGATATCAGGGAAAGCCCGTCGCTGCGTCTGATCGAAATCATCGAGGAGCGCGGCGGCAAGGCGGATTATCATGACCCCTTCGTCGCGGAAATTCCACAGACGCGCGAATATCAAGCGCTGAAGGGCCGGAAATCCGTCGACCTGAGACCGGAAGCCATTGCAGGATACGACGCGGTTCTCATCGCGACCGATCACGACATGATCGACTATGCGGCTCTTTCGAAAAACGCCAGACTGATTGTCGACACCCGAAACGTCTTAAGCCGGCTCGGCCTCTCGGGCGATCACGTCATCAAGGCGTAACGAGCACGCCGGAAAGCTGCTTGCCGGTGATCTGGCTGGCGGCGACGGCATAGCCGCCGGCTGCGCCATCGATGAAGTGCATGTGGTCACGCGACAGTGGCGTCGGCACAAAGCAGGTCATCAGTGCCGATGACTGGCGGTGCAGGCCGTAGCGCGCCACTCCCTCCTGCTGGGCCTGCTTCAGCAGCATCTCGATGCGGGCGAGGTGGGCGGCGTCGACATCGATGGTCATCTTCAGCCCGTCGTCGAATTTGCGGAAATCCGAATTGCCCGAGACGTCCTTCTTATAGCGGCGCGCGTTGAAATGCGCGAAAGTGATGCCGAATTTGTGCAGGAAAACGGTCAGTCCGATCTGCAGGAGGATGAAGAGCTTTTGTCGCAGGCGTTTGCCCTCAGGTGCGGTGGCATTCACCTCGCGATTGATGCCCTTCATCGAGAAGGCAAGCTCCGGCCCATCTTCGGGCACCGGATGCCCGCCGCGGTTCTGTTCTGCCGTGATGGAAACGATGCCGGCGACAAGAGCCTGAAATTCTGGCCCTGGACCGTCGTCGCCGGGAACGGCGATGATCGAGACGATCTCGCCATTGCGCGCCTCGATCGGGCTCCAGCGGCAGGAGAGACCGTTCAGATCCGGGCGAGCGCCGGGCGCGGCCTTTTCGACGCCGTACCATCCCATCTTCATGTTCTTCTCGGCCCAGATCGTGCCACCGCCGGAAAACATCGCATAGGTGACAAAGGGGCTTGCCGAATAGCGGGCGACGCGCACATCGAGACCTTCCGCGCGGATATCGGCGATCGGCACGATGGCGATACGGAGATCAAGGTCAAGATCCTCCTTCACCCAGGCCTGTGTCGCGGCAAGCGCTTCGCGCGCCTCCTTCTCAAGCGAAGCGGGCAAGGCGATCAGCGCGCCGTCACCAGCGAAGACGAAAGGATAGTCGCCCTTGCCGACGGCATTCAGCACCGCGGAAATGACGCTGGCGCCGGCCATGTTGACGTCCTTGTAGCGCCCGCCGGCGATCGCCTTGGTCGAGCCGACGATATCGGCCATTGCCAGCACCCACCCTTCGGGCAGCGGCCGGTAATGGCTCTCATCGGTCACGCCTTCGAAGTCGCTGAAGACCGGCACGTTGGCGAAGAATGCGTCGTTGGAGATCTCGTTCATGGGCCGAGTTTATCACAGACCCGTGTTACCGCTGCAACGGCAATTTGCGTTTCGGGCAATCGACTTGCACCGCATCGATATGGTAGCACCGCTGACATATTTTATGACGGACAGGATAAGATGAGCCGCCTCGATAGCTTCATTCGCCGATTGACGGCTCAACGCGATATTCTCAATGCCATCATCGATCTTGTGGAAGAGGTGGAGGGGCCGGTGCTCGAATTCGGCCTCGGCAATGGCCGCACCTACGACCATCTGCGCGAGCATTTTTCTGACCGGCGCATCATCGCCTTCGATTGGGAAATACGATCCTATTCCGCCTCCACGCCGCCGGCCGAAAATATGGTGACAGGCAATATCCGCGATACCGGCCAGACGTTCCTCGGGATCAATGCCGCGCTCGCCCATGCCGATATCGGCACCGGTCATGACGAGATCGATGCCGTGACGCTGACCTGGCTGCCGCAGCTGATGGCCGGCGTGCTTACCCATCACGGCATTGCCGTCAGCGGCCTGCCGCTGGAACATCCCGAGCTCTTGCCTCTGCCTTTGCCCGGCGGCATCAAAGAGGGGCGATATTTTCTCTACCGCAGGAAATGATCCGCGCTTATGAGGCGCAGGAATAGGACGTAGCCGAGACCGCGGCAGATTTAGCTTCGAAGTCGGCCGCGATTTCGTTCAGTGTCACGCTGCCCAATCGCCGCAGGAGCAGGGCCTGTGCCTCCTTCATCGCATCCTCGAGGGCGGCATTCACGGCCTGTTCCACAAGGCACTTCGGTTGATCGTCGGCCGGGCCGATGGCGAAAAGATGTGGTTCGCCGATGGCGCGGTAGACATCGAGCAGGGTGATTTCCGACAAAGGCCGCACCAGCGTCCAGCCCCCGCCGTGCCCTTTTTCGGAACGGACATAGCCCTGTTCACGAAGGCCAGCCATGGTGCGGCGGACGACCACGGGATTGGTGTTCAGCATCTTTGCAATCATCTCGGAGGTCGCAGAATGCTCATGCCGATCCATGTGGATCAGCACGTGCAGCATGCGTGAAAGGCGGCTGTCATTGCGCATGAAGTTCTATTTCCGTCGATCGAACGGGCCATTATCACAAGCGGATCGTAACAAGACAAGTAACATGATGCTTGACTGCGTTGTTTCATGTAACTTATGTTGCTGCAAGATAGAGGCGTCGTCAAAGGAGGGTTTCATGTCATTCGAGGTCATCGTTATAGGCGGAAATTTCGCCGGCCTGTCCGCGGCCATGCAGCTTGTACGGGCGCGACGCCGCGTTCTGCTGATTGACGCGGGCGCGCCGCGCAATCGGTTTTCGCAGGCGTCACATGGCTTCCTGGGCCAGGACGGGCAGACGCCGGCGGCGATCATGCGGGAGGGAAAGCGGCAGCTTTCGCTTTATCCGACCATCACCATCCGCGACGGGGAAGTCATTCAGGCGCGTGCCAATGGCGACGAATTCGTCATTGGCATCAAGGATGGTGGTGAAGAAAGGGCCGCGCGCATCGTCCTGGCAACCGGCATCAGCGACACGCTGCCCGAGATATCCGGTCTGCGCGACCGATGGGGGCGTTCCGTGCTGCACTGCCCCTATTGCCACGGTTATGAGGTGAGCGGCGGCAAGCTCGGCGTTCTCGCAAACCATCCGCACTCGGCACATTCGGCCATCCTAATCCCCGACTGGGGGGAGACAACCTATTTCACCCAAGCGCTGTTCGAGCCCGATGAAGAGCAACTCGTACGGCTGACCGCGCGCGGCGTTCGGATCGAACGCAGCCCTGTCGTGGAATTATTGGGCGGCAATCCCAAACTTGATGCCGTTCGCCTTGCCGATGGCCGGGTCGTGCCGCTGGATGCTGTGTTTGTCGCTCCGAAAACGGCGATGGCGAGCCCGATTGCCGAACGGCTCGGCTGTGTCTTTGACGACGGCCCGTTCGGCCCGCTCATCCGGACCAGCGATAACAAGGAAACCACCGTCAAGGGTGTCTTTGCCGCCGGCGATGCGGCAAGCGCCATGCATAACGCCACACTCGCTTCCGCCTCAGGCGTGCTTGCCGGCGTGCATTGCCATCAATCGCTGGCAATGCAGTCCGCCGCCTAAGGCAGGAACAGCACGTCGTACTGGTCGATGCTTCCAGGCAGGTCGCGCACCTTCATCTGCTGCTCGTAATCCTCGAAGAAGACCAGGCAATCCTCATAGAAGCCGGCGAGCCAGGCAACGAAATCCCGCGTTCCCTCCGGACCGTAGAAAAGCGGCGTGAATTCCATATAGAGCGGCGTGCGGCGGGAGAGCAGCGGCAGCATTGAGCGGCAGGCAACGGGCTCGTATCCCTCGATATCCATCCAGACGAGGCCGATGGCAGCCTGGTCGATGCCGAGCCCGTCGAGGATGCCGGTAACCGGCTGCACCGGCACGCTGATCTTCTGGTCGGTGGCACTTTGGCGGATCGCGCTGCTTTTGCCGTGATTGGCGCTGTTCAGGAAGAAGTCGATCTCGCCTCCAGCTTCGCCGGCAGCGCAATTGACGAGACGCACCGTGTCCATAAGGCTGTTCTGACGGATATTCTGTTCCAGAAGGCGAAAATTGCGCGGGTCTGGCTCGACGCTGACAATCCCCTGAAATGCCCGGGCGAGCGCGAAATAGACGGTCTGCGTGCCGATATTGCCGCCGATTTCCAGCAGCATGCTGTCCTTCTTCAACAGGCCGCGCTGGCGCAAGATCACGAGCAGCCGGTCGACGGCCTGCCGTTCGAAATGGCCCTTCCGGAAGACCTTGCGGCCGATATAGTCGGCGGGCGAAAAACTCATCAGATGATCGCCGGCGTCGACGGTCATGGAGGTGACGCGCAGTCCGATATTTTCGATCAGCAGCCGGCGGCCGGTGCGGGTGTCAAAGAAGCGCGTGGCCAACGCATTACGCGCCTTTCGCAGGCGGCGTTTCCAATATTTGGCGGTAAGCCATGCTTGGCCGGACATTATTGTCTTTCCTTGAGCGGTTCAGCCGCTTTCTCTCTCGGAACGACATAGACTTTCAAGGGGAGCGCCCGACCGCGCACGTTGATTTCGAAGCTTTCTACCGTTTCCGCATCAATGCCGGCGCGCATTGCGACCGGCTCGGAAATGACGATCGCGGCATTGAGCTCCTTAGCCGCCGTCTCCAGACGGCTTGCGACATTGACCGTGTCGCCGACGGCGGTCAGGCTGCGCACGCGCCCATAGCCCATGGTGCCGACGACCGCCGGGCCGGTGTGGATGCCGATGACGATCTGCAGCGGCAAAGGCAGTTCGTCGGAGAGTTCGGCGGCAAGCTTCTCAACCTCGGCAACAATCGCGGTTGCGGCTGCTACAGCCTGCCGGCAGGCTTCCTCAGGCGTGGTGTTGAGGCCGAAGAGTGCCATGGCGCCGTCACCGATGAATTTGTCAAGCCGTCCGCCGGCCTGTTCCACCGCTTTGCCGACGATGCCGAAATACCGGTTGAGCAGGAAGACGACGTCGAAGGGCAGGCGGGTTTCGGTCAGCGTCGTGAAATGGCGCATGTCGCAAAAGAGTACGGCGATCTCGCGCTCGCTGCCGGGGCTGGTTTCCTGGCTGTTGGCGGGAAGGGCAGTTTCCGTCTGTGGCACGAGCAGCGGCGCCACGGTCAAATCCTTATCCGGGCGGAGCTGACAGGCAAGGCGCACGTCCTGCGCGGCATTTATACGCTTCAGCGTCGTTTGCTCCAGCTTGTCGGGCGGCGGCAGGGTCCAATAGTCGCCGAGTATCTGCACACGGCAGGTGGAGCATTGACCCTTGCCGCCACAGACCGAATAATGCGGCAGGCCGCCGAGCCGACTTGCTTCCAGCACCGTGAAGCCGCGGGGTACGCGCACCGTCTCGCCGCCGGGATAGTGAACGGCGACCTGGTTCGCCCGCTCTCTCAGCCTGCGGCGCGCCCGCGCCAGAATGACGAGGGCAAGCGCTGCGGAGAAGCTGCCATAGAGCACGGCGCGGATCGTCGCGATTTGCTCGCGTGCCTCAGGATCGTTGTAATAGCGGGTATTGATCGTTTCTTCATAATGTCCGGATTCGGCCGCGATGTAGGAGGGATCGGACAGCGTGCGGCCCATCTCGACGAAACCGAGCAGCGCCAGCACCGGCAGGAGGATGGCGATCGCCAGAAGCAGCGATGAGGAATTTTCGTACCAGGGCCGATAGCGCAGCCAGAAATGTACGCCGATACAGCCGTGGATCCAGACCGCAAGCAGTGCGAAAGTCTGGCGAACGCCGTTCTGCGGTGAGTTGATCCAGAGCGTGCGAACGATCGTCTCGTAATTATCGGTATAGCTGTAGAGTGCATGGACGATGCGTGTGCCAATGACATGGTCGATGAGCAGCAGCGGAATCAGAAGGCCGAGAACGATCTGTGCCATTTCGTTCTTCGGCATGACGAGGCTGCGGCGCATATAGAGCCCGCGCAGCACCAGCGTCATGTGGACGAGGACCGAGCCGTAGAAGAGCAGGGTGCCTAGCGGATTGCGCCAGATCGCCAGAAACAACCGGCGCGCATCATCGGCCGCCGTCAGCGAAACGAGCCCCAATGCATGGTTTGACATATGCAGGATGATGAAGACGAACATCACAAGGCCGGAACCGAGTCTGGCCTTCCTGATCGTACGCTCCGAAAAAATCCCTGTGGCCCAGACCGTGGTCATCAATTCCTGTTCTTGAAGCTCAAATCGCAAATGCACTAGAGAGGACGAACAAGGGCGGAATTATCGTCTCGTCTAATCACGATCGCTTCGGTATGCCTGTCTGTATCATTCAAGGATAGTGACAATAGCGGAAATTTTCGCCTACGGCGCGAGCGCCGATTGGAAACACACTGTCATACGCGGGGTGTCGCGATGCGGATCGCTTTCTACGCGCCGATGAAATCGCCTGGTCATCCGGTGCCTTCGGGCGACCGGCTGATGGCGCAGCTGTTGATCCGAGCGCTGGAAATGGCCGGGCATTCGGTCGACGTCGTGTCCGAATTCCGTGTCCATGCCGGCACGCCGGAGGCGGCTGCAGATGTGCTGGCGAAAGCCGAAGGGGAGCTCGAGCGGCTGCGGAGCAAATGGCGGGAGGAGCCGAAACCGGAACTCTGGTTCTGCTACCATCCCTATTACAAGTCCCCCGATCTCTTCGGCCCGGCAATCTCGGCGGAATTCATGATTCCCTATGTCACGGCCGAAGCCTCCTATTCGCGCAAGCGCGACGGGCTGGGCTGGGCCTTCTTTCAGAAACCGGTGGGTGACGCGATCCGCCAGGCGGCGGTCAATATCGCCTTCACCGAACGCGACCGGAAAGGACTGGAAGAGGTCTTTCCAGAGGCGCGCATCGCCGGAGTAAAGCCTTTCATCGACACGGCGCTCTTCGAGGCGGTGTCGCCTATCCCCGATCCGCAACGCTTGATGACCGTGGCCATGATGCGGGCCGGCGACAAGCTGGAGAGCTACAAGATGCTCGCCGCGGCACTTCGGGTGATCGAGCAGCGTCCATGGACGCTCGGCATCGTAGGAGACGGTCCGCTACGGGCAGAGGTGGAGGCGCTGTTTGCCGGCTTTGGGCCCGGTCGCATCGACTGGCTCGGCCAAAGGGCGCCGGAAGAGATCGCCGGCTTGCTGGCAAGGGGCGGCATGTATGTGTGGCCGGGCTGCGGCGAAGCCTATGGGCTTGCCTATCTCGAAGCACAGGCGGCGGGCCTTCCTGTGGTGGCGCAGAAGACCGCAGGCGTGCCTGCCGTGGTGAAGGCCGATGTGACCGGGCTATTGACGCCTGATGGCGATCTGAAAGCCTATGCGCAGGCCATTGCCGGACTGCTGGATGACCGGGCGGGCCGTGACGCCATCGCGTCAGCCGCCCGCCGCTTCGTCATTGGCGAGCGCTCGCTCGCCGGCGCGGCGAAAGAACTGGATTTGATCCTACGCAATCATGCAGGAGCAGCACATGATCGATAGCACCATCCGCGAACCGTTGTATCGGGAGCTGGAGCGCTGGCGCGACGCCGGCCGCGCGGCCCGGCTCTGGCTGCGGGATGACGATGCGATCGAGCCGACGGCGGCGCTGGAGCGACTGCTGTCCGAGACGAAAAGCTACGGCATCCCCGTCACGCTTGCGGTTATCCCGGCGTTTACGGGCGCCCCGCTCGCTCAGCGGCTTGCGGAAGAGGTGCATGTCAGCGTGGCGGTTCACGGCTGGGCGCATCATAATCATGCCGGCCCTGACGACAAGAAGCAGGAGCTCGGCGGATCACGCCTGCAAGAAACCATTCTCGGTGAACTCTACGAAGGCGTCCTGAAGCTCAAGGGTCTCTACCCGACACGCTTTCTGGCAATGCTGGTTCCGCCCTGGAACCGGATCGACAAGGGTCTCATTCCCAAGCTGCCGGCGCTCGGTTTCGAATCCCTTTCGACCTACGGGCGCGTCAAGGGAGAAAACCCGATCGCCATCATCAACTCCCATGTCGATCTCATGGACTGGCACGGCACACGCGGCGGGCGGCCGATGGCAGACCTGATCGGCGCACTGGTCACGGAGTTGCAGGACAGGTTCGAGGGTAGCAGCGAACCGATCGGCGTGCTCGGGCATCATCTGGTGCATGACGCGGCGGCCTGGGATTTCCTTGCCGAACTCTTCGAGGCGACTGCGGGCCACCCCGCAGTGGAATGGGTTTCAGCAGGCGCGCTGGTGCAGCATCAGATGTCGACGACCTGATTGTCGCGGGCGGCAAATGCGCCGGCAAAGACGGCCTGCGCCTGGCTTTCCATGACAGCGAGCTGTTCATCGGTGCGCGAGGGCGCATGGTGAAACAAGGCGAAGCGCTTGGCGCCGGCCATCGTGGCAAGTTCGGTGCCGTGCTGCCATGTGGAGTGGCCGAAGCCCTTGAAGCGCTGCATCTCGTCTTCATTGTAAGTGCAGTCATAGACGACGAGGTCGGCGTCCTTCATCATCTCAAGCACGACCGGATCGTACGTGCCTGGAATGTGCTCGATGTCATAGATCAGTGATACCACGCGGCCTTTCCAGCGAATGCGGTAACCGATCGCGCCGCCCGGATGGTTCAGCATATAGGTCTGCATCTCCACGCCTGCGTGTGGGGTCAGTGTCTGGCCCGCATGGAAATCGCGGAAGTTCATCGTTGCCTGACAGATATCTGTCTTCACCGGGAACCAGGGCGGGCTGATGAACTGTTCGACCATCTCGCGCGTGCTCATCTTGCCGTCCAGGTGGCCGGACCAGATGTTGACGTTGATCGACGGGTAGTAGATCGCTTTGAAGAAGGGCAGGCCAATAATGTGGTCATAGTGGCAGTGGCTGAAGAAGAGGTCGACATCGTGGACCTCATCGGCAAGTAGCGACAGGCCCGCCTCGCGCAGACCCGAGCCGGCATCGAAGATCATCCGGTGCTCGTCGCAACGAATTTCTATGCAGGAGGTGTTGCCTCCATATCGGTCGAATTCCGGGCCTGACACGGGAATGCTTCCCCGAACGCCCCAAAATTTCACCTGAAACAGATCGTTACTCATTTTCCTTCAAACCAGCTTTCCCGCTTCGTCATCGTAGTCACCATCGATCCCGATGCGAAGCTGCAGAATTCCACGGGTTTGCCTATATCCCCTCGCACTCTTCTAACGGCTAGCCGAAGAAGAAGTAGATTTTCCTAAGCAATCGGCTTTTGGCTCAGAATGCAAGCCGGTATGGTTCGTTTTCTGTAAACGTCCCGGCGTATGCGAGGTCGCGACATTTCCCGCGGTATCATGCATCTTAAATGGTTGCGCGCGACCGAAAATGCAAATCCCCTGCTTTTGGCGGTGCTGAAGCACCGAGACGGCATGAAAACTGCGTCGAAGACGGCCAGCGGCAAGGCGCGGTTGCGGGAGGGACTGCTTGTTCCGGTCATGGATTCCGGCGCGAAACGCTAACGTATCCCCTGGAGGATATTGTCATAAAATTGAAATAAATCCGTCACAAAGCTGTCGTCCGGGATGCCTAAATGTCGCCATACTTTTTTTAAAGCGACATTTGGTCTGCCCATGAACGCCCCCTCAATCCGATCGTCTTCTGCCGTTGTCGCGGCGGGTCTGGCATTGAGTTACGGGTCGACGCAGGTTCTCAAGGGCATTGATTTTTCTCTGGAAAAGGGCAAAACACTGGCATTGCTCGGCCCTTCGGGCTGCGGCAAAACCACGCTTCTGCGGCTGGTTGCCGGCCTGCTTGCGCCGAGCAGGGGTTCTGTTTCGATCGCCGGCACTGTCGTTGCCGATGGTGCGACCGGTGCCTTCGTTCCACCGGAGCGGCGCGGCCTCGGCATGGTCTTCCAGGACTATGCGCTCTGGCCGCATCTCACGGTCGGCGGCAACGTCTCCTTTCCGCTTGAAATGCGCGGTGTCGGCAGGGCCGAGCGCCAGACCCGGACGACACGCGCGCTCGAGCGCGTCGGCCTTGCGGCCTATGCCGACCGGCGGCCGAGCGATCTCTCGGGTGGCCAGCAGCAGCGCGTCGCAATTGCGCGCGCCATCGTCGCCGAGCCGCAGCTCATCCTTTTCGACGAGCCACTTTCCAATCTTGATCGCGAGTTGCGCGAAAACATGGTGGGTGAGCTCGCCGAACTCATTTCAACGCTCGGCCTGACGGCAATTTATGTGACGCATGACCATAGCGAGGCGCTGACGCTTGCCGACGAGGTCGCGGTCATGCGGTCCGGTCTGATCGAGCAGCTTGCCTCGCCCGACGACCTGATCGAGCGGCCTGCGACACCAGGGGTCGCCGACTTCCTGCGGCTTGGCTGCCTTGCCGATATCGAGCGGCGCGGGTCACTCTGGCATTTCAAGGGCAGCGACATTGTGCTCACCGAAGCCGAACGTATTGCCGGCGACAGCGCCCGCGTGCTGATCCCGGTCGCTTCCATCTCGGTCGGCGACGCCACTGCCGATCGGCTTACAGCGACTGTGCTGCGCTCGCAGTTCCGCGGCGACGGGCATCTGGCGAGCGTTTCGCTCGCCGGCCTGCCGGGCCTGGAATTGCAGGTTTTGAGCCGCGCCAAGCCTCGTGCGGGCGAGACGGTCGGCCTTGCGATCGACACCGCACAGATCCGTTGGTTTCAGCAGAAAATACCCCAATCCATAGAGGAGAAATTGGAACATGTTTAAGTCATTAAAGAGCATCACTTTTGGCTTTGTCGCCGCTGCGCTGATGGCTGGCGTCGCCCATGCCGAAGTTACCGTTTACACCGCTGGCCCGCAGAGCCTGATCGACAAGTTGTCGGCCGGCTTTACCAAGCAGACCGGTGTCAAGGTCAATGTTTTCCAGGCAACGACTGGCAAGGTCATGGCCCGTATCGAAGCCGAAGCCGCTAATCCCGTCGTCGACGTCGTTATCTCGGCTTCCTGGGATACGGCCAACGACTTTGCCAAGCGTGGCTGGCTCGTTAACTATTCGAGCCCGAATGCAGCCAAGGTTCCGGACTTCCTGAAGTCCGAAGGCGCCGTTGCACAGGGCATCTCGGCCCTCGGCATCGTCTGGAACACCAAGAGCGGAACGCCGAAGCCGGCCGAATGGGCTGACCTGACGAAGCCGGAATACAAGGACCTCGTCAACATTCCGGATCCGGCCCAGTCCGGCTCCTCCTTCGAACTGACCGCTGCTCTGTCCGGCCAGGACGACTGGAAGCTCTTCAAGGGTCTGCAGGCTAATGGCGCGGTCATCGCCGGTGCCAATGCCGACGCCCTGAACCCGGTTCTGCAGGGTGCAAAGGCCGTCGTCTTCGGCGCTGTCGACTATATCGCCCTCGCTGCCCAGAAGAAGGGCGAGAGCATCGAAGTCGTGTTCCCGAAGTCCGGTACGGTCATCGCGCCGCGTCCGGCCATGATCATGAAGGCGTCCAAGAACCAGGACGACGCCAAGAAGTTCATCGATTACATGCTCTCAGACGAAGGTCAGGCGCTGGTTGCCGGTGAAATGCTGATGCCGTCGCGCACCGACGTTGCCGCCAGCCGTCCGCTGATCAGCGACCTGACGCTCCTGAAGTACGACACGGCTGCCGTCTACGGCAAGCGCAAGGAAACGCTGAAGACTTTCGCCGATCTCTACGGCGCCAAGTAAGGTCCAGATTGATGAGAGGAAACGGCATCGGCGGTACGGCTCCGGCCGCCTGGCTGGCAACGGCCGGTCTTGTTATCGTCGTTGCCGTTCCCTTCATTGCGGTGGTGTTGCAAGGCATCTTTCCCGAACTCGGACAGGGCTCGTTTGCGAGCCCTTTCTCCTCGCTTTATGCGACGCTTGCAGACAGCTCGCTCATCCGCATGGGTGGCAATACCGTCCTGCTCGGTGCTTGCGTGGTGGTTGCTTCGGCGCTCGTCGCTGTGCCGCTCGGCGTTTTCCGTGCCCTCTACAGAGTTCCCTTTGCGCCCCTCTGGGACGTGCTTTTGCTCGTGCCCTTCATGATCCCGCCCTATATCGCCACGCTCGGCTGGATCATGACACTGCAGCCGCGCGGTTATCTGCAGCAGCTCGCCGGCTTCAATCTGGCGCCCTTCCTGTTTTCGATTTTCGGCATGACGCTGGTCATGGCCTTCAACACCTTCCCGGTTGTCTATTTCGCCGTGTCGCGCACGGTCGAAGCCGTCGGCGCGCGTTATGCCGATGTCGGCCGCGTCTTCGGCGCCTCGCCGGCGCGCGCCTTCTGGCGGATCACGTTGCCGCTCTCGGCCCCCGGCCTGACGGCGAGCCTGATGCTGGTCTTTGCTGCAGCGATCGAGGAATATGGCACGCCGGCGGCACTCGGCCGCCGCGCCGGTTTTCAGGTGCTGGTGACCGGCATCGATCTGCGCGTCACCGACTGGCCGATCGATCTGCCGGGTGCGGCGATCCTGTCGCTGCTGCTTGTCGCCATGTCGCTCGTCACCTTCCTGCTGCAGCGCTGGATTCTGGCGCGCCGCTCCTACCAGACGGTCGGCGGCAAACCGACCGCAAAGGACAAGCGGCCGCTCGGCGCGCTGAAGGTGCCTGTCATGATCGCCTTTACCGTCGTCGCTTTCCTGGCAACCGGCGTGCCGTTGCTCGCGATCCTTGCGACCGCGCTGGCTCGCACGATCTCCGGCGGTCTTGCCCTCGACAATGTCAGCCTCGACAATTTCATGGCGGTCTTTTCCAACAGCGCCGGCGCCGTGACGGCGCTGATCAACAGTTTCTCACTCGGCATCGGCACGGCGCTGATCACCGGCCTGATTGGCGTGACGGCCGCCTATACTGTCGTGAAGACCAAGATTTCCGGCCGCATGGCGATTGACGTGATGACCATCCTGCCGAATGCGCTGCCGGGCATCGTGGTTGCCGTTGGCCTCATCCTTGCCTGGAACATGCCGGGCCTTCCGTTCACCCCGTACAACACCGGTCTCATCCTGCTGCTTGCCTATTGCTGCATTCTGTTGCCGCAGCCGGTACGCTACACAACCGCTGCCTTCCAACAGATCGGCGACAATCTCGAAGCGGCGGCTCGCGTGTGTGGTGCCAGCGGGGTTACGGCCTTCCGGCGCATCCTGCTGCCGCTCGTCTTCCCGAGCCTTGCCTCTTCGATGCTGCTTGTCTTCGCGCTCGCCTCGCGTGAACTCGTTGCTTCTGTCGTGGTCGCACCGGTCGGCATGCAGACGATCGCGACCTTCATCTGGCGTCAGTTCGAACAGGGCTCGATCGGCCTCGGCATGGCCATGGCCTTCATCGCCATCTGCATCACGACGTTGCTGCCAGTGATCCTGATGGGGCTGATGCGGCGCGGCAATATGGTTGCGGATTGAGGCGCACTCCAAATTAGGCAGGTTCTTGTTTCTTGCCGAGATTGTTGAGATAACTCCGTTAGGCAGTCTTTTGGGGTGAACATGGCTCCAGTCACAGGGATTTTCATCGGCCTTGCGGTCGTTGTCTTCCTCATCATTTCCGCTGGTGCCGTATTCCTGTCCTGGAACCCTCTCAGGTGGGTGCACCTTCGTTTCTCAGGGCGTTCAGCTCATGGTCAAGCCGAAGGCGGTTTTGAAGCGAGTTTTGACGGCGGCGATGGCGGTGGTGACGGCGGAGGCGATTAACCTCAAAGTGACGCTGTGATCCCACCGTCGACCATCATCATGTGACCGTTGACGAAGGACGATGCGTCGGATGCCAGGAAGACGGCGGCACCCACCAGTTCTTTGACATCCCCCCAGCGGCCGGCCGGCGTACGGGCTTCAAGCCATGCGGAAAATTTCGGATCATCGACAAGCGCCTGGTTGAGCGGCGTCTTGAAATAACCGGGCGCGATGGCATTGACCTGCAAACCGTGTTTTGCCCAGTCAGTCGCCATGCCACGGGTAAGATTGCGCACGGCGCCCTTGGTCGCCGTATAGGGCGCGATATTTGGGCGGGCGAGTTCGGCCTGTACCGAGGCGATGTTGATGATCTTGCCGCGGCCGCGACCAATCATTGCTCGTGCGACGGGCTGGCTGACATAAAAGATACTGGAAACGTTGGTGCGGAAAAGCTCGTCCCACTTTTCGACAGGGAAGTCCTCCAGTGGCGTGCGAAACTGCATGCCGGCATTGTTGACGAGGATATCGATCGGGCCGATTTCCGCTTCGATATAGTCGATCGCCGAACGGCAGGCCTCGGCGTCGGTGACGTCAAAGGCCGCACTGACGGCATGGCCCTTATTTTCACGGATCGCCTTGGCGGCGGCCTCCGCTTTCTGGGCATTGCGGCCGTTGATGATGACGGAAGCCCCGTGTTCTGCAAGGCCAAGCGCTAGAGCGTGGCCGATGCCTTGGCTCGAGCCTGTCACGAGAGCACGGCGGCCGGAAAGATCGAAGAGCGGAAAGGTCAAGGGATCACTCCTGAAATCAATACCCCTGCATAGCCGGTTTTACCGCTGCTGCGCAAAGGTGATCAGTCTGTCCCCAGACGTTTGATATTGCCTGTCAGTTCCTTTGCCAACCGCAATGAAGCGGCGGTCGCCATGACCATCTGCGGCAGCACCAGCCATTCGAGCGTCCAGGCGGCCCCAGATCGCTCCTGTTCATGGATGAGCGACTGGTGGATGGCCGAAAGCTGTGTGGCATTGAAACGGGCAAGCGCCACCAGTGTTTCGGCAGCGATCGGGTTCTGTTTGTGGGCCATCGCCGATGATGTGCCGCCGCCCCCCAGCTCGATCTCGCCTCCCGCTTCGGCGAGCAGCGCGACGTCCTGTCCAAATTTGCCGAGGCTGCCCGAGATCAACGAATAGAGATTGGCGAGATCGGCAATACGTGTGCGCCGGCTCTGCCATTGCAGCTCGTCTGTCAGCCCCAGTTCCTGCGCCAGCGAGGTGCGCACAGCGGATGCCTCGGCCCCGAGTTTTTCGAGCGTGCCGGCAGCGCCGCCGAATTGGAGGGCGAAGGTCTGCTCCGTCAGCCGGTCGCGGTAGGCCTCCAGCGGCGCGCGCCAGGCGGCGATACGATCGGCAGCGGCTATGGGGATCGCCGCCTGCATGCGGGTGTGGCCCATCAGGCGATTGCCTGCGAACTGCCGCTCAAGGGCGGTCAGTCCGGTGATGATGTCATGCAGACGCCCGCCGAAAAGGAAGGTCACTGACTTCAGCCGCAGCATGAGGCTGGTGTCGATGACATCCTGGCTGGTTGCGCCGAAATGCAGGTGTTTTGCCGCCTCTTCGCCGATGGCCTGCCGAAGCTGTCGGACGAGATCGGGAATGACGACGCCGTCCCTTGCGGTCGCTGCCTTCAGGCTGTCCATATCAGGCGCAAAACCTGCACAGGTCTCGCCGATCTTCCGTGCCGCTTCCGCTGGAATGAGGCCATGGCTTGCCTCGGCCTGGGCGAGTGCTGCCTCAAAGGAAAGCATCGCCCGAATATCGGCTTCGGCTGAGAAGTAAGCGGTAACTTCAGTGTCGCCGAGCAAGCCGGAGAGGAAGGGATGGTCGAAGGGGGATGTTGTCATCTGGCATCTCGTTTCATGGCAATCCCCGTCCACACGTCGGCACCGTTCTTAACCAAGGATAGGGCGGAGCGACATCGACGCTACTTGCTCGGCGGATTGCGGGCAAGCCGTCTCTAAATATGGCTCAGATATCCAGGAATACCGTTTCCTTCGGCCCCTGCAGGTAAATATCGAAGCTCAGCTTCGCCCCGTCACGGGTGGCGATCAGCGTTGCCACACGTTCGCGATGCTCGATGCGCGACAGAATCGGATCCGCCGCATTGGCCTCCTGCTCTTCCGGGAAATACAGGCGCGTGTGCAGGCCGATGTTGATGCCGCGGGCGACGATCCAGAAGGTGATGTGCGGGGCCATCTTGCGGCCGTCCTTGAAGGGAACCTTGCCGGGCTTGATGGTCTCGAAGGAGTAGACGCCGTCTTCGGCGCGGGTAGGGCAGCGGCCCCAGCCGGTGAAGTTCGGATCGGCTGTGCCGCGCATTTCCGAGGGGCTGTTGTAGAGGCCGGCGCTATCGGCCTGCCAGATCTCGATGACGGCATCGCGCACCAGTGCGCCGGCGCCGTCGAAGATGCGGCCGCTGACGGTGATGCGCTCGCCGAGCGTCTTGTCATTGACCATCTGCGTGCCGAGATCGCTGTCATAGACGCCCGTAATGTCGCAGAAATTCGGCGTCAGGCCGATATGCACATAGGGGCCGGCGGTCTGGGATGGGGTTTCCTTGAGATAGCCGAGTTCCTGCATGTCAGTTCCCCTCCGGCTTGTTTTCAAACATGGTCGAGCGGCGGCCGCGCAGCACGATATCGAATTTGTAGGCGCGGCTGTCCATCGGGATCGTGTTACCCCAGTCGAGCGGCGCAATAAGCTGCTCGATCGCCGCCTTGTCCGGGATCGAGCCGACGATCGGACATTTCCAGATCATCGGGTCGCCTTCGAAATACATCTGGGTGATCAGGCGCTGCGAGAAGCCGTGGCCGAAGATCGAGAAGTGGATATGGGCCGGGCGCCAGTCGTTGACGCCGTTTGGCCAGGGATAGGCGCCGGGACGCACAGTACGGAAGAAATAGCGGCCCTCCTCATCCGTCACGAACCGACCGCAGCCGCCGAAATTCGGATCGATTGCGGCGAGATAGGTTTCCTTCTTGTGGCGGTAGCGTCCCCCGGCATTTGCCTGCCAGAATTCCACGAGAACGCCGGACTGCGGCCGGCCGCGCTCGTCGAGGACGCGGCCGTGTACGATGATGCGCTCGCCGATGGCGCTTTCGCCAGGACGCGCGAAATTATGGATCAGGTCGTTGTCCAATTCGCCGATCATCGACGGACCGAAGACCGGGCCGGTGATTTCCGAGATCGTTCCGTCGAGTGACAGCAGTGCGCGCTGTGGCGAACGCAGAACGGACGTCTTGTAGCCCGGTGTGTAGGCAGGCGAATGCCAGGCACGGTCGCGGGCGAAGAAGGCCCCTGTCTCTGGCTTGCGGTTCGGTAAATCGGACATTGTCTCCCCCTCAGGCCGCCTTGCCGGCGTCCATCTGCTCGAAAACCTGCTTTGCGATCTTGATCGCGTGATTGGCCGCCGGCACGCCGGCATAGATTGCCACATGCAGCAGCGCCTCGCGAATATCCTCCCGGGAGGCGCCGGTATTGGTCGTGGCGCGCACATGCATCGCCACCTCGTCGTCCTGGCCGAGGGCGGCGAGCAGGGCGATTGTGATCATCGAGCGCTCGCGTTTCGTCAGCGCCGGTCGCGACCAGACATGACCCCAGGCGGCCTCGGTGATCAGTTCCTGGAACGGCCTGTCGAATTCGGTCGAGGCGGCCTGCGCGCGGTCGACATGGGCATCGCCGAGAACGGCACGGCGGGTCGCCATGCCTTGGTGATAACGTTCGGACGCGGTATCGCTCATGGGCTCTTTTCTCCAATCGATGAGAGGAAGGCACGGATAATCGCGGTCAGCGCTTCCGGCTGCTCGACGGGCGGAATATGGGCGCAATCCTTGATCACTTCATAGCGCGCGCCCGGGATCAGCTTTGCCGTCGATAAGACCAGATCCGGCGGCGTCGAGCCGTCCTGATCGCCGACGACGCAGATGGTCGGCACCTTGATCTTGCCCGCAGCCTCGGTGAAATCCGCGTCGCGGATCGCGCCACAAGTGGCGGCATAACCTTCCACCGGCTGGCGGATCAGCATGTTGCAATAGCCGGCATAGGCGATGTTTTCCGGCCGGCGGAAGGCTGGGGTAAACCAGCGCTCCATCACCATGTCGACGATGCTCGCGATGCCGTTCGTTTCGACGGCGGCAATGCGGTTGTTCCAGCTCTCTGCCGTGCCGATCTTGTGTGCAGTGTCACAGAGGATGAGCGCCTTCACCAGATCCGGGCGGTGCTGATAGAGCGACTGGGCGATCAGGCCGCCGACCGAGAGACCGCAGATGATTGCATCCTTGACCGACAGCAGGTCGAGCAGCCCGGCAAGATCGGTCGCATGATCCTCGATGGCGTAGGGCAACTGGCCGATATCGGACAGGCCGTGCCCACGCATGTCATAGAGGATGATGGCAAAGTCGCCGGCAAGACGCACGATCACATCGCGCCAGATGCGGAAGTCCGTTCCGAGCGAATTGGCAAAGACGATAACCGGCCGGTCGATGGGGCCGCTAATAAGCTGGTAGTGGATCGTCACGTCGTTGATACTGGCAAACTGCACTTTAAATCTCCTCCACTCCCAATTTGATGAGTTGATCCGTTAAGTAAAATGATAGTTGTCGGCTTTTCGATAACTCATGGGTTATGAAAGCAATGATCGATAGCCGCATCAAGTTTCGCCATCTGCAGACTTTTGTCGAGGTGGCGCGGCAGAAAAGCGTGATCAAGGCGGCCGAACTCCTGCATGTCAGCCAGCCGGCCGTGACGAAGACAATCCGTGAGCTGGAACAGGCACTCGGTGTCGGCGTCTTCGAGCGCGATGGGCGCGGCATCCGGATCACGCGTTATGGCGAGGTCTTCCTGCGCCATGCGGGGGCTGCACTGACGGCATTGCGGCAGGGCGTTGATTCCGTCTCGCAGGAGCAGTTTGGTGAGGCACCGCCTGTCCGCATCGGCGCGCTGCCCACGGTTTCGACGCGTATCATGCCGCGGGCGATAGATCTGTTTCTTAAGGAAAACACCTGGAGTCGGGTAAAGATCATCACCGGCGACAACGCTGTACTCCTCGAGCAGCTTCGCATCGGCGATCTCGATCTCGTCGTCGGGCGTCTGGCGGGAGCAGAACGGATGACGGGTTTTTCCTTCGAGCACCTTTATTCCGAGCAGGTGGTCTTTGCCGTGCGCGCCGGCCATCCGCTGCTGGGCGCCGGCAAATCGCTCTTTCCCGAGTTCGGCCGCTATACGCTGCTGATGCCGACCCGCGGGTCGATCATCCGTCCGGTGGTGGAAAATTTCCTGATTGCCAATGGCGTCGCCAGCCTGCCGAGCCAGATCGAGACTGTTTCGGACGCCTTCGGCCGCGCTTTCGTGCGTGACAGCGACGCAATCTGGATCATTTCCAATGGCGTGGTCGCGCGGGATATCGCCGACGGTGTGCTTGCCGCCCTGCCGATCGATACCAGCGAGACGAAGGGACCGGTCGGACTGACAGTGCGCACCGACTCCATTCCCTCGCTGCCGCTGTCGATCCTCATGCAGACGATCCGTGAGGCGGCATTGGAAATTTCCGGCCAGCCTGCGTCTGAGCACTAACCTTCAAGACATCAGCCGCATTTGCCCGTAGATTTGTCGCCCCAAGCATTTAAGAGGCGGCAATCATGAAAACAGGCTTCATCGGTCTCGGTGTGATGGGCATGCCGATGGCGCTCAATCTCCTAAGCGCAGGCACGGATCTCATTGTCTGGAACCGTTCGCCGGAGAGCGCGGAGACGCTGCGAGCCGCCGGCGCTGAGGTGGCCGCCGGCATTGACGAGCTCTTCCGCAAGTCCCAAGTCGTGATCCTGATGCTTGCGACGGACGCGGTAATCGATGCGGTTCTCGAGCGTGACACGCCGGCCTTTGCAGAACGGGTTGTCGGGCATGTCGTCATCCACATGGGAACGACGACGCCGGCCTATTCGAAAGCGCTTGAAGCCGATATCCGTGCCGTCGGCGGTCGCTATGTCGAGGCGCCCGTTTCGGGTTCACGCCGGCCGGCGGAGGAGGGCCAGCTTGTGGCGATGCTTGCGGGAGACGCGGATGTCGTAAAAGAGGTCCGTCCGCTGCTGACGCCCATGTGCCGGGAGGCGGTCGTCTGCGGCGCAGTGCCAAATGCGTTGTTGATGAAGCTTGCCGTCAATATCTTCCTGATCACCTCGGTGACGGGGCTTGCCGAGGCCGCCCATTTTGCCGATCGGCAAGGGCTCGATATGGGTCTTTTCAAGACTGTGGTCGATGCCGGCCAGATGGCGAGCGGCATATCGCGGATCAAGAGCGCCAAGCTGGTGGAACGGGATTTCTCCGTGCAGGCGGCGATCTCAGACGTGTTGAAGAACAACGAGCTGGTGGCGGAAGCGGCGCGGCAGGCGGGAATCGCCTCGCCGCTGCTCGATGCCTGCCATGCGCTCTATGCGGAGACTGAAAATCTGGGCTTCGGGCGGGAGGATATGGCAGCCGTCATTCGCGCCTTTGAAGCGCGGACCGAGGCAATCAGCCTTCCTTTCGGGGACTGACGCTATACCGGTCTGGCATTTGGCGTCATGCTGACGCAATCTTGCCTGTGCAGAGAGCGGTTTTGAAGTTGGACGGTCGAATGCGCGTCTTGCTGGCGGAAGATGAACCGGAAATGGCCGCCGTACTAGTGACGGCGCTCCGCAACAACAATATCATCACGGACCACGTTTCAACCATCGAGGCGGCCGAAGAGGCCGTGCGACTGAACAGCTATGATGCCCTGCTGCTTGATCGCAGCCTGCCTGATGGCGACGGGCTGGAACTGATCGCCGACGCGCGCCGTATCCAGCCGGCTGTCCCGGTGATCATGTTGACGGCGCGCGGCGATCTGAAAGACCGGATCAAGGGGCTCGATTTCGGCGCCGACGACTATCTCGCCAAACCCTTCGCCGTCGAGGAGTTGATGGCGCGATTGAGAGCGATCCTGCGCCGTCCGGGCAATATCGAGATCGAGAGCCTGTGCCTCGGAAGGCTGTATTTCGACCTGCGCAACCGTGAGGCTCGTGTCGGCGACGTGGCGCTTGAACTGCCGCGCCGCGAATTGCTTGTGCTGGAAGCGCTGATGCGCCGGGCCGGCCGCACGGTGGAGCGCTCCAGTCTCGAAGAAGCGGTCTACGGCATGGATGACGAGATCCAATCCAACGCGCTCGATGCGCATGTCTCGCGCGTGCGCCGCAAGCTCGATGCGGCGTGCGCCGGGGTCGAAATCCATACGATCCGCGGCGTCGGCTACCTGATCCGGCAGGCCCGACCATGAAGAAGATGAAGTTCTACTCGCTGAAATGGCGGCTGATCCGCCGGCTGGTGGCGCTGCAGGCCGCGACCCTGGTGCTGATCGCAATCGCCTTTGCCTTCGTCTTCTGGATCTCCGGCATGAGCGGAATATTCGCTCCCGACGAGCATGCAATCGACGCTGCGACGGGGTCGATTGTTTGGGACCCTGACGGTTCGATGCGCATTACCAATACCAAGGATCTGGATTACCAGCGTGAGAAGGCGACCGATTTCTGGTTTCTGGTGCGCGACGAGCAGGGTCACGTGCTGACCGACGGCAATGTGCCGGCGCAATATCTCACCATCGCCGCTTCAGGCACCGACATCGCTGAGGCGCGCTTCAATGGGGATGAGGACAACCCTGCGACGATTGCCGCGCGCCTGCAGAAGGTCAAGAGCGATCACGGCGACCTGCTCGTCATCGTTGGCCGGCAGGGCAGCCTTCCGGCCGGCAAGCTGCTCGTCGTCTTCGTGGCGATTGCTTCCGGCGTCGTGTTGCCGGTTATCCTGCTGACCGGTCTGATCACGTTGGCGGTCACGCCTTTCGTGGCGCGCGGCATCCACCGCGGATTGAACGAAGTGGCGCAGGCAGCCCAGGGTATTGACGGCACCACCCGCGGCTATCGCCTGCCGCTGGAAAACGTGCCCGAGGAGGTGGCGCCGCTGGTGATCGCCATGAACGAGACGCTGCAGCGCCTCGACGACGATCATAACAAGCAGCGGCGCTTCATGCTGGCCGCGGCTCATGAGCTGCGCACGCCAATCGCTATTCTGCAGAACCGGCTGGAGACCATGCCGCCGACGGAAGCGACCAACCGGCTGCTGGAAGATGTGGCCCGTCTTTCGACGTTGGCCCAGCAGCTGCTCGACCTGCAGCGACTCAATCAGGAGCCCGTGCCGGATTGCTCCATCGACCTTGCGACCATCGCGCGGCGTCAGGCCGCCGAGCTTGCGCCGCTGATCATCGCCGCCGGCTATCAGGCGAATTTCGAACTGCGCTCGATGCCGGAACGCATTCTCGGCGACGAGATCGCGCTGGAACGGGCAATTGCCAATCTAGTGCAGAACGCCATTCAGCACGGCGGCAGGAGCGGCACGATCACCATAGCCGTAGAGCACCCCGCGCAGATTTCCGTTAGCGATGAAGGCCCTGGTATCGCGCCAGAGGACCGGGAGCGGATCTTCGAGCCCTTTCAGCGTGCGAACGGTCGCAGCCAGGGCATCGGGCTCGGCCTCCATCTCGTGCGCGAGATCGTCAAACTGCACCACGGAAGCGTGTGGGTCTCGGATGCAGAGGGCGGTGGGGCGAGCTTCAATATGAACTTCGAGCCGACGGCCCAGACTGCATGAATCTTTTCGATGGTGCGGGTGCACGTCATGCTCGCATCATTTGAAAGGGGAATACCGGAATCGGATGATCGATGCTGGAGACCCACATGCAACAGCCGCCGCTGGCCGCCTTCTTTAGTGCCCTTCTCGCCGAGCCCAGGAAAATCGGCGCGATCGTGCCCTCGGGAGGGCGGCTTGCGCGGTTGATCACCAGCGAGATCGGGCCTTCGGCCGGCAAAGTGCTGGAGCTCGGCCCCGGCACAGGGGTTTTCACCGCGGCGCTTCTCAAACGTGGCCTGCCGGCGCGAGACCTCACACTGGTGGAGCTTGAAACCCGCTTCATCGCCCCGCTGCGGCAGCGTTTTCCTGACGTAGTTATTCTCCAGCGCGATGCGCGCGAGCTCGCGGCCTGCAGGGCAGAACTTGGACTGCAGGCGGCAATCGTCAGCGGACTGCCCTTTCGCAATATGCCAAGGGAGATCATCCGGGCCATTGTCGGCGGCAGCTTCAGCCTGCTGGAACGTGGCGGCGCCTTCTACCAGTTCACCTACGGCCATGCCTGCTCGGTACCGTTGGACGTGCTCGATGAGTTCGGGCTGCAGGCGGAGAGGCTCGGCCGGGTGCGCCTGAATATCCCGCCCGCCAGCGTCTTTCGCATTGCAAACCGGCCGGAGTGACGGGTGTGGCTTTGCCTGACTTCGTGACCTTTATCCTTGCGACAGGCCTCTGTGGTGTGATGATTGTCGCGATGCTGAAAAAAACTTGTGCAGGTTGCCCCATCCGTCGGCATTGACCTGTTTTTTGGGCTGACTGCAGGCTCGGAATCGGCTGCGTCGTCTGGAACGGCGCGCTGATTTTAGCCGGCTGGATGGTTCGGCATTTCTAAAACGTGTCGCGATCCTTCAGATTGCTTGCCACGCTTTCAGCCCTTGTTGACGCATGTCGTTATCGCAAACCGCGTACACTTGTGCGACATGCGTTAGCGCAGCACGGTGCGCAGCGTGGCCTGGGTTTCCTTCAGCAGCGGCAGGTAGCGCGTGACCATCTCGACCGCCGGCACATGGGGTGCCGGCGCGCCGATATTGATGGCGGCGACCGTCTGGCCACGGTCATTCTCGACCGGCACGGCGATCGAACAGAGGCCGAGTTCAAGCTCTTGATCGACGAGGGCATAGCCCTGTGCGCGAACCTTCCGGAACTCGGCCATCAATTCCTCGAGGTCGGTCTTCGTATTCGGCGTATTCGCCTTCAGCTGGCTTCTGGAAAGAACAGCCCGGGCCTCGGCCTCCGGCAAAATGGCGAGCAGCACACGACCCATCGAGGCGCAATAGGCGGGAAGCCGGCTTCCGGGCGTCAGGTTGATCGACATGACGCGGCGCTGTGAGGCGCGGGCGATATAGACGATCTCGGTACCATCGAGCACCGACGCCGACGCGCTCTGGCCGGCCTTCTCGGAGAGGGCATCGAGATGCGGCTGGATGAGCACCGGCAGCGGTGTCGCCTCCAGATAGGCGTGGCCGAGCCGCAGGATCTTTGGTGTCAGCGTGAAGAATTTGCCGTCATAATCGGCGTAACCGAGCTCGGCGAGTGTGAGCAGCGAGCGGCGCACCGTGGCGCGGTCGAGGCCGGTGAGTTTCGCGGCATCGGTGATGGATAGCCGACGATGCATTTCGCCGAAGGCTTCGATCACCTTGAGGCCACGGGCGAAGCCGCTGACAAAATCACTTTCCCGCATCGGTTGTCTGGTTTTCTCGTGTTGGCTCGGAAGTTGGGATTACCGGATCCTTGGTCGTACCGATGACCGTGTGAGGTTTCGGTCGCTAACCGTTGCAGGCGGCGATTGGTCAGCGCGCGGGAAGCCATTTCTTCTCGATCCGGCAGGCGACCGTATATGCGGGGTCGAAGACGTTGCCTATGTCGTACCGGATCACCTGGCCGAGGAGATGGCTGGCCGCCACCGTCGTCAGGCCATAGTCTATGACAAGCAGGTTCAACATTTCGGTCGTCGCGTGCTGCAGAGCCTGATCGAGCGGCCTTGCATTGCCGATGGTGATGACGTCATCAACAGTTTCGGCCCTCGGCCAGGATATCGGCCTTCCCTTTTCAACCGTCAGCCGGACAGTGACTTCGAACGTCGTCTCTACACCAGTGCCGACGATTTCGCCGTCACCCTGGACCGCATGGCAGTCGCCAAGAAAGAACAATGCACCGGGCGCGAAGACGGGGAACCAGATCGTCGCGCCGGGACCGAGCACGCGGTAATCCATATTTCCGCCATACGCACCGCTCGTGGCCGTTGAGATCGCCTGGCCAAGGCTCGGCGCTACGCCGAAACATCCGATCATCGGCGACAATGGCAGAACCAGATTTTCGATGCCGGCAACCGGCTCCTTCAATTTCACAGTCATCGCTTGCCGGTCGATATCCCACAGCGTCTTTTCAGATCTTGGAAGGTCGCGAACGGCCTCGGGATCAATGACATTTGCCGCCAACACGCTGCGCGTGAACCCAGTGTCCCTTGTGGGTTTCATGTCCAGAATTTCGACCTTGAGGGCATCTCCGGATTCGGCACCCTCGACGAAGACTGGCCCGTTCATGGGATTTGGGCCGCTTGCCTGCCGGACGTCGTTCTCGTCGTAGCCCCATGCGTCAAGTGTGCGGGTTACGATTGTGTCGCCGCTCGCGACCGTCAAAGCCGGAGGCATGGTTCCAATAACGTTGTAAAAGGCAGTTGCGACGAAAGGGTGGGTCGTCATTCTGGGTGTTCCGCTCGGGTTGGAAATGGGCGTGCAGGGTGACGTGCTGGTTCGACGAACTTACGCATCTGTCGGGCGACCGTCGACGTGAAATATTCAGGCTTCCATAGGTGTGTGGTGAAATATGGTACCGCGACCCCAAGATGTGGGCCAGCAGGAGATTCTTAATTCTTTCGTTGCAGGCCATCGTGAGGCTGACGATCTGATGAGGAGTGCGTGAATTGAATTCTATGCCCGGCCCGCCGCGCAGTTCGTTCCAACGGGCGGTTTATATTTGCCTTGGTCTCTTGATGGTCGGTCTTGGAATTATCGGTGCCATCCTTCCGCTCATGCCGACGACGATCTTCCTGATCTTGGCTGCGTGGTTTTTCAGCCGGTCATCCCCACGCCTGGAGGCCTATCTGATGCGCAGTCGATTTGGCGGCTCGCTACGCGACTGGCGTGAAAACGGGGCGATTTCCCGGAAATCCAAGATTTTAGCCTTGACGGGGATGTTGGCCGGATACGCGATATTCTTCGTTACTTCGAAGCCATCTGTTCCCCTCGCGATCATCGTCGGTGCATTGATCCTGGCTTGCGCTGCCTACGTCGCTTCGCGGCCTGGTTCCGCCAGGCGCAGCGCGCCGGATGAAAGCGGCGGCTGATCTATGTTTGCGACAAGAGGCACTTTACAACGAACGTAAACTCAAATTATACGGCCCGCTCGCTATTGCTCCCACACCCCAACATTCCCACCCGAGCGCCATGCCAAAAACTCATAAGCACAAGTTCCTGCGGGAACAATATCGACGCATGCTTGCGTCCGACCACCACATTGATCCACGCTGGCGTGACAGTTTCGACGCGTTCCTGACGGATATTGATCATCTGGCGCCGAATACCGGAAGCCGCCGAATTATTGGCCGCAGGAACACCAAGCTCGGTTTCGTACCCGGAAATGTCGAGTGGCATTGGGAAAGCACAACACTGCCGGTATCGCGGGAAAACAGGGGACGCTAAGCCCGACAGCGTGACACGGCTGAAAGCAATCCCGCCAAGTCGAGCCTCCCGGTAGCGTGGCCGTGTCTACCACCTTTTTGAGCTTTTCTCTTCTGCCAGTCTTGTCTCGACCTGTCTTGTCAACAACCTGACGTCATTGAGAACCGGCTTGCTGGACTGCCAGCGGATGACTGCCGACCCACGAGACGCACTGCCTTCTGCGGGAGCCCAATAGCGCGCAGCACATTCGCTCGCAAATTTCATTTGTGCGTTATGTGAACAAATATCATATAACGCACAAAATTCTTGCCGTAACGAGTACTCTCGCTCTATCCCTGTGGTCAGGGAGGCACGAGGAGGCCTCATCCGGCAAGGAGAGATCCCGCATGGACAAGACAATGGGGAGCGCGGCCGACGCCGTCTCCGAAATAGGCGATGGTGCCATCGTCATGATCGGTGGTTTCGGCGGCTCGGGTGCGCCGATTGAGCTCATTCACGCCTTGATCGACAAAGGGGCGAAGAACCTCACGGTGATAAACAACAATGCCGGCAATGGCCGTATCGGCATTGCCGCGATGATCGATGCCGGCATGGTCAGGAAGATGGTCTGCTCCTTCCCGCGCTCATCCGATCCGCGTGCCTTCACCGATAGATATCTGGCCGGTCAGATCGAGTTGGAGCTTGTTCCGCAGGGCACGCTTGCCGAGCGCATTCGCGCCGGCGGTGCCGGGATTCCGGCCTTCTACACGCCGACGGGTTACGGAACCGAGCTGGCCGACGGCAAGGTGATCGCGGAATTCGATGGCCGCCATTATGTGCAGGAACGCTGGCTGAAGGCCGATTTTGCGATCGTCAAGGCACATGTCGGCGATACCTACGGCAATCTCACCTACAACAAGGCGGGACGCAATTTTAACCCGCTGATGTGCATGGCGGCGGCCAAGACGATCGCCCAGGTCTCGACCATCGTGTCGGCCGGCGACATCAATCCCGAGCACGTCGTCACACCCGGCATCTTCGTCGACCGCGTCGTCGAAATCGCCGATCCGCAACAGGAAGAAGAGCTCATTCGAGCCGGGGTGGCCTACGCATGACCGTCGACACCAGAGAAGATATCAAGCTATCCAACGCCCAGATCGCCTGGCGTGCCGCCCAGGACATTGCCGATGGTGCCTATGTGAACCTCGGTATCGGCTTTCCGGAAATGGTCGCCCGCTATCAGCCGCCGGGTCGACAAGCGATCTTCCATACGGAAAACGGCATTCTCAATTTCGGCGAGGCGCCGCAAGCTGGCGAGGAGGACTGGGATCTCATCAATGCCGGCAAGAAGGCGGTAACGCTGAAGCCGGGTGCGGCCTTTTTCCACCATGCCGACAGCTTTGCGATGGTTCGCGGCGGCCATCTCGATGTCGCGATCCTTGGCGCGTATCAGGTCGCTCAGAACGGCGATCTCGCCAACTGGCGCGTCGGCGCCAAGGGCGTGCCGGCCGTCGGCGGCGCCATGGATCTGGTTCATGGCGCCAGGCAGGTCTGCGTCATCACAGAACATGTCACCAAGAACGGCGAGCCGAAGCTGGTCGACAAATGCACGTTTCCGCTGACGGGGGTGGCTTGCATTACCCGTATCTATACGAGCCATGCCGTCATCGACATCAAGGACAGGCGTTTTTTGTTGCGGGAGAAGCTGCACGCCATGTCGGTAGAGGAGCTGCAGGCCATGACGGGCGCCCCGCTCCATATTGAGGGGCCGGTTGCCGACCTCGTCGTTCCAGAACTTTGAGGACAAGTCTATGACCGAAGCCTTCATCTGCGACTATATCCGTACGCCGATCGGCCGTTATGGCGGCTCACTTTCCTCCGTGCGTGCCGATGATCTCGGCGCCATTCCGCTGAAGGCGCTGATGGCGAAGAACGCCTCTGTTGACTGGGAGGCGGTCGACGACGTGATTTTCGGCTGCGCCAACCAGGCGGGCGAGGATAACCGCAACGTCGCGCGAATGTCGCTGCTTCTCGCCGGTCTGCCGGTTTCGGTGCCGGGCACGACGATCAACCGGCTCTGCGGCTCGGGCATGGATGCCGTCATCACCGCAGCGCGTGCCATTCGATCAGGAGAAGCCGAACTGATGATCGCCGGCGGTGTTGAAAGCATGTCGCGTGCGCCCTTCGTGATGCCGAAGGCCGAGACCGCTTTTTCGCGCGCTGCCGAAATCCACGACACGACGATCGGCTGGCGTTTCGTCAATCCCCTTATGAAGAAGCAATACGGCGTCGATTCCATGCCGGAGACGGGCGAAAACGTCGCCGAAGATTACAAGGTCAGCCGCGTAGACCAGGATGCCTTCGCTGTCCGCTCGCAGGCGAAGGCTGCTGCCTCCCAGGCAAGCGGCCGGCTGGCCAAGGAAATCACCTCGGTGACCATCCCGCAGCGCAAGGGCGATCCCATCACCGTCGAGAAGGACGAGCATCCGCGCGCAACCAGCATGGAAGCACTCGCAAAATTGCCGACGCCCTTCCGTCAGGGCGGCACGGTGACGGCCGGCAATGCTTCGGGCGTCAATGATGGGGCGGCCGCCCTTATCATCGCCTCGGAAGCTGCGGCGAAGAAATACGGGCTGACGCCGATCGCCCGCGTTCTCGGAGGTGCGGCTGGGGCTGTTCCGCCTCGTGTCATGGGCATCGGCCCGGTACCGGCTTCGCGAAAGCTGATGGTGCGGCTCGGCCTGAAGCAGGACCAGTTCGACGTTATCGAACTCAACGAGGCCTTTGCCAGCCAGGGTCTGGCGGTGCTGCGAGAACTCGGCATTGCCGATGACGATCCGCGAGTAAACCGCAATGGCGGGGCGATCGCGCTCGGTCATCCGCTCGGCATGTCAGGCGCCCGTATCACCGGTACTGCAGCCCTCGAACTTGGCGAAACCGGCGGCCGCTATTCGCTGTCGACCATGTGCATCGGCGTCGGTCAGGGCATCGCCGTGGCGCTCGAAAGGGTCTGAGAGCCGTTTATTCGGGAATTGATTGCATCATGATTTCGCTGCGCACGACCGGCGCCTCGGCGCCGAAATAGGTCTTGCGCAGCTTGGGGTCAGCGTGCGGTCGACGGGAAGTCGAAAAGCGGAATCGTCGCGCCTGAGCGCGATTCCGTAGGGCACGCGGATGGAGAGGCGACTGCCGAGTGCCAGCACCGAAGGATGAGTTGCTCCGTCGGCAAGGTCGATGAGAAGGGATCGGTCGGCAAGGCCGAAAGTTTGGCCCGTCGGTCATTTGTCAACGGCGGCGCCGGCGCCGGAGGCATGGCATCTCGCTCTTTCGTGCATTGCCCTTCGCCAATCTCCCCTGCTAAGACTGGCACATATCGTTTTATCACCTATGTCTTTGGTTTTTCGGGAGGCTATCGTCGCCATGGCAGATCTTGCTCAATTGCTTGCATCCATCAAAATTCCTGACCTCGCCGGCAAGGCCGTGCTGATAACAGGCGCTTCCACGGGCATCGGCGCGGCCGTTGCGCGCGCCTTTGCCGCGCAGGGCGTCAAGGTCGGTATTCATTACAATTCAAGCCGCGAACCAGCCGAAAAGCTTGCCGATGAGATCAAGGCAGCGGGCGGCGCAGTGCATCTGGTGCATGGCGACGTGTCGCGGGAGGGCGAAACGGAGCGTGTCGTCGAAGAGACGGCCAAGACCTTCGGCCATCTTGACGGTCTCATCAACAATGCCGGCGGCATGCTCGGCCGCAAGCCGACCTCAGAATATACCGACGAGCATTATGAGAAGGTCATGAATCTCAATGCCCGCTCGGTTCTGGCTGCAACGCGCGCCGCCCATCCCTGGCTGAAGAAGCAGGGTGGCTTCATCATCAACACGACCTCGATTGCTGCCCGCAATGGCGGCGGCAACGGCGCGATCCTCTATGCGGCCTCCAAAGGCTTTGTCTCGACGATCACCCGCGGCCACGCCAAGGAATTCGTTGCCGACAGGATCCGCGTCAATGCGGTCGCACCCGGCGTCATCGCAACGCCTTTCCACGAGCGTTACACGAATGACGAACAGATGGAGATGCAGCGCAAGTCGATCCCGATGGGCTTCGTCGGTACATCGGAAGATTGCGTCGGCGCCTATCTCTTCCTCGCCTCGCCGACGTTTTCAGGCTATGTGACGGGCCAGATCCTCGAGGTTAATGGCGGCCAGCTGATGCCCTGATTGGGGCTGGAAAGATCGCAATTTACGGAACTTTCGCACCGCAATGACGTTTCCCGCTTGGCCATTTAACAAACGGGGGCGTCATGAGCTTTTCCTTTTCCGAACTCGACTTCCTGAAACCGGAACTGGGGGCGGAATATATCGGTTCAGGCACGCATTTCGCGGTTTTCTCCGCACATGCAGAACAGGTGGAGCTCTGCCTCTTCTCTCCCGACGGCAAGAAGGAGATTGCCCGGCTGCCGCTGCCGAAGCGCGAGGGTGATATCTGGTCGGGCTATATTGCCGGCGTCGGTCCAGGCACCGTCTACGGCTACCGCGCGCACGGTCCCTACGATCCGAAGAACGGCCATCGGTTCAATGCCAACAAGCTGCTGCTCGATCCCTATGCCAAGCAGGTGCTCGGCGATCTCAAATGGGATGATGCGCTCTATGGTTATACGATCGGAAAGGACGATCTTTCCTTCGATGAGCGCGACAGCGCGCCTTACATGGTCAAGGGTATCGTTCAGGATCCGGATTTCGATTGGGCTGGTGAAGAAGCAATACGGCGGCCATGGCCGGAGACGGTGATTTATGAGGCGCATGTCCGCGGACTGACGATGCTGCATCCGAAAGTGCCGGACAGGCTGCGTGGCACCTTTCTCGGCATGTGCAGCGATCCGATCATCGATCATCTCGTAAAGCTCGGCATATCGGCGATCGAGCTGCTGCCGATCCAGTTCTTCCCCAACGACCGCTATCTCGAAGAGAAGAAGTTGACGAATTACTGGGGCTACCAGACACTCGGTTTCTTTGCGCCGAAGGCACGCTATCTCTCGGGCGACAAGATCACCGAGATCAAGACCATGGTGAAGAAGTTCCATGCCGCCGGCATCGAAGTCATCATGGACGTCGTCTACAACCACACGGCCGAGGGCAGCGAGAAAGGACCAACCCTTTCCTTCCGCGGGCTCGACAATGCGAGCTACTACACCCTTTCGCCTGATGATCCGCGCCACACCTTCGATACGACCGGGACCGGCAATACGCTGAACGTTGCCAATCCCATGGTCATGCGCATGGTGCTGGACAGCCTGCGCTACTGGGTTAGCGCCATGCATATTGACGGCTTCCGCTTCGATCTCGCCAGCACGCTCGGCCGCGAGGATCTGGAGTTCGACCGGCAGGGATTGTTCTTCGGCGCGATCCGTCAGGACCCGATCCTTGCCGGCGTCAAGCTGATCGCCGAGCCTTGGGACGTCGGCGACGGCGGCTATCAGGTCGGCGGCTTCCCGCATCCCTTCCGCGAATGGAATGATAAGTTCCGTGACGACGTGCGCCGCTTCTGGAAAGGCGATGGCGGCATGGTATCGGAGATCTCGCAACGTATCACCGGCTCGGCGGTTCAGTTCAACCATTCGGATCGCGGCGCGACTTCATCGATCAACCTGCTGTCGGCCCATGACGGCTTCACGCTGGCCGACACGGTTTCCTTCGACGACAAGCACAACGAGGCGAATGGCGAGGATAACAGGGACGGTCATTCGGACAATCATTCCGATAATATGGGTGCCGAAGGCACGACCGATAACGAGGACATCAACAGGCTTCGCGCGCGCCGTCGTCGCAACATGATGGCGACGCTGATGCTCTCCCAGGGCGTCCCGATGATCCTCGCCGGCGACGAGATCGGCAACAGCCAGGGCGGCAACAACAACGCCTATTGCCAGGACAATGAGATCGGCTGGACGAAGTGGGATGGCCTCGATGATCCGTTCCTCGATTTTTGTCGCAACGCGGTTGCCTTCCGCAAGGCGCATCCCGTGCTGAGGCAGGAGCGTTTTCTGACGGGTGACAGTACCGAGGACGGACGCATCGAAATCGCCTGGTACAAACCGGATGGCAACTTCATGGATGACGGCGCTTGGAATGACAACGGGCTTCAGGTGCTCGGCGTCTATCTTTCTAAGAGTGCGCATTCCCCCGAGACGGAAGAGATGGATGATCTCTATCTGGTCTTCAACGCCGGCGGCGATTGCGAGGTGTATTTGCCCGAGGTCAATGGCCTGAAGCAATGGGCTCGCGTGCTCGATACCGGGGCGGAGGACGACGGTTTCAAGCTTCATGAGCAGGAGAGCCCCGTGATGGTTTATGCCCAAAGCATCGCAGTCTTTGCGCCGAAGGGGCAGACCAAACCGCCAAAGGATGCAAGCAAGGCTGAGCGCCGCAGGTGGTTCCATTTTGGTCGGCGGAGCAAGTGACGGATCAGTAGCAAGAATGAATGCCGACGTCATCACCGAACTTGGCCTGGTTTATGTCAGCGATACCGAACCCGGTATCCGCAGACGACGAAAGGGAAAGGGCTTCAGCTATACGTTGCCGGACGGGAAAACACTGGCCGATGAGATCCAGCGGGCGCGCATCCGTGCGCTCGGCTTGCCGCCCGCCTATGACAATGTGTGGATCTGCATTGACGAGAACGGGCATTTACAGGCGACCGGCTTCGATGTCCGTGGCCGCAAACAATACCGTTATCACAAGGACTGGCAATCCTTCCGCAGCACCGGAAAATTCCATCAACTCATCGAATTCGGCAATGCGCTGCCAAAGATCCGGCGAACGGTGCTGCGCCATCTCGATACCGGTGCAGAGGACGTCAACGGCGTGCTTGCGGCGCTGACGATATTGCTCGACGAAGCGCATCTGCGTGTCGGCAACCAGGCCTATGTGAAGGAGAACGACACCTATGGTGCAACGACCCTGCTGAAACGTCATCTGAAGATGGTCGATGGGCGTATCGAGCTGAAATTCCGCGCCAAGGGTGGCAAACGGGTCCAGCGCAGTCTCAAACATCCGCGCCTGCAGAAGATTTTGGAAGAGATCGCCGATCTGCCGGGCAGGCAGCTTTTCGTCTGGAAGGATGAGACCGGGGCGCTAAGGCCGATCGATTCCGGCCGGTTGAATGCCTATCTCGCTGAGATCTCGGGCATTGCCATTTCCGCCAAGACGTTCCGTACGTGGGCAGGTTCGCTTGCTGCTTTCGGCGCAGCGCGTAGCGCCGTGTCAGAAGGACGGCGGCCGACCGTCAAGGAGATGTCGGAGGCTGCCGCCGACGCCCTGCACAATACGCCGGCGATCTCGCGCTCCAGCTACATCCACCCGGCAATCATTGCGCTTTCGGCCAAGGATGAGACGCTGGAGGAGGGCGGCAGCGAGCCCCTGCGTGGGCTTCGGGCGGATGAGAACCGCATGCTGGATTTCCTGACGCGTCGCAGCATTCCCGAGTGAATAAAAAGAACCCGCAGCGGAGCTGCGGGTTACGCATTCAACAGGAGAGTATGGGGCACGTTCTCGTGGCGGCCTTCCTCGACCTTTTCGACATTTCAAATTCTGGATCGAACGCAAAACCGATGGCAATGCCAATCGTTCCCGAAAAATTGAAAAGCAATCCCTGATCAGGAAGCATCCATGTCGAGTTCCGGATAGTGGCGGAAAATGCCTTCCGTGCTGAAAGGCAAGCGGCGGTCGGATTTCAGATAGCGGGCGATGTTGGGGCGATGCTCGACGCTGTCATGGAGGGCGGCAAGCAGCGGATATTTGCTGCGGTAGCTGCTCATCGCCTTTGGAAACGCATAAACCAGGCCTTCGACGATCTGGAAGAGCGACAGGTCCACATACGTCAGTGCATCGCCGGCTACATGTTTGGCGCTATACGGATTCTGCTGCAGCACGCGTTCGAAATAGCTGAGGAATTTCGGGATGCGCTCCTTGGTGAAATCGGCCGAGCGGGCCTTCGCTTCCTCCTTTTGGTCTTCATAATAGAGCGAGGTGGCGATCGGGTGATGCGTGTCATGCACCTCGGCTACAAAATCGGTGATCGTCAACTGCAACCCGTTCACCACATAGCGCAGCCCTTCGTCATCCGGTGCCAGTCCGAGTTTGGGGCCGAGGTAGAGAAGAATGTTGGCGACATGCGGAATGATGAGGTCGCCCTCCTTGAGGAAGGGTGGGGCGAAGGGAATATGCGCCTCGCTTTTGCTCTCCATGATGGTCAACATCGCGCCGGTGCCACGCCCGGGGCCGGACTGGCGGGTCATGTCGATATAGTCGGCACCCGCTTCCTCGAACGCCAGCCGCACAAATTCTCCACGGCCCTGGATGCCGTCCCAATAATAAAGCTCGTAAGTCATTTGCCCTCGTAGTGTCTTTAACGCCTTGGTTGACAGCCGAAATCCTTGCGAAGTTCGTCCTTCGCCTTTTCAAGTGTGCCCTTCTGCTTCTTCGTCAATTGGTCGCCAGCGCGGTTGATGTAGAAATTCAGCATCGGCATCGCCGACCGGAAGGGCTCGATTTGCGCCGGTCGCTGTTTTCGGCCGAGTGTTTCAGGCAATCGGCGACCTTTTCGGATCGTCGGAAGTGAACGCGCCTTCCTTAAAGTCCATGGCGTCATTGTTTTCGGTGACACGCTGTGACTATTTTTTCTTGCTTTTCGCCATCGTGCGTTTCCTTCGCAGCGACATGCGGCGCGAGTCTGCCCGCTACCTGGCTGATCGTGCCGTCAGTGATGGGCGTGGTGCTCGTTGCGCTTGCGAGTGGCGGCTGCCTTCTTGGCGGAAGCGGAACGCTCTTCTTTCGAGCGGGATGCGGAGGCGTGGCCGCCGATCTGTCCGCCTTTTTCGGAGGATTCGTTCGTATCCTTCTTGCCGCGCCCAGAGCCTGATTTATTGCCGCCGCCGCTTTCCTTGTTGACGGTTGCCCATGCGCGGCGTTCGGCCTCCCCTTGGGATACACCGCGGTCCTCATAGCCTTCCTCGATATGCTCGGCCTTTCTCTTCTGCTTGTCGGTATAAGCGGATTTGTCACCTTTCGGCATGGCTGCCTCCTTTGGTTCGAAAGAGGCTCAACCGCCGGCCATGTAAAAAGTTCCGGGCCTTCCCCGCCGCCACCAGTTCGGCAAATTTCCGGAACTCGAAGACCCGAGGCAGTCAGGGGCTCTATGCTATGGGGCGCTGGCTGGCAGCGGTCTTCACTGCGCGGTCGAGTGCTGCAGTGGTAAACGGCTTTGGCAGCAGCACAGAACCGGAAAAACGGTTCGCATCCGGCAGATTGCTGTTGCCGGTCGCAAAGACCAGGCCGACCGAAGGGAAGGCTTCGCGCGCCAGCGCTGCTAAGGCCGGGCCGGAAATGCCCGGCAGGCCGACATCGGCAACGACGATATCTATATCCGTGCTGTGCAGGAGTTCGATGCCCTGTTCGCCGCTGTCGGCTTCGATCACGTCATAGCCGAGGTCCCGCAGGATTTCGGCTGTATCCATGCGGATGAAGGCATCATCCTCGACCAACAGAAGTTTCAGCTTGGCCTGGACGATGTCGCGCGGCTGCGCGCTGTCTGGCAGCGGCACCGGGTTGCTCTGGCGGCGTTGTGGCTGATTGACGAGGACGTGGCGGACTTTTCGCGCCAAGGCCTCGCGTGTATAGGGCTTGGAGAGGAGCTCCAGGCCGGGATCCAGCCGGCCGCCATGGACGATCGAGTTTTCGGTATAGCCTGACGTATAAAGCACGGCGACGTTGGGCAGCCGCTCGCGGGCCATGCGCGCGAGTTCAGGGCTCTTCAGCGGACCAGGCATGACGACGTCGGTAAAAAGCAGGTCGATATGCGCGCCGCTCTCGATCACGGTCAACGCGCTCTGCGCATCCTTGGCCTTCAGGACGTAATAGCCGAGATCGGTCAGCATCTCGACGACGGTTGTACGCACACCTTCATCATCCTCGGCGACCAGAATAGTCTCGGTGCCGCCGGTTGCGGGAACATTGTCGCCAGTGGCTATCCGGTCCTCGCTCTGGAAGGAGCGGGGAAGATAAAGCTTCACCGTCGTGCCTTCTCCGATCTCGCTGTAGATCTTCACATGGCCGCCGGACTGCTTGACGAAACCGTAGACCATGGAAAGGCCGAGACCGGTACCCTTACCCTCCGGTTTGGTGGAGAAGAACGGTTCGAAAGCCTGCTCGATGATCTCCGGTGGCATGCCTGAGCCGGTGTCGGTGACGGCGAGCACCACATATTGGCCGGCTGCGACCTCCGGATGAGTGCGGCTATAGGAATCGTCGAGAAAGGCATTGCCCACTTCGATCGTCAGTTTGCCGGCGCCATCCATTGCATCACGTGAGTTGATCGCAAGGTTCAGCAGTGCGTTCTCAATTTGGATCGGATCGGCAAAACTGTTCCAGAGGCCGCCGGAGACCATGGTCTCCACTTCGATTTCCTCACCCAGCGCGCGGCGCAGCATGTCATCCATGACAGAGACGAGGCGGCCGATATTGATCACCTTCGGCTCCAGGGGCTGGCGGCGGCCGAAGGCGAGAAGCTGGCTGGCGAGCCGCGATCCGCGCTCGACGGCGGATAGCGCGTTGGCAATGCGCTCCTTGGCTCGGCCGTTATTCGTCACATCCTTGCCGAGAAGCTGGAGATTGCCTGAAATGACCTGCAGCAGATTGTTGAAATCGTGGGCTACGCCGCCGGTGAGCTTGCCGATCGATTCCATCTTCTGCGCCTGCTGCAGGGCTGCTTCCGCCTGCTGGCGTTCGAGGATTTCGGCGGCGACGCGAACCTCAAGCGTTTCGTTCAGCTTACGGAGTTGGTCCTCGGCACCGCGGCGCTGGGCGATTTCGACCTCTGCAGCGCGGATGAGCCTGGCGTTGTCGATTGCGACGGCAGACTGGCCCGCCAGGCTGACGAGGCTTGCCTCTGCCGCATCCGAAAAGCGGGCGGGCTGGCTGTGACCGAAGAACAGTCCACCAATGACGCTGCCGTCGCGCGACTTGACCGGAACGGCGAGATAGCTGCGCACAGGAAGGTGGCCGCTCGGCATGCCGGAATGCGGCGCATTCTGCCCGTAGCGCGGATCAAGCAGGATATCGTCGGAGCGTACGACGCCCTCGCCGTTGAAAGTCGGCGCAAAGACCTTGGTGTTGCGCGGCATCGGAAACCTGTCGAAATGTTTCCGTTCAACACCAGACAGCGCGTAAAGCATGTAACTGCCGCCTTCACCATCATCGACATTGTAGAAGAACGCGCCGAATTCGGCGTCCGTCAACGTCACGCCGGCATCGACGGCGATCTGTGTCAGGCGATCGACGTTAAGCTCGGCCGTGATTGCCGCACCGGCGCGATTGACAACAGCGAGTGTGGTGGATTTTTTTCGCGCCTCATCCAGCGCGATGCGCTCGCGGCGTTTGCCAAGCACCTGGTCCGTCACTTCCATTGTCGCGCAGAGAATGCCGGCGACCTTGCCGTCGTCGTCCCGTAGCGGCGTATAGGAAAAGGTGAACCACGTGTCCTCCGTCTGGCCTTCGCGCCTCATGGGAACGAGAAGTTCCTTGTAGAGCTGCGACCGTCCATCGAGCGTTGCCTGCACGATCGGCTCGAATTGCGGCCAGATATCCGACCAGACCTTGTGGAAGGGTTTTCCGAGGGATGCAGGATGCCGTTCGGGGAAGATCGCGACATAGGCGTCGTTGTAAATAAAGGCGAGTTCCGAACCCCAGGCGACGAATTTCGGCTGGCGTGAATTGACCACCATTTCCGCGATGTGCTTGAGGGAACTTGGCCATGCCTCGACCGGCCCGATGCCGGCTGCGTCTATGTTTCCCCGGCGCAGCAGATTGCCGATTTCGCTATCGCCTTCTGGCCAGCGGCCCCCAACCCGTGCCATCAAAAATCGCTTTCATTCATTGCTGCGGCATAGTCCGCACCGGGCTTGCCGGTCCATGTCGACAAAATAGAGGCGTGGGACATAAGGGAAAGGCCGAGCTACAAATATCGTTAACCGGGCAAAGCTCCGATTCCTTCAGCCAAGGCGTTTATATTTCCTGCTTCGGGTCCAGTTTCTGCGAGGCGGCAAAAGCGCGACTTAACACGAAAGATCGAAACTGGATTGGTTTGCGCGGATCACGGAAAAATATGCCGACTATATTATCGACAAAAAGGATCAGGCCGAGCGCGAAGCCGACGTAGAGCAGGGCGGCGATGAAAAGAAGCGACATCTCCATCCCCTACACCCGCGCTTGAAAACCACCGGCGCAGGCCACGCGGACCGGTATGATAGCAGCAAAACAGCTGTTCATGGCGACGTCCTCCGTTTGCCTGTTGCCAGAAACAAACGGAAGAGGTTCCTGTTCCCCGTTTCGAGGGGTGGACGCAGCTTTTTTACAAAGCTGTCCAGACGGACGTTTCATTCGGCTTGTGGTCACCCCCGCACAGAAGCTGGCGCTTCATGAACTTCTTAGCGTGAAACCAATTCAAACTTATGACAAAACGGGCCAAAGGGCGCTATTCAGAGCGCCCTCTTTCACTGCAATTGTATTTGCTGTCAGGAAGCCGATTTGCGTAGGGCTGTCCGCTTCGGGGCGGGTTTGACGATGCCGTCGGTCTTTGTGTTTGCTGCCGCCTGTTTGGCATGTTTCTTGGCTTCGCCGCCATTCGTGACCTCAGTTGCCGGTGCCGCCGTCTTGGCTGCGGCCGCACGCTTCGCCCTAGGTTTCACTTCCTTGCCGTTTGGAGATTTTGAAGCCCCCTTGAGTGCGTCATGCTCGGCCCTTGCTTGTTCCCAATGGACGGAATCCCTTCCCATCGGGTGCCCCTCTTCTTCCCAGAGGGCATATGCACGTTTCTTTATCCACTCGTCCCGAGTTTCTGCCATCGCTGATCTCCAGTCACAACATGCCGTCGTTCGAACGCGATACCTTTGAAAAAGGTTCCAGACTATGGGGCCGGTTTCAAGTGGATTTGCCAAGTCTGTCGGAAATATTTTTGCGTTGCAATCTTTATAGGCAACAACTCGTTCTAGTTGCCTTGATATTGGACAGCGTGGCGCAACTCCTCGATAAAATTCGCACGCTGGAGCGCGAAATCCTCTTCCTTGCGAATCCGCAGGAGGAAGGAAGGGCGGATGGTCACGAGAACCGGCGGACGGTTCTCCGGCGTGAGGATGGGACCGCGTGAGGCTATCAGTTTCACCTTTGAGCCAAGGAGAGAATAAAGTGCGGTCGCACCGAGCGCGACGAGGAGACTCGGCTGCGCGAGGTTGATTTCAGCCCCGAGCCACCAGGAGCAGCGCTGGATCTCCCCCGTGTTGGGCTTCGAATGCAAGCGGCGCTTGCCGCGAGTCTCGAACTTGAAGTGCTTGACCGCAATGGTGAAGTAGCATCGCGAGCGCTCGAGCCCAGCCTCCTCGAGACAGATGTCGAGCAGGCGTCCGGCCGGGCCGACAAAGGGTGGCCTGCAATATCCTCCTTGTCGCCGGGCTGTTCGCCGACAAGCATGATATCGGCCTTTTGCGATCCTTCACCGAAGACGAGCTGGGTTGCGTTCTTGTAGAGGTCGCAGCGCGTGCAGGCTTCCGCCTGACGTTCGAGCGGATCGAGGTTGGCGGCGTCGGCGCTTTCAAGCGTGAAGGCAGGACCGAATTTCGGTGCGACGTTCATGACGGCGATCCCTTGGCTTTTCACCTTCAACCGATCGCGCTCCGGATTGGTCCTGTCTGTTCGGAACAACGCGCAGCCTCAGGAATTTGATGCTGATGGAAATCAGACGGGGTGAGGGATGAACCAGATTTCACAGACTGGCAGGATCACGGCGCGCTGGGGCGCAAAGCTCATTGAGGGCAACGGCGCGCGTTTTTGCCTTTGGGCGCCAGGCGCGGACGCGCTATCGCTGCGGCATCGCGGTCGAGATATCTCGATGGAGCATATTGGCGACGGTTGGTTCGAGGTAATTGTGGTGGAGGCATCTGCCGACGACGAGTACATGTTCGTTCTTCCGGACGGAAGGGCTGTGCCGGACCCGGCGTCGCGAAGGCAGGCAGGGGATGTGCATGGCCCATCATTGATCGTCGATCCCCGCTATCAATGGCAGAATTCTGGCTGGCGCGGCCGCCCCTGGGAAGAGGCGATCATCAGCGAAATCCATATCGGTACCTTTACGCCCGAGGGTACGTTCCGTGCTGCGGCGGAGAAGCTCACGCATCTCGCGGAAACCGGCATCACGGCTGTCGAAGTGATGCCGGTTGCGCAATTTGCCGGCAATCGCGGCTGGGGTTACGACGGTGTGCTACAATATGCGCCGCATTGCGCTTATGGCACGCCGGCCGATTTCAAGGCCTTCATCGATACGGCGCATGGCCTTGGCATCATGGTGCTGCTCGATGTCGTCTACAATCATTTCGGACCCGAGGGCAATTATCTCCCCAGCTATGCGCCGGGCTTCTTCCGCGAAGACCGGGAAACGCCCTGGGGGGCGGCAATCGATTTCGGGCGAAATCCGGTACGGCACTTTTTCATCGAGAATGCGATCTACTGGATCGACGAGTTCCGGCTGGACGGGCTCAGGCTCGATGCCGTGGAGCAAATCCACGACACGTCCGAAAAGCATGTGCTGTCGGCTATGGCCGACGAAGTGAAAGCCGCCTTCGCCGACAGGCAGGTCCATCTCGTCGTCGAAGACCAGCGCAATCTCGTGGAGTTGCTGGACCGTGACGAGAGCGGCGCTCCCAAAGCCTACGAGGCCGAATGGAACGATGATTTTCATCATGTCGCGCACATCATCGCGACCGGTGAAACGATCGGCCACTACAAGCCTTTCGCCGATCAGCTCTGGCATAAGCTCCGCATCGCGCTTCAGCACGGCTTTATCTATCCTGATCGAACCGATCCGCCGGAACTGCCCGTCGGGGAGCGTCGCTACCTGCCGCCGACCGCCTTTGTCGATTTCCTGCAGAACCACGACCAGATCGGCAACCGCGCTTTCGGCGAGCGGCTGGTAAGCCTTTCCGATCCCGATATGCTGGATGCGTTGACAGCGATACTCCTGCTCTCACCGCACATTCCCTTTCTCTTCATGGGGGAGGAATATAGGGAGAGGCAGCCCTTCTATTTCTTCACCGATTACACGGGCGAGCTCGCCAAAATAGTCCGCGAGGGTCGTATGGCGGAAGCCGAGGGTTTTGGCGGATTGAAGGCCGAAAGGTCCCTGGCCGATCTGCCCGATCCAAATGCCTTTTCGACCTTCGAGAATTCGAAACTTGACTGGCAATTGCGCGAGAGCGAAGAGGGCCGGAAAAACCTGGCATTCGTCTCGGAGCTCCTGGCGCTGCGGAAAACCTATATCGTGCCGCTGCTGTGGCAGAGCTGGGCCATCGGCAGTGACGTGCTTGAAGCGCCGGAAGGGGCGGTCGCCGTGTCGTGGAAGTTCGCCAATCTGACGCTGGCTCTGCGCGCCAATTTATCGGGGCAGGCCCTTATCTTGCCGTCGGTCGCCGGGACGGTGATCTATGAGCGCTACGGCAAGACAGGAAAGCCTGCCGAGGATGGCGCGCTGCCCCCACATTCCGTCGTCTTTGCCGTCGATGTTGAGCCGGCGAATTAAACAACTGAAAATTTCGCGTTGAGAGCGGGCCGCGGACTGATTGAACGCAGACGCTTCGCGGTTATATCTTGTGGCGATGTTTCAATTGTTGTCGACCTACTGGCCGCATATCCTCTTCGTCATCTCGATTGCCATGGGGGCAGCGGCGGCGATCCATGCTGCTATGACCAAGGAAGAGGTCCGGGCGGCGATCGGGTGGGTGGGCGTCATCATCCTCTCGCCGATCATCGGCGCCCTGCTTTACATGATTGCCGGCATCAACCGCATCCGCCGCAAGTCGCTGAGCCTTCGCCGCGACGCATTGCTGCCTGCCGCCGATCTGGACGAGCTCGAAAAATTCGACGCGGAGACCGATGCCGTCATCAGCCAGTTCGGCCGCCGCTTTGCAGCCCTGCAGACACTTGGTGATCGCGTCACCCGTTATCCGCTGACGACCGGCAACACCATCGACATGCTGGAAAACGGCGACGAAGCCTATGCGGCGATGAAGACGGCGATCGAAACCGCCGAACGCAGCATCCTGCTCGAAACCTATATCTTCGACCGCGACCGGATCGGGCTTCGCATCGCCGATGCGCTGATTGCAGCCGTCCGGCGCGGCGTGGAGGTGCGCGTGTTGATCGATGCGGTCGGTGCGCGCTATTCGGTACCGAGTATTCTCGGCCGTCTGCAGGAGGGCGGGGTGACGGTCGATGTCTTCAACGGCAACGTCATCATGGGTCTCAGGCTGCCCTACGCGAACCTGCGCACCCACCGCAAGATCCTGATCGCGGATGGAAAGATCGCGCTGACGGGCGGCATGAATATCCGTGAAGGCTTCAGCGAGGAAGCGGTCGGGGGGAGCTTTGCCCATGACACGCATTTCAGTGTCAGCGGCCCGGCAGTTGCCGATCTCTTCGATTTGGCCGCCGAGGATTGGCGTTTCACCACAGGCGAAGTCCTGAACGGCGAGGCCTGGCGCATCGACCGGCCGGAGCGCAAGCGCGGCGATCCGGTCTTCATGCGCATCGTCGCTTCCGGGCCGGACCGGAGCGTTGAGACGAACCACAAAATGCTGATGGGCGCTTTTTCCGTTGCGCGCCAGTCCATCCGGATCATGTCGCCTTACTTTCTGCCGGATCGGGAGCTGATCAGTGCACTAACGACAGCGGCCCGTCGCGGCGTGGAGGTAGATATCGTCGTGCCTGCCGCCAACAACCTCGTCCTGGTCGACCGGGCGATGACCGCGCAGTTTGACCAGATCGTCAAGAACTACTGCCGCATCTGGCGTTCGACCGGCAGCTTCAGCCATTCCAAGCTGCTCTCGATCGATGGAACCTGGGCCTATGTCGGCTCCTCCAATCTCGATCCGCGCTCGCTCCGGCTGAATTTCGAGATCGATCTCGAAGTGCTGAATGCCGGTTTTGCTGCCGAAATCGATGAGCGCATCGACGATGCCATAAAGTCTGCCACACCGGTTACACTCGAGGGGCTGTGGTCGCGACCCTTCCTGGTGAGGCTGCTCGAAAAGGTGCTGTGGCTGGGTTCGCCATATCTTTGATCGAGTTTTCGTGATTGCGGCATGGCAAGTTTTGCTGCGTTGCCTATAATCCTGAAAAAGAGCTTTCCGAGCAATGGAGCCGGCGTTCCTTCCGATGCAAGCCAAGAAGAAAGACAGTCTCCCCGCCAGTATCATGGCCTCTATCAAGAACAGGAAGAAGCGCGTTGAGACCTGGCGTGCGGGGCCGAAACCGCGCAATGACGGCACTCTGATCGCTTCCTACAATGTCCATAAATGCGTCGGCACCGACCGACGCTTCGATCCCGAACGCACGAGCCGTGTCATCCATGAGATCGATGCCGACGTCATCGCGCTGCAGGAGGCCGATACGCGTTTCGGCGAGCGTACGGGCATTCTCGATCTCGCCCGCCTGGAACGCGAAACCGGGCTCGTTCCGGTTCCGATCTCAGGGGCGGTGAAAGCGCATGGCTGGCACGGCAATGTGGTGCTCGTCCGCAAGGGCCTGGTCCATGATGTTCATCAGGTGAAGCTGCCGGGGCTGGAGCCGCGCGGCGCGCTGGTTGCCGAAATCGAGCTCGAAGCCGGCGGGAAGCTACGCATCATCGCTGCCCATTTCGGCCTGCTGCGTCACTCGCGGGCGCAACAGGCAAAGATGCTGGTCGATCTCATCAGCGACCGGCATGAAATGCCGACCATCCTGCTTGGCGATCTCAACGAATGGCGGCTCGGCGACCGCTCGTCCCTCAATAGTTTCCAGACGGCTTTTGGTCCGTTGCCTCCTGCCGTTCCGAGTTTTCCTGCCGGCCTGCCCGTCCTGGCGCTCGACCGCATCATCGCCAACCGGGAAGGCATCATCTCCGTGGTAGAGGTGCATGACACCCCGCTCGCCCGCATGGCGTCCGACCACCTGCCGATCAAGGCGGTGGTCGATCTGCAGCAGGAAGTAGCAAGCGCCTAAAGCCGTTGGGCTCTCAGGCCTGGACAGGAGCAGGAAGAAGCTTGCCTTTCACCAGCAGCCAGAGCGTCCCGACTGCAATGATCGCAAGCGCGATATTGACGAGCACGAAGATAACGGGCGCAAGCTCGCTGATCGCGCCGGTGTCGCCGCGCGCCGTCATGCGCAGCACTGCTGTCGAAAGCGCGGTGAGGCCGAAGGTGAAGGCCCAATAGGAGCCGGCGAAGGGTTGCTGCATGATCCAGGGCAACTGGCGGCCGATGATCAGGACCTGCAGGATGGCGTAACCGAACATGGCGTGCACGAGCATATCGGGCGCGCCGGTCGTCACACTCAGATAGGCGACGCTCCCGACGGCGGGCGGAGCGAGCTGGATGCCGAGGGTCGGCCGCAGTGGTGCTGCCAGCTCCGGCGCCATCAGCAGCCGGTGCAACAATACAGACTCGATTGCCAGCCAGGAAAAGAAACCGGCGCCGAAGGCGAGCTGGCCCCAGTCGGCATAACCAAGCGTGCCGGCCGCGATGGCAGTGACGAAAGAACCTGCAACAGTCGGCAGATAAAGAACCGGGGTGTTGGTGACCGGATCACGCCCACCACGCCAGAGCAGCCCGGTTCGCCAGAGCAGGAAAAACAGGGTGATGGCGAACCCCGCCAGAGACAGAACTTCAGTTGCGATGCGCGAATAAGGAAGAATAGCAAGTCCCGCCAGCATGGTCGCGACGCCGATCAGACCGACGAAACAGCACTGTATGGGATGTTCAAGTTCCGCCGTCACCTCCTTCGGCGCGACAAACCATTTCGCGGCGTAGAGGACGATGAGGACGAGCCAGATGGCAAAGCCAAGAAGGCTGATGGCTTCGCCCACGCTGGCCGGAACCGGCCAGATGGCAGCGGCGGCGCGCCAGCTGTTGCCGAGCCCGACAACGCCAAGAACAATGCCGAAAAATGCAGCGGGTATGCGGGGGAGCGACATGTTCGTTTCTCCGGATTGGTCCGGCAGGGTCATTTGCCCTGCCGGTGCGGCAAGCGGTTCACTTTGGACGTTTACTTTGCAATGGCGTCGGCAGCGTCCATCACGCGGGCCGAATAGACAAGAGCGGCACCAGCATTAACGGAGATCGCGACACCGAGAGCCTCAGCAATTTCCTCTTTGGTGGCGCCGACCTTCTGGGCTTCGGTCGTATGTACGGCAATACAGCCATCGCAACGGACGGTTACGGCCACGGCAAGGGCGATCAGCTCGCGCTGCTTGGCGTCTATATGGTTGGTCTTCTGTCCTGCGGTCGAAAGGGTTTGATAGCCTTTGATTGTCTCTGGCACAATCTTGGCGATTTCGCCGATCCGGCCCAGGAGTTCGCCGCGATATTCCTTCCAATCCAACATGAAAATCACTCCTTCTCATATCAGCGACGGCGTGATTGCCTCGGCTGTTGGGAGTGACTATGACCGTTAAAGGTGATAGTTTGAATGCTCAAAAAAGTCATTTTCTAGCGCGATCGTCTCATGGATGTTTTAAGCCGCCTTATCGAACTCGCCCGCCTGCAGCCGACGCTCGACATTCGCTGCCGGCTGCAGGGCGCGTTTCATATCGACCACGAATCCGTTGCAGCAGGTACGCTACCGTTTCATCTGATCCTCGGCGGCGATTGCCTCATTCGCCTCGGCTCCGGTCGTGAAGTCACCTTGCGCTCTGGCGATTTCCTGCTGTTGCCGCGCGGGGATGCGCATGCGATCGTTGGCTTGCGGCCAGGCGGCGAAGCACGGCCCCTGCGCATCGCCGTGGGTGGCATGCTGCCTTTGCGCGAAAACGGCGAAGGCGAGGCCGATGTCGACCTGCTCTGTGGTCATTTCGATTGCGCACCGGGATCTGCTGCCTTGCTGCTCGATAGCCTGCCTGACGTCTTTCACGTATCGCTCACCGAGGAGTCGGAGGAGCTGCTGAAGACGTTGGTCGCCATGCTCTATAGGGAGACCGCTGAAGAGAGGCCGGGAGCATTGGCGATCATCACCGCGACCTGTCTCTCGCTTTTCATCATGGCAGTGAGGGCCGGCAAGGTCTCGCCCGTCGCGTCCACGGGGCTGCTGCAATTGCTCGGGGATGCCAGGCTCGGCAAATCCGTCGTGGCAATGATGTCCTCGCCGGCCTTTGGCTGGACGATCGACGATCTTGCCCGTCATTCGGCCATGTCGCGGGCTACCTATGCCCGGCAATTTCGCGAGCGCGCGGGAATGACGGTCGGCGCGTTCCTGACCGATATCAGGATGATGCTGGCGAGTGACCAGCTGCTCAGGACGCGCCGGACCGTTGCAGATATCGCTGCAGAGGTCGGTTATGAATCCGAAGCCGCCTTCGGCAAGGCTTTCAAGGCAAGACGCGGCATAACGCCGGCGCGCTTCCGCTCTGCTGAAAAGGCGAGACAGAATGGGCGGGGGTGATGTGCGGGGAGGCTAAGCACCTTGCCGCTCGACTTCCGTCAGCACGGATATGAAGGCGCGCAAGCTTTGCGGCACGTGCCTGTGACCGGGATAATAGAGGCAGAGTCCGGGGATCGACGGGCACCAGTCGTCAAGAACAGAGATAACCTCGCTGCTGGCAAGATAGGGCCGCGCGACCCTTTCCGGCACATAGGCGATGCCGAGCCCTTTGACCGCCGCTTCCGCCATCAGTTCTACATGATCGAGCGTCAGGGCGCCCGATACTTCGATAGTCACTTCCTGGCCATGTTTCTCAAACTCCCAGCGGTAGAGTTTGCCGCTCGGCATACGCAGGCGGATGCAGCGGTGGCGCTTGAGGTCTTCAGGCGTCTTCGGTCGCTTGTGATCTTTCAAGTAAGCTGGTGAGGCAACCGCGAGGAAACGTGCTTCGCCGCCGAATTCGACCGCTATCATATCAAGCGGCACGGATTCCCGAAGGCGGATGCCGGCATCGAAGCCTTCGCCGACGATATCGACCAGCCGGTTTTCGGTGACGATATCGAGCGATATCTCCGGATAGCGTTCGAGGAAGAGAGGAATGGCGCCATTCAACAGCACGCGGGCGGCAATTTCGCTGGCGTTGATGCGCAGCGTACCGCTCGGCTGACCTCCGAATTCGCCGACGGCATCCAGCGCCAGATCGAGATCGCGCAAGACCGGTTTCAGCCTGTCGAGAAGCATTTTGCCGGCTTCGGTGGCCGCGACGCTGCGCGTCGTGCGATGCAGCAGGCGCACGCCCATGCGTGCCTCCATGTTGCGCATCATATGGCTGAGCGTCGACGGTGAGAGGCCGAGTTCGCCGGCCGCCTTGCGGAAGCTGCGATGGGTGACGATTGCCGAGAAGGCATTGAGGTCATCAAGTGTCGGCCGATAACTCATGGGTATTTTTCAACAGCTCATACGGATTTGAACGGATTATCACATCAATAATCGTCTCTATCTTCGTTTTCATCAAGCCGCGATCCAGCGGCATCAGAAAGGTGGAGACGATGACAAAGACATGGTTCATCACAGGCACATCCTCCGGTTTCGGCCGGATCATGACTGAGAAACTGCTGGCGCGCGGCGATCGCGTCGCCGCAACCTTGCGCAAGCGCGAAGCCCTGGCTGACCTTGAAGCGCAGTATGGCGAACGGCTCTGGGTCGCGACCCTCGACGTCACCGATGACCGGGCCGTTCATGCAGTCGTCGACGCCGCCTTCGAGCAGATGGGACGCATCGATGTCGTTGTCAGCAATGCCGGTTATGGCCTGTTCGGCGCCTCAGAAGAGGTGAGTGATGCACAGATTCGCCATCAGATCGATACCAACCTGATCGGCTCCATCCAGGTGATCCGGGCCGCGTTGCCGCATCTGCGTCGGCAGGGCGGCGGCCGCATCCTGCAGGTTGCCTCGGAAGGCGGGCAGATCGCCTATCCGAATTTCAGCCTCTATCACGCCACCAAATGGGGGATCGAAGGCTTCATCGAGGCCGTGGCGCAAGAGGTCGCCCCCTTCGGCATCGACATCACCATTGCCGAGCCTGGGCCTGCGGGCACGGATTTCGGCGCTGGCCTCGTCAGGCCGCCACAGATGGATGTTTATGACGATACACCGGCCGGTCAGGTGCGCCGCGCGATTGCCGATGGTTCGTTCAAGATCCTGGGCGATCCTGTGAAAATGACCGACGCGATGATCGCGGCGGCCGGAAAGCAACCGGCGCCAAAGCGGATCGCGCTCGGCAGCACGACCTATCAGTCGATCCGCAAGGGGCTGACCGAGCGGCTTGCCGAGTTGGACGCGCAGAAGGATATCACGCTGTCGACCGATATCGACGCCTGAGCCGCCGTCAACGATCGATGGTGGACATGATCGTATCGTTGTAGCGTTTGCCTGCGACCTTGCCGGGGGCAAGCGCTTCATCGAGCGCCTTCATCTGTTCGGCGTTGAGCGCGATGTCGGCGGCGGCGATATTGTCTTCCAGATAGGTGCGGCGCTTGGTGCCCGGGATCGGCGCGAAATCGCTGCCCTTGTGCAGGATCCAGGCGAGCGCCACCTGACCGGGTTTGACGCCGAGCGAGGATGCGACCGCGCGCACGGCATCTGCCGCGCGGACATTGGCGTCGTAGTTCTCGCCCTGATAGCGCGGATCGCCGCGACGGAAATCGCCTTCCGGATAGTCTTCGGCGCGCTTCACCTCGCCGGTCAGGAAGCCGCGGCCGAGCGGGCTGAAGGGAACGAGGCCGATGCCGAACTCCTTCAAAGCCGGGATGACGTCGGCTTCCAGATTGCGCTCCCACAGCGAATATTCGCTCTGCACGGCCGACACTGGAAAGACGGCGTGGGCGCGGCGGATATTAGCGACACCGGCTTCGGAGAGGCCGAAGTAGCGAACCTTGCCTTCCTCGACAAGCTTAGCGACCGTGCCGGCGACATCTTCCATCGGAACAGCCGGATCGACGCGGTGCTGGTAGATGAGGTCGATGTGGTCGGTGGCGAGGCGCCTGAGCGAACCTTCGACGGCGCCCCGAATGGTTTCCGGCCGGCTGTCACGCTCGGTGCCAACCTGCTTGCCGTCTTCCAGGCGGAAGCCGAATTTTGTGGCCAGCGTCACCTCGTTACGACGGCTCTTGAGAGCTCGACCGAGCAGTTCCTCATTCTTGTAGGGGCCGTAAACCTCGGCTGTATCGAGGAAAGTGCAGCCGAGTTCGATGGCGCGGTGAAGGGTTGCGATGGATTCCGTCTCATCGGCCGGCCCGTAGGACTGGCTCATGCCCATGCATCCGAGGCCGATGGCCGATACTTCAAGTCCCTGGCTGCCGAGTTTGCGCTTCTGCATCGCGATGCTCCTGCTTCTAAAGTAAGGAGAGGTCTATATAGACCCCGGCGCAGGATTATGAATGCGCGAAAATCCCGATAAGCTGCGTGAGCGTTCAGTAGTCCCCGTGCCGCCGGTTATCTTTGTCGTCCGATGTGAAGGTGACGAGGCGAATGGCATCCATCAGGATGGAGACGATCTGCTTCCACATAGCTTCTCTCCTTTCTCTGTTGTTCTCCTCCCCTTGCGCCCGGTCTTCAAACGAGCTTATCGTTGACTTCGGATGACTTGAGGTTATGGGATGAAGCGTGGTCGGCTGCCGCTGACGGCATTGCGAAGCTTCGAGGTCGCGGGACGGCTCGAGAGCTTCACGCTTGCGGCCGAGGAACTGTTCATCTCGCAGGCCGCCGTCAGCCGACAGATCCGCGAGCTGGAACAGGTATTGGGTGAGCCGCTGTTCGAGCGGCGCCATCGAAGTGTCATCCTAACTGGAAGCGGCCGGAAGCTGCTTGCCGTGCTCACCCCTTCCTTAGACAGGATCGACCAGTGCCTGGAGGATATCCGTGGAGCTTCAGTGTCTGCGGATCTGAAAGTCAGCGTCGAACCCTCCTTTGCCGCTTGCTGGCTCGTGCCTCGGCTGCCGGAATTTCGCAAACTCCATCCTGACGTCGAGATATCGCTCGATGCCGATCCGCGGACGATCGAATTCCGTACCGGCCAGGCGCAGATTGCGATCAGGCACAGCGCCACCGTCACCGCATGGCCGCGGACAGAAAGCCGGCACCTGATCGATGTCCGCATGGTGCCGGTGATCGCCTCCGATCTTCTGGAGCGTGGCCCACCGATCTCCTCTCCGCATGACATTTTTACTTACGGGCTTTTGCATGAGGAAACCCGCGACGCCTGGAGCCGGTGGTTCGAGGCGGCCGGCATCGCCATGCCCGAGACAGCGACGGGGCCAGTCTATGCCGATGACGGGCTCGTTCTGCAGGCGGCCCTGCGCGGCCAGGGCGTTGCACTCCTGGACGAAGCCTTTGCAGAGGAGGAAATCCGGGCCGGCCGCTTGCGTCAGCTCTTCGACCTCACTGTTCCGAATGGCGCCTATTGGCTGGTTGCCCGCAGCTTCGACCGTCTTGCGCCCGCAGCTGCGGATTTTGCGCGCTGGGTGACCGAGAGCTTTCACAAGCACTGACCTCTACCCGCCTGTCGCCATCCGCTTCTTGGCCGCCTCGCGGACAAGCTTCCATCGGGTAAGCTCAAGCGCGGCGTCTGCCAATGCGCGATGCGCCGGGACTGCCGTTTTGCTTTCCTCGACGATGCCGTCGATGAGCTTTGATAGCTCTGTCTCCGTGATGGTCGCTCCCGTTAATTCACGCGCCGCGGCCGTAAAGGCGTCACGTGACTTGCCGAGCCGGAGGGCATGCCGAGGAAAGCCGGCGGCGCGCAGGAGAACGCTCAGCCATTTTCCATCCCACGAAGGGGCACTGGCATAGAGATCATGCCCGGTCAAAACCTCGACCATTTCACTGGCGACCTGCTCCACCGGCTCGCCTTCCGATGCAAGCAACTGCCGCGAAATCCCATGGATTGCTTCTGCATCGGCTGCCCAGTCGTCCCAGTCGGCGGCGGGCCGGATCAGCGCCGAGCGGGAGCGACCGTCTTCGAACACCCAGGCAATTTCGATCGGAACGCTTTTCTTGCTGAGGGACGAGGCCTCGAAATCCAGGAAGACGATCAATGTAGTGCGACAGGCGGGCGCTGTCCTCCAGCGAAAGTTTTGTCCCGATCGACCGTGCTCACTGCCCCGACACCTATTCAAGCGTCAGGACCGGGTCGAGCGAACAGGACGCAGCCTACAGCTGCCTGCGCTTATTTGTCGAGCCGCATGCCGTCGGCGTTGAAGACGTGCAGATGGGCGGGATCGCAGGTGAAGGCGAGCTGGCTACCGGTCTGGATGTCACCAGATCCCCTGTATTCGACGGTTAGCGGCTGACCATCTCCAAGCTGACAATAGAGGAATTGCGTGCCGCCGAGATATTCGTCGAAATCAACCCTGGCCAGCAATACGTCATCCTGTGGTCCCGCAACGATGCCCAGATGTTCAGGCCGCGCCCCGAGAGTGATCTTCTGGCCTGCCGTCAGGGCGTCGCCGCCGATCGGCGCCCGGATCCGATTGCCGGCCACCATGATGCTGCCGTCGCCTGGCCAGCTTGCCTCGAGTAGGTTCATGCGCGGCGAACCGATGAAGCCTGCGACGAAGACATTGTTCGGCCGTTCGTAGATCTCGCGTGGTGTTCCCGACTGTTCGATATGGCCATCGCGCAGTACGACGATCTTGTCGGCGAGCGTCATGGCCTCGGTCTGGTCGTGTGTGACATAGATCATCGTATTGCCGAGCTCGCGATGGAGCCTAGCGATTTCAATGCGCATCGAGACGCGGAGTTCCGCGTCGAGGTTCGACAGCGGCTCATCGAAAAGGAAGACTTCCGGCTTGCGCACGATCGCGCGGCCGATCGCCACGCGCTGCCGCTGGCCGCCGGAGAGCTGCCCTGGCCGGCGGTCGAGCAAGTGGTCGATCTTCAGGATCGCCGAGGCCGCCTTGACGCGGGTCTCGATTTCCGAGACCTGCGTTCGCGCCATCTTCAGGCCGAAGGCGAGATTGTCGCGCACGCTCATATGCGGATAGAGCGCGTAGGACTGGAAGACCATGGCGATGCCGCGATCGGAAGGATCGAGATCAGTGACATTGCGTCCCTTGATCTCGATCTCGCCATCCGTCACGTCCTCCAGTCCGGCAATCATGCGCAGAAGCGTCGATTTCCCGCATCCCGAAGGGCCGACGAACACGACGAAGGACCCTTCTGCAATGGTCAGGTCGATGCCATGGATGACTTCCAGATTGCCGAAACTCTTGCGAATTTCGGTCAGTACGACGCCCGTATCCGCCATATTATTCACCGCGCGCCTCGGCCGCTCTGACCCAGACGAGCATTTCGCCCGGTTCGCGATTATCCCAGAAAGGATAGGGCACGAAACGTGCGCTCGACTGTTTTGCCGCCGGCGGAGAGGTGCGGTAGAGCGCAGAACCCCAGTCGGCCGCATCACGGCTGACGGGAAGTTCGAGGGCCACGGCGCCGCGTAGGCCCGATATCTCGGAGGTCTTGGCCTGCGAGATATCGGCGGAGAGCGAGATGCCGTTCAGTCCGGCGCCGTTGTCGGTTTCCTCGACGCAATAGACCATCGGACCGCGCATCAGCGCCGTTCGGCCGGCATCCTGGCGCACCAGCGGATTGGCAAAGAGTTTGCGGGCCGTCAACGGTATGGAGAGATCGACCTTATCGCCGCTCTTCCAGTCGCGTTCGATACGCGCGTAACCATCCGTCAGCACGGATGCCAGATCGAGCTTTTCGCCATTGACAGAAAGCGTCGCACCGTCAGCCCATTCCGGGATCCGCAACGACAGCGCGAAGTGAGCGCGGCGATCCAGCGTCAGGTCGAATTGGATCGCGCCATCCCAAGGGTAACGCGTCTGCTGTGAAAGCTCGACCTTGGCGCCGGCGAGATCGAAGCGCGCCTTGCTCTCCCCATAGAGGTGGACGGCAATCTCATCCTCGGCGATCGCATACATATAGGAGCCGACGGAGGCCAGCAGGCGTGCGATGTTCGGCGGGCAGCAGGGGCAATGGTGCCAGATCCAGCGGTGATGCTTGCCGGCGCTTTCCAAGGGATTCTCATAGAAGAACCGCGTACCGTCGAGCGAAAGGCCCGCCATGGCGCCATTATAGAGCGCCTGCTCCATGATATCGGCATAGCGGCGGTTCGGACCGCGACCGAGCATGCGGTTTGCCCAAAAGACGAGGCCGACCGAGGCGCAGGTTTCTGCATAGGCGCTCTCGTTCGGCAGGTCGTAATAGTCGGTGAAACCTTCGTTGGCAGCCGCTGGGCCGATACCGCCGGTGACGTACATCTGCTTGGTTGTCAGGTCGTCCCAGAGGGTTTCGAGCGCTGCCGTCAGCGTGTCGTCATTATATTCGGTCGCGATATCGGCCATGCCGGCGTAGAGGTACATGGCGCGCACGGCATGGCCGACAACCTTTTTCTGCTCGCGCACCGGCACATGCGCCTGGCCATATTCATAGGTCTTCTGGTGGAAGTCTGCGGCGCTGCGCCCGTCGCGGGCCGCTTCTTCGGTGAAGAAGTGTGGTTCGGTGCCGCGCTCATCGATGAAAAACTTCGAGAGGTCGAGATATTTCTTCTCGCCCGTCACGCGTGCCAGCTTGACCAGCGCCAGTTCGACCTCCTCGTGGCCACAATAGCCGGGCATCTGGCCGGGGCCGTGGCCGAAGACGTTGATGAGGTAATCGGCGTAGCGGCACATAATGTCGAGCAGCTTCTTCTTGCCGGTCGCCTGATAGTAAGCGACGGCGCCTTCGATTAGGTGTCCGGCGCAATAGAGCTCGTGGTGGTCGCGCAGGTTCGTCCAGCGGCGGCCGGGCTGCACGCGCTGGAACCAAGCGTTCAGATAGCCATCCTTGTCCTGCAGCTTCTCATACATGTCGATGATCTCATCGACACGGGCCTCGAGCTTCGCATTGGGCCGGCGGTAGAGCGAATAGGCCACGGTCTCGATCGACTTGCCGAGATCGCTGTCCCAGAACATCTGCGTCGTGCCGCCCCAGGGGCCGATCGGAATGACGACGCCCGGGCTTGGCTGGTTCACGTCGATGGCCTGCAGCATGCCGGCTTCGACGCAGCGGTCGAGTAGCGTTTCGGCGGTAGAATCGCAGATCGCATCCTGGCGATCGCCGAACAGGCCATGCAGCTCGACGCTCGGCACGGGCAGGGGACGGAACTGGCGGTCTCTCTTCAGCTTGTTCATGGTTTCATCCATTTCGTTGAAAGGTCATCATTTCACTGCGCCGGCCATCAGCCCGCGCATGTAGTAGCGTTGCAGGAGCAGGAAGACGATCAGGCAGGGGATCGTCATGACGACGACACCGGCCTGAACCGCGCCCCAGTTGATGGCGCCGAGGCGTCCGGCGCGCACCGCCGTCATGAGGACGGGCAGCGTGTATTTCTCGTTGCTGGAGAGCAGCACGAGGGCGGCCAGGAATTCGTTCCAGGCATTCAGGAAGGCGAAGATTGCGACCGTCGCAATACCTGGCAGAACCAGGGGCAGAAGCACACGGACAAGCAGCCTCATGTCACGCGCGCCGTCGATGCGCGCCGCCTCCTCGATCTCCTTCGGCACGGCGTCGAAAGCGTTGCGCATCATGAAGACGGAGAACGGAAGTTGCAGCGTCACATAGACCAGCGTCAGCCCCAGCAGCGAGTTGTTGAGGCCAAGCTTCGCAAGAATGATGAAGAGCGGCGTCAGGATCGACTGGAACGGGATCATCAGCGTCGCAATGATCAAGACGAACAGCGCATTCTTCAGCGGGAAGCGGTAGCGCGAGAAGCCATAGCCAGCAAGCAGGCTGACCGCTACCGTCAGCAGTACCGTTGCCAGCGATACGAAGAGCGAGTTGATCATGTGCCGCCAGATTCCGGCGCCGAATGTATCGAGCAGCGCATAGGCATCGAAGCTGACCCCAGTCGTTGGCCATGGCGGCAACGGCGGCAGGCTCGATTCCGTACCGTGCCGGAAGGAGGCAAAGAGCGTGATGATGAAAGGCGCCAGGAAGAAGATCGAAATGGCGATACCGGCCACATGGTAGGCCGATTGCGACCTGAAGCGCTTGTGGGCGCGGCGTTGTCTCGAAGAGCCCATCAACGTTCCTCCCCGACACGCAGCAGCCAGAGCTGGACGACGGAGATCGCAACGAGGATCGCCAGAAGCACGATCGAAAGGGCGGATCCGTAGCCCAGATTGAAGGACACGAAGGACTGGTTGAAGATGTAGTAGACGACCGAGATCATCTTGTTCTGCGGCCCGCCTGACGTCATGATGTAGAACTGGTCGAAGGCGAGGATCGAGCCGGTGACCGAGACGATCAGCGCCAGCGCAATCGTCTTTCGCATCAGCGGAAGGGTCAGATGCCGGAAGCGCTGCCAGCGACCGGCGCCGTCGATACGGGCCGCCTCCGTCAGTTCGGACGGAATGGCCTGCAGGCCGGTCAGCAGGATGATCATCGTAAAGCCCGCAATTTTCCAGACGACCATGACGATGATGGTTGCGAAGGCGGTGTCGAAGCTTGCCATGATATTGGGGCTTCGCTCGACAAGGCCAAGTGCGCGAAGGGCCGGGCCGAAGAAGCCGCTATCGACATTGGCAAGCCAGACCCAGAGCAGCGAAGCAGTCGCGAGGCCGACCACCACAGGCAGGAAGATAATTGTCCGGTAGGTGCTGACGAAGCGACGCTCCTTCTCGACGAAGATCGCCAGCGGGAAGGCCACCGCAAAGATCGCGATGGTAACGATCACTGTGTAGTAGGCGGTGAAATTCAGGGCCGCCATGAAGCGGCTGTCGTTCCACATGCGGATATAATTGGCAAAGCCGATCCAGCGGGAGGCGCCCATCAGTGGCCAGTTATGCAGGCTCATCCATCCCGTGAAGAGAACAGGCATGACGAAGAAGACGATGACAAGCGCCATGGCTGGCGCGATATAAAGAAAGCCGCGCCATTGCGACCTCCGCCGTTTTCGGACAGCGCGCGTGCGCTGCGGACCGGAACCGGTCATCGAAACCTCCGCATCTTACGAATGATCAGTCTGTAGATCGGCCGGGGAACTGCCACCGTCCCCCGGCCCACGGCCGGGAGAGTTATTGGCCGCTGTCGATGATGGACTGCATCTCGGACTGAGCGTTCGAGAAGGCGCCATCGACGTCGTCACCGAAGATTGCGGCGTTGGTGAAAGTCGCCCAGGGCCCATTGGCGCTATTGATCAGATCGTTGAACTGCAGCGTGTAGGGTGTCTTGGCAACGGAGATCGCCTTCAGGCCCACCTGCATGCGGGGATCGAGCCCGGCAAGAACCTGATCGGCAATGTCTCCACGCGTCGGCAGGCTGCCGTATTTTGCCATGACCTTTTGGCCGTCCATCGAATAGATATATTCGAGGAATTCCTTGACCGCGTCGATCTTCTTCGTGCCCTTGGTGATGACGAAATTATCGCCGCCGGCAAAAGACGAAGTCTTGCCGTCGACGCTGGGGATCAACGTTACACCGAAGTTGATATCAGGGTACTGGGTGACCAGGGTACCGATTGCAAAGGCGCCGAGGCTCTGCTGACCGATCTTGCCATTTGTGAAGCTTAGGAAGCTCGTGCCGTTGTCGCTCGCAGCGCCTGCAGGAACGAGATCCTTTTTCACCATGTCGCGGTAGAAATCGACGGCCTTGCGCATCTGCGGCGTATCGAGTGTCGCGGTCTTGCCATCCTCCGAGAGGATATCGGCACCAGCGCCCCAGACGAGCGGGGTGAAGGTGAAGATCATGCAGCCGCCGCAGCCGCCGCCCGAGAAGTAGAAGCCATAGGTATCGTCGCCGAGCTTGCGGATTTTTTCGGCATTCGCCTCGATTTCCTCCCAGGTCGCCGGAGCCTTTTCAGGATCGAGGCCGGCTTTCTTGTAGAGGTCCTTGTTCCAGGCGAAGACAGAGGTTTCGACTGACAGCGGCAAGCCGTAGATCTTGTCCTGATAAGTGCCGAGTTTGACATGCGACGGTGACAGCGAATTGAAATAGGGCAGGCCCTTGGCCCAGTCGGTCAGGTCCTCGAGCTGACCTGCGGCAGCGAATGCCGGGGTATAGATGAGGTCCATCGACAGGGCATCGGGCGCCTGGCCGCCGGCGATTGCGGTTGCGTATTTCTGCACCAGTTCGCCGAAGGGCACCTCGGTCGTGACCACCTGGTTTTCGTGGCTTGAATTATAAGCCTCGACAACCTTGTTGAAGGCATCTCCGATGCCCGTGCGAACCCACATTTCGATCTTTTCGGCAGCTGATGCTGTCGATACCAGGCAGAGTGTGGCAATACTGGTTGCCACCAATAGACGCTTCATCATGACTCTCCTCCCAAGTTGGCGCGTCTCCTTCGCGCCGTTGCTATATTCCGAGGGTGTCGCCCCCGCATGATTGCCGCACGACGAGACGGCATGGCAATTTCCTGATGCCGGGCTCCACCGAGCGTCCCTCAGCAAGCGCCAGAACCGTCAATCCGGCCTGCCGCCCCAGTTCCTTCAGTTCCATATCCACCGTCGTCAACGGCGGCCGGGTCTGGGCGGCGACAATCTCCCAATTGTCGAATCCCACCACCGAAACGTCCTGCGGCACCCTGATGCCGCGTTCGCGCAGTGCATCGATGATACCGCGCGCAATCTGGTCGTTGCCGCAGAAGATGCCGTCGGGCTTTTCGCCGCTGCCGCTCCATAATCTCGCAACGGCTTCGTGGCCCCAGTTTTCCGACCAGACCCCGAACAGGACTGGCCGCTCTTCTCCTGCAACCTTGCGATAGGCATCGGCGCGCTCGCGCACCGAGAAGAAATTCTCCGGTCCGGTGACATGCACGATCCGTTTGCGCCCGAGCTTTGCCAGCCATTCGATGGCAAGCCGGGCGCCCTGCGCATCATCGGAGCGGAACGTCACGCTTCCCGGCGCTCCCTCCGTAAAGGCGTAAACGACAGGCACGTTCAAATTCGACAGGTCGAGCGGCAACCGTCTGTCCAGACGCTTTCCGGTTGCGATGATGCCGTCGACCTGTTTGTCGAGCATCGCCTCTACGTGAATCTGCGCAAGGGTCGGATCCTCCTCGATCGCGCACAGAAAGACCGAAACGCCGTGATCGACGAGAGCATCCGATATGCCCGCCATGACCGGCAGCGTGAAACGGCCATAAGTATCGTTGGTGAGAAGCCCGATCGTGAAACTGCGCTTGCTGAGCAGGCCTCTTGCCAGGGCGTTCGGCCTGTACCCGATCTCCGCCGCGATGCGCTTGACCCGCTCGCGCGTTTCCAATCCCATCCTGCCCGTGTCGTTTAATGCCTTCGATGCGGTCGAGATGCTGATTCCGGCAGCAGCCGCGACATCGTGAATTGTGATCCGGTCTCTTTTTCCCGTCGTGTCCAGTCGCTCCTCCATCGAACTTGCGATGAGAAAACCTTTTCTCATGGAAATTGTCAAGTGAGAAAAGGTTTTCTCAACTACCGCTGATCGAGCCGCGACTGACGAGGAGGGGTAGGATCGGCTTCAATGATGAGCCGGCTTCTGATCGGAGCTAAGCCCTGCAAGGCTTGTCAGTGTGCGCGCTCAACCACTTACAGATATCCGACGTGGTCGCCGAACGGAACGTCGTCATCAAGGTTGCCGGTGCCGATGCGCTCGCTCTCGCCGGACAGGCGTTCTTCGCCCGGATCTGTGGCCTCCGCACGGGGATGCGTGGAATGATGGTCGAGATGCCGCTCCGCTGCCGGATCATCATCACCATCGATGCGATCTTCTTCGCCATCAGCGGTATGGTGATCGTCTTTTTTCCCACTGCCGGCGGTGATCTTTGCCTGTCGCTCGGCGACCCAGGCATTGTCAGGTTCGGAGCCGATCGAGGTACTATGGTTCACATGTGTCGCCGAGGAAGCTACGGTGGGCGAGGTGGGTGCAATCTTTTCGACCATTGAAACTCCCTGATTTATGACCCTGCCGGCAGGCCCCGGCTATGATTTGCGTCGACCAAGCGGGTGTGCATGGGGATCAATGCCGATCTGGTCGCGGCCTCTCATTTTGGCCGCATAAAGCGCCAAATCGGCCCTTCGATAGATGTCATTGGCATAGTCTCCGTTCATGACACAGGAAATGCCTGCGGAAAAACTGTAGCGGAAGCTGAGTTGGTCGGCCAGCGGGTGCGACTGTCTGACGGCGACCAGCATGCGATTGACGATCTCAGCCGCTTCCTCGGGAACCGTGTTCGGAAGGACAAGAACGAATTCTTCGCCGCCGACGCGGCCAAGAATATCGGTCTTGCGCACCATTTTCTGCAGGGTGGCCGCGAAATCCTTCAGAACGGCATCGCCCGCGGTATGGCCGAAACGGTCATTGATATATTTGAAATTGTCGATGTCGAGGACGGCAAGGCAACCGACCTTCTCCTGCTGGTCGCCATAGTGGCGCACCAACTCCTCAAGCTTTGCCATTACGAAGCGTCTGCTCGGAATGCCCGTCAGATCGTCGGTCTGGGATGCCTTGATCGCGCTGTCGCGGTCTTGCCGCAGCGTCCTCTGATCGGAGCGGATCGATGTCACGTCGCTTGCGACGCAGAACATCCAGCCATTGGCCCGCATGGTTTCGGTCATCCACAGCCATCGGCCGTCGTGAAGATCGGTTTCGAAGGCGCGAAAGCCGGTTTTCCCTCGGCGAGCCAGCGTCGACAGCAGCCAGCCCTCGAAATCGGCTGTGGCAACGACCGTTCCGTGGCGGGCGTGAAAGTTGCGCCGCATCAGCTCGGACCAGAGCGGTTGTTCGTTGTCTGCGACGAGCCAGGCATCGCGAAACGCGCGATTGGCAAAACGCAACCGGTCATCGTGATCGTAGACCGCAATCATGACGCCCGCAGCTTCCATCAGCTGCGCCATTTGCAACATTGCTTCCGTGTCAACCAAGGTCATCATGCCCTCAGAATAGATCATTATCGGCTTGAACTATCTGCCCGACGTGAAGAAACGGTTAGCTGGCCTGCATGTGCACAGATGGTTCTATTGCCTCATCGCTGCCTGCATCGCGATCCCGGTTCATAATGGGTCAGACATTCTTCCTATAAGTGGAATAATAACTTCCACATTCCGCCAATTAACGGATTTCGGTGAATGGCTATTGTTGGCGCCAACCCAGCAAGGGTTGTTGGCGAATTTGTCAAAACGGAGAACTGAGATGAACAGACTGATCCTTTCCCTGATGCTGGCAACCGCTAGCTTCGCTCCCTTTTCTGAAGCCGTAGCCGCTCCTGCCAAGCAGGTTGCGATCACCCAACAGGTGCCGGTGACCGTTCACTATCGTTCGGCCAAGATCGATGGCGTCAACATGTTCTATCGTGAAGCCGGTCCGGCCGATGGTCCTGTCGTCCTGCTCCTGCACGGCTTCCCGACATCCTCGCATATGTTCCGCAACCTCATCCCACTGCTGGCCGACCGCTATCACGTCATCGCACCCGACTATCCGGGGTTCGGCGAGAGCGATGCGCCCGATCATACCAAGTTCGCCTACACCTTCGGCCACTATGCGGACATGGTCGATACGCTCATGACTGAGCTCGGTGCCAAGAAGTACGCCATGTATGTCATGGATTACGGTGCGCCCGTCGGTTACCGTCTGGCTCTCAAGCATCCGGAACGGGTGAGTGGGCTGATCGTCCAGAACGGCAACGCCTACGAAGAAGGCCTGCGCGAGTTCTGGGATCCTATCAAGGCTTACTGGGCTGACGACTCCACGGAAAAGCGCGAGGCGCTCTCCAACCTCGTGGTTCTTGAGACGACCAAGTTCCAGTACATGGACGGCGTCAAGGACCTCACCCGCATCAGCCCCGACAATTGGGTTCACGATCAGGCGCTGCTCGACCGGCCGGGCAACAAGGATATCCAGCTGGATCTCTTCCATGACTATGGCACGAATGTTCCGCTCTACCCGCAGTTCCAGGCCTTCTTCCGCGATCGCAAGCCGCCGACGCTGATCGTCTGGGGCAAGAACGACAAGATCTTCCCCGAGGAAGGTGCGCATCCTTACCTGCGTGATCTGCCGGACGCCGAAATGCACATCCTCGATACCGGCCATTTTGCCCTTGAAGACAAGCTGGATGAGATGGCGCCGCTCATTCACGATTTCCTCGACCGCAAGGTCGCAAAATAATCATCGACTTTCACAAAGGCCCGGGCATTCAGCGATGAATGCGCGGGCCTTTTTCTGTTTACTGGGCGGGACTGCCTGCGGCCGCTAGTTGAAGTGCCTGTTGGCCCGCAGCTTTCCAACCGCGAAGTCGATGAAGCTTCGCACTTTTGCCGGGGCATAGCGGCCCTCTGGATGCACGACATGGATCGGCAGGGCCTCTTCCTCATAATCAGACAATATCGTGCGCAATTCACCGGCCTCAAGCTGCGGCGCAATCTGGTAGGACAGAACACGTGTCAGGCCCCAGCCGCAAGCTGCCGCCGCGATGGCGGCCTCGTTGGTGCTGCAGAAGAGACGGGGATTGACGTGGATGGTAGACTTCTTTTGCACCCCGAAACGCCATTCTAGCGACGTCCACGCGCTGGTCGACGCTATGATGCGGTGGCTCGACAGATCGCCGGGGGTCATCGGGACGCCGTGCTTTTCAAAATAGAAGGGCGATCCGCAGATGACGCGTCTGACCTGACCGACGCGCGTTGCGGTGAGGCCAGAGTCGGGCAGATGGCCGATGCGGATCGCAACATCAATGCCTTCGTCGACCATGCTGACGACCCGGTCGACGAACAGGCCGCGACCGATAACATCGGGGTAGAGATCCAGATATTCGGTCATCAGCGGCAGGACGAACATTGTTCCGAACATTGCAGAAGTCGTGACGGTAAGCGTGCCTGTCGGCTTGCCGTAGGCGCCCGCAGCGGCCGCCTCCACCTCGGTGAGATCAGCGAGAAGCCTCTGGCAGTCCGAAAAATACCGGGCACCAGCTTCCGTCAGTTTGACGGATCGGGTCGTGCGCGTCAGAAGGCGCGTCCCGATGATGTCTTCGAGGGCGGAAACTATACGCGTGACGGCAGGAGGGCTCATGTGGAGCTGCCGTCCTGCATCCGCGAAGCTCTCAGCCTCCGCGACCTTCACGAAGACCCTCATTGCCTGCCATCGATCCATGCGATCCACATTGCCGTGAAAACCTGAGTCCTGGCCAGAGCTTTAAACGCTTTTCTTCCAACCGCAATCTACCGAACCCATAGCTTCAAGCGGCTGAACGGCAATCCTTTTATCTGGCGAGCGACAGTTCCAGTTTCTCGATGAAGGCGGGCAGCTCCGAAGCGATCTCCGGAACACCGAACGCAATGAGTTGTCTTTTTGCAACCGCGCTTGCCTCACCGTCTCCCGCGTGGACCGCGAGTGCGAATTTCACGGCGATATCGACAAGCAGGTCGAAACTGCCTCCGCGTTTTGCAGCGTCGATCTCCGATCCGCTCAACGCCAGATGCTTCGCCTCGATCTCCAGGGATCGGAGAGCGTGGAAATCATCTTTGGCATTAGCGATGGCCAGTTCGATTTGTATGCGCATGATCGGGGTGATGAGATCTTTGCTCACGTCATTCTCCATAGGCTGCAAATAGCCGTCGTCTCTTCGGTCGCCGTTTCGAGCCTGTCGGCAAAGATGTCGGGTGATGCCTTGGCGGGTGGAGCGATTGGAGGCCTCTGGCCGTTCGCAGACGGGATATCCTCGCTGGATCAGTACACCCGCCCGCCCTGGGTATGAACTGACGTTCTGCTGAAGACTATCTTCCGCGTGGCGAAACAATCGGAAGAAACGACCCCGCGAGGCCTCTTTGCAAAGCGGACCCACACCAAAAGAACAGTTCCTGACACAAGGAGGCTCTGCTAACCGTCGTAAAACGCCGACAGAGTGCTATAAGCCGAAACAACCGACTTCCGCTTCGAGGAACGCCATGCCCCAGCCCGTCCTGTTTTCGCCCTTCACCGTGCGCAATCTTGCGCTCGCCAACCGCGTCGTGATCGCGCCCATGTGCCAGTATTCGGCTGTGGATGGCTGCATGACGGACTGGCATCTGATTCATCTTGGACAGTTGGCGCTCTCGGGTGCGGCGCTTCTGACGATCGAGGCAACGGCCGTCGTTCCCGAGGGACGCATCACCTTTGCCGATGTCGGCCTTTATGATGACGCCTCTGAAGCCGCGATGGCCCGCACGCTCGAAAGCATCAGAAAATGGTCGGATATGCCGATCGCCGTGCAATTGGCGCATGCCGGCCGCAAGGCCTCAACCGAGGTTCCCTGGAGAGGCGGCGGTCAGTTTCCGCCGACCGATCCGAACGGATGGCAGACCGAAGCGCCTTCCGCTGTCGCCTTCAACCCGAACTACGTGCCGCCGACCGCACTCGACCGCGATGGCATGAAACGTGTCCGCGATGCCTTTGCCGCTGCCGCGCGAAGGGCGGCAAGGATCGGCATTGATGCCGTTCAGATCCACGGCGCGCATGGCTATCTGCTGCACCAGTTCCTGTCGCCCTTGTCGAACCAGCGAACCGATGAATATGGCGGCTCTCTGGAAAACCGCGCCCGGTTTCCGCTGGAAGTTCTCGATGCGGTGCGGGATGCCTTTCCCTCCGATAGGCCGGTGACGATGCGCGTTTCCGCCGCCGACTGGGTCGAAGGCGGTCTGGAGATTTCCGAGAGCGTCGAATTTGCCAGGATGCTCGAAGCAAGAGGCTGCGATGCCATCCACGTATCGAGCGGCGGTCTGCATCCCTCTCAGGCGATCCCGATCAGCCCGAGCTACCAGGTACCGCTCGCAAGGGCAATCAAAGGCGCCGTCAAAATGCCGGTCATAGCCGTCGGCCTGATCACCGAGCCGACGCAGGCCGAAGCAATCGTTGCGACCGGTGATGCGGACCTTATCGCGCTCGCTCGCGCCATCCTCTACGACCCGCGCTGGCCGTGGCACGCCGCCGCCGAACTCGGCGGGCAGGTCAAGGCGGCCAATCAATATCTGCGTTGCCAGCCGACGCAGTTCAAAACCCTGTTTGCGAAGTAACGCCTGGGTTTGATAGCCGCGAGAAAAGGTGCCAGCTGCGTTCGTTCCGCAAGCTTCTGTCTGACACGCTCATGATGATGTACTCTCCCAGCCACTTTAAATGAGCAGGGAGGGGCTCATGACCGTTGCGGGCACTGTGGTTGTCGGCGGAGGTCCAGCCGGTCTTGCCTGCGCAGCAGCGCTCAGGGCAAATGGCCGCTCATCCACGGTCCTCGAACGCGCTGATAATCTGGCCTCCTCCTGGAGGCGGCATTACGAGCGATTGCATCTGCATACCACCAAGGCTCATTCAGCACTCCCCGGGGCACCGATGCCGCGGAATTTTCCGAGATACCCATCCCGGCTGCAGGTGATCGACTATCTCGAAGTCTATGCGCGCGCCAACAATATAAGAATACAATTTGGTAAATCCGTCATCCGTATCAGCCGGAGCCGGGACTGGATCGTCGAGACGAATGATGGAGACGCCATCGAGGCTGAAACCGTTGTGATCGCGACGGGCCTCTCCAACGTTCCCATCAGGCCGGTCTGGAAAGGCCAGGAGAGCTTCAAGGGAAAGCTCCTGCATTCCTACGAGTTCAGCAACGCGGGAGCACTGAGTGCAAACCGGGTGCTCGTTGTGGGTTTTGGCAATTCGGCCGGCGAAATCGCGCTTGAATGCGTCGAGGCAGGTCTTGAGGTCTGCATGTCGGTACGCGGGCCAGTGAATATCGTCCCGCTGGAAATGCTCGGAGTGCCGACCGCAACAATCGCCATTGCGCAACGGCACTTTCCATATAGCCTCGTCGATGCCGTGAACGCGCCGCTTCTGCACTTGCGCTATCGAGATATGGAAAGATTGGGGCTGCAAAAATCCGCAAATGGTCCCCTGACCAACATCGTCGAGAAAAACCGCACACCACTGATCGATATCGGAACCATGGCCCAGATCAGGGCCGGGGCGATCAGGATATATCCCCGCATCGATTGGTCGAATGTTAGGCAGGTACATTTCGCCGATGGCCGATCGGCGGATTTCGATACAATCATTTTGGCGACGGGCTTCCGGCCATCGCTGGAAACACTATTGCCTGATTTTGCCGAGAGATTTCAGGGCGCAGACAGGCCGAAAAGAGGAGACCTGCAGCCTGGGAATGACGGCCTTTATTTCTGCGGATTCAATACGACTTCCACAGGCCTTCTCCGTCAAATCGGCATCGAGGCCATCAGCATTGCCCGATCGATAGCAGAACGCTGACAAGAGAGCTTGTTGTCCGCAATGGAAACGCATGGTCGCTGATAGAAACGCGACGCAGCGAGGTTGTCGTTGGTCGTCATGACCCAAAGCGAAGAAATACCCTGGCTGCGCAACAGATCGGCCAGGGCTTCGATCAACAAAGTTCCCGGGGTGCACGAGCCATCATGCCCCGGATAGCAAGGGCCAGGTTATTTGACGATCGGCTCGCTCAGCGATCAAGGCGGGCCATTGCAAGCAGATCCCGGATAAGTCCGCCAGGGCCATTCTGATCTGTCGGATCCAAGCCCAGCTTCGTCAGCCAGCACCACATGCTCATCCGATGGAAAAGGCTGTAAAGCCACAGCGCCCGCTCGAAATCCGGGTGACCGACCGGGCCGTAGCCTTCGAGGATCGGCCGATAACTGCGCGGATCTTCATGCGCAGAACAGAAGAGGGCCTTAGCAAGGTCGAAGAGTTTGTCTGCTGCCCGTGCGTTTCCGAAATCGATGAGGCCGCTGAGCTGAAGCCTGCTCGCGTCGTCGCGCAAGGCCAACACATTGCCCTGATGGAAGTCGTCGTGGCAGAGCACGGGGCCGTCGCCTCCATCCAGGAGATCGAAGCTACCTTCAGCCAGATGCTGCAGGCGACGTGCGAGATCGGGCCCGCCGCCCAGATTGCGGAAGCGGCGGAACACGTCTTCGAACGCCGATGTCATATAGTCGGCATTCGCGGATACCGGTCTGTCGATCCCGCCGCCGCGAAGATAGCCATAGGCGGGCATCGGCACTGCGTGAATGCGCCTCAGCAGTTCTCCCATCTGGCGATAGGCCTGTTCGATATCCGGCTCTGCCATCCAGTAGCGCAGCGACCGGCCGGGCAGCAGTGTCAGTAAAGCGTAGCGCAACGGCAGGATGCCTCGTGTCTCGTCGACATGCAGCCACCTGGGAACGGGAGGCATCAGATCCTTGAGCCAGCCTGCGACGAGCTCTTCTTTCGACGGTCCCCATTCGGGCTCGTCCGGATAGATTTTGAGGACCAGCGGTTCACGCTCGAAGCCAACAAGATCGATCCTGTAGACCTCGGTGCTGCCGCCCTCCAGGCGGGCGAAACCGCTGGCGACAAGGGCAGGGTCGAGGCTTTGGACAAGCCGCTGAACAGTTTCCTTCTCAAGCTCCAGGGTCGGTCGTCTCTGTGGCGCCATGTCTTGCGACCCTAAACCCTGCCGGAATTCACTGACCCACGCGAATGGAATTAGAGTGCTTTGACCTTTCCGGCCCGTCAATCGCATTTTCTGGAAATGAGGCAGCGAACGGGGCAAATTGCTGGACGCCGGGGATATGTCCGAGAGATCTCGGCGCCCCGCTTGCCTTCGACGGTCATGCGCGAGTTCGCATGGTGGGGCTGCCAATTGGCTGGCTGAGCCCTCGCATTTGCCCTACGAATATGCGAGCCATTTGGAACGATATCGCCATTGCCTCTGGAAGGCATTGGCGCAGGCGAATACCTCATAGGCATCCCAGCGCGGGCTGGCGATACAAGAGACTGATACCCATATAGGCGTCAGCGAAGCGCAGCTGACGATTTCCGTCCACCTCGCGCATTTGGAAAGGACATCTCTATGACAACAGAACGTGCGGTACTTGCTGGCGGCTGCTTCTGGGGAATGCAGGACCTTGTTCGCCGGTTGCCTGGCGTCGTTTCAACGCGTGTCGGTTACTCGGGCGGCGAAGTGCCCAACGCCACCTACCGCAATCACGGCAATCACGCCGAAGCGATCGAGATCATCTTCGATCCGCAGAAGACGAGCTATCGCGATATCCTGGAGTTCTTCTTCCAGATTCATGATCCGTCGACCCGTAATCGGCAGGGCAATGATATCGGTGCGAGCTATCGATCGGCAATCTTTTATACGGATGAAAACCAGCGGCGGACGGCTGAAGATACGATCGCCGATGTGGATGCTTCCGGCCTCTGGCCAGGCAAGGTCGTGACGGAAGTCGTTCCCGTCAGCGATTTCTGGGAAGCCGAACCGGAGCATCAGGATTATCTCGAGCGCATTCCGAATGGCTATACATGCCATTTTGCCCGCCCCGGCTGGAAATTGCCGGCGCGGCAGGCAAACGTCGCTTAAGCTCGCTCTTCAGTTCGTCAAATTGACCCGATCTAATGAGCGGTGGCCTCTCGGCCGCCGCTTTTCTTTTTAAACCGTTCGATCCGAGCTAGGCAGCCGCACCACAGGCCCGCCGGAGATCGTGCATTTATCCGCCGAAAACCTGCCCGGCAATCGTTCGCCGCTCGCCTATGCGCAGACGCAATCGCTGGCGCCGCAGCGGCTTCGCGATTGAGACCACGCAAGCGTCTGGACTGAGGGGCTTTTCTGCTCTTCGAAGCCTGATGGAAGATAGGACATTACCCGCTCGTCTCGGTCCGATACCGCATGCCGAGTTGAAAGCCGCTGCAACCCGCCTCTAGCTGGAGGGGGCGCGTGTCCAGTGCGGACGGGTCGACGTCGTCGATTGCCGCCGGCAAAGTGACTAGACATCCCAACGTCAGGAGTTTAGTAGGTGCCCCGCTAACCGGTCGCAGCCCACCCGGTTCAACAAAACAAGGGATCCCAAAGATGAAAACACTCGTCGTCTGCTCAGGCGGACTCGACTCCATTTCGCTTGCCTACAAGATGGGGGCGAACCGCAAACTTATTGGCCTCATCTCCTTCGACTACGGTCAACGGCACGTCAAAGAGCTGGAATTCGCAGCTCTCTGCGCGCGAAGGCTCGACGTGCCACACGACATCATAGACATATCGAACGTGGGCAAGCACCTGACGGGCTCGGCCCTCACGGACGATGTCAAGGTTCCTGACGGCCACTACGCCGAGGAGACGATGAAGGCGACGGTCGTGCCGAACCGCAACGCCATCATGCTGTCGATCGCGTTCGGGCTCGCTGCTGCCCGTCGCGCAGACGCCGTAGCAATTGCAGTCCATGGCGGGGATCACTTCATCTACCCCGACTGCCGGCCCGGGTTCATTTCGGCATTCGAGGCGATGCAACACCATGCCCTTGAGGGATATGCCGACGTCAGGCTGATCGCTCCCTATGTGAACGCGACGAAGGCCGATATTGTCGCTGATGGTGCGAAGCACCTGACGCCTTTTGAAGAGACATGGTCTTGTTACAAAGGCGGTGATCTCCATTGCGGCAGATGCGGAACATGTGTCGAACGCCGCGAAGCCTTCCATCTCGCCGGCGTCGAGGATCCGACCGTTTATGACGATCCGGATTTCTGGATCACTGCGACGGGTGGGTTCAAGGCAGAAGAGGCAAAGTGATGTACCGGATCACCAAGCAGTTCCATTTCTCCGCTTCGCATCAGCTGTCCCACCTTCCTGATGACCATCAATGCGCGCGTCTGCACGGCCATAACTACATCGTCGAGGTCGAGCTTGCGGCCTCCGAATTGAACGAGGATGGCTTTGTCCGCGATTATCACGAGCTTTCCCCGCTCAAGCGATACATCGATGAGACCTTCGATCATCGGCACCTCAACGATGCGTTGGGCCATGACCGAGTAACGTCCGAATGGCTCGCCAAGCATTTTTACGACTGGTGCAAGCAGCGCCTGCCGGAAACCTCTGCCGTCAGGGTGAGCGAGACACCGAAGACATGGGCGGAATATCGCCCATGACAGGCAGGGAGCAAAAGATCCGCATCAGCGAAATCTTCGGGCCGACGATCCAGGGGGAAGGGCCGCTCATGGGAGTTCCGACCGTTTTCGTCAGAACGGGCGGCTGCGACTATCGCTGCGAATGGTGCGATACCATGCATGCGGTCGACAGCGCCTTCCGCGACGAGTGGACGCCAATGTCGGTCGACGATATCTGGTCGAACGTGGAATCGCTCTCTCAAGGCTGTCCCCTGACGATTTCCCTGTCTGGTGGAAACCCGGCGATCCAGCCGCTCGGGCCGCTGATTGCTCGAGGAAAGCGCGATAGCTATCAATTCGCCTTGGAAACGCAGGGGTCAATTGCGCAGGATTGGTTTGCAGCGCTGGATCATTTGATCCTCAGTCCCAAACCACCGTCCAGCCGTATGGTGTTCAACCCTGACGAATTGAGGGACTGTGTGACGGCGGCTCGCAGTGGTCCGAGGATCGCAATGAAGATCGTCATCTTCGATGAAGACGACTATGCGTTTGCAAGGTCTGTCGCGAAAAACTTCAAAGAGCTTCCGATCTTCCTGCAACCCGGCAATCACACGCCGCCGGTGGGTGACGAGCCATCGATTGATGTCGAAGGAATTCTCAACCGCATGCGCTGGTTGGTCGACAGGGTCACCTCGGACCGGTGGTTCGATGCGCGCGTTCTTCCGCAGCTCCATGTCCTGCTCTGGGGAAACATGCGGGGTGTGTGATCACCTTTGAGGAAGGTCAAGGCCTGCCACGCAGGAGCAGGAGTGCCGATCTGACGCCGGTCCTCCCGAGGGGATCGTGACGCCCATTGGTACCTGCAGGCGCTCGGAGGCTTCGACCGGCTTCTCCGCGATCGGAAGCTTGAGCAGGCCCTTTTTTATTCTCTCATCCGGCGCCAAAGTCCGGGGCAAAGAGCTTATTTTAGGATTGCCTGCGGCATGGGGTAGCAGTCCGTAAGCTGCCGCTAAATTGACCTTATTGCTCCGCGATTTTGCTCGACCGGGTGCCGAAACTCTCGATGCATCCGGTATGGCGCATACCCCCGTGCGCCATACAAATCGGAGGAGGAAAACATGCACAGATTTGCTTCCCTGGCGGTCGCCGCGGCACTTGGGCTCGGCGCCTTCATTGCCGCATCAAGCGCCGATGCGATGACCATGCAGGACTGCAGTGCCAAATATAAAGCAGCGCAGGCAGCCAATAGTCTCAACGGCATGAAATGGAACGACTTCCGCAAGGCGCAATGCGGAGCCGATGCTGCTGCAGCAACGCCGGTAAAGCCCGGCGCAGCGACGCCCGCAAAGCCGGCTGCAACCGACGAGCCGACAACCGCCAATACGGAAAATGCCGCCGAGCCCGCGCCCACCAAGGTCGCGGTCCCGAAGGGCGTGGTCTTCCCGACCAAGGTTGATGCAAAATATGCGAGCGAGACGCCCGGCAAGGGCCGGATGCATACCTGTCTCGATCAGTACAATGCCGACAAGGCGAACAACAGCCTGAATGGCCTGACCTGGATCAAGAAAGGTGGCGGCTACTACAGCATCTGCAACAGCAAGCTCAAATCCTGAGATCTCGCAACGCATGGAGGGGCGCCGCGGCGATGTGGCGCCTCATCGCCATGCAAGGAGGATGTGATGAGCTTCTTCGACGATATCGGCAGCCTCCTCGGTAACGCCATCAACAGTCATCCGGGCGGCCTCAGCGGCTTGATGCCGGACGCCCTCACCGATTTCGGCGGGCTTGACGGCGTCGTCGCCAAATTGAACGAGGCCGGTCTCGGTCCACGCGTCAACTCCTGGCTCGGCCGTGGCGACAACATGCCGATCACCGCGGACGAGATCCGTTCTGCGCTGTCCAGCGAGTATCTTGGCAATATCGCCCAGCGGCTCGGCGTGCCGGCCGACCAGGTCGCCAATATCCTGGCGCAACACCTGCCCGCTGCCGTCGATCAGGCCAGCCCCAACGGCGCCTTGCAGACACCCTGACCGCCTGCTGCGGCCGGTGCAGGATTGCCTTTTGTTGTCAGCCGCCGATTGCGGCTGGAGTTTTATTGCGTGAGGGCCGCGAGGCCCAGCGAGATTGGCGTTCTCAGAGACCCAGGCCGACCGTCTCGGTGCGATGGACGCCTTTCGGCACGAAGGAAAAACAATCGGCAACGCCGAGGTAGTTCGCCGCCAGGTGGATGACGGAAAGCCACATCTCGGTTCCCTGCAGGCTCGGGACGGCTCCATCGGCGAACGGGAATCCCTGGCCGTCCTGCCATCGCTCCAAAGCTCTGAATATGATCTTGCGGGCGATATCCTCGCCGTCGCGTCGCCGATAGACGGTTTGCCTCGCGATAAGGAGGAGCGGGTGGATCGTGTCGAGCAGATTGCAGGCGGTATATTTCGCGCCGATAAAACCCTTGTGATTGCGGTAGTTCAGGACAACGGTTTCGAAGGACTTCTGCGCGTCCGGAAGTGGAATGCCGAACTGGGCGTAGGTGCCACGCGTCAACCGATAGAAGCCGTTGACGGGCTGCAGCCATCCTTCGGCCGCCGTCGGCTCGCCCCACAGGCCGGTCGTGCGACCGACGTTCCGTGTCAGCCAGTCGAACAAGGCGTGCCGCGGCTGCTCCACGTCGAAATACCTCGCGTTGAAGTACATCGCCGTGCCAATGGCGTCGACCACGCTGCCGGCGCTCCAGGCGGATGTTTTCCACGGCAGGCCTGCGAGCCACCGATCGAGCTCGTCGGCGTCGAGCTGGACGGCCCGGATGGCATGAGGTGGACGAGATCCGAGAACTTCAAGAGCGTAGCCGACGGATAGCACGTTATACAACGCCTTCGGGTCGTCCCTGAGCTTAGTCCCTGCCCGATGCGCATTCGGCTCCGGAAAGAGGCCGGTCTCGCCGTCCTGCAGGTTTTGGAGCCGCTCGACTGTCTGCGATCGATCCAGCCCTGGTGGCAATTCCCCGAAGCCTGCCGCGATCTCGATTGCGTCACACAGATGCCGCGCTGCGGGTCGCTGCACGCCATCCGCTTCCAGCGATTCATAGGCGTCGGCTGTCTTCCATCGCTTGAGGATATCACGCCATTGATCCTGCGCCTTGCTGCCGAGTTTTTGCAGGCAGTCTTCGACACTTCCGACGCCCGACGACCGAGGGGTCCCGCCCCTGAGGCGGATGACGCGTGCGGGCACGCCGCCCGCGATCGCCAGTGGCGGGATTTCTCCAGCCACGACCGCGCCGGCAGCAATCACCGCGCCGCTGCCGATGACGGCCCCATCCAGGACGACGGCATTGGCCCCGATCCAGACGTCGTCGCCGATCGTGATTCCGGCAGTCGTTACCTTCTGGCGATGGATCGGCACGGTGGGATCGTCGAAGCCATGGTTGAAGCCAACGATCGAGGCGTGCGATGCGATCCGAACGCCGTTGCCGCAGGTCACTCTACCCGAAATGCAGGCGTAGGGGTTGATGGTGCAATCGTCTCCCAGAGTGATATCGCCTCTGACAAGCGCGTGGCCGGCGATCCATGACCGCTCGCCCATATTCAGGCGATCGGTAAAGACGGCGGCATGCTCGGCGATGTAGGACGTGTCGGCGAGCTCGGCCCCGCAGGCCCTGCGAAGCTCTGCCTTGCGCGCAAGATGAGCCGGATGGCGCAGGTCGGAAGCGATATGCTCCCAAGGCAGGAACTGGAGCCTGCGAGCTTCTTCCCGGTCTTCCAGCGCCGCGTTCGGATTATTGGCCTGATCCATCTCTCGTCCTTGGGGCGGCTCAGCCGCCGAATATGCGCTTGCCTTCCGACATGAGCTGTTTGGCGGCGTCGGACGGCGTTATCTGCGCGAAGGCCAGGCTGTCGGCGGTCGCCGTCAGAACCTGCTGAGAAAACTCGGCCGCGCCGATCGGTATTGCCGGCGGATACGGCCCAACCCTCTCCTTCAACGAGACGATGTAATCAATCGTCTGCTTTGACACTTTGTCGCCGGTCGCCGCGACGTCGCCCTGGATCTTCGTATTGACAGGAACACCACGCTCGGTTCCGAGAGCATGTCCCGCATTTGCGTCGTTGACGAAGAAGTTGATGAACTTGGCTGCCGTCTCCGGCGACTTCGACCAGGGCGATATCGACCATAGCGTCGAGGGCCGGTAAAACAACCCCGAGCGACCTGCGGCGTCCTGTACCGGAAGAGAGCCGATGGTCATCTCGGATTTTGCGAGCGCGGTATAGCCCGCAAGCTGATTGGAATAGGCAAAGGCCATGACGGCATTGCCACTCGCCACGGGGTTGGTCTCGATATTTCCCTTGTCGAGAGCCTGGATGTCGGCGGTGACACAGCCGCCGGCCTTTACCATCTGATCCCAGTAGTCGAACCATTCAGCGGCGTCGGCCTCTTCGAAGCCGAGGTGGCCATCCTGCGTGAAGAGTGCCTTTCCGCGCTGTCGCAGCCAGACTTCGAATACGAAACTATACCGGGCGCCATTGCTCACCGCGAAGAGATTGCCGGAGCCGGAAGCTTTCTTGAAGTCCGTGCAGATCGTCTTGAACTGCTCCCATGTCGTCGACGCTGTGGGTGCCGGTACGCCGGCCTTTTCCAGCGCCGTCTTGCCGACCATCAGGGCAGCGGCGTTCAGGGACGTGGGAATGCCGGTCAGCTTGCCATCCACGGTGCCGAGATCCAACGCGCCGGGTGAGAAGTCCTGTGACTTGATAACGCTGTGGTGGAACTGAGTCAGGTCAAGAGTGGCGCCACGCCGGGAATAATCGGCGAAGGTCACAGGTTCCAGAGCGAAGACGTCGGGCACGTTGCGGCCGGCCACCATCGTGCTCAGCTTCACCCAATAGTCCGACGTTGCGACCTGACCGGTGAACGTCACGCCGGGGGCTGACGTTTCGAACTGCTTGATGACCTCGCCGGTCCGTTTTGCACGGTCGGGATTTCCCCACCAGAATACTCTCAGAGATTCCTCGGCGGCACGTGCGCCAGGAATGTCGATCAGCGCCGCGGCGATGGCGCTCGCCATAAACTCTCTACGTCTCAGCATCTTCCCCTCCCAGGTCAATGCCGCCCGCTTGATGCGGCGACAGGACAACGATAGACGAAAAAATGATGCTGGAAAGAAAAATTTCGTAATTAGCGAAAATTTCTACGCTGTATGGCAGCGCCGGACCGCCCGTGATAAATCTCGATCGAGGAGAACCCTGATGACACGCAGATCGAGAATCTCTGACATTGCCGAAGCCGCAGGCGTTTCCATCGCCTCGGTGTCAAAGGCTCTCAACAACAGGTCCGGGGTTGGAAACGAAAGCCGCGAACGCATCCTGGAAGCGGCCGCCCGTCTTGACTACAAGCACAAGACAGCCGATGTCGCCGACGCCTTTCCATCCGGTGTCGCGGTCGTGACGACGGCAGCCCTCTACCTGAACTCGCAGTTCTATGAAGGGGTCATTCAAGGGGCGCTGGACGCCGCCAAGGAAGCAGGCGTGCTGGCGAAGGTGCACCTGATGACACCTGATATTGAAACCGGCAGCGTCAATGTCGAAAGGCTGGTTGCCGACGACGGCGCCTGTCTGCTTCTTGTCGGCCTCGACCATCCGGTATTGATCGAACAGGTTGTCAGAAGTCATGCGCCTGCCGTCATCCTGAATGGGATCGATAGGACGATGCGTCTTTCCTGCGTTCTTCCCGATAACAGGTCCGCGGGTTGGCTGGCGACCACCCGGCTTCTGTCGGAAGGCCACACGGAGATCGTGCATGTCAGCCGGCTATTCCGGACCTCGCTCAAGGAACGATTCGACGGCTTCCGTGATGCGATGCAGGAGGCTGGAATCGCGATCGATCCTGATAGGCATCTGTTCGACCTTATGGCGGCCGGAGTCCTGGAGCCCGGCATGGTGAATGCCTTGACCGACGCGATGCAGAAAGGTCGCTACGCGAAGGCGACTGCTTTCGTCTGCAGCAACGATATCATGGCGCTCGGCGTGATCGACGCGCTTCGCGCGCGGGGCAGCAGCATTCCGCGCGACTACTCCGTCATCGGCATGGATGACATCTCCATCGCCCAGCACAGCAATCCGGCTTTGACGACATTGAGGATCGAACGCGAAGAGCTTGGTCGCGTCGGATGGGAGATGCTGAGGGAACGTGCGCTCAACAGCCAGGCGAGGGTGCGGCGTATTGGAATGGCCGTCAGGATCATCGAGCGCGGCACTGTCGGTCCTCCGCGGGATTATCTTCGTTCGCAGAAGTAGGTGTGGGTTATCTCGCGCTCCTATTAAGCCGTCATATCGCGCGCTGTGCCGTGCCAATCGCCAAGCTCGAATATGGCGTTATCGCCGACAGCGGAAGCTGGAAATAAGGCGGCCGAATAAGGAGGCATATCCGCTTTAACACCAGAGAACCATAGGGAGCAAATACCGCCTTGACGGCGAATAATCTTTGAGAAATGCTAAGATGTCAGACCAATTTTGAGGTCGGCTGCCTTAGACAAGAACTTGGGGAACCATGAAGGCAAATGGTAGCGACAGGCCGGTAATCCGGCCGCTTCCGGCGATGGACCGCGCGCGTCAGGTGACCGATGCGCTGGCACATTATGTCGAGGATGCCCGGCTTCAGGCGGGCGACCGCCTGCCGGCGGAGCGCGAGCTGATGGCCGCACTTGCCGTCGGGCGCTCCACCATTCGCGAGGCGATCCGGCATTTTCAGGCGCTCGGCGTCATTGAGACGCGCAAGGGTAGCGGAACCTACCTGCTGAAACCGGTTTCCAGAGATACGATTCATATGCCGCTGTCGTTCGAGACGCCGCATCTGCGCGATGTGTTGCTGCAGACGCTGGAGGTTCGCCGCGGTATCGAATGCGAGGCGGGCATGGTCGCGGCGAGGCGGCGCACGGCGAAGGACCTCATCGTCATCGAGGAAAAGCTCGATGAAATGGAACGGGTGCATATCGCCAAGGGCGCTTCCGGACCGGAGGATCTCGCTTTCCACCTCGCCGTCTACGACGCCACCCACAATCCCCTGTTCCGCCAGCTTCTCGAACAGATGCGCGAGACCTTCGAGCGTTTCTGGACGCATCCTTTCGACAGGCAGGATTTCGCCCGCCGGTCCTTCCCCTTTCACCGAACCCTTTTCAATGCCATCGCCGCCCAGGACACCGAGGCGGCGCGGCGTGAGACATTGAAAATCCTCGACGTGGTCGAGGAAGACATCAAGGAAATGTCCCGATGACTGACGGCCTCGAACCGTTCGACCTTGCTTCGCTGATCACCGCCCATGACGAAGGCAACTTCGCCGAAGCCGTCGTTCCGCCGATTTTCCAGACCTCGCTTTTCACCTTTTCCGACTATGACGACATGATCGCTTCCTATCGCGGCGAAAAGGTGCGGCCGATCTATACGCGCGGTCTCAACCCGACCGTGCGCATGTTCGAGGAGATGCTGGCAAAGCTCGAAGGCGCCGAGGATGCGCTGGGCTTTGCAAGCGGCATGGCGGCGATCTCGTCGACGGTGCTTAGCTTCGTGGAGCCAGGCGACCGCATCGTCGCCGTCAAGCATGTCTATCCCGATGCCTTCCGTCTGTTCGGTACGATCCTGAAGCGCATGAAGGTCGAGGTGACCTATGTCGATGGCCGCGACGAGGAGGCTGTGGCCAAGGCGCTGCCGGGCGCCAAGGTCTTCTATATGGAGAGCCCGACGAGTTGGGTGATGGAAGCCCATGACGTCGGCGCGCTGGCCGCGCTCGCAAGAAAGCATGGGATCGTCACCATGATCGACAACAGCTGGGCGAGCCCGTTCTTCCAGCGGCCGATAACGCTTGGCGTCGATCTCGTCATCCATTCAGCCTCCAAATATCTTGGCGGCCACAGCGATGTGGTTGCCGGTGTTGTTGCCGGCTCGAAGGAGATGATCGCCCGCATCAAGGCCGAATCCTATCCTTATCTCGGCGGCAAGCTGTCGCCCTTCGATGCCTGGCTGCTGATCCGCGGTTTGCGGACTTTGCCGTTGCGCATGCGGGCGCATGAGGCAGCGGCCACGACGATCGCGCAGCGCCTGCAGGCGCTCGACGTTGTCGAGCAGGTCTGTCATCCGGGCCTTACCAATCGCCTGCCCGCCGGCCTCAACGGTACGTCGGGCCTCTTCTCTTTCATATTCCGCGAAGGCATCGATATCAGAGCCTTCGCAGATCACCTCAAGCTTTTCAAACTGGGTGTAAGCTGGGGTGGACATGAAAGCCTGATCGTACCGGGCGAAGTTGTGCTGCAGCAGAAGGCACAGCCGAATTCGGCGCAAGCCTTCGGCATCAGCCCGCGATCTGTGCGCCTCCATATCGGCCTCGAAGGAACCGAGGCGCTGTGGAGGGATATCGAGGAGGCGATTTCCGTCGCCTCTTAACCGAAACCTCACAACAACTACGGAGGGGAACCAAAAATGAAAAAGCTTATCATCTCGACACTCTTCGCCACGATGATGGCGGGCACGGCTTTCGCGGACACGACGCTGAAGCTCGTCGAAGTCATCACCAGCCCCGAGCGCACCGAGACACTGAAGTCGATCGTCGGCAAGTTCGAAGCCGCCAATCCCGGCACCAAGGTCGACATCATCTCGCTACCCTGGAACGAAGCCTTCCAGAAATTCGCGACCATGGTCTCGGCCGGCGATGTGCCAGACGTCATGGAAATGCCCGATACGTGGCTGTCGCTCTATGCCAATAACGGCATGCTGGAAAGCCTGGAGCCCTATCTCGAGAAATGGGAACACACCAAGGAATTGACGCCGCGCGCGCTCGAGCTCGGCCGCGACGTCAAGAATACGGCGTACATGCTGCCCTACGGCTTCTATCTGCGTGCCATGTTCTACAACAAGAAGCTGCTTGCAGAAGCCGGCGTCAAAGAACCGCCGAAGACGATGGAGGATTTCACCAAGGCGTCCGAAGCCGTCTCCAAATTGTCTGGCAAATACGGCTACTGCATGCGCGGCGGTCCGGGCGGCCTGAACGGTTGGATGATCTTTGCGGCCTCCATGGCCGGCGACAACAAGTATTTCAAGGAAGACGGCACCTCGACGATGAACAGCGAAGGCTGGGCAAAGGGCATCGAGTGGATGGTCGATCTTTACAAGAAGGGCTATGCGCCGAAGGATAGCGTCAACTGGGGCTTCAACGAAGTCGTCGCCGGCTTCTATTCCGGTACTTGCGCCTTCCTCGACCAGGATCCGGATGCACTGATCGCCATTGCCGAGCGGATGAAGAAGGAAGATTTCGGCGTTATGCCGCTGCCGAAGGGTCCAGCCGGCAAATCTTACCCGACCATCGGCTACGGCGGCTGGTCGATGTTCACGACGAGCCAGAACAAGGATCTCTCCTGGAAGCTGATCGCCACCCTCGAAGGTCCAGAAGGCAACATCGAGTGGAACAAGAAGATTGGCGCTCTGCCGGCCTATACGGCAGCCGAGAAGGATCCCTTCTACGCCGGTGACCAGTTCAAGGGCTGGTTCGAGGAACTGGCCGACAAGGATACCGTCCCGACGGTCATGCCGACCTACCTGGAAGAATTTGCGTTCTTCAAGGATTCCCTGGCGATCAAGACCTCTCAGCAGGCGCTGCTGGGCGATATCTCCGCCAAGGATCTTGCCGATCAGTGGGCCGATTACCTCACCAAGGCTCAGCAGAAGTTCCTAGCCAAGAAGTAAGGCAAGATACTGAAACGGCGGCGGAAATCTTCCGCCGCCGTTCATCTAACGACAGACGGCGCCCTTAAGCGTCGCGAGGGAAAGCATCGGGTTAATGACCATCACCGCCCATACGCTCGAGTTACGCCACGACCGTCGGCCATGGCTGCGCCGCCTCGCCGACGCCTCGGAGCCTTATCTCTACAGTGCGCCGTCGCTGATCCTGATCATCGCGGTCATGCTGGTGCCGCTGGCGGTCGGCGTTTCTTATGCCTTCCGTGATATCCAGCTTCTCAATCCTTTCTCCGGCGGCTTCGTCGGGATAGAGCATTTCCGGGAGCTTTCCCAAGACAAGGCCTTTTATGGCGCGTTGCGGAACACGCTCTGGTGGACCGGTGCCTCGGTCGTCCTGCAATTCTTTTTCGGGCTGGTCCTTGCCCTGCTGCTGGACAAGCCTTTCTGGGGCAGGGGTGTCATCCAGGCGCTGGTGTTCCTGCCCTGGGCGGTGCCATCCTTTCTGGCCGGCTTGAACTGGGCCTGGCTCTTCAATCCGGTCATCGGGCCGATCCCGCACTGGCTTTTTGCTCTCGGACTGATGAGCGAGCCGGGCAATATCCTCTCTGATCCACAATATGCGATGTGGGGCCCGATCATCGCCAATGTCTGGTGGGGCATTCCATTCTTCGCCATTACGCTGCTGGCTGCGCTACAGGCAATTCCGCGCGATCTTTATGAGGCGGCCTCCATCGACGGTGCAGACTGGTTCCAGCGCTTCCGGTCGATTACCCTGCCGTTCCTGGCCCCGACCATCGCCATCACCGTCATGCTGCGGACCGTCTGGATCTCGAACTTCGCCGATCTGATCGTCGTCATGACCGGCGGCGGACCGGCGGATCGGACGCAGATCGTTGCGAGCTATATTTTCACCCAGGCCTTCAGGCGCCTCGATTTCGGTTATGCTTCGGCGATTGCGCTGGTGCTGCTGGTGCTGCTTCTGGCCTATTCCATGCTGATCATCCTGCTGCGGCAGAGCCTGCTTGCCAAGGATTGAGCCATGAGACGATCTATTCTTCCCATCATCGCGCACCGTCTGGCGATTCTCGTCTATGTCGTTTTCGCGCTCTTCCCGCTCTTCTGGCTCTTGAAGGTCTCGGTCACTCCGAACGACCTGCTCTACACGGAGGGCGTGCGCATGTGGCCGTCGCGGACCACGTGGGAACATTACAGCTTCGTGTTGGAGCACAGCGCCTTCCCGACCTTCTTCAAGAATAGCGTCATCGTCTCGGCTTCGACGGCGGTGGCGGTGACGATCTGCGCCTCTTTGTCAGGCTATGCGTTGTCACGCTTCAGCTTCCGGGCGAAATACTGGATCATCGCGCTGATGCTGCTTACCCAGATGTTTCCGCTGGTCATGCTGGTCGCGCCGATCTTCAAGATTCTGTCGCCGCTGCACCTGACGAACAGCCTGACTGGCCTCGTCATCGTCTACACCGCCTTCAACGTGCCTTTCGCGACCTTCCTGATGCAGTCCTTCTTCGACGGTATCCCGAAGGATCTCGAGGAGGCAGCGATGATCGATGGTGCCACCCAATTCACGGCCTTCCGGCAGATCATCCTGCCGCTGACGCTGCCGGGCATTGCGGCAACCCTCGGCTTCGTCTTCACTGCGGCCTGGAGCGAGCTGCTCTTTGCGCTGATGCTGATCAACGGCAATGATGCGGCGACCTTCCCCGTCGGCCTTCTCACTTTCGTTTCGAAATTCTCCGTGGATTTCGGGCAGATGATGGCGGCAGGCATCATGGCGCTCATTCCGGCCGGCCTCTTCTTCCTGCTCATCCAGCGTTATCTCGTTCAGGGCCTGACGGCCGGTGCGGTCAAGGGTTAGTCAAATGGCATCCATCGATATCAAGAATATCCAGAAGTCCTATGGTCATATGTCCGTGCTGCACGGCGTCGATCTGGAGATCAAGGACGGTGAATTCGTCGTCCTGGTCGGCCCGTCCGGCTGCGGCAAGTCCACGCTTCTGCGCATGATTGCCGGCCTCGAAGAGGTGACCGGCGGCGAAATCCGCATTGCCGGCAACCGCGTCAACGAACTGCATCCGAAAGACCGCGACATTGCCATGGTGTTTCAGTCCTATGCGCTCTATCCGCATATGAATGTCGCCGGCAATATGAGCTACAGCCTGAAGCTCAGGAAGACGGCGAAGGAAAAGATCGCCAGTGCCGTTGCGGGTGCAGCTTCCAAGCTCGGCCTCGATCCGCTGCTGGAGCGCCGCCCGAAGGCGCTGTCCGGCGGCCAGCGTCAGCGCGTCGCCATGGGCCGCGCCATTGTGCGCCAGCCGAAAGCCTTCCTGTTCGATGAGCCGCTGTCGAACCTCGACGCGCGCCTGCGCGAACAGATGCGCGCCGAAATCAAGAAACTGCATGGCGACCTCAAGGCAACCTCGATCTACGTGACCCACGATCAGATCGAGGCGATGACGCTGGCGGACCGGATCGTCGCCATGCATGGCGGGGTCGTGCAGCAGGTCGGCAGCCCCTTGGAGCTCTATGACCGCCCCGCCAATCTCTTCGTCGCGGGCTTCATCGGCTCGCCCGGCATGAACTTCCTCGAGGCGAGCTACGAGGCAGGCGGTGTGAAGCTGAAGGACGGCACGATCGTGCCCCTGGATAAAACGCTGTCCCTTTCGAACGGCGAAAAGGTCACGCTCGGCATTCGGCCGGAGCACGTCGTCATGACAAGTGACGGACCAGGAATTGCCGCCGATGTCGAACTCGTCGAGCCGACGGGCTTCGGCATCATCCTGCATCTTTCGCTGCATGGCCTGCCGTTCAAGATTTTTACGCTCGATCGTGAGGCGATGACTGCGGGGCCAAACGTCAACGTCGCTTTTCCGGCTAAGCACCTGCATGTGTTCAACGGCGAGGGCAATCGCGTCGATTGAGTTGCGGGAAGGCGACTGTCGCTGACAGCGATTACTGCAGGTGAAAAAGGCTTTCGTTGCAGAGCCTTCGGAGGCTATACCGTCAGAAGATGATCACGCTGGAGTGGATATTTTGACAGGCACCGTTCTCGACCGCTTTCTCCGCTATGTCGTTATCGACACCCAATCCGATCCCGCCTCATCGACGCAGCCGACCACCGAGAAACAGAAGGATCTCGGCAGGGTTCTGGTTGAGGAGCTCTTAGAGGTCGGCCTTTCGGATGCGCATCTCGACGAGCACGGCTATGTGTATGCGACCATTCCGGCCAATAGCAATAAGAGCGTCCCGGTCATCTGCTTCTGCTCGCATATGGATACTGCGCCTGACTTCACGGGCAGGAACGTCAAGCCGCAGATGGTGACGAATTATGCGGGCGGGGATATCCTGCTTCCCGGCGATCCAAGCCGGGTGATCCGCGTCTCCGAGCATCCCCAGCTGAAAAACCAGATCGGCAACGACATCATCACCACCGACGGCACGACCTTGCTCGGCGCCGACGACAAGGCGGGGCTGGCGGAAATCATGGCCGCAGCCCAGATCCTCATCGATAATCCCGACATCAAGCACGGAACGATCAAGATCCTCTTTACGCCGGACGAAGAGGTTGGCCGCGGCGTCAACAAGGTCGACCTGAAGAAGCTCGGCGCCGATTATGCCTATACGATGGATGGCGAGACCGCCGGCCATATCGAGGATGAGACCTTCTCGGCCGACAGCGTCGATATTGTCATCGCGGGCGTGGCGATCCATCCGGGTTTCGCCAAGGACCGAATGGAAAACGCCATCAAGATCGCTGGCGCCATCATCGACCGGCTGCCGAAGGATATTGCGCCGGAGACGACCGAGGGAAAGCAGGGCTTCATCCATCCGACCGGCGTCGCCGGCTCGATGGAAAAGTCTGCGATCAGCCTCATCATCCGCGACTTCACCGACGAAGGCCTTACCGAAAAGGAGGCCATGCTCGAAGCAATCGTCAAGGATGTGATGAAATCCTATCCGGGCTCGACCTATCGTTTCGATGTGAAGGAACAGTACCGCAATATGAAGGTCGTGCTCGACCGTCATCCTGAGATCGTCGAGAACGCCGTCGAGGCGGTGCGCCGGGCGGGTATGACGCCGGTGCGCGGAAGCATTCGCGGCGGTACGGACGGTTCGCGCCTTTCCTTCATGGGCCTGCCATGCCCGAACATCTTTGCCGGCGGCCACGCTTTCCACTCGCCGCTCGAATGGATCAGCCGCCAGGATATGGAAAAGGCTGTGAGGACGATCGTCGAGCTTGCGAAGGTCTGGGAAGAGCGCGCCTAGAGCAATTCCTACAAAAGTGCGTAGCGGTTTTGCGTTCGAAACTGTGCGAAAACAAAAGAATGGAGCATATCCGCAATTCGAAGAAAACGGATATGCTCAAGGCGCCTCAGACTTCCGGGATCAGCCGCCGTTTGCCGGAATGCTTGGTCGCAGCATCACGCTGTCGGAAGCGGGGCGGGGTGTCGGGATAGCGACCGGTACGCCGGGCGCCGGCTCGATCGAGGTCACCGGCTCAAGGATCGGCATCGGTTGCGTGCTCGCCGTGGCCGAGGGGTCCGGAGCTGGGATCGGAACCGGAACGGTTGACGGGATCAGCACATCGAACTGCGGCGGCAGCATGCTTTCACCCGGTACGTAGTTCATCGCGACTTCGTAAGAAGGCAGCGGCGGCGGCGTTTCGAGTGTGCCGTCTTCGTCGCGCTTCTCGTAGAAGGCATTGCCGCCAGCGACTGTCACATAGTGCATGTTGTTGTATGGGAATTTCAATCCCGCGGTGTGGAAGAACATCGCGTCCCCGACCGCCGGATGGCGCTCGCCGCTCAGGACCGCGTCGGCCGCGGTCGCAAGTTCGGGTTCGGCCTGCGGCTTCACTTCTCGCGTCATGACACCCGGCGCAAATTGCCGCTTCTGGGCGACGACGCCGCATATGGAGTCGGCATAGGCGCCTGAGGTCAGCCGGTTCATGACAACACTGCCAACGGCCAGATAGCCCGCCTCATCCGAATGCTCGGATTCAAAGTACATCGCGCGCTTCAGGCAATCACGATCCTTGGTGGTGTAGTTGAAACTGACTTTTGCCGGTTGAACGTGTTTCGGCTTGCTCTTGACCGACGTGGACGCCGGTTTCGGTGTTGTCGTGCAGCTCGCGGCTGCCAGTCCTACGAACAAAATCCCGACCAGGGATTTTCCAAAGGAAATATCCGCCCTCAACGCCAGGTGCCTCCTATTGGAATTAGTCCAGCCCTTTTCGATCTAAGCAAAAACGTTTTATCCGGCACGTGACAAAAATACAAACAACCGGAGATCACAAAATTCTCAATGGTTCTCGCCACATGCGATTCCGGCGAGAACCCGGATTGAACGAATATCAGCCTCGGAAGAGCTTCCAGCGTGTCGGCTTGAAGGCGACGCGCGACCGGTCGAGCCTGTCTGCTTCGCTCGGCGGAAGCTCGATTTCGATATGCGGGCGCTCCTTGCCGATGTCGAGTTCGATATGGCGGGTGCCTGCGACGCGCCGGCTGGCGACCGGCTGGCCGGCAATGCAGTTCTCGGCAGATTCACAGAGCCGGACATCGTGCGGGCGGAAGTAAAGTTGCGCAGCGCCATCAGTCTCGTTCTCGGCATTAAGGCCGAGCGAGCGGCCCTCGAAGTGGATATCGCCGCCGGCAACCTCCACCTGCAGGCAGTTCGACTGGCCGACGAAGCCGAAGACGAAGGGCGAATTGGGGCTGTCGTAGACCTGATCCGGCGTGCCGACCTGCTCGATCGCGCCCTGGCTCATGACGACGACGCGGTCGGCAAGCTCCATCGCCTCGTCCTGATCATGGGTGACGAAGACGGTGGTGTGGCCCGTGCGGTCATGGATTTCGCGTAGCCATTTGCGCAGGTCCTTGCGCACCTGCGCATCAAGCGCGCCGAAAGGCTCGTCGAGCAGCAGGACGTTCGGCTCCACCGCCATGGCGCGGGCTAGCGCCACACGCTGACGCTGGCCGCCGGAAAGCTGCGCCGGATAGCGCTTTTCAAGACCTGAGAGCTGCACGAGATCGAGCAGCTCCAGCGCCCGCTTACGGATTTCTGCCTTCGGCGGACGGCGCGACGCATTGCGCACCTTCAGGCCGAAGGAGACGTTGTCGAGTACTGTCATATGGCGGAAAAGCGCATAGTGCTGGAACACGAAGCCGATATTGCGTTGTTGCACAGTCTTCCTCGACGCATCTTCCTCGCCGAAGAAGATCTGGCCTTCGGTTGGGCTTTCAAGGCCGGCGATGAGGCGCAGAAGCGTAGTCTTGCCGGAGCCGGAGGGGCCGAGCAGTGCGATCAATTCACCGGAGCGGATATCGAGCGAGACATCGTGCAGCGCCGGAAAGCGGTCGAATTCCTTGCGTATGTTCTGGACGCGTACTTCCATTCTAATTCCTTCAGTGCCGCCGGCTGGCGGCGATTTCGGCGCTATAGCGCATTTCCAGCAGCGTCTTCAAAACAAGTGTGACAAGGGCAAGCAAGGCCAGAAGCGAAGCGACCGCAAAGGCCCCGGTGAAATTATACTCGTTGTAGAGGATTTCCACCTGCAACGGCATCGTGTTGGTCTGGCCGCGAATATGGCCCGATACAACCGATACGGCGCCGAACTCACCCATGGCGCGGGCATTGCAGAGCAGCACGCCGTAGAGAAGGCCCCATTTGATGTTTGGCAGCGTGACGTGCCAGAAGGCCTGCCACCCGCTGGCGCCGAGCGAAAGCGCTGCCTCCTCATCCTGGGTTCCCTGTTCCTGCATGAGCGGAATGAGCTCGCGCGCGACAAAGGGGAAGGTGACGAACATCGTGGCAAGGATCAGCCCCGGCGCCGCAAACAGGATCTTGATGTCGTTGGCGCTCAGCCACTGGCCGAGCCAGCTGTTGGCGCCGAAGAGCAGCACGAAGACGAGACCCGAGATCACAGGTGAAACCGAGAAAGGCAGGTCGATCAGCGTCGTCAGGAACGCTTTGCCCTTGAACTCGAATTTGGCAATCGCCCAGGCGGCTGCAAGGCCGAAGACGAGGTTCAGCGGCACGCTGATCCCGGCAACGATGAGTGTCAGGCGGATGGCGGAGAAGGTCTCGGCATCCTGAAGTGCGGTGAAAAACGCACCGGCGCCCTTGCGGAATGCCTCGACGAAAACGGCCGCCAGCGGCAGGAACAGGATCAGGAGAAGGAAGACGAGCGAGATGGCGACGAGCGCGATCCGGGCCATCTTGCTTTCTGTGATCGCCGAATGGAGCTTGTGCGGCTGGGCGGATGGTCCACTCCCGCTAGTGTCAGACGCCATAGCCGTACCTCCGCCTGCTCCAGCTCTGGATGAGGTTGATGACGAGCAGCAAGCTGAACGAGAGGATCAGCATGATCGCAGCAATGCCTGTCGCAGCCGCATAGTTGAACTCCTCGAGCTTGATGACGATCAACAGCGGGGCGATTTCCGATTTGAAGGGTAAGTTGCCGGCGATGAAAATGACCGAGCCATACTCGCCAACGGCGCGGGCAAAGGCGAGGGCAAAGCCCGTCAACGCCGCAGGCGCAAGGCCCGGCAGCAGCACGCGCGCGATTGTCTGAAAGCGGTTGGCACCAAGCGTGGCGGCAGCTTCCTCCACTTCTTTGTCGATCTCTTCCATGACCGGCTGGACCGTTCGCACGATGAAGGGCAGGCCGACGAAGATGAGGGCGACGACGATGCCGGCCGGTGTGAAGGCGATCTTGATGCCGAGCGGCGTCAGGAACTGCCCGACCCAGCCGTTCGGAGCGTAGAGGGTGGTCAGTGCGATGCCGGCGACGGCCGTCGGCAGAGCGAAGGGCAGGTCCACCATCGCGTCGATGATGCGCTTGCCGGGGAACCGGTAGCGCACCAGCACCCAGGCGAGGATGACGCCGAAGACGGCATTGATGCAGGCGGCGATGAAGGCGCAGCCGAAGCTGATGCGCAACGCACTCAGCGTTCGCTGGTCGAATGCGATGCCGAAGAACTTCTCCCAGCCGAGTGCGCTCGACCGCCAGGCAAGGCCGGACAGGGGGATCAGGACGATGAGGGTAAGCCAGATCAAGGTAAGGCCGAGCGCCAGTCCGAAACCCGGAATGACGCTCGGCCGCCTGAACCGCCACCGTGTGGGGTTATGTGCGCTCATAAGACCTATTATTGGGCAGGCTTGTAGATCTGGTCAAATACGCCGCCGTCGCCGAAGAATTTCGGCTGTGCATTCTTCCAGCCGCCGAAGTCGTCGATCGTGGCGAGCGTCAGCTTCGGGAAGCGGGCGATGTCGGCCGGGTCGGCTGCTTCCGGCTTGATCGGACGGTAATAGTGCTTTGCCGCGATCTTCTGGCCTTCATCCGAATAAAGGTAGTTCAGATAGGCTTCGGCGACCTTGCGGGTGCCCTTCTTGTCGACATTGCCATCGACGATTGCGACCGGTGGATCGGCACGGATCGAGAAGGCGGGGGTCACGATCTCGAACTGGTCGGGGCCGAGTTCTTCGAGCGAGAGATAGGCTTCGTTTTCCCAGGCGAGCAGGACATCGCCAAGGCCGCGCTGGACGAAGGTGGTTGTGGCACCGCGTGCGCCGGTATCGAGAACCGGAACGTGCTGCAGGAGCTTGGTCACATAGTCCTGTGCCTTGGCTTCGTCGCCGCCGTTCGCCTGCTTGGCCCATGCCCAGGCTGCAAGGAAGTTCCAGCGGGCGCCGCCCGAAGTCTTCGGGTTCGGCGTGATGACCTGCACGTCATCCTTGATCAGGTCGCCCCAATCCTTGATACCCTTCGGGTTACCCTTGCGCACGAGGAAGACGATCGTCGAGGTATAGGGCGTCGAATTATTGGGGAGCTTGGTCTTCCAGTCGGCCGGTATCTTGCCGGTCTTCTTGGCGATCGCGTCGATATCGCCTTCGAGCGCGAGCGTCACGACGTCGGCATCAAGGCCGTCGATGACCGAGCGCGCCTGAGCACCGGAACCGCCATGAGAGGCCTGGATCGTCACAGCTTCGCCGGTGTCAGTCTTCCACTTTGCAGCAAAGGCAGCGTTGAAATCCTTATACAATTCGCGCGTCGGATCATAGGATACGTTCAGAAGCGTCTGGTCGGCGAATGCGGGTGCGACGCTGCCGATCGCAAAGCTGCCTGCCATGACCGCGGCCGCGATGAGCCGGGTGAGCCTTAAAGTCTGCATGGGGAACCCTCCGTGGTGATGCGCTAAACTCTATCAACTAAGTCGTATAATGAAACGAAGATTGTTCCGGTTCCGGGGACCAATCTTAGAAAGCCATCCCATTTTCTGCGGGTGTTTGCGAATGGGACGTGCTGACAGTTGGCCGCGGCCAATTGAGGCGCCACGCCTCAGTCGTGATTTTTCTGCCACAGTTCGACCGCCAAAGTGACATTGGTGTGTCGATTTTTAGTCTTCTTTTGCAGCGCTGACGTTTTCGAGTGCCTACATGGACTTCCGGTCGTTGGGATTCGGCGACCGGATGGCAGGGGTGTCCTTGAAGCACTGCTTGCCTTTTTCAAACCGTAAAAGGTCTTTCTGATGTCTATTAAAACTATCCTTCTTGGCTCTGTTGCCGCCCTTGCAGCGGTTTCCGGAGCACATGCAGCCGACGCTATCGTCGCCGCCGAGCCGGAGCCCGTAGAATATGTTCGCGTTTGCGACGCCTACGGGACTGGCTACTTCTACATCCCAGGCACTGAAACCTGCCTGAAGATCGAAGGCTATATCCGTTTCCAGCTTAACGCCGGCCAAAACGTTGGCGGCAGCGTCGCTAACCCGAACGACTCCGATTGGGATGCCGTTACCCGCGGTCAGGTCACCTTCCAGACCAAGAACGACACCGAATACGGTACGCTCACCGGCGTTATCACGCTGCGTGTCAACGCGGACAACGCCACCAGACAGGACACCACGCTGGACGAAGGCTACATCGACATCGCCGGCTTCCGCGTTGGTAAGCAGTACAGCTGGTGGGATGACGACCTGAGCGGCGAGACGGACACGCTCTCGAGCAACGAGACGACCCACAACTCGATCCGCTATCAGTACGAGACCGACAACTTTGCAGCCGGTATCTCGCTCGACGAACTTGAAGAAGCCTACGACGAGAAGCCGGGCGAAGGTCCGAACAACTTCGGCGTTGCAGCCCAGGTTTCCTTCAAGAGCGGCGCATTCAGCGGTTACCTGCTCGGTGGTTACGATAGCGACAACGAGGAAGGCGCTATCCGCGCAATCCTGTATGCCGACATCGGCCCCGGCACGCTCGGCCTCGCTGGCATCTGGGCCAGCGGTGCTAACTACTACTATGAAGAGTCCGAATGGACGATCGCTGCCGAGTACAAGGTGAAGCTCACCGACAAGTGGGCCGTTACCCCGGCCTTCCAGTATTTCGACAAGATCGATCTCGATGCTGACGGCAAGGGCTTCAGCGGCGGCAGCGCTTACACGACTGGCGTCACCGTCGACTACCAGATCGCTGAAAATCTGCGCAGCAAGGTCAGCGTTCAGTATCACGACGAAGAAGACGGCGACGACGAAACCTTCGGTTTCCTGCGTCTCCAGCGCGACTTCTAATAAAAAGGGGCCGAAGCGGCCCCTTGTTCTCGATTTGCCTTCCCCCCGCTTCGGCGGGGAGAAGGTCGAAAGCGCGAAACGAATTTTTCCTTACACGCGCGAATCCGCGATGAAATCCGAATAGAATTCATCAACGCTTCTGGCCTTGCGCATGGCAGTCAAAACGCCTTCGGATTGAAGTCTGCGGGCGATGGCGGCAAGCACGTTCAGATATTCTCCGCGATTGTTTTCCCCGAAGAGCAGTACGAAGGCGATGTCCGTCGGGATATCGTCGATTGCATCGAAATCCAGCGGGTGGGCGAAGCGGATCAGCATGCCGCGCGGGCTCGTCACGCCGTCGATGGCCGCATGCGGAACGGCAATGCCGTTGCCGATGCCGGTAGAGCCGAGCTTCTCACGGGATTCGAGCGCCTTCAGGACGGTCTGGCCGTCAATGCCGAAGGCCTTGCCGGCCTTTTCGGAAATCGCCTGCAGCGCGCGCCATTTGGTCGCCACCGACAGGCCGATGAAGGTGTGCTCCGGCCGTATAATGTTGGAAAGGTTCATTTCATTCTCGATGCTGTTTTCGGCGGGGTCAGTCAGGCTCGCGGAGCCGATAGCCGACACCGGTCTCGGTGGTGATATAGTGTGGCTGGTCGGGAATCTGCTCGACCTTTTGCCGCAGCTGCCGCACATAGACTCGCAGATACTGCACGTCCGCCGCCGGACCCCATACCTGCTTCAGAAGAAACTGATGCGTCAGCACCTTGCCGGCATGCTGGGCGAGCACGCGCAGGATGTCGTATTCCTTCGGTGACAGCTTGATTTCCTTGCCGTCGACCTTGACGATACGCTTGACGAGATCGATCGACAGGCCGCCGGTCTGGAAGATCGCCTTTTCGCCCTGCTGCTGCAGGCGGTGACGAAGTGCGACGCGGATGCGGGCACCGAGCTCGTTGACGCCGAAGGGCTTCGTCACATAATCGTCGGCACCGGTTTCAAGCGCCTTGACGATGCCGGCTTCGTCTGTGCGACTAGAGAGGATGACGACGGGCATCGTGAGCCCGTCCTCGCGCCATTCCTGCAAAAGGTCATGGCCCGGAATATCGGGAAGACCGAGATCGAGCACGATGAGATCGGGCTGGTCATCCTTCACGGACTGGCGGGCAGCAGTCCCATTCGGCGCCTCGTGAACTTCATAGCCCTGCGCGGTGAGGCCGACGCGTAAGAGCTTGCGGATCGGGGGCTCGTCATCAACGACGAGAATCTTGACGGCTGAACCGGTCATTTGAGTTCATCCAGTTTGGGAATGTCATTCGGTTTGGGAAGGCGGATGGTGAAGACAGCCCCGGACCGGTCCGTCCGGTTGCCGGCGGTAATCGTCCCGCCCATCGCCTCGATGAAGCCCCGGCATATGGAGAGGCCAAGGCCGGTGCCAGCGCGTACCTGATCGCCCTTGCGCACACGGTAAAAGGTGTCGAAGACACGGGTAAGGTCTGCAGGGGGAATGCCCGGACCTTCGTCGGAGACCTGTACGACGACATTATCGGCATCCGCCCAGCCTTCGATGCGAATAACGGAACCCTCGGGTGCGTATTTCGCAGCATTGTCGAGCAGATTGAAGAGGACCTGTTCGAATAGGACGGGATCGACGCGGACCATGGGCAGGTCGGCGGGGATTGTCATTTGCGTCCTGTGATGGTCGAGGATCTTGGCAGCCCGGCGCAGCGCGGTGCCGGCGATGTCGCCGGCATAGTGCAGCGCATAGTTCGGCTCCATGGCGCCGGATTCGATCTTCGTCATGTCCAGCAGGTTGGCGATGAAGCGGTTGAGGCGCTCGGATTCATCGACGACGGTCGAGAGAAGGTCGGTGCGATCGTCGGCCGACATGGAATCGAAATAGTCGCGTAGCGTGCCGGACGCACCGAGGATCGCCGCAAGCGGCGTCTTCAGGTCATGGGAAATCGAGGTCAGCAGGGCTGAACGCAGGCGATCGGCCTCCGCAGCAAGCTTTGCGCGGTCGACATCGGCGACGAGCTGGACGCGCTCGATGGCAAGTGCCGCCTGGTCCGCCAGGGCGTCCAGAAGGCGTTGCTGCTCGGGCGTCAGTAGCGGGCCGTCGCGGCGGTCGCTGTCGAGACCGATAACGCCGACGGCGGTGCGGCCGGTGCGCAGCGGCACATAGAGGCGCTTGGCGCCGGGCAGGGTATCGGCGCCGCGCCCGGCGGCGTGATTGTGCTCCCAAGCCCAGCGGGCGGCGGCAATATCGGCATCATCGAGCGTATCGTCAGGCGGATAACCGGCCTTGACCGCGATGGAACCTTCTTCCGGAAGGAGCAGAACGACGCGCACCTTAAGCATGGAGGCGAGCTGAAAGGCCGTCGCCCAGAGGACGTCGTCCAGCGTACCGGTACCCGCGAGTTTCTTGGAAAAGAGATAGAGGTCTTCCGTCGTTCGGGCCCTCTGCCGGGCGGAAAACGCCTGCCGCTGCACCGTTGCAGTGAGATTGGAGGCGATAACGGCGACGCCGAGGAAGAAGAAGAGCGCCAGCACGCTTTCGGGGTCGCTGATCGTCAGCGTATAGCGTGGCGGCAGGAAAAAGAAATTGAAGGAAAGAGCGCTGACGATACAGGTATAGAGCGCCGGCCTCAGGCCATGGATGACCGCTGACGTCAGCACCGCCATCAGGAAAACGAGCGCGAGGTTGCGCACGTCGAGCACTTGATCGAGCACCACGCCGACAGCCAGCGCAATCGCGACATACGCTGTCGAGAGGATATAGGCCCTGAAATTCAGTGTGGGGACAGCAGGTGCTGCCTTGACGCCGCGCTGTGAGGGTGTGTCTTTCTCGCTTCCGGAAATGACATGAACGCTGATATCACCGGCCCGCCGGATCAGTTCGTCGGTCGTCGAACGATTCCACCACCCTTCGCGCCAAGTCGGCTTCTTCGGGGCGCCGATGACGATGTGGGTGACGTTGTTGGCGGTGGCGTGGCGCACCAGCTCTTCCGCCACTTCGCGACCGGGAATGGTGATTGCTTCACCGCCGAGCTGTTCGGCAAGCCGCAAGGTGGCCGCGATTGTGTCTCGCTGCGTTTCCGACAGATTGATGGAGCGGTTGGTCTCGATATAGACGGCGGCCCAGGGGCCGCGCAGGCGTGAGGCCATGCGCGAGGCATAGCGCACGAGCGAGGCAGAGCGGGGATGCTCGTCGATCGACACCAGCACCCGCTCGCCGGCGGCCCACGGGCCGGAAATCGCATGCGCCTGCATATGGGTCAGCAATTGGTCGTCGACGCGCTGGGCGGTCTTGCGCAGGGCGAGTTCGCGCAGAGCCGTCAAGTTGCCGGGTGTGAAATAGTTGGTCAGCGCCCGCTCGGCAGTCCTGGCCACATAGACCTTGCCGTCATGAAGGCGCTTGATCAGATCGTCGGGTGTCAGGTCGATGATCTCGATATCATCAGCCATGTCGATCACGGAATCCGGCACGGTCTCGCGCACGCGGATGCGGGTGATCTGCGAAACGACGTCGTTCAGGCTCTCCACATGCTGGATGTTCAGCGTCGAATAGACATCGATGCCACGGTCGAGCAGTTCCTTGACATCGAGATAGCGCTTCGGATGGCGGCTGCCCTCGGCATTGGTATGGGCGAGCTCGTCAACGAGCACGAGATCGGGCCTGCGGGCGAGAATGGTATCGAGATCCATCTCTTCGAGCGACTGCCCGCGATAGGGGACCTTCACACGCGGAACGATCTCGAAGCCGGCAAGCAGTGCTTCGGTCTCTTTGCGGCCGTGGGTTTCGACGACGCCGATCACCACATCGAGGCCGTCGGCCATCTTGGCATGGCCGGAAACCAGCATCTCATAGGTCTTGCCGACGCCGGGGGCTGCGCCCAGGAAGATTTTGAGGCGCCCGCGCGACTCCGCCCGGGCCTTTTCGAGAAGCGCATCGGGCGAAGGCCTGCCGGCCGGGTCGCGATTGTCGTCTGGCATGCGGTTCGGTCTTTCTTCACGAGCAAGCCCCGGTCCGCTTGTCGCGTTCCGGGGCTCTCAACCTTTACCGAGTCATAGAAGCATCAAGGCCCTGGTTCAACGCCAGAACATTGACGGTCGGCTCACCGAGCAGGCCGAGTTCGCGGCCCGTAACGGCTGCATCGACGAGTGCCTTGACCTTGGTTTCATCGATACCACGGGCCTTGGCGACGCGCGGTACCTGGAAGTAGGCAGCATCGGGCGAAATATGCGGATCGAGGCCGCTGCCCGAGGCGGTGACGAGGTCGGCGGGAACCTCGGCATTCGGGTTGGTCGCCTTCGCCGCCTCATAGTCGCCTTTCACGCGATCGATCAGCTTCTGGCTGGTCGGGCCGAGGTTGGAGCCCGAGGACGCAGCGGCATTATAGCCGTCACCCGCGGCGGACGGGCGGCCGTGGAAATACTTGTCGCTGGTAAAGGCCTGGCCGACCAGCGTGGAGCCGATGACCTTTCCGTCCTTTTCAATAAGGCTGCCATTTGCCTGGAAGGGGAAGATGGCCTGAGCGGCACCCGTCATGGCAAGCGGGTAGAGAAGGCCGGTGATGGCTGTGGTGGCAACGATCATGACGATTGCCGGACGAAGTTCTTTCAACATTGTTGTAACTCCTTAGGCGAGGCCGAGAGATGAGACGACCATATCGATCGCCTTGATGCCGATGAAGGGGACGATGATGCCGCCGAGACCGTAGATCAGCAGGTTGCGAGAGAGCAGCGCGCCGGCGCCGATCGGGCGGTAGCGCACACCCTTCAGTGACAGCGGGATCAGCGCGATGATGATCAGCGCGTTGAAGATGATCGCCGACAGGATGGCGCTCTGCGGCGTGGCGAGGCCCATGACATTGAGCACGCCAAGCTGCGGGTAGAAGGTCAGGAACATCGCCGGAATGATGGCAAAGTATTTGGCGATGTCGTTGGCGATCGAGAAGGTCGTCAGCGCGCCACGCGTCATCAACAACTGCTTGCCGATTTCGACGATTTCGATGAGCTTCGTCGGGTCGCTGTCGAGATCGACCATGTTGCCGGCTTCGCGGGCAGCGACCGTACCGGTGTTCATGGCGACGCCAACGTCGGCCTGTGCGAGAGCGGGAGCGTCATTCGTGCCGTCGCCGCACATGGCGACCAGCTTGCCCTTGGCCTGCTCTTCGCGGATGAGTTGCAGCTTGTTCTCTGGCGTTGCCTGGGCGAGGAAATCGTCCACACCCGCTTCGGCGGCGATGGCGGCTGCCGTCATCGGGTTGTCGCCGGTGATCATGACGGTGCGGATACCCATGCGGCGAAGCTCGTTGAAGCGCTCGCGGATGCCGCCCTTGACGATGTCCTTGAGCTGGATGACGCCAAGCAGTTTGCCGTCGCGGGCAACGGCAAGCGGCGTGCCGCCGGCTTTGGCGATCTCGTCAGCGATCGACTGCAGTTCACGGACGATTTCGGCGCCGTTCTTCGAGGAGGCATCGCCATTGACGTAGCTGAGAACCGCATCGACTGCGCCCTTGCGGATGGACGCGCCTTCAAGGTCGACGCCGCTCATGCGGGTCTGCGCGGTGAAAGGCACGAAGGTGGCCTTGAGGCTCGCCATATCGCGGCCACGGATCGCATATTTCTCCTTGGCGAGTACGACGATGGAGCGTCCTTCCGGCGTTTCGTCGGCGAGCGAAGCGAGCTGGGCCGCATCGGCGAGATCCTGTTCGGAAATGCCGCGAACCGGGCGGAAGCTGGTGGCCTGGCGGTTGCCAAGGGTGATCGTGCCGGTCTTGTCGAGCAGCAGTGTATCGACGTCACCGGCAGCTTCGACGGCGCGGCCGGACATGGCAAGCACGTTGAAGCGGACGAGGCGGTCCATGCCGGCGATACCGATCGCCGACAGCAGGGCGCCGATCGTGGTCGGGATCAGCGTGACGAAAAGGGCAACGAGCACGATGATCGGGATCGAGCCACCGGCATAGGACGCAAAGCTCGGGATCGTCGCCGTGGCGAGTACGAAGATCAGCGTCATGCCGGCGAGCAGGATGTTGAGCGCGATCTCGTTCGGGGTCTTTTGACGTTCCGCACCTTCGACGAGCGAGATCATGCGGTCGAGGAAGGTCGAGCCGGCCGCCGCCGTGATGCGCACGCGGATCCAGTCGGAAAGAACCTGCGTGCCACCAGTGACGGCCGAGCGATCACCGCCGGATTCACGGATAACAGGGGCGGATTCGCCGGTAATAGCCGCTTCGTTGACCGAGGCGACACCTTCAACGACTTCGCCATCGGAGGGGATGATGTCGCCGGCTTCGACGAGAACGAGATCGCCGACCTTTAGGCTCGTGCCCGGCACCATGCGGTAGCCACTGCCGTTATTGGCTGTCAGCAGCTTGGCCTGGGTTTCAGTGCGCGCCTTGCGCAGAGAGTCGGCCTGCGCTTTGCCGCGGCCTTCGGCGACGGCTTCGGCGAAGTTGGCGAAGAGCACGGTAAACCAGAGCCAGAGGTTGATCTGGAAGGAGAAGGCAAGATTGCCGTTGCCTGAGACGAGGTCGCGCAGGAACAGAACAGTGGTCAGTGCCGAGACCGTTGCCACGACGAACATGACCGGGTTCTTGGCGAGTGTGCGCGGGTTGAGCTTGGTGAAAGCGGCACCCACGGCCGGAATGAGGATGCGAGAATCCATGATGCTCGCGGATTTTGCCTGGCTCATAAGAGACTCCAGCTTTGAAACGAGGATGGCGAACCGGACAGCCGGTCAGCCCTGTAAAATTTTGACTGCGCAGATGATGACGAGCAGGCCTGCCATCATCACCAGGATGATGTCGGAGGCGCGCGGCATCCGCTGGGCTCCACGCCCCGGCAGACCGGGACGTGGATGGAAGGCTTTTCGGAGCCTGTGACGGATAATCATGACACCCACCTCAGAAGGTCTGGCCGGCGATCATGACCAGGTGCTCGACAACAGGACCGAGGGCCAGTGCCGGGAAGAAGGTGAGACCACCGACGATGAGGATCGTGCCGATGAGCAGGCCGACGAAGAGAGGGCCGTCCGTCGGGAAGGTGCCTGCCGAGGCCGGAACCGTCTTCTTCGTGACCAGCGAGCCGGCAATCGCAAGAGCCGGGATGATGACGAGGAAGCGGCCCATGAGCATGCCGAAACCGAGCGTGATGTTGTACCAGGGTGTGTTTCCGGTCAGGCCGCCGAAAGCCGAGCCGTTGTTGGCCGCAGCCGACGTATAGGCATAGAGGATTTCGGAGAAACCGTGCGGGCCGGCCGTGCCGATCGAGGCAACTGCCGAGGGCAGCACGCTTGCGATCGCGGTGAAGACCAGCATGGCGAGCGGCAGGCAGAGGATGGCAAGAACGGCCATCTTCATTTCCTTCGCCTCGATCTTCTTGCCTAGATATTCCGGCGTGCGGCCGACCATGAGGCCCGCCACGAAGACGGCGACGATGATGAAGAGCAGGATACCGTAGAAGCCGGCACCGACACCGCCGACGATGACTTCGCCGAGCTGCATGTTGATGAGCGGGATCAGGCCGCCGAGCGCGGTGAAGCTGCCATGCATGGCATTGACCGCTCCGCAGGAGGCCGCCGTGGTGATGACCGCAAACAGTGAGGACAAGGTGATGCCGAAGCGGACTTCCTTGCCCTCCATGTTGCCGCCCTGCAGGCCGAAGGCATGCATCAGCGGGTTGCCGGCAGCTTCCGCCCAGTAGGTGATGCCGACGCCGACGATGAAGAGGATGCCCATTGTGGCGAGGATTGCCCAGCCCTGGCGCTGGTTGCCGACCATGCGTCCGAAGACGTTGGTGAGCGCCGCACCGATCGCGAAGATCGATACCATCTGGATGAGGTTGGAAATCGCGTCCGGGTTTTCGAACGGATGGGCGGAGTTGGTGTTGAAGAAGCCACCGCCATTGGTGCCGAGCATCTTGATGGCAAGCTGCGAGGCGACGGGCCCGACGGCGATCGTCTGCTTGGCGCCTTCCAGCGTCGTGGCATCGACGTAGGGGCCAAGTGTCTGCGGCACGCCGAGCCAGACATAGGCGAGCGTCAGCACGATGCAGATCGGCAGCAGGATATAGAGCGTCGCGCGGATCATATCGACCCAGAAATTGCCGATCGCCTTGCCCGATGCGCGCGAGAAGGCGCGGATGAAGGCAACGGCAATCGCCATGCCGGTCGCAGCCGACACGAAATTCTGAACCGTGAGGCCCATCATCTGCGTCAGGTAGGACATCGTGCTTTCGCCACCGTAATTCTGCCAGTTGGTGTTGGAGACGAAGCTGGTAGCGGTGTTGAAGGAAAGCTCCGGTCCGACCGCGGTCATGCCGGCCGGGTTATAGGGCAGAACGCCCTGCAGGCGCATAAGCGCGTAAAGCACGATGACGCCGAGCAGATTGAACATCAGCATGGCGAAGGCATAGGAGGTCCAGTGCTGATCTTCGCGCTCGCTGGTGCCGGCAACGGCGTAAAGCCCCCGTTCGATCGGAACGAGGACCGGTGAGAGGAATGTGCGCTCGCCACTGAAGACACGCGTCATGTAACCGCCGAGCGGTTTGACGAGCACAAGGACGATCCCGCAATAAAGCAGGATCTGAAGCCATCCGTTGAGGGTCATGGGAGGAAACTTTCAGTACCCGGCTGCTTCGATCAGAAGCGCCGGCTCTTTCAGAAACGTTCTGGGCGGATGAGGGCGTAGGTGAGGTAGACGGTGAGAAACACGGTCACGGCACCGCTCAAGATATAATCGAGGGTCATTGGTGTCTCCTTCAAAGCCTGTCGCAGGCGCGCGTATAGGCAAAGCATAGTCCGAAGAATACGACTGCAGTGCCGAGTAGAATTATATCCATCATCGATCTTGACTCCGGTTTGTTATTCTTGGAGTCAGACAAGACAAAGGGCGCCATCCTGGCGGGGCGGCACCTTTTATGCTTTCTGGCGTGGAGATGATCTTTGCGATCTCTCGGACATTAATATGCGGCCGAAGTGCATAAAGGTTCGAGATTGGGCAGGAGGCATCAATATAAAAATCTTATAAATGCCTTATGCGCTCGAAGCCGGAACTGGGGCGCCATCGGCAGGTCGATATAAACAAAAAGCCGTGCCTCGAGGGCACGGCGCGATATCGAACAGCGCAATGTTGGAAGGTTCAAGGATCGACCTTGAACTGGTAGTGGCCTTCGGCGCTATGACCGTCCATCGAGAGGACACGCCAGTTGAGCGTGTAGAGGCCGGGTGCCATCGAAGGATCGAGCGGGATCTTGAAGACGGATCCTTCGGGGCCGGAGAGGAATGGCTTGCCCGTGGGCAATGCCGTGCCCTGCGCGTCGAGCAGGATGGCTGTCGAGCGCGTAAGATCGACTGGCCCGGTAAAGGTGAGTTCGAGGTTCGCCGGCACCAGCTGTTCTTCCTGCTGTGGCGGCGGAAGCGATGCTTCCTCGATCGCCGCAGAAGCCTCGTTTGCGGCAAAGAGGAGCAATGCGAATAGGCAGAATGACACAATCGATTTCATGACGGTCTTCCTTGGATTGCCGATCCGCATGGTGCCGGGAGCGTCATGCCCCGTCACGCCATGCCGGCGCATGCCTAATAACGCTGCTGGGGCCGATTTCGATCCCGCATCCTTGCAATAACCCGCACCGGCTGAAGCAGCGGCTGTGGCTGGCGCCCTTGTCGGAGTGCTGCGACAGCTTCATCGACCAGGTTTCGCCAAAATTCGCGGAGCCGTCTTGTTATCTGCGAGTTGGAAGCTGAATTCCTGGCGACATTGTCGTTGTCGTGCTTCATTGCTTTCTCCTTCCACTTTGCCGTGATCCTTGAACAGAAATATAGTCCTCGGCGAGTTCTGGCGAAATCATACAGACGTCTAGGGAGCGCCTATCTTTCGGGTGATAAGCGTGTGAGCATTTCGTCATATATTGAGCAAAAGCCTCCTGGATATGATTGAATTGCTGGGCGTTGCGGTCTTATAGTCGGCCGCAAGGGCATCCCATGAATCGCGGGAGCCATAGGGAAGGAAACCGATCATGACCAAAGTCCGTGCGCTGGTACTGGAGCGCCAGCATGAGCTTGCGCTTCGCGATATCGATCTGCCTCTGGAGACGGGACCCGGGCAGGTGAAGATCAAGATCCATACCGTGGGCGTCTGCGGCTCTGATGTGCACTATTACACGCATGGCAAGATCGGCCCCTTCGTCGTCAACGAGCCTATGGTACTCGGCCATGAGGCGGCAGGCACGGTGGTCGAGGTCGGTGCCGGTGTGACGCATTTGAAGGTCGGCGACCGCGTCTGCATGGAACCCGGCATTCCCGATCCCAATTCCAAGGCGAGCCGGCTCGGCATGTACAACATCGATCCTGCTGTCGCCTTCTGGGCGACGCCGCCGATCCATGGCGTGCTGACGCCTGAGGTCGTGCATCCCGCCAACTATACGTTCAAGCTACCCGACAATGTCAGCTTTGCCGAAGGTGCGATGGTCGAGCCTTTTGCGGTCGGCATGCAGGCCGCGACCAAGGCGAAGATCGCACCCGGCGATACCGCCGTTGTTCTCGGCGCCGGTCCGATCGGCACGATGGTGGCGATTGCCGCCCTTGCCGGTGGTTGCGCCCGCGCGATTGTCGCCGACCTCGCCCAGCCGAAGCTCGATATCGCCGCCCAGTATCAGGGCGTTATCCCGGTCAATATCCGCGAGACGAACCTTGCCGAGGAAGTCAGCCGATTGACCGATGGCTGGGGGGCCGACGTGGTCTTCGAATGCTCCGGTTCGCCGAAGGCGTGGGAGACGATCATGGCCCTGCCGCGTCCGGGCGGCGTCATCGTTGTCGTCGGCCTTCCGGTCAATCCGATCGGCTTCGACGTCTCCACGGCTTCCACCAAGGAAATCCGCATCGAGACGGTGTTCCGCTATGCGCACCAGTACGAGCGCTCGATCGCGCTTCTGGGATCGGGCCGCGTTGATCTCAAGCCGCTGATCTCCGAGACCTTCACCTTCGAAAATTCGATCAAGGCTTTCGACCGCGCGGTCGAGGCGCGCCCTGATGACGTCAAGCTGCAGATCGTCATGGAGTAAGGTGCCCCTAGGGGTGCCTTGTGAACGGTTTCATCCTGTGGAGCAGCACCGCGGCCGCGATGACGGCCGCGGCTGCGAGTGCGATCAGAAGATGGTTGTGTAGCGGAAGGCGACCGAGCATCTGTTCTATCCCATGCCCGAAGGCATAGCCGAGTGCGGTGAAAATCTGGCCCCAGACCAGCGCTGCCAGAAGATTGATGACGAGGAACTTCTGCGTCGATATGCGCGTCGTGCCGATCACGATCGGGCTGATTGTTCGCAATCCCACCAGAAAGCGGAACACGAAGATGAAGCCCGTCGGGTATTTTTCGAGAAGCTGTGTTACCCGCGCCAGCGCCGGCGTTTCCATGAGGCGACGAACGAAGCTCCATTGGGCTGCGTAGCGACCGGCGAAGAACCACATCTGGTCGCCGGCAAAGGACCCTGCCGAAGCCGCCATTGAGGCGGCCCAATAGGTCAGAAGGCCGCGATGCGCGATGACGCCGCCGAGAAAGGCGGCTGTCTCACCCTCAAAGGCGGTGCCGAGAAAGATGGCCGGGAGGCCGTAATTCTCGATCATAAGCTCGATGGACATCTGGCCTGCCTCGTTACTGGTTGCGATGCCGAGCTAGCGCTGTACCGTTGTCGGATCAGACCGCCTTCAGGTCGCCGAGCAGCGTCGGAATCAATTCCGAGACGGTTGGATGGATCGGCATGGACCATTGCAGCACCGGATAGGTCGTGCCGGCGTTCATGGCATCGATGAAGCCGTGAATCGCCTCGTCACCCTCGATGCCGAGGATCGCGGCGCCGAGGATTTCCTTTGTTTCGGCATCGGCGATTACCTTCATGAAGCCCTTGGTTTCGCCGCGCTCGTTGGCACGGCCGACCCGGCTCATCGGGCGGGTCGAGACCAGGATCTTGCGGCCGGAGGCGCGGGCCTGCTTTTCCGTCATGCCGACGCGGCCGAGTGGCGGGTCGATGTAAAGCGCATAGGCCGGAATACGGCTCGAAACCTTTCGGTCCCCGCCGTCGAGCAGGTTGGCGGCAGCTATTTCGAAGTCGTTGTAGGATGTATGGGTGAAAGCGCCGTGGCCGTTGCAATCACCAAGCGCCCAGATGCTGTCCACATTGGTGGCGAGCCGGTCGTCTACGGTGATGAAGCCGTGCTTGTCGGTGGCTACGCCCGCAACATCGAGGCCGAGATCGTCGGTATTCGGCGTGCGGCCGGTGGCGACAAGTACATGGCTTGCCTCGATCGTTTCGGAATCGACCGTGATGGTTGCACCGTTGGCACTCTTTGCGAAGCTGATGGTGTTGACGTCGGTATGGATTTTTATGCCCTCTGATCTGAGGATATCGGCGATCGCATCAGAAATATCCTCATCCTCTCTGGAGGCGAGCTTCGGGCCGCGCTCGATCACGGTCACGTCTGCTCCGAAGCGCCGATACATCTGCGCGAATTCCAGGCCGATATAACTGCCGCCGATGATGGCGAGATGCTTGGGCAGACTGTCGAGATGAATGATGCCGGTGCTGGTCAGGTAGTCGATGTCGGCAAGACCCGGCATGTCGGGGATCGTCGGCCGCGCGCCGACATTCAGAAAGATCTTCGGTGCGGTCAGCGTCTCGCCGTTGACGGCGACTTCCTTGGGAGACGTGAAGCGGGCATGGCCGTAGATGACGGTCATGGTTTTTATGCCGTCGAACCAGCCGCTCAGGCCGTTTCGCGCATTCATGGTAACCGTCTCGGCTCGCCCACGCACCGTCTTCATGTCGATTGCGATCTCGCCCGGTATCTGCACGCCGTACTCGGCCCCGCGCCGCGCCACCTGGGCGGCACGCGCACTTGCCACCAGCGTCTTCGTCGGCATGCAACCGGCATTGACACAGGTGCCGCCGAGGAACTTGCGTTCGATCAGCGCCACCTTCATACCTTTTTCCGCCATGCGGGCGGCCAGGAACGGGCCCGCTTGGCCGGCGCCGATGAAGATCGCGTCGAAGGTCTTCATCAGACTGCTGCTACGATGATGATTGCACCGATGATGGCGACGGCGTCTTCGATCAGGGCCGCCGGGCGATCCTGGCCGAAGGAGGCTGCGAGCCTGCCGCGAACAGCAGCCCCGCCAAGCGTGCCGATGACAGCGCCGATAATGCCGGCGATCAGGCCACCGAAGAGCAGGCTGCTGGCTGCCCCGATCACGGCGCCGGAAAGCGCGCCCATGACGATGCGGGCGCCGAACTGGATCGGCACCTTGCGTGACGGCGTGGTGGGCAACTGGTCGGTAATGAGCTCAACGACAGCCAGTATGGTGAAGATCCAAGGTGTCCACTGGTAGCCCATGAAAGCAAGCGGCGTCTGAGAGAGATCGTACCAGCCGAGTGCGGCACCCCAGGCGACAGCGGCCGGTGCAGTCATGGCGCGAAGACCGGCAACGACACCGATCAGGAGTGCGAGCAGCAGAAACATAGGCAAATCCCCCTTGCACCGCCGGCCATTCTGCCGCGGTGAGGGGAGGTTTGCACATTGTTAACTCCGTTGCAATTCGCCTTGTGTGCGGCCGAATTAGTTGGAGAAGGAGGCAATGCCCGTGATCGCGCGGCCGAGAATGAGCGCATGAATGTCATGCGTTCCCTCATAGGTGTTGACCACCTCCAGATTGACGAGATGGCGGGCAACGCCGAACTCATCCGAAATGCCGTTGCCGCCCAGCATGTCGCGGGCTGCGCGGGCAATATCCAGCGCCTTGCCGCAGGAATTGCGCTTCAGGATGGAGGTCAGCTCGACCGGCGGATGGCCCTCTTCCTTCATGCGGCCGAGCCGCAAACATCCTTGAAGCCCGAGCGAGATTTCCGTCGCCATGTCGGCAAGTTTCTTCTGGATGAGTTGGTTGGCGGCAAGCGGACGGCCGAACTGCTGGCGGTCGAGCGTATATTGCCGAGCCATGGCGTAGCAGGCCTCGGCAGCACCCAGCGCGCCCCACGCGATGCCGAAGCGGGCCGAGTTAAGGCATGTGAAAGGTCCCTTGAGGCCGGTGACGTCGGGCAGCAGGTTTTCTTCCGGCACGAAGACCTCGTCCATCACGACTTCGCCTGTTATCGAGGCGCGAAGCCCAACCTTGCCCTGGATCTTCGGCGCCGAGAGCCCCTTCCAGCCTTTTTCCAGGATGAAGCCGCGGATCAGCCCGTCCTCGGTTTTTGCCCAGACAACGAAGACATCGGCGATCGGTGCATTCGAAATCCAGGTCTTGGAGCCGGTCAGGCTATAGCCGCCATCGACCTTCCTTGCCCGCGTCGCCATGGAGCCCGGATCGGAGCCGTGATTGGGTTCCGTCAGGCCAAAGCAGCCGATCCATTCGCCGGTCGCAAGTTTTGGCAGATACTTCTTCTTCTGCTCCTCGGAGCCGAAAGCGTCGATCGGCACCATGACGAGGGAGGATTGCACGCTCATCATCGAGCGATAGCCGCTGTCGACGCGCTCAACCTCGCGCGCGATCAGACCATAGGCGACATAGCCGAGGCCGGCGCCGCCATATTTCGGATCGATCGTCGGGCCGAGAAGGCCGAGTTCGCCCATCTCGCGGAAGATCTCGGGATCGGTCTTCTCGTGACGAAAGGCTTCGAGAACGCGGGGCGCGAGCTTTTCCTGCGCGTATGCATGGGCGGTGTCCTGCACCATGCGCTCCTCGTCGGTCAGTTGCTCTACAAGCCGGAAGGGATCGGCCCAGTCGAAAACTTCGCGCGTATGCTGCATGTCCAGTCTCCTCACCACGGTTCAGGGCCCATTATTCAGGCATGCCTGATTTAAGGTCGCATAGACCCGCCGACTGGCGGCGTCAACACAAGCGACTATTGCACCAAAGATGCAGAAGTCGTCTTTTCAAATGCGGATCGTTACGCCAGTTTGCCGCCGATGGATTCCGGTCGGATGGATTCGGGCCAGACAGATTTTCGTGTGAGGAGGCAGACATGTCATCGAGTGATCTCTTTGTATCGGCCGAAGGGGCCGAATGGGTTAACCCTGAGCCGGGTGTGACGCGGCGCATCATGGCCTATTTGCCCGAGATGATGATGGTTGAAGTCGCCTTCGAGCCGGGCGCTGTGGGTGCGGCGCATTTCCATCCGCATATCCAGGCAAGTTATGTGGCCGAAGGCAGCTTCGAAGTCACGATCGACGGCCGCACCGAAGTGTTGAAGCAAGGCGGCAGCTTCATCGTTCCGCCCAATCTCGTACACGGCGTCAGGGCGCTGGAGAAGGGCCGACTGATCGACACCTTCACCCCGCACCGCGCCGAATTCCTGAAATAGTCAGGTCTCGGCCTTTGCTTTCCGTGTCGGGGCGGGCACGCCGATATAGGGCGGGATGAAACAGACATCCTCGCTGCGGACGGCTTCGCGCAGGAAGTCGATGACAGCGCGCACGCGCGGCGCCTGCTTGAGATCGCGATGGCAGGTGATCCAGTAGTGGCGCTTGAGGTCGATCTCGTCGGGCAGCACGCGCACCAGTTCAGGATAACGGCAGGCGAAAAAATAGGGCAGGATGCCAAGGCCGAGGCCATTTCTGGTGGCCGTTAGCTGCGCGAAGATGCTCGAACTCTGGAACTGCGGCTTGATGCGCGGATGTACGTCGCCGAGATAATCGAGGCCCGGCGCGAAGATCATTTCCTCGATATAGCTGATGAAGGGATGGTTCAGCAGGTCGTCGCGCGTCCTGATGGGGGCCGCGCGGGCAAGATAGTCGCGCGAGGCGTAGACCTGCAGATGATAGTCGGTCAGCTTTTCCGCAAAATAAGGGCCGCCCTTCGGCTCGTCGAGAACGACGGAAATATCTGCCTCCTTGCGCGAGAGAGACATGATCTGCTGGATGGTGACGAGTTCCAGCGCCAGATGCGGGTGACGGGCTGCAAATTGCGGCAACACCGTCGCAAAGAAGAAATTGGCAAAGCCTTCCGGGGCGCTGAGGCGTACGAGACCGCGTTGGCTTAGCGAACCGTCAGCGAGATCGGCTCGCAACCGTTCCGTTTCCTGTTCCATCTTTTCGGCGGTTTCGACAAAGCGCGCGCCCATGGCGGTCAGCACGTAGCCGCGCGGGTTCCGCTCGAAAAGCTTTACCTTCAACGCAAATTCCAGCCGGTCGATGCGGCGGGAGACGGTGGCATGGCTGGAGCGCAATTGCCGCGCTGCCGTCGAAAGCTGGCCTGTGCGGGCGACGGCTAGAAAAAACTGCAGATCGTCCCAAGTAAATTGCGAGGCATGGCTCATCGGCGTCGTCCAATCCGTCTACGTCTTTGGTCTAATGCCGTCCGACAAAGAGTGCCGCAACTGTCTGCACAGGGGCATTTTGAAGGGTTCTGTACAAAAATGAACAGATACTGTTTGGAATTAGATGTAAACCGCCAGTTGCCTCAAGGAGGGAATTCCGTGATCGTAAGGGCGGAGCGGCCGCTTTGAGGAGGGCGGGTCGCCAAATTTGAACAGATTCGCAATCTGGCCAATCTCTGGGAGGAGAGACAATGCGAAAGAATCTCATTGCGTCCGTTGCATTTTTGCTTGCTAGCAGTACAGCCGTACTCGCCCAGAGCGCGGCTGTTTCCGACGGCAAGGTCAAGATCGGTATTCTAAACGATCAGTCGGGCGTCTATGCCGATTTCGGCGGCAAGTCCTCGGTCGAGGCTGCCAAGATGGCTGTCGAGGATTTCGGCGGCAAAGTGCTCGATATGCCGGTCGAGATCGTCGATGCCGACCACCAGAACAAGCCCGATATCGCCTCTAATATTGCCCGCCAGTGGTATGACACCGAGCAGGTCGACGCCATCATGGAACTGACGACGTCTTCCGTAGCGCTTGCCGTGCAGGCCGTGGCCAAGGAAAAGAAGAAGATCGATATCGTTACCGGTGCGGCAACGACCGACCTCACCGGCAAGGCCTGCTCGCCCTACGGCTTTCACTGGGCCTATGACACCCATGCGCTCGCCGTCGGCACCGGCGGCGCGCTGGTCAAACAGGGCGGCGACAGCTGGTTCTTCCTGACTGCGGACTATGCCTTCGGCTACTCACTGGAACAGCAGACCACGGATTACGTGAAAGCGAGCGGCGGCACGGTTGTCGGTTCGGTACGCCATCCCCTGTCCACGCAGGACTTCTCATCCTTTCTGCTGCAGGCGCAATCATCAGGTGCCAAGGTGATCGGCCTTGCCAATGCCGGCCTCGATACGTCGAACGCCATCAAGCAGGCGGCCGAATTCGGCATCACCCAGGGCGGCCAGCATCTGGCGGCATTGCTCTTCACGCTCGCTGAAGTCCATGGTCTCGGCCTTGAGGCCGCTCAAGGGCTGACACTGACGGAAGGCTATTACTGGAACCGTGACGACGACAGCCGCGCATTCGCCAAGAAGTTCTTCGCCCGCACCGGCAAGATGCCGAACATGATCCACACCGGCACCTATTCGGCCGTTCTGCAATATCTGAAGGCGATCCAGAAGGCTGGCACGGACGAGACGGAAGCCGTCGCCAAACAGCTTCACGAAATGCCAGTCGATGACGTCTTCGGCCGTGGCGGCACGGTTGGCCCGAACGGCCGCATGATCCACGACATGTATCTGCTGCAGGTCAAGAAGCCCGCCGAAAGCAAGGAGCCGTGGGACTACTTCAACGTTCTCGCCACCATTCCCGGCAAGGAAGCCTATATCGACCCCGCCAAGAGCGGTTGCGATCTGGTGAAATAAGATATGGCGGTTTCCGCAATTGAAACACAGGCCAAGCCGCGGGTGGTGCTTTCCGCCCGCGGCCTGCGCCGCGATTTCGGCGGCTTCACGGCCGTCAAGAATGTCGATCTCGATGTGAATGATGCAAGCGTGCATGCACTGATCGGGCCGAATGGTGCCGGCAAGACGACGGTTTTCAACCTGCTCACCAAGTTTCTGCAGCCGACATCGGGCACGATCACGCTGATGGGTACGGATATCACCAGGACGCCGCCAGACCGGGTGGCGCGTATGGGGCTCGTTCGCTCCTTCCAGATATCAGCTGTCTTTCCGCATCTTTCCGTGCTTGATAATGTGCGGGTCGCCCTGCAGCGGCCGAACAATCTTTCCACGCAGTTCTGGCGGCCGCTTTCGGCGCTCGACAGACTCAACGACAGGGCCGAGCAGCTGCTTGCCAGCGTCGGTCTTTCCAAGGAGCGCGATCATATCGCCGCCGATCTCTCCTACGGGCGTAAACGGGTCCTTGAAATCGCAACCACGCTGGCGCTCGATCCGAAAGTGCTGCTGCTCGACGAGCCGATGGCTGGCATGGGGCAGGAGGATGTCGGTGTCGTCTCGGCCATCATTCGCGATGTCGCCCGCGACCGTGCGGTGCTGATGGTCGAACACAATCTCTCGGTCGTCGCCAATATCTGCCGGCATGTCACCGTGCTGCAGCGTGGCGAAATCCTCGCCGAGGGCGACTATGCGACCGTCAGCCAGGACGAGCGTGTGCGCCAGGCCTATATGGGCACGGAGGAGCACCACTGATGGCGCCGCTTCTCGAAGTCCAAGGGCTGAACGCCTGGTATGGCGAAAGCCATATCCTGCACGGCGTCGACATGACGGTCGGCGAGGGTGAGATGATCACCATTCTCGGCCGCAACGGCGTCGGAAAGACGACGACTTTGCGCACTATCACCGGCATCGTGCGTGCGCGAAAGGGCAAGATCAGCTTTGCCGGCACGGATATGATGCAGGTGCCGCTGCACAAGACGGCCCATAAGGGCATCGGTTTCGTGCCGGAAGAGCGCGGCATATTCTCGACCCTAACGGTCTCGGAGAACCTGCTCCTGCCACCGGTCGTGGCGCCGGGTGGCATGAGCCTCGATGAAATCTACGAGCTTTTTCCGAACCTTTATGAGCGGCGCGCGAGTTCCGGCACCAAGCTGTCGGGCGGCGAGCAGCAGATGCTGGCGATTGCCCGTATCCTGCGCACAGGCGTCCGCCTGTTGCTGCTGGACGAGCCGACAGAAGGCCTGGCGCCCGTGATCGTTCAGCGCATCGGCGAGGTACTGAAGGCATTGAAGGAACGCGGCATGACCATCGTTCTCGTCGAGCAGAACTTTCGCTTTGCGAGCCGTATTGCCGATCGCTTCTATCTGATGGATCATGGCCAGATGGTCTCGGAATTCCCGGTCGGTGAACTGCCGCAGCGCATGGATGTGCTGCACAAGGTTCTGGGAGTGTGATGCGATGACGATGATCTTCGGCATTCCCTTGCAGGCGCTGCTCGGCCAGCTGCTGATCGGCCTGATCAACGGGTCCTTCTATGCGCTGCTGAGCCTTGGTCTTGCGATCATTTTCGGTCTTCTGCGCGTCATCAATTTCGCGCATGGCGCCCAATATATGCTCGGCGCCTTCGTCGCCTATCTGCTGCTGAATTATCTCGGTATCGGCTATTGGCCGTCTTTGTTGCTGGCGCCTGTCATCGTTGGCCTTGCCGGCGCGGTTGTCGAACGGCTGTTCCTGCGCCGGCTCTACGATCTCGATCCGCTCTACGGTCTGCTCTTCACGTTCGGCCTGGCGCTCGCGGTCGAAGGCACGTTCCGTTATCTTTACGGTTCATCCGGTCAGCCCTATGCAACGCCACCGGCACTGGCCGGCGGAATGAACCTCGGCTTCATGTTCCTGCCGATCTATCGCGGATGGGTGGTGATCGTCTCGCTCGTCATCTGCATCGGGACGTGGCTTTTGATCGAAAAGACCAAGCTCGGCGCCTATCTGCGCTCGGCGACGGAAAATGCCACGCTGGTTCAGGTCTTCGGCGTCAACGTGCCGGTTTTGCTGACCTTCACCTATGCGCTCGGGGCCAGCCTCGCCGCCTTTGCCGGCGTGCTGGCGGCACCGATCTATCAGGTCTCGCCGCTAATGGGCTCGAATATGATCATCGTCGTCTTCGCCGTGGTCGTGGTCGGCGGCATGGGCTCGATCATGGGCGCCATCATCACCGGCTATGTGCTCGGCATCGCGGAGGGCCTGACCAAGGTCTTCTATCCGGAAGCGTCCAATATCGTCATCTTTGTCATCATGGCGATCGTGCTTCTCATCAGGCCCGCGGGCCTCTTCGGCCGGGATGCGTGATATGGCTGACATCACCGAAACCGTCCGAACGGAAAAGAGCCGCACCGCCCTTTCGGTGCAGACCGGGTTCCTGATTATCGGGCTCCTGCTTCTGCTGCTTGCGCCGTTTTTCTTCTACCCGATCTTCCTGATGAAGCTGCTCTGCTTCGCACTCTTTGCCTGCGCCTTCAATCTGCTGCTCGGCTATACGGGTCTGCTCTCGTTCGGACACGCGACCTTCTTCGGCGGGGCGGCCTATTTTACCGCCTATACGGTGAAGAGCTGGGGCTTTCCGCCGGAGTTCGGCATTCTTGTCGGCGTTGTCGGAGCAGCCTTTCTAGGTCTCGTCATGGGCTTCTTCGCGATCCGCCGACAGGGCATCTATTTCGCGATGATCACCCTGGCACTGTCGCAAATGTTCTTCTTCTTCTGCCTGCAGGCGAAATTTACCGAAGGTGAGGATGGCATCCAGTCCGTGCCGCGCGGCCATCTCTTCGGCTTTATTGATCTCAACAGCTCGACCAACATGTACTACTTCGTGCTGGCGGTGTTTCTGATTGGGCTTCTGATCATCTGGCGCTTCATCAATTCGCCCTTCGGCATGATCCTGAAATCGATCCGCGAAAACGAGCAACGGGCGATCTCGCTCGGCTATTCCGTGGCGCGCTACAAGCTTGGCGCCTTCGTGATGTCAGCAGCCCTTGCCGGGCTTGCCGGGTCGGTCAAGGCGCTGGTCTTCCAGTTTGCGACGCTGACGGATGTCGCTTGGCAGATGTCGGGCGAGGTGATCCTGATGACGCTGCTTGGCGGCATCGGCACGCTGATCGGCCCGGTCTTCGGCGCCGGGCTCGTCGTGACGCTGCAGAACTATCTCGCGACGTCGGAATTTCCGGTGACCATCATCACCGGCGTCGTCTTCATGATCTGCGTGCTGATCTTCCGCCGCGGTATCGTCGGTGAATTCTACGCCTCGCGGATCGGGCGTAAACTCGGTTTTGTCTATCGCCGCTGAACGGGCGGACCTCTTCTCCTGCAACGCGGGAAGATGTGCAGCGGCGCCGCGAAATCCCGCCTTCCCGCTCCGGGTAGGCGGGATGCAGCTCATTTCGGAGTGCATGATCCATGGATCGCTACGACTATATCATCATCGGGGCAGGCAGCGCCGGCTGCGTGCTCGCAAACCGACTGTCTGCCGACCGTAACAACAGCGTTCTCTTGCTGGAGGCGGGCGGCAACGACAACTACCACTGGATCCACATTCCAGTCGGCTATCTCTACTGCATCAACAATCCTCGGACCGACTGGTGTTTTACCACCGCACCAGAGGCCGGGCTGAACGGACGGGCGCTGAATTACCCGCGTGGCAAGGTGCTTGGCGGGTGCTCGTCGATCAACGGCATGATCTATATGCGCGGCCAGGCCCGCGACTACGATCTCTGGCGGCAGATGGGCTGCACCGGCTGGGGCTGGGACGACGTGCTGCCGTTTTTCCGGAAGTCGGAAGACCATTATCAGGGCGAGGACGAAATGCATGGCGCTGGCGGCGAATGGCGTGTGGAGAAAGCACGCGTGCGCTGGGACGTGCTCGATGCCTTCCAGAAGGCGGCCAAGGAAGCCGGTATTCCCGAAACGGCAGATTTCAACCGCGGCAGCAATGAAGGCTCCGGCTATTTTGACGTCAACCAGCGTTCCGGCATCCGCTGGAACGCAACCAAGGCCTTCCTCCGCCCAGCCATGAAACGCGGCAATCTGACAGTCATGACGAAGGCCCAAGTGCGGCGGTTGCTGGTTGAAGAGGGCGCCGTCGTCGGTGTCGAGTTTCAGCACCGCGGCACGGCCAAGCGAGCCTATGCCGCGAAGGAAACCGTGTTGTCGGCCGGCTCCATTGGCTCGCCGCATATTCTGGAACTGTCAGGTATCGGCCGGGGCGAAGTGTTGCAGCAGGCAGGCATCGATGTGCTGGCGGAGGTAAAAGGCATCGGCGAGAACCTGCAGGACCATCTGCAGCTTCGCCTCGCCTACAAGGTCACGGGTGTACCGACCCTCAACGAAAAGGCGTCGAAGCTGATCGGCAAGGCGGCGATCGGGCTCGAATATCTCGTGCGTCGCTCCGGCCCGATGGCGATGGCGCCGAGCCAACTCGGCATCTTTACCCGCTCCGGTCCTGATAAGGAGACGCCCGATCTGCAATATCATGTGCAGCCGGTCTCGTTGGACAAGTTTGGCGATCCCGTTCACACCTTTCCTGCGATCACGGCAAGTGTGTGCAATCTCAGGCCGGAAAGCCGCGGTTTCGTGCATGTCTCAAGTCCGGATTTTGCAGCTCAGCCGACGATTGCCCCAAAGTACCTCTCGACGCAGCGCGATCGCGACATAGCTGTTCGTTCAATAAAGCTGACACGCCGGATCGTGGCCCAGCCCTCTTTCGCCCGTTTCCGTCCGGAAGAGTTCAAGCCGGGACCGAGCTACCAGAACGAGGCGGAGCTGGAGAAAGCGGCAAGCGATATCGGCACAACGATTTTCCATCCCGTCGGAACCTGCAGCATGGGCATCGACAGGGATAGCGTCGTCGATCCGCGCCTGAGATTGCGCGCGCTCGCAAGACTGAGGATCGCGGACGCCTCTGTGATACCGGCGATCACGTCAGGCAACACCAATTCGCCGACGATCATGATCGCCGAAAAGGCGGCGGCCATGATCCTCGAGGACAACAGATAGGAGATGAGCATGGCAAGGATCGGATTTATCGGGCTTGGCAATATGGGCGGGCCGATGGCGGTCAATCTCGTCAAGGCCGGTCACGAAGTTCTCGGCTTCGATCTCGCCGCCCCCGTGCTGAAAGCGGCTGAGGAAAGCGGCGTGAAACCGGCCAGCCATGCCAGTCAGGCGGTCAAGGACGCTGAGATCCTCATCACCATGCTGCCGCAAGGCAAACACGTACTGACGGCCTGGACCGATATCCTGCGATCGGCTGCGCAGGGCACGCTTGTAATCGATTGCTCGACCATCGATGTGGAAAGCAGCCGCAAGGCGCATGAGATGGCGAAAGCCGCAGGCTGCCTGTCGCTCGATGCGCCGGTCTCAGGCGGCACGGGTGGGGCGAGCGCCGGAACGCTAACCTTCATGGCGGGCGGCTCCGAAGGAGCCTTCGCCAAGGCAAAGCCCGTTCTCGAGGCCATGGGCAAGAAGATCGTCCATTGCGGCGAGGCGGGTGCGGGGCAGGCAGCGAAAATCTGCAACAACATGATCCTCGGCATTTCCATGGTCGGTGTCTGCGAGGCCTTCGTGCTCGCCGAAAAACTCGGTCTCTCGCATCAGGCGCTTTTCGATGTCGCCTCCACCTCATCCGGCCAATGCTGGTCGATCAACACCTATTGCCCGGTGCCCGGACCGGTGCCGACCTCGCCTGCCAATAATGACTACAAGCCGGGTTTTGCCGCAGCCTTGATGCTGAAGGATCTGAAGCTCTCGCAGGAAGCGGCTCTTGCGAGCGGCGCATCCACACCACTTGGCGCGGAGGCCGCGCAGCTTTACGCGCTCTTCGATAAGCTCGGAAATGGCGGTAGGGATTTCTCCGCCATCATCGAGATGTTCCGCGAAAAGATGTAGGCAGCGTCTAGCGCTCCCAATAGGCGCCAATGCTCATCTTGTGCCGGTCATGGGTCCGCTCGGTCTTGAGGAAGTCGCGGATGCGCTTGGCCTCGGATCGCTCGCAGCCTGCCCAGACGAACGTGTCGGCATCGGCATCTGCCAGGGCATTCTTGATGGCGGTTTCGACGAGACCCATCGTGCCGGCGGGCGCGCCGTTGCGATGCATCCAGGTCAGATCGACAGTGCCGGCCGATGGCAGGGGCAGCTCTTCCGTCGGGCCATCGACTTCGAGGAAGATACGCAGCCGTGTTCCGGCGGGAACCTCGGCAGCCATGCGCGAGATAGCCGGTAAGGCTGTCTCGTCTCCGGCGAGGATCATCGATGTTGCATCGGGCACGCCGCCGCCGCCGGGACCAAGTGCCCCAGCGATATCACCGGGCTTCGCATTCAATGCCCATTCGGCACCCGGCATATTTTCGCCCTCATGCAGAACGAAGTCGATATCGATCTCGCCACGGTCCAGGTCGATGCTGCGGAACGTGTAGATGCGCACAGTCAGCGCATCCTCATCCTTCGCCCATTCGATGCGGCCGTCAGAACGCAGTTTCGGCCAGACGGGTGTGCGGCCCTTCGGTGGGATGAGCAGTCGGAAGTGCAGCCCACCGTGAGCAAAATGCCTGGCATCGTGACAGGCAACCGTCACCCGCCGCATATGCGGGCTGATGTTGCGGGAGCCGACCACGCGGATTTCACGCAGGTCGGGCAGGCGGTCCGCCTTCGGTGCGTCCGACCAGGTAAGCTCTAATGTTTCTTCGCCGGCGAACTGGAAGAGGTGCTCGGCAAGCACCGAGCGCACGTTCTGAAGTGCGCGTGCACTCTTGCAGGAGAGCTCGATTTCAAGCTTGGGACCGTCGTGGCGGATATCCGCCTTGCCGATCGTCATCTCCAGCGTCACCTGCTGGCCGTCACGCTTGACGGTGCTGTGTTCAGCGAAATGCGAGCAGATTTCATCGAGCATCCTGTTGGGATCGACAGTGATTGCGACGCCGGATGCGGTAAAGGGTGCAGCCATCATTGCTTGGTGTCCTTTCGCGAAAGCAGCCAGATGAGATAAGGCCCGCCGATCAGCGCCGCGAAGAGGCCGACCGGCACCTGATAGGGGTAGATGACGACGCGCGAGAGCCAGTCGGCCGTCATCAGCACGCCGGCGCCAAAGAGGACGCTAGCCGCAAGCTGGTGGCCTGGCCGGTGGAAACCGGCGAGACGCGCAAGATGGGGGGCGATAAGGCCAGTAAGGCTGAGTGGGCCGACGAGGAAGGAAGCGATCGCCGTCATCAGTGCGGCAAGCATCGCCAGCGTCAGCCGGCTTGTGCCGACGCGAAGGCCGAGCGCACGGCTGGAATTGCCACCAAGCGGCAGCATCGTCAGCCAGCGGCGGAGGAAGGGCAATGGGGCTACCAGCACGAGGAGCGAGATCATCGCCGTCGAGGCTTCAAAGCTGCCGGCGCGGTTGGTCGAACCGGAGAGCCAGGTGAGCAGGATGTAACCGCGCATGTCGCCCTGCGCGAGCACCATGGTGATGATCGCCATGGCGAAGGCGCCGATGCCGACGCCTGCCAGCAGCATGCGCTCCGGTGAAAACTGTGCGCGGGCCGAAATGGCAATCATGGCGCCGAAGGCGGTCAGTGCGCCGAGCGCCATGGCGAGCAGCATGATGACGGGTGACGGGAAGCCGAAGAGAAAGAGTGCGACCGTCAGCCCGGCGCCGGCACCGCTGCTGATGCCGAGCACTTCCGGGCTCGCAATCGGATTGCCGGTGACCCGCTGCATGATGAAACCGGCTGCCGCGAGCATGCCGCCGGCGCCGGCGGCGACGATCGTGCGGGGCAGGCGGAAGGCCAGGAGATTGGTGAAATCTGTTCCCGCTGCGAAATGCCAGCCGTCATCGGCCGGGCCGAGCGTGAGGAAGAGGACGAAAAGCAGGACGATGGCGACGGAAAGTGCAATGAGCGTGGCAAGCGGCTTCGAAAGCCTCTTGAGGGCCGCAGTCGATTGTGCGGTTACAGCAGAGACGGAATGGACGCGGGGCAACAGGAAAAGCAGCAGCGGCCCACCCAGCATGGCAGTTGCGGCGCCGGTCGGGGCAAGATCGGTGAAGCCTGGCCCGAGGATTTGTGTCAGGCAATCGGTCAGGAGTAACAGACCGGCACCCATCAGCGGGGCCGCGATCATCAGGCTTCCGGTGCTACGTGCGCCGAAGAGCCGGGCAATTGCCGGGGCGGCGAGACCGAGGAAGCCGATTACGCCGACCTCGGCCGTGACCGAGGCAGCGAGCCAGACGGCCAGCACTAGGATGGCAAAGCGCGCCGAATGCAACGCAAGGCCGAGGCTTCTGGCGCTCGTATCGTCTAGCGTCAGAATACCGAGCGGGCGCATCAGCAGCATGGCGGCAGCAAAACCGATCATAAGGCGGGGACCGAGCGAAAATAGGCCGTTCCAATCTTGCTGGCTGAGCGACCCGGCGCCCCAGATATAGATCGACATCGCATATTCGCCACGCGCCAGAATCAGTGTCACGCTGAGCGCGGCGGCAATCATGCTGACGATCATGCCGGAGAGCGCGACGGTCACCGGATCGAGCCGGCGCCGCCAGCTGAGTGCGAGCACGAGCGCAACGGCGCCGAGCCCGCCGCCGAAAGCGACGACCTCCCGAGAAAGGCCGATCAGCAGCGGCGAGAAACTGAGCGCCGCCGTCATCGCCAATTCCGCGCCGGAGGCAATGCCGAGCGTCGATGCATCGGCAATCGGATTGCGCAGCACACGCTGGAGCAGCATACCGGAAAGGCCGAGAGCGGCGCCTGCAATCAGTGCCAGCACCGCGCGGGGCAGAATGCTGTTCCAGAGGATCACGCCATCGAGTATTGCGGCCTGGGCAACATCGCCGGGCACCTGCGGACGCGTTGCGATCAACAATAGGAAGGCGGCTATGCAAAGCGCCGCAAACGCAATCGCCGAGAAGGGAATGCTGACGCCGCGTGCCGGTCGGGCGAGACTAACCATTCCATGCATGGCCAAGCCCCTCCCGAAGAAGATCGGCAAACCGCATGGCGGCCGGCAGCGCACCATAGGGATTGATGGAGCCGAGGATCAGCACGCGCTTCCCGCGCACTGCCGGTAGCGCATTCCAGAACGCGCTGGTGGAGAGGGTGGCGATCGCATCGGCCGGATGGGGCGGGATCATCACGATCCAGGCATCCGGCATCGAGGCCAGCGTCTCGATGCCGACAGGAGCGGCGGCCGAATAGCTTGTTGCACCTTGCCATGCGTTGGTGAGGCCGACCCGCTTCAGCACCTCACCGAACATGCTGTCGGAGCCGAAGACGCGAAAATGCCTGGCATCGCCAAGATTGATCGGGATCACGGGCCGGCCGTCGCCCGCCGCAAAACCAGTCTTGTAACGGTCGAGCTTGTCAGAAAGCTCTTCGGTGAGTTGCTTTGCGGCGGCAAGCTGCAGCCGCTCGCCGATGGCAATCGTCGCCCGCTCGGCCAGCGTGTAGGGGCTTTCGCCCGGTTTATAGATCGCATGGCTTTCGACAGGTGCGATCGGCTGCATCCGTGCATCCGCCCAGGCGTAAAAATTCGAGTTGAAGATCAACTCCGGGCGGGCAGATTGCAGCACTTCGAAATTCGGCGTTCCGCGCAGGCCGAGATCGGCAACGTCATCGGGTATGACAGGGGTTACCGCCACGTCGCGAAACTGCCGCAGCTCCGTTCCAGCAACGACATTGGCGCCGATCGCCAGCAAGGTTTCGAGGATCGCCCAGTCAAGGGTCGCGACGCGCAGGCTGTCGGCCGCCCGCAGCAGCGTGGGGGCCAACAGCGTGGCCGTCGCACCGGCCAGAAACTGCCTGCGGGAAAAATATGCCATGGCCTACAACAGATAGCTGACCGGCTCGTTGCGAACCGGATGCGGGAAGACACCCATGCCGACGCCGAAGATGGACTGCAGCTTGTCGGCCTGCATGATGTCGGCAGGCGTGCCCTCGGCAGTGATGCGGCCATGGTTGAGCGCGATGATGGCGTCGCAATAGCGTGCCGCGAGGTTGATGTCATGCAGGACGATGACGACGGTGAGCCCGCGCTCGTGGCTGAGTTCCTGCACCAGCGATAGCACGCTTGCCTGATGTGCAAGATCGAGCGCCGAGGTAGGCTCGTCGAGCAGCAGGCAGCGGGCGTTCTGGGCAAGCATCATGGCGATCCAGGCGCGCTGCCGCTCGCCACCGGACATACTGGCGACGAGACGATCGGCGAAATCCTCGAGCTCTGTGCGGACGATCGCTTCCTCGACCATGTCTCGATCGGCAGCGCTGAAGCGGCCGAGGGTGCCGTGCCAGGGGAAGCGGCCGAGTGCTACCAATTCACGCACGGTCATACCGTCGGTCGCCGGTGTAAACTGCGGCATGTAGGCGACATGGCGGGCGAAGGCGCGGCTGCCCCAATCGGCCGCCGCCTTGCCGTCGAAGGAGATCGAGCCGCTCTTCGGTGCTATCTGCCGGGCGATGCTCTTCAGGAGGGTGCTTTTGCCGGAGCCGTTCGGGCCGACAAGGCCATAGATGCGGCCTGTCTCAAGGGTCAGGTCGATGCCGTTGAGAATGGGCCTGCTGCCGATGGCATATTCGATCCCGGCGAGATTCAGGAAAGGCGTAGACACGAGAAAACTCCGGCTTTGCTGCTAAGGGTTGGGAGGGCAGAGCCCTCCCTTTATCGCAGCTTCCTGAAAAACTAAACTCTATTTGTCAACTTACCATTTCTTGCTGAGCTTGAAAGTGACGGTGCGCGCATCACCATAACCGCAGACTGTCAAGCCACCGCAGCTTTCGACGTAGTTCTTGTCGAAGAGGTTGGCGACGTTGAGCGAGGCGCGCCAATTCTCTTTCTCATAACGGATTGCCGCATCGACAAGGGTCGCGGCGGGTACCTTCGCCGTGTTGGCTTCATCTGCCCAGGACGTTCCCTGATGGCGCACGCCGGCGCCGAAGCTAAGGCCTTCCATGGCGCCTGTCGTGACCGTGTAATCGACCCAGAGTGAAGCGCTCACCTTCGGCACGATGTATGGCGACTTGCCGATCAATCGCGGATCGGCCTCGTTTTCAAGCACTTCCATATCGGTATAGTCGAGGCCGGCAATGACCTTCCAGTTATCGTTGACGTTGATCTTGCTTTCCAGTTCGAAGCCGCGCGAGCGTACCTTGCCGAGCTGGCTCTGGGCGAAGGTCGCCGGGTTGGTGACCGTGTTGTTGCGCTTGTCGATCTGGAAGACCGACGCTGTGATCGATCCGTCGAAGAAGGTCGGTTCGTATTTGACGCCGCCTTCGATCTGATAGCCCTCTTCCGGCTTCAGCGGGCCGGAGACGCTAGTGCCGATCAGCGGATTGAAGAAGGAAGCGACGCTGACATAGGGCGTCAGGCCATTCTCGAATTCATAGGCGAGGCCGGCGCGACCGCTCACGGCATTGTCGTCAGAACTATAAGACGTTCCGACGACCGCATCGGAATTGGTGTCGACATAGTCATAACGGCCATTGAGCGTCAGCAGCCAGCCATTACCGAAATGGATCTGGTCCTGCCCATAGAGACCAAGCTGCCTCTGCGTGACGGTCTGATTGATCTGCACGTCGTTGGCCGGCTGTGCCAAGCCATAAATCGGGTTGGTGGCGCTGATCGCCGTCGCAGCGATTGGCCAGGTCGGCCATTTCTGCAGGTTATCGAGCTTGTAATATTTGTAGTCCAGGCCGACGAGCATGTTGTGTGTGGCGCCGCCAAGCTCGGCCTCGCCTTCCAGCCGGTTGTCCATGCCAAAGGAATCGACGCCCGAGCGGCCTTCGAAGCCGATACGCGCCAAATTGTAATCCGGGCCTGTGGGAACACCGCCGACCCAGCCGTTGAGGTACGGACCGATCTCGTGTTTGTCGAGGCGGCCGTAACGCAGGTTCTGCGAGAACTTGATGCCGTTGTCGAATTCATGCTCGAATTCGTAGCCGATCATCTTCTGAACATAGCTGCCGTCGTCGATGTCGGGTTCGCCATAGAAGGCGTCGCGCGGGATCTTGCCGAAGGGCGCATCCTTGACTGTGCCGACATAGGGGAAGAAGCCATTGCCGGTATGGACTTGATCGAGGCCTGCAAGGTAGCCCCAGACAGTGAAGCTTGTTGAATCGTCAGGCGCAATTTTCAGCTGCGGCATGATGAAGCCGCGGAAATCATGCGAGAAATCCGAATAATTGTCACCACCGGCGACCTTGCCGGTGATGCGGTAGGTCATGGCGTCGCTGGAGCCGACCTTGTCGGATATGTCGAAGCCGGTGAAAGCATTGCCGTTGCTGTTGATACCGATATCCGTGTAGTAGAGCGGCTCGTCGAGCGGGCGCTTGCGCACGAGATTGATGATGCCGCCCGGGTTGGCGCCGCCGTAAAGCACCGAGGCCGGGCCTTTCAGCACGTCGACGCGCTCCAGCATGAAGGGATCGATCTGGAAACCGCCGAAGCCGTAGCTGAAGAGGTTGAGATTGTCGAAGAAGACGCCGGTCTGCGTGGCGTTGAAGCCGCGAATGTAGAACCAGTCTGTGTCGGGGTCATTGCCATAGGGCTGGGCGAGGACACCGGGCGTATAGAGCAGTGCTTCATCGATCTTGTTGGTGACGCCGCGATCGTCCATTTCCTGCTTGCCGATGACTGAGACGGACTGCGGGATCTCGTTGATCGGCGTATCGCCCTTGGAGCCGACAGACGAATTTTTCGCAACATAACCCTTGACCGGACCGGCCGCGCTGTCAGCGCCGCCCTGGATGACAATTGGCGCCAGCTGTGTCGGATTGGCATCCTGGGCAAAAGCCGAAGACGCCGCCATGATGCCGACGACGGCAGTCCCCGTCAGAAGATTTGCCCTCGAGATGAACCTCTTGGTCTGCGATCGCATGGAATACCCCACTCGTGCCGTGGCCCTGCTTGCCACGGTATGGCCTTGAATAAGTCGAGTGTTTAACTCAATTTTAATTGGCCGGATTGTCGCGATCGGGGGGAAATTGAACGTTCTTGGGCAATTTTCCGCACTGCACGCAAATGCCCGGATGTGTTGCAGCTACGCAATCTGCCCCTTTTTCCAGTTCGCCGGCGTCGTTCCGAGATGTTTGCGGAAGACACGGGTGAAATGCGCCTGATCGGCAAAGCCGGTTTCGACAGCTATGGTCGTCAGCGGATATTCGCTGACGACCAGCAGATGTTTTGCGCGCTCAAGGCGGGCATGGGTCTGGTATTGATGCGGCGCCACGCCGGTCGAAGCTTTGAAGGCATGGCTGAAATGCGATTGCGACAGGCCGGTGACTGCCGCGACTTCCTCAAGGCGAATATTGCGCCGGCAATTTTCCTCGATGAATTCGGTGGCGCGGCGCAATTGCCAGGAAGCGAGCTTGCTGCGCTTGCGTGGCTGCACCTTGGTGAGTTTCAGCACATCGATGATGAGAGCGAGCGCCAGGCCGTCGCCGTAGAGGTCATGCAGCGGCTGCGGATTGATGCATTCGGCGGCAATCAACTGGGCGAGCGACAGAAGCCGCTCGTCTGAAAACAGGAGCTGGGCACTCGCAAGGCGCTGCGGATCGAGATCATCGCCGAGCCTTCGGTTGATGGTCTCAACATCGAAATGGATGTCGAGATGGCGCAGAGAATGCACGTCCACCAGATCGGCCCAGACTTCCATATCGGCAGGTACGTAGGAAATCGGACGCTTCTCAGTGTCCTGCACCGTGCCATGGGCACGCGGCGAGAGCTTCACCCGCGAATTGCCCGGCCCGCGTTTTTCGAGGAGGATGAAAAGCCGCGGGTCGCGCGATACATAGTAGCCACCACTGTGGGCGGCGCAGTCGACGTCCCAGACATCGGCCACGATGCCGTTCCACACCCGGCGATTGACGCCTCTAGTAACGGAAAAGCCGTGAATCTTGTTCTGCATGCGCGGTTGAAACGTCATTCCCACTTCCGCCTCCGGCGAGACGCCGGAATAAACCTTCGTAATAAACTCAAGTTTAATACAGGAGGCGGAGCGGGATGACAATCACCCAGTTTGTGCGGGCGGAACTGCCGATATCAGACGACGGAGAAGGTCAGTCGTGCGGTATCCCCGAAGCGGATATCGATCTCGCCGGGTTCGCTAAGTTCGATTGCGCCGCTCAGCGTGCCGGTGGTGACGAGCGCGCCTGATGTCAGCGAGCCTTCCGGCCTCAGCGGATCATTGACATAGTCCACCAGCCAGGAGACGACGTCGCCCTTCGGATGCTTTCCGAAGCCATCATAGATCGTTTTGCCGCCATGGGTGACCTTCACCGGCGTGCTTGCAGCGGTATCGATGAAGCTCTTTGCAATGGACGGGCCGAGCACGTAACCGCTATTGCCGAGGCGGTCTGCGAGGAAGAGGAGGAAGGAGACGGCGCCGCTTTCCTTGACCGCGCTGACGAGCAGTTCGGCGCCGAGATAGACGGCGGACACTGCATCGAGCACGTCGGCGCGGCTGTAGGGCGCGCCCCTGCGATAGGGCAGGTCCTTGCCGAAACGCACGGCGATCTCTGTTTCGAACTTCAGGCCCGGATACCAGGCGATGGTGGCACCCGAGACGGCTTCGGCATAGGGATGGAGAGGTGCTGTGACCGGCTGTCCGTCGGGCGAGGCCGTGACCTTCCAGGCGTTGCTTGCAACCCCTTCTTCAGCTTTCAGGAAGTTCTGTGCGTCCATCGCCTGATGCAGATCGTTCGGCAGCCGAAAGGCGCTCGTCGGCTCCTGCTTTCCGGCCTGGCGCAGGCCGTGGAGCTTGGCGGCCAAAGCGCGCGGGTCGAATGATTCAGTCATGCTGTCTCCTCCATCAAATCGAGAGGTGCCACAGTAGCGGCGCAGCCGGCACGGACAAGGGCAGTCTTGGAAAGACTGTTATTCCATCGCGACGTACCAGCGCTCCCGATAGGCGGGAAGACCTGGAATTGCCAAGGGCGCGAAATGCTTTTCCACCCCGGACACCGGCCGGATGCCGGCGAGAAGCGCTGCGCCCTGGCTGGTGCCGGTCGAGCCCGGCAGGGCCATCGTGTCGCGGCCGGTCAACGCGGAAAGCAGCGACAGATAGGTCTCGTTCAGCGCGAAAGGGCCTTCGACAATAATAGGGCCTTTGGCACCGATCAGGCCGAGGCAGGCTTCCGTCATCAGCGCCAGATAAAGACAGGCGGCGGCATATCGCTCTTCGCGACTTGCGCCTTCGGCGCCGAGCCAGCGACTGACCTTGCCGGGGAAGGGGCCGGAACCGGGCGCCACATTCGGCAGCAGCATAGTGCCCTTGACCACGACATCCTCGATGACGGCCTTTGCCGCGGCATCGTCTACCTGGCCGATCTCGGCTGAGAGCATCTCGAATTCGCGTCCGCCCATGAAGCGTGAGGACGGTACGGCGCGGCCATAGGCATCGACATTGGCAAGGGCATCACGCCTGGCATCGAGATGGTCGAGGTCGCCGCCGACGCCGAAATTGATGACCCAGGTGCCGGTCGAAACGACCGCGAACGGCGCTGCGCGGCCGACAAGATGCGGCAAGAGCGAAGCATTGGAATCATGGATGCCGCAATAGACAGGTACCGAAATGCCGATTTCCTCAGCGATCCCGGGCAGGACGGGACCGAGTGCATCGAAGGCCGAGCGGATCGGCGCCATCCGGTCACGAATGGCGAGCGTGTCGACCAGCGAGGAATAGGCGCCGGTTCTCGGGTTCCAGAGATCCGTATGGCAACCGAGCGATGTCGCTTCGTTTGCCACGACACCGGTCAGGCGCGCCGACCAGTATTGCGCATAGGTGAGAATATCAGCGACTTCCACGAATTCCACGGGAAAGGTGGTCTTCTGGTAGTGAAGCTGGGCGCCGATATTCAGCCCCATCGACAGCCGCGGCGAGTAGGTCTCGTCGAAGGAAGGGCGAAGCACATCATAGGCGTCGCGGATATCCTGCGGATATTCGTGTTCATAGTCGATGACAGGCATCGCCAGCTTGCCATCTGCATCGAGCAGGGCGGCGGCTGCACCATGCGTGGTGATCGAGATCGCGTCGAAACCCGGTTCGTTGGCAAACGTCTTCAGCGCTGCAAGCGCGAAACTCCAGAGCGCCTCGATATCATAGTGTGGATAGAGGCCGTCGCGGATGACGGTGTTAGGTTGCTTGCGGACGGCGATTTCTGCGCCCGTCGCGCTGTCGAGCACGACGACCTTGGCATTCGTCTTGCCGATATCGAGAACGGCGATGCGGCGATAGTCACTCATGGCATATGGAAGAGAGTTACGAGGCTGCTTTGGACGGGCGAATTATCCGGATTGGTTTCCATGATGTCGCCCATATGCGCCCACCACTTCTTCATGACCGGATGCTCGGGCAGGCTCGCCATCGTGTGGTCCTTCGGCCGCGTCAACACACCGAAAAGCGTGTTGGTCTCGCGATCGAGATGGATGGAATAATCGCTGGCGCCTGATTTGTGCAGGAGATCGACCAGTTCCGGCCAGATCTCGTCATGCCGCTTCCTATATTCGGCCTCCATGCCGGGATTGAGCTTCATCTTGAAGGCGTGTTTTTCCAGGGTCATTTGGCGCTCATGGCTTTGATGCGGCGGGCGATGATCGGGATCGCGATGGTGATGATCAGAAGCAGGCCAATGAAAATCGACATGACGATGCCGGGCACGTTCAACAGGCCGAGGCCGAAGGTAACTAGGCCCATGACAAAGGCTGCAATGACAACGCCGCCGATCGTGCCGGAACCGCCGAGGATCGAGATGCCGCCGAGCACGACCATGGTAACGACTTCGAGTTCCCAGCCCTGCGCGATCGACGGGCGGGTTGAGCCGAGGCGCGAGGTCAGGCAGACGGCAGCGATGCCGCTCATCACGCCGGTCAGCAGGAAGAGGATGAATTTCACGCGCTCGACCGGAATGCCGGAGAAGCGGGCGGCGAAATCATTGTTGCCGATCGTATAGACCTGCCGGCCGAAATTCGTCGCATGCAGCAGGATGGCGAAAAGGATCGCCAGAACGATGAACAGCACAAATTCGAAGGAGAAGACCCAGACGACGTAACCCTGGCCGAAATAGGCGAAATCCGCCGGATATTTTCCGTAAGCCTGGTCGCCGAGCACGATGTAGGAGATGCCGCGGAACAGGCTCATCGTGCCGATAGTGACGACGATCGACGGCAACTTCAGCACCGAGACGAGGAAGCCGTTGAACATGCCGCAGAGAAGCCCGGTGCCGATGCCGATCAGCACGAGGCCCGGTGTGCCAACACCGGCCTGCGCCGCCGCACCCATCGCCGTCGAGGCAAGCGCGATGATGGCGGCAACCGACAGGTCGATCTCGCCGGCGATAACGAGCAGCGCCATCGCAAAGGCGATCATCGCCTTTTCAGTGAAGTTGAAGGTCGCGTCCGAGAGGTTCCAGGCATCAAGGAAATAAGGCGAGGCCAGAGAATTGAAAATGAAAATAAGGACGGCGACTCCAAAGAGCAGCACTTCCCAGCTCGACATGATGCGTTTGAAGGGTGTGCCGAGCCGATCGGGAATGACGCGCTTTTCTGGATTGGCGGAAACCATGCTCATGCTGCGACCTCCGCTGCGGCGCGGTCACGCAGGATGATGCGGCCGCGATTGCGCTCGCGCCGTGCGTTGAAGACGACGGCAAGAATGATGACGGTTCCGGAAATCGCCATCTGCGTGAACGGAGAGATGCCGATGACAGGCAGTGCATTCTTGATGACGCCGAGGAAGAGTGCGCCGAGTACCGTTCCGGCGACCGAGCCGACGCCGCCGGCAATCGAGATGCCGCCGATGACGCAGGCTGCGACGCTGTCGAGCTCGAAGCCATTGGCGATATCGACATAGGCGACCGCATAGCGAGAGACCCAGAGATAGCTTGAGAGGCCGGCGAGCGCGCCTGAGAGAACAAAGGCAAGGAATTTCGTCTTGCCCGTATCGATGCCGGCGTAGACAGCAGCGGTCGAGTTGCCGCCTGTTGCATAGGCCGAACGGCCGAACTGGCTGTAACGCAGCAGCATGTACATCAGCGCAACGATGATGATCGCCACCCAGCTCAGCACCGGCAGGCCGAGGATCGGCGTGCGGGGAACGGAAAGGAAGGTCGGCGTCATCTGGTGCGCATTCACCCAGGCACCGCCCGACAGCACGAATGCCATGCCGCGATAGATGGTGAGCGTGCCGAGCGTCACGACGATCGGCGGGATTTCGAGGCGCCAGACCAGGAAGCCGTTGATCGAACCGAGTGCTGCGCCAATCACGACCGCCGCAAGGATGAGCACGATGAGCGGCAGGCCCGGAAAGGCAGCATTCATCATTGCGATCGCCATGCCGGTAAAGGCGAGATTGGCGGCAACTGAAAGGTCGATCGATTTCGTCAGAATGACTGTCATCTGCGCAAGCGCCAGGATGATAAGGATCGCCGTGTCGTTGAAGATGCCGGCGAGATTGTCCGGCGTTGCGAAATCGGCAGCACGCGTCGAGAAGACGGCGATCATCACCACGATGATGGCGAAGAGCAGGGTTTCGCGTTTTCTGATCAGTCTCATCATGCTCGTCACCTCATGCATTTCCGGTCGCCGCGCGCACCAGCGCTTCCGGCGAAAGCTGATCGCGCTCGTAGAGCCCCGCCGACAGGCCTTCCTTCATGACAAGCACGCGGTCCGACATGCCGATGATTTCGGGCAGTTCGGAGGAGATCATGATGATGGAAAGACCCTCGGCCGCAAGTTCGCTGATGAAGCCGTGGACCGCGGCCTTTGAGCCGATATCGATGCCTTTGGTCGGCTCATCGAGGATGATGACCTTTGGCATGGTGGCAAGCCATTTGCCGATGACGACTTTCTGCTGGTTGCCGCCCGACAGAGTACCGACAGGCACGGAGAGGGCAGCGGCGCGCAGATCGAGCCGCTCTGCATATTTGCGGGCGAGCGCGAATTCGTCTGCCGCCTGCAGGAAGCCCTTGCGCGAGGTGCGCGTCAAAGAGGGCAGCGTCATGTTCTGATAGATCGGCATCGGCAGCGCCAGGCCGTGGCGGCCGCGCTCTTCCGGCACGTAGACGATACCGGCGCGGATGGCGTCCTGTGGTGAATTGATCGAAATCTCCCGGCCTTCGAGAACAAGCCTGCCGGAAAGCGGCTTGGTGATACCGAAGAGAGATTGCGCAAGCTCCGAGCGTCCGGCGCCGATCAGTCCATAAATGCCGAGGATCTCACCCTTGCGGAGCGTCAGCGAAATATCGCGGAATTCGGTGCGATGACAGTATTTCTCGACCTCGAGAACCGGGCCGCCAATCGCCACATCGATCTTCGGGAAGGCGTTTTCGACATCACGGCCGACCATCATACGGACGATTTCGTCCTGTGGCGTTTCCTTCAGCTTTCCGTGGCCGACATCGCGGCCGTCGCGGAAGACGACGTAATTGTCGGCGATCTCATAGAGCTCGTCGAATTTGTGGCTGATGAAGAGAATGGCCTTGCCGCTTGCCTTGAGGCCTTCGACGATGCGGAAGAGATCGTCGATTTCCTTGCGCGAGAGCGCGGCGGTCGGTTCGTCCATGATGACGATGCGGGCCTCGATCGACAAGGCGCGGGCGATCGCCACGAGATGGCGCTGCGCAATCGAGAGGTCCTTCAGGCGGATCGTCGGATCGATATTGCTTTCAAGCGAGGTCAGCAGCGTCCTGGCGCGGCTGTTCATCTCGCTCCAGTCGATGGTGCGCCAGCGGGTGCGTGGCGCGTGACCAAGGAAGATATTTTCGGCGACCGAAAGCTCGTCGAAGAGCACGGTCTCCTGATGAATGGCGGTCACGCCGGCATCGATGGCGGCCTGCGCCGTCGCAAAGTACACCGGTTTGCCATCGACGACAATCTCGCCCTCGTTCGGGCGATAGATGCCAGTCAGGATCTTGACGAGCGTCGACTTGCCGGCGCCGTTTTCGCCGATCAGTGCCGTCACCTTGCCGGGATAGAGCGCGATGCTGACATTATCGAGCGCCTTCACGCCCGGAAAGATCTGCGAGATACCGCGCATTTCCAGAATGGCGGCAGCGTCATCGGCTTTTTGGTCCGCGACGGGATGTTGAAGGGCAGGGGTCATCAGCAAGCTTACCACCATCGAAAGAGAAGCCCGGCGGCAAAGCCGCCGGGTGTCTGTTCTGAATGCCTGAAATCAGAAGACCTTAGAGAACTGGTCGATGTTCGAGGCATTGTAGACGAAGGGGTCGGCCATAGCGGCTTCGCCATTGTCGCCGATCTTGATCTTGCCCATACGGCCGGCTTCGATTTCGCTGCCCGGCTTGCCATCGGTATCACCCTTTGCCAGGTGATAGGCGATCTGCGTTGCGGAATAGCCGAGGTCGATCGGGTTCCAGATGGCGAATTCCTTCGTCGCACCAGACTTGATCGCGCCAGCCATTTCGGAAGGCAGGCCGAGACCGGTGACGTAAACCTTGCCCACCAGACCCTTGTCTTCAACGACCTTGGAAGCAGCCAGAACGCCGACCGTCGTCGGAGCGACGATGACCTTGACGTTCGGGTTGGACTTCAGAAGACCTTCGGCTTCACGATAGGACTTGTCCGAGAGGTCGTCGCCGTAAACCGTGGTCACGAGGTTGAGGCCCGCGAAGTCCTTGAGCTGCTTCTTCATCTGGTCGATCCAGATGTTCTGGTTCGTCGAGGTCGTCGTTGCCGACAGGATGGCGAAGTCGCCCTTGCCGCCGTCAAGATGATCCTTGACGAGCGTCAGGCACATCTTGCCGATCAGCTCGTTGGACGACGGGTTGAGCTGCAGGATGCGGCCTTCCGGAGCAACGCCGGAATCCCAGGAGATGACCTTGATGCCGCGCTGGGCAGCCTTTTTCAGAGCCGGAACGACAGCGTCCGGATCGTTTGCCGAGATGGCGATGGCATCGACGCCCTGAGCGATCAGCGAGTTGATGACTTCGATCTGGCCTTCGGCCGTCGTGCTCGTCGGGCCGGTGTAGATCACTTCTACGCCGCCGAGTTCCTTGGCCGCTTCCTGAGCGCCCTTGTTGGCGGCGTCGAAGAAGCCGTTGCCGAGCGACTTTACGACGAGGCCGATCTTGATGTCCTTGGCGCTTGCGGCGCCGGCCATCATGGCGACGGCAAACGCCACGCCGATCGCAAGTGTCTTTGCAAGTTTCATGTCATGTCCTCCCACTGAGTTTTAGACTTCCACACCTCGCCGACGCCTCATGCGACCGACGAGGAATCCTCCTTCACTGCCTGCGCCATCGAGCTCGCAACAACGAGCCGGACGCCTGCATTCTCGACCATACGGGCCGCCTCATCGGCGATGCCGTCATCGGTTATGATTGTTGAAACACGGTCGAGCGCGCACAGAATGAGGCTCGACCGGCGATTGAACTTGCTGGAATCGGCCATGACGACCAGTTCGTCGGCCTGATGCATCAGCTTCTGTTCGCTCTGGATGATCAGCGCATCCGCCTCCATGATGCCGAGCGGTCCGACGCCCTGTGCGCCGATGAACATGCGCCGTGCATAGAAATTGCGGATCGCATCGTTGTCGAAAGGCGACAGGATCAGGCTCTGCTCGCGATAGATCGCGCCACCCGGAACTGTCACAGTGTTTTTCGAATGCTTCACCAGATGCTCGGCAATGGCGAAGGAATTGGTCATGACCTGCATGCGATGACCGGCCATATAGTGAACCATCTGGAAGGTCGTTGTGCCGCCGTTGATGATAATCGCGTCGCCGGCCTCGCACAGATCCACCGCTGCGCGCGCAATTGCGCGCTTTTTATCGATGTTGACTGATTCTGACACTCTGAACGGGCGGCCGGCAAGATTGCCGAGCTGCGGCGGGTGCACTGCTTCTGCACCACCGCGAACGCGCCGTATCTTGCCCTGCACATGAAGAGCCGCGATGTCACGCCTGATTGTCGCCTCGGAAGCGTCCGTCAGTTCAGAAATATCCTGAATCGTGACGACGGACTTCTCCTGAACAGCGCTCATAATGATGCGATGGCGTTCGCGTTCGTGCATTGGGCTCCTCCCGTGTCATATTTATTTCTTATCCGTTAAAAGCTGTCAATCAGAAACGATCATAATTTTTCATACTGCGATGCAACATAATCGAATTTGATCGTTTTCGATTGACAAGCTGCATTTCGATGCGCGATACCGAGACCGAAACGAGCGCTCACCGGAGTGCTCTGGAAGCCTTAATGGGAGGATGATATGGCGGCAAAGGTTCGACTTCTCGACAACCGGTGGGATGATGCTTACGCGGCGGGACTCGATGAACCCGGCAAGCTTCTTTATCGCTCGAATCTGCTCGGCGCCGACAAGCGCATCACCAATTATGGTGGCGGCAATACATCTGCCAAGGTCATGGAAACCGATCCCCTGACCGGCGACAAGGTCCAGGTTCTCTGGGTCAAGGGTTCGGGCGGCGATGTAGGCACGATCAAGCTTGATGGTTTTGCCACGCTTTATCAGGACAAGCTAGAAGCGCTGAAGGGCATCTACAAGGGCGTCGAGGATGAAGACCGCATGGTTGGCTTCCTGCCCCATTGCACCTTCAACCTGAATGCCCGCGCGGCTTCCATTGACACGCCGCTGCATGGTTTCGTGCCTTATACGCATGTCGACCACATGCATCCGGACGCAATCATCGCGATTGCCGCTTCCAAGAATTCGAAGGAATTGACCAAGCAGGTCTTCGGTAACGACATCGGCTGGCTGCCCTGGCGCCGTCCGGGCTTCCAGCTCGGTCTCGATCTTGAAGCCTTCGTCAAGGCGAACCCTGGCGCCAAGGGTGTCGTGCTGGAAAGCCATGGCCTGTTTACATGGGCGAATGATGCCAAGGCTTGCTACGAGCTGACGCTCGATATCATCAACAAGGCAATCGAGTGGTTTGCCGGCCAGACCGAAGGCAAGACGATCTTCGATGGCGCAGTCGTCGAAAGCCTGCCGGTCGCCGAGCGTCGCGCCATCGCCGCCCGCCTGATGCCGGAAATCCGCGGCCGCATCGGCAAGCAGGAGCGCAAGCTCGGTCATTTCGACGATCAGGATGCCGTGCTCGAATTCGTCAATTCCAAGAGCCTGCGCCCTCTCGGTGCGCTCGGCACCAGCTGCCCCGACCACTTCCTGCGCACCAAGATCCGCCCGCTGATTGTCGATTTCGATCCGGCCAAGCCCGATGTCGATGCGATCGTCGCCGGTCTCGACAAGTCGCTCGAAGACTACCGCGCCGACTATGCCCGCTATTACAACAGCTGCAAGCACAACAATTCGCCGGCTATGCGCGACGCCAATCCGGTGATCTTCCTGGTGCCTGGTGTCGGCATGTTGTCCTTTGCCCGTGACAAGGCGACGGCTCGCATCGCCAGCGAATTCTACGTCAACGCCATCAACGTGATGCGCGGTTCCTCGACCGTATCCGAATATCAGGGCCTGCCGGAGCAGGAAGCCTTCGATATCGAATACTGGCTGCTGGAAGAGGCCAAACTGCAGCGCATGCCGAAGCCGAAGAGCCTTGCCGGCAAGGTTGCCTTCGTCACCGGCGGCGCCGGCGGCATCGGCCGGGCGACGGCTGCCCGTCTCGTCGGCGAGGGTGCCTGCGTGGTGCTTGCCGATATCGATCAGGCAGCACTTGAAGCGACGGAAGCAGAATTCGTCAAGAAATATGGTGCCGACGCGGTTCGCGCCGTCAAGCTCGACGTGACCAAGGAAGATGCCGTTATCGCTTCCTTCGCCGAATCCTGCACCGAATTCGGCGGCATCGATATCCTCGTTTCGAATGCGGGCATCGCTTCTTCGGCACCGATCGAATTGACCGAGCTTTCGACGTGGAACCGCAATATCGACATTCTGGCGACCGGCTATTTCCTCGTCTCTCGTGAAGCCTTCCGGCTGTTCCGCCGCCAGGCCCTCGGCGGCAACGTCGTCTTCATCGCGTCGAAGAACGGCCTTGCCGCTTCGCCGAATGCTGCCGCCTATTGCACGGCGAAGGCTGCCGAAATTCATCTTGCCCGTTGCCTGGCGCTGGAAGGTGCGGACGCAGGCATCCGCGTCAACACCGTCAATCCCGACGCCGTCCTGCGCGGCTCGAAGATCTGGAGCGGCGAATGGCGCGAGCAGCGTGCGGCTTCTTCCAAGATTGAAGTGGATGATCTCGAAGAACATTACCGCAAGCGTTCGATGCTCAAGCTCAACGTGTTCCCGGAAGACATCGCCGAAGCCGTCTATTTCCTGGCGTCCGATCTTTCTGCCAAGTCGACCGGCAATATCATCAATGTCGATGCGGGCAACGTTCAGAGCTTCCCGCGCTAAGCCCAACTTTTGCGGCGGGTGTCATACCCGCCGCTTCTCACGCTAAAGTACCGGGAGGAACTCATGGCCGAGTTTAAGATCGCGCAGGATCTGATTGCGCAGGAAAACGACAAGCGCGCATCTGCGCTCAAATCCGATTATGAAGCGCTCGGCGCCAATCTTGCTCGCCGTGGCATCGATATTGATGCGGTGACCAGAAGGGTGTCGGAATTCTTCGTGGCCGTGCCGTCCTGGGGTGTCGGCACGGGCGGTACACGCTTTGCCCGTTTTCCCGGCACCGGCGAACCGCGCGGCATCTTCGACAAGCTCGATGATTGCTCGGTTATCAACGAGTTGACGCGCGCGACCCCGAATGTTTCGCTGCACATTCCATGGGACAAGACGGACGCCAAGGAATTGAAGGCCAAGGGCGAAGCGCTCGGGCTCGGCTTCGATGCAATGAATTCCAATACGTTTTCCGACGCACCGGGACAGGCGCAGTCCTATAAGTACGGTTCGCTCAGCCACACCGATGCGGCAACACGCGCCCAGGCGGTCGAGCACAATCTCGAATGTATCGAGATCGGCAAGGCAATCGGCTCCAAGGCGCTGACGGTCTGGATTGGCGATGGTTCGAACTTCCCCGGCCAGAGCAATTTCACCAAGGCATTCGAGCGTTATCTCGCCTCCATGGCGGATATCTACAAGGCGCTGCCGGACGACTGGAAGCTGTTTTCCGAACACAAGATGTACGAGCCGGCCTTCTATTCGACGATCGTCCAGGACTGGGGCACCAACTATCTGATTGCCCAGACGCTCGGCCCCAAGGCCCAGTGCCTGGTCGACCTCGGTCATCATGCGCCGAATACGAATATCGAGATGATCGTCGCCCGCCTGATTCAGTTCGGCAAGCTTGGCGGTTTCCATTTCAACGATTCCAAATATGGCGATGATGATCTCGATGCCGGTTCCATCGAGCCTTACCGTTTGTTCCTCGTCTTCAACGAGCTTGTCGATGCCGAGCAGCGCGGCGTCAACGACTTCAATCCCGCTCATATGATCGACCAGTCGCACAACGTGACCGACCCGATCGAAAGCCTGATCAACAGCGCCAACGAAATCCGCCGCGCTTACGCGCAGGCCCTGCTCGTCGACCGCAAGGCGCTCGCCGGCTTCCAGGACGATAACGACGCGCTGATGGCGACGGAGACGCTGAAGCGTGCCTACCGTGCCGATGTCGAGCCGATCCTTGCCGAAGCCCGCCGGCGCAAGGGCGGTGCGATCGATCCGATCGCTACCTACCGCGCCAGCGGCTACCGCAGGCAAGTCGCCGCCGAGCGTCCCGCCTCGGTTGCCGGCGGCGGTGGTATTATCTGATCTGAACGAAATGGAAGCCGTGGATCACGGCTTCCATCTCCCCGCAATCTGCCGGGTGGCGACGTTCAGGCGGTTCCAGACATTGATATTGGCGATTGCGATGACGAGCGCCGCAAGGCTCTTGCCATCGTAATGGCGCGTGCATTCGTCCCAGATCTCATCCGATACCGGGTCGGCGCGGTCGCTGAGACGGGTGAGGGCCTCTGTCAACGCGAGGGCGGCGCGTTCGGCATCGCTGTAATAAGGCGCCTCGCGCCAGCCAGCGACGGCAAAGAGCCGTTCGTCGGTCTCCCCGTGTTTGCGGGCAATGCGCCAATGCCCGTCGATGCAAACGCTGCAGCCGTTGATCTGGCTGGCGCGCAGATAGACGATTTCCAGGAATCCCGGCGCAAGTCCGGCCGCAACAGGCATTTTGCCGAGGGCATTCAGGGCCTGCATGGCTTCCGGGATGACGAGGGCTGGATTTCCCATTCTCTCTTGCATGTTCAATCTCCTGATAACGTATTCCGTTTGACGCAGAGCCGGCCGGTTGCCGGCTTTCGGTCGTCATGGAGTTGACGCATCAGGATAAGGCAATGTGACTGAGGCAGGAAAAAATGGACGTCTCCGGATTCCGGGAACGACCGCACCATCTGGTCGATATCCTGTGGCTTGCCCCACGCTTCGACGGCAAGCGGGTTATCAGGCACGTTGCCGGTTCCACGACGCAGCCGACCGCTGAAACGACACGAAATCCCGGTCCCGGCGGCTCCTGCACCGGCGATGATGATATCCGGATCGGCGGTGCTCATGGGGCAGGACATAGCGCTTCGCAGCCGCGGCCATCCGTCATGCGCGTCAGGCGTGGACTTTATAGCGCAGGGCGACGGCGCCGTTGTCTTTCGTTTCTGCCGATATCAGCGATAGCCGGGTCTTGCCCGCCAATCCGCCGTCGAAAGTAACGACGGGTTGGCCGCCACTGCCATCCAGGGCCGGAGCGACGAGCAGATAAAACTCATCGATGAGCCCGGCGGCAAAGAAGGCGCCGTTGATCGCGGCTCCGCCTTCGAGCAGCAGCTTGCGAATGCCGAGTTCCTGCTCCAGTACACCGAGTGCTGCAGACAGGTCGATCTCGGGGGATGGCGAGACGATGTAGGAGATGCCGTCGGCTGCGAGCTCGGCAAGATGCGTGTCCGGCACGTCGCTGCCGAGAATGACAACGACATGGTCGCCATCGATGTCAGGCCGCGTGAAATGCAGTTTGCCAGAGGTGTCGAGGGCGATCGCGTAGTTGGTTGCCTCGCGATCGGCAAAATGGTTTGGCCGTTCTGCTGAACCCGCTGCTTGCGGCGGATGCGGCTCTCCCTTCGCCATTTCGGCCATAGTGACGCGGCCAACGATCCAGGCATCACCCTGCAGATCTTCATGGGCTTTCTGATAGAGCGCCGTCCATTCCCTGCGGCCGCCATCGGGGCTTTCTGTCCATTTGCTCGGATGCAGGCCGCCATCGAGCGACGACATCATCAGACAGACGATTTCCGGTTTCATGGGCGAGTCCTTTCCGGCGGTGTGCGGCAGGCCGATCAGAACTTGATCGAAAGGTGACCGCTGTCAGAAATGAGAACGGAAGCGTCGCCATAATGTTCGATTTCCGGATAGCCCTGCAGCGAATGCTTGTGGCCGGCCGCGGTGATGACCATGATATCGGCGCCCGCCGCCGTTCCTGCCTTCACGCCAGCTTCGACGTCTTCGAAGACCAGGCATTCATGCGTTGCAAAACCGAGCTTTTCGGCGCCGAGTATATAGCATTGCGGGTCGGGCTTGCCGATGGTCACATCTTCGGCAGTCACAATAGCCTGGGGCATGGGGAGCCCGGCTGCCTCAAGCCGACGCTCCGCAAGGCGACGCGGGGAGGAAGTGACGATCGTCCACCGGTTCGGCGGCAGGGACGCCAGGAAATCGGCAGCACCCGGAAGTGCGACGACGCCTTCGACATCGCGGATTTCGTCCTCGGTAATCTGTGCCGCTTCCGCCTCTGCATCGACACCCGGAAGGTTCAGCCGCCTGATCGTGTCGATGCCGCGCGATCCATGCATGATTGGCAGGAATTTTTCCACATCCAGCCCGTGCCGTTCGGCCCAGCGTCCCCATACGCGCTCTGCCGACGCAATCGAGCTCAGGATCGTGCCGTCCATGTCGAAGAGGAAGGCGGCATATTGTTTGGAACTGTTAAATCGGGGGGACATGGAAAACACCATAGGGAGGGATCAGCCTACCATCAGCCAATGAAAAACGCGGCAGGTCAAGTCATGAGCCAAACTTCGCGGGGACTTGATACGATGGCGCACCTGTCACATCGTCCGGTTTCCGTTCGTCATGGCCTTTGATGCAACAGGATTGGAGTGGATTGATGGACGAGAATAAATGGCTGGCCGGTGAGTTCGAGGCGAACCGCGGGCAGCTGCGGGCCGTCGCTTTCCGCATGCTCGGCTCCCGCGCAGAAGCTGAGGATGCGGTGCAGGAGGCGTGGCTGCGCCTGACAAGGTCGGATAGGGGCAGCGTCGATAATCTTGGCGGCTGGCTGACGACGGTCGTGGCACGCATCTGCCTGGATATGCTCCGTTCGCGCAAGACGCGACGCGAAGAGCCGCTCGACCTGCCGGCGCATGGTGCGATCGCGGATATCGCCAGCAATCCGGAGCACGAAGCAGCCTTTGCCGATTCGGTCGGCATCGCCCTGCTCGTCGTGCTGCAAACTCTCTCGCCTGCCGAACGCGTCGCCTTCGTTCTGCATGACATGTTCGAACTGCCCTTCGAGGAGATCGCTGCGGTGATCGGGCGAAGCGCTGCCGCTGCCCGGCAGCTTGCCAGCCGCGCTCGGCGCAGGGTGCAGGGGCAGCCGGAAACGCCTGATATCGATCTCGCGCATAAGCGCAGCATAGCCGAAGCCTTCCTCATCGCCTCCCGCAATGGCGATCTGGAGGGGCTGATTGCGGTCCTCGCGCCGGATGCCGTCTTCCGACCGGATACGGCTGCGACCCGTCTGGGTAATGTGGTGCCGCTTCGCGGCGCTGGTGTCATCGCCGAAAGCTTCAAGGGGCGGGCGACATCGGCGAAAGTCGCCCTTGTCGATGAGGAAGTCCGCCTCGTCGTCTTCATCGAGGGCGAGTTGCGCGTCGTGCTGGCGCTGAGCTTTGACGGCGACAGGATCTCGGCGATCGATGCTATCGCCGACCAGAATCATCTGCGTGATATCGGTTATTCGGTTTTCGAAGGCTGAGCGATCATAAGCGGTGAGTTTCTTCAGACAGGTGGCTTCCGATCAGGTCGCCTGCCGGCACCCTGCAGCGACGCACGAAGATCCAGTGCCCACAACCAAGGACTATAAAAGCCTTGTCTGGCAACACTGCCATGAGGCGGCCCTAACTCAAAAAGGAGGATTGCTAGGCCGCAAAACTAGGTCAGCACTTCGACCGCACTAGCATCCATCAAAATCGCTAATATCAAGCGCTTCGCCGCACTTTCTTGACTTTTGTCAAGGCGGGAGCCTTCGAATGCAGCTACTGATTCAACGCGGATCGGGCGCAGTTTCACGCCTCTCACCGATGTAATTTCTTTCGGGGTACGATCCCCATCAAGATTTTTCACTGTCACGTGATTGTGCTTCGGAGAAACGTAGTGCGCATACGAGAAATCTTCCTGGCATTCTGTCTTTTCTTCCTGGGCGCAAGCCTGGCGTCTGCCCAGGAAGCCAAAGCCTACCCAGCCGATATGTCGGAGCGCGTTCAAGCCTGCACGCCGTGCCATGGCGTGGAAGGGAAAGGCACGAACGACCCCTATTTCCCCCGGCTCGCCGGCAAGCCGGCCGGGTATCTCTTCAATCAGTTGGAAGCCTTCAAGTCGGGCAGGCGCAAATACCCGCCGATGAACTATTTGCTCGCATATCTGACGGACGATTATCTGCGGCAGTTCGCAGAATATTTCGCCGATCAGCGGCCGGCGCTGCCCGAACAATCGCCCCCCGATGTCAGCCAGGCGGTGCTCGATCACGGCCATGCGCTCGTCACGCAGGGCGACGTCGACCGATCGATCCCGGCTTGCGTGAGCTGTCATGGCGGCGCTCTGACGGGGCAGTCGCCTGGCATTCCAGGCCTTCTCGGACTACGGGCGAGTTACATCAGCGCTCAGCTCGGTGGATGGCGTTATGGAACGCGCACGGCAATCGCGCCTGATTGCATGCAGATTGTCGCGGGACATCTCACGGAAGATGACGTGCGTGCCGTCGCAGCCTATCTCGCCAATCAGCCGCAGCCCGCCGATCCCGCACCGTCTTCTGCCGGATCCTATTCCTTGCCCTTCGCATGTGGCAGCCAGCCGGAGGGCAACAAGCCATGAGCGCGCATATGAGAATTCTGCCAGCCCTTGTTCTGTCGTCGATGGTGGCGCTTGTGGCAGCCCTTTCGCCCGTCGCAGCACAGTCTCCACAGCCGAACAACTCCTCCGATGTCGTCAAAAAGGGCGAATATCTCGCCCGCGCCGGGGACTGTGTCGCCTGCCATACGGCACCGGAGGGAAAGCTCTTCTCGGGCGGACGCGCCATGCCGACGCCGTTTGGCACCATCTATACGTCGAACATCACGCCGGACGGGACGGGTATTGGCGCGTGGTCCGCTGACGACTTCTACAACACGATGCACCACGGCCGTTTCCCCGACGGGGGGCTGCTCTATCCAGCCATGCCGTTCGGGTCCTATACCAAGGTGACCCGCGAAGACAGTGATGCGATCTTCGCCTATCTCAAGTCAATCCCGCCTGTCCATCAACCAAACCGTCCGCACGAGCTCGACTTTCCCTACAATAATCGCTCCCTCATTCTCGGATGGAGAACGCTCTTTTTCAAGGAAGGCGAATTCACGCAGGACCCTAAGCAGTCCGAGGAATGGAACCGGGGCGCCTACCTGGTGGAAGGCCTTGGACATTGCGGCATGTGCCATAGCCCGATCAATGCGCTCGGAGGAAGTCGCGAGTCGGAAGCTTTTCAGGGCGGGCTGATACCGATGCAGGACTGGTATGCGCCGTCGCTGACGTCCAACAAGGAGGCGGGGCTGGGCGACTGGTCGATCGAAGAGATTTCCGACCTCCTGCAGAAAGGCGTCTCGACGCGTGGCGCCGTCTATGGCCCGATGGCGGAGGTGGTCTTCAACAGTCTCCAGTATATGACGGATGAGGACATCCGGGCGATGGCCGTTTATCTGAAGAGCATCGCGCAGGATGAGCCTGCGCCGCCTCGGACATCCGTCAGAACGCAGGAGGCAAGTCTTCTCATCAGTCTCGGGAAGGCGGTTTACGACAAGCAATGTGCGAGCTGTCATGGCGCGGGCGGCGAAGGCAGACCGCCGCACTATCCGCCACTGGCCGGCAATCAGTCGATCCAGATGGAATCGGCAGTGAACGGGATACGTATGGTGCTCAACGGCGGCTATCCGCCTGCGACCGAAAAGAACCCCATGCCGCACGGAATGCCGCCATTTGCCGTGACGCTGTCGGACGACGAGGTTGCCGCCGTGGTGTCCTACATCAGGACCGCTTGGGGCAATCGCGGCACGCCGGTCAGCGCGTCCGAGGCGAACAAACTTCGTTCCGCTCCACTCCAATGAGGACGTCATGATCAATTCGGAAGATCCTTCAGATGCTCCCGACGACGCCCTCGTCGAGAGGATCGTTGCCGAGGGACCGCATGGTGCCGTCGTCGTCGCGGGGATAGCGACTGCGATCGTCGTTCTTATGTGGTTGCTTTTCTATCTGCTCGTATTCGTGCCCAGGAGCGGCTGATGACCGATATGCATAATCAGGCAGCGGCGGTCTCAGAGCGCGTCGAGCGACGCTGGGCAACCGTTGCGGTCCTTATCATCGTCTTTCTGGCGGGGATGGCAGCTTTCGCAGGCATCCACAACGCCACGATGCCGCAGACGACCGTCGAGACAATCGATCCCACCACGATCCACCTGGCGGGCGAATTCATCGAATCCAATCTCGGCAGCGCCGTCGAATCCGACGGCTCCGTGACGGTGCGCGCGATCGGGCAGCAATATTCCTTCTCGCCGCCCTGCATCGTGGTGCCGGCTGAGACACCGCTCACGTTTCGGGCCACCAGCGCCGACGTCGTGCACGGTTTCCTCATTCAGGGCACCAATATCAATACGATGCTCGTGCCGGGCTACGTGTCGATCCAGAAGGCGAGCTTTGCAGCGCCCGGCGACCATCTGATGCCCTGCCAGGAGTTTTGCAGCGTCGGCCACGAAGGCATGTGGGCAAGGGTGAAGGTCGTGGACAAACAGCAGTTCCTTTCGGAAATGGCAGACAAGAGGAGGCTTTCCTGTGCTCCATAATCGCAGGCTGATTATCGCGCACTTCTGGCTCGCCTTTGCCGTCTTCGGCGTGGCTCTGCTGCTCGGTGCCTGGCAGATGTATGTCCGCAGCCCGCTTTCTCCCTGGGTCAACAATCCGGAATGGTATTACCGCTCGCTGACGGCGCACGGCACCGTCATGGGCTACGTGTTCCCGACCCTGTTGGCGATGGCCTTCGGATATGCGATCAGCGAGTCTTCCCTGAAGCAAAATCTCATCGGCGTGCGCTGGGCGTGGGCGGGATTCTGGCTGATCGCCGTCGGCTCTGTGGTCGCGATGATCCCGGTTGCGCTCGGGATGGCGTCCGTTCTCTACACCTTTTACCCGCCACTGATCGGTAGCCCCTTCTACTACCTCGGTGTCGTGATGGTCGTCGTCGGATCCTGGATTTGGGTGGCGCTGATGTCCGTCAATCTGGGGATCTGGAAGAAGGCCAATCCCGGCGCCCCGGTGCCGCTGCCGATGTTTGCCAATGTTGCCGGATCGTATCTTTGGGGCTGGACCGCCGTCGGGGCGGCGCTCGAACTTCTGTTGCAGATCCTTCCGGTAGCGCTCGGCTTCAGGTCGACGATCGATGCTGGCCTTGCCCGCGTGTTCTTCTCATGGACATTGCATGCGATCGTCTACTTCTGGCTGATGCCCACCTATATCGCCTATTACACGATCGTTCCGCGGTCGATCGGCGGGCGGATCTACAGCGATACGATGGCTCGGATTTCATTCATCCTGTTCCTGGTTGTGGCTATGCCGATCGGCATCCACCACGCTTTTGCCGATCCGCAGGTTGGAGCTGGCTTCAAATTCATCCACTCCGCCTTCACCGCTCTTGTCGCACTTCCGACACTACTTACCGTATTTACCATCTGCGCTTCGGTGGAGATTGCAGCCCGCGCACGAGGCGGCAAGGGCATATTCGGCTGGCTGAAGGTGCTGCCGTGGCGCAATCCGATGATGCTGGCGGTGACATTCTCTTTCATCATGCTCGGCTTCGGCGGTGCGGGCGGCCTCATCAACATGAGTTACCAGCTGGATGCCTCGATCCACAACACGCAGTGGATTACCGGGCATTTCCATCTCATCTTCGGCGGCGCGATCGTTATCATGTACTTTGCCATCGCCTATGATCTCTGGCCCCATCTGACCGGCCGCCCGCTCGTCAGCCTCGGGCTTGTCAGGCTGCAGCTCTGGCTCTGGTTCGTCGGAATGATCGTGACGACATTTCCCTGGCACTATGTCGGCATCCTTGGCATGCCGCGGCGAATGTCGTTCTTCGACTACACGGACCCGGCGCTTGCCAACGAGGCGTTGTCAGTCGTGTTCTCTGCCTTCGGCGGCTTCATTCTCGTTGCTTCCGGCCTCCTGTTCATCGCCATTCTGGTCCGGACGCAGTTTGCAGTACCGCGGCAACCCGAGGAATATCGCTTCGCAATCGCCGTTCATCCGCCCACCAGGGTGCCAGCGGCGCTCAACAGCTACCGTCTCTGGATCGCCCTGATGGTCGGGCTGACCATCACGAACTACGGCTATCCAATCCTGCAGCTTGCCGTGCGGGACGATACGTCCGTACCGGCGGTCTATGTCGGAGAACGATGATGGCAGGTGACAAGCTGATCAGGTTCCGCAACAGGTGGACGGTCATGAGCGTGACCCTTACGGTCGTCATTTTCGTTATCGCAGCGGGTCTTGGTTTCGTGCTTCTGCCGCGTCTTGAGGCAAGAGAGCAGGTGGCCAGCATCTGGGATTCGATCTGCCGGGCCGCCGGATTACCTCAGCCAGGAGCGCCTTCCGAGACGGTCAAGCCAGACTACAAGACGTCGCTGGTCAAGGTCGCGACGGCGGTGCCGAGAAAGCGGGACAACGAGGCAATCGGGCGCGGAGCAACGCTGGCTCAACAGTGTGCGATCTGTCACGGCCCGACAGGTATCAGCCGTGCGGATTCTCCCAACCTCGCGGGGCAGTATGCGAGCGTCATCTACAAGCAGCTTCGCGACTTCAAGGACGGCGTGCGTGTCAACGCCGTCATGAGCCCGTTTGCCGTAAAGTTGACCGAGCAGGACATGCAGGATCTGGCTGCCTACTATTCCTACCTGCCGCGGCTTCCGGGCTTCCATCCATCGGGCAGCAATCCGGTGCCGAGGATCGTCGCCAGCGGCGCGCCGACACGCGGCGTTGCGCCTTGCGGTTCGTGTCACGGCGGTATCGAGAACAAGCTCGGCAGTCCCTGGCTCGAAGGCCAGTCGGAATTGTACTTGAAGACGCAGCTCATGGCCTTTGTATCCGGGTCGCGGCAGAACGACATCAGCAGCCAAATGCGCAATGTCGCCCGCGCGATGACGCCGGAAGAGATCGATGAGGCAGCGAAGTACTATGCGAACAAGGAGCCGCCCTTCGCCGCGGCGGAATGACGTCGTTCGCTTCGCCGCCGCCTGCCAGGGTCAGGAAGCAGGGGCGCACGTCCGTTTGAGGCAACCGCTCAGTGACCGCGCCAGCCCATCAGCTTTTCGATGCGTTCGGCGGAGCTGCGCACATGCGCGGTGTAGTGGCTTTCGTCCGAAAATGCCTTCTGCTCCGGCAGAACGATGGAAATGGTGGCAATGCACTGGCCCTCACGATCGCAGATCGGTGAGGCGATGCAGGCGACCGCATAATCGGATTCACCCGCCTGGATCGACAGGCGCGATTCGAAGGCCTTGCCCGCCGATTCGGACAAAGTCGCTGCGTCGATTTCGGCGCGCCCTGTCGGCGAAGAGCGGGCGCAGCGCTTGAAGAGCTCGATGCGCTCGTCTTCCTGTAGATGGCCGACCAGAAGGCGACCGGACGCCGTCCAGTTGAGGGGCACGCGGGTACCGACACGCGAGGCGACCTGGAAATGGCTGGGGCCATCGGCCATGGCGAGAACCAGCATGAAATCACCGTCACGACCGCAAACCTGAACGGTTTCGCCAGCCTGACGGCAAAGGTCGTGCATTTCGTGCGTAGCCACACTCATGAAGTCCAGCGAGCGGGCATAGGCAAGGCCGTAATGGTAGAGCCGCGAGCCGAGCCAGATGGAGCCGTCGGACTGGCGCGTCAGCATGTTCTTTTCGACCAGATCGTCGACGATGACATAGACGGTCGAAAGCGGCGCCTTCACAGCCTTGGCGATGGCATAGACACCGGCCGGCGATCCCGTCTCGTAAAGGTGGTCGATCACCTGCAGCGCGCGGTCGATACCGCTGACGCGGGCGCGGCGGGCGCCCTTGGTGCCAGCCTCTTCAGCGGGACCTTCATCTTCGGAGTGGATTGCGGGCGATGTCTTTCCGTCCAATTCAACGTACCTCATATTACCATGCCAACCTGTTACATTACTATGGCATAGCTGCTTGCGAAGCAAATCCCAAAATCTTCGGAGATAAAATCTCCGGCCGGTCATCGCGATGCCGTTTGCCAACGCAGCCAGCCGCACGTGGCCGAGCGTTGAAATTGCTGGATCGGGAAGGGACTGAAGGATTTTCTGTCGAGTGTTGAAGGCGCCGCGGGGGTCTGCGAGCCTCTTGCCATCCCCCGACGTGGAGCAGTTCTCAGCGCGGGACCGGAACAACAAGCCGCAGCCCGAGTTCTTGTCCCATCAGAGCAGATACCGGCTGATCGGATGCGGGCTATGTCTCCGGCCGGGCATTGCGGTCAGCGGTGGCAAGCCGGTGCTTTTTGCGGCTTGCCGAAGCCACCGCCGGTGGCGCCGTTATGAGGACGGCGTCCCCGGCGGCGAGCGTCGCATCGTCTTGGGAGAGATTTCAGAATTGATTGTTCCAGAACACTACAGGAGCACTGGCGACATGGAACGCAACGATTGCACGTCGCAAGGGCTGCCGCCTGTTTATAGCGGCAGCCCGTCTGGGAACAGGGCTTATCCCCAGTGCCGATCGGGGCCTTATGGTGCCAGCGGTCAGATCAGCCGAAGCAGGGCATCGCCGGCAGATTGGCGCGGCTGGCAAAGGACCCGATCATATCGCTCGCCGTGGAGGGACGCGGCTCGCGTTTACGGGCAGCCACCTCAAGGAGTTGCTTGAAATCTTCAAGCTTTACGCCGTCGGCGCGGAGCACCATGGCGATCAGCGGGTCGCGAAGGGCTTCTGAAATGGTCAAATCTTCTCTGGTCTTTCTCATGGTACGGTCCTCCTTTCGTGGGCGGTCGCCCGTGTTCCACTCCTGCTGCCAAACGCTCCGGCGTTGACTTCTGCGGAGAGTGGTGTTACCGGTAAGTAACAATGCATTTGTTACCGATCGGTCACATCGATGTCAAGGACTCTGTCCGCGAAAAAATCAGAAAAATTGAACGAAACCTCCGCAGCCGCTTCAGACGATCGAATCCCTCCGAGGGAGCGTATAGTTTCGACCGCTTCGGAGCTTTTCCGTGAACGCGGCATTCGCGGCATCGGCGTCGATGCCATCGCGGATGCGGCTGCTACCAACAAGATGACGCTCTACCGCCATTTCGGCTCCAAGGATGAGCTGGTCTGCGAGACGTTGCGCCGCGCCTCCGATAAGGCCGAGAAGATCTGGCGCGATCTCGAAGCCGCCCATCCCGGCGATGCTCGCGGTCAGCTGCTTGCCTGGGTCGAAGATCGGGCTCACTGTTTGAACGGCGAGCCCGCAGGTTGCGATCTCGCCAATGCGGCCATCGAACTCAAGGGCGAGGGCCATCCGGCGCACGAACTGATCGAGCGCCACAAGGCCATGCAACGCAACCGGCTTGCGGCCCTGTGCCTGGCGGCCGGCGCACGTGAGCCGGAGCTTCTTGCCGACACGCTGACACTGCTGCTTGAAGGCGCGCGGGTTACCCGCCAAGCCATGGCGGATGGCGGCTGTTCCTGCCATTTCGAAAAAGCTTGCAACGTGGCGATTTCAGCCTTCGGCTGACTTGCGGCTGCCAAGGAACCCAGGCTGGGGAACCTTGGGGTTCCGCGGCCGTTTTCTGCTGATCTGCGAGCAATCTGGAGGCAGAGATGAATCACGCTTATCTCCGGCGTCTATATGCCAGACGTGCCGAGCTCGAAGCCAAGCTCGAATTATATGATGCACGCTACTGCTTCGGCGAAGAGGAAGTGGACGACGGCACGGAAAACGAATTGAAACAGCGCATCGAGGAAATCTCCGACGAGATTACGGCGCTGGAGCATTCGCGGGGCTAGAGCAAGTCGCCTAAAGTGTGCAGCGGTTTTGCGATGCCGACATGCTGAAAACAGGGACTTAAAGCGTCGGGAGCGAGACAGAAAGATCGCGGCGCTTTAGGTGTTGCCGGCGCTAAGTATGGAAATTGTCCGTTCGTCGAATTTTCCATCGTAGAAATGGTCGATCGCTTTGTGAAACGGCGAGCCGTGATCGCTGACCGCAGCAAACAGGGTCATAGACGAGCGCAGCTTCAAATCATCAGGGGAGCCCATGATATCATGGGCGCTGCGGGCATCGATGGAAAGGATTGCCTCGACGCAACGCAACAGGCGGCTGCCGAGGATTGGATCGGCGAGATAGGATGACGCTTCCTCGGCAGAGCGGATGGCATATTTCTCCGCCATGGAAGATGTCCCGAGACCGGCGATCTGGGGGAAAATGAACCACATCCAGTGGGACCGCTTGCGACCGGCTTTCAGCTCTGCAAGAGCCTGTTCGTATATGCCGTTCTGTGCTTCGATGAAGCGGTGGAGGTCGTAATCTACGTCACCGGCCATGGCTCTTTTCCGTTCCTATGCTTCTCATGCACGTCAGACGAAAGATTTCCATGCCCGGCGAAAATCGCTGGCTCTTAGCAGACCTTGTCTGCGTAGGGGCTCGTTTCACGGCAGTGGCCGTAGCGCTGATGGTGCGACACCAGACTATCACCCGGAGGAGTAACCTCTTCAATGGCTGAAGTGGTCATCGGATCGGTCGCTGTCGTTTGTGCCGATGGTGCCGTGAAGCCTACAAAGCTCAGCAGTACCAGGGCGCCGACGACCACGATCCGCTCCAGGACCGACAGCTTCTGTGCGCTGACGTGGTCGGCGTAGTCGCGTTCAGCTTCGCCGTAGCTCACGTCCTCCTTCACATGCTGGTGCACCATATCCTGGTGACCGGAGGTCCAAGTTTCAGATTGTATCATTTCAAGTCTCCTGCAATGCACCGGGATACGGCTTGGGAAGGCAAGCTAATGGCGCGCCTATCCGCTTCCCGCGTGCAGCACCGCATGTGTGTCTTAATTGCGGTAAATTGAAGAGGGCTAAATCAAACTCAGTGTTCACAAAATCGTACCAATCATCGTGAAAAGCTGTGCAAGGGCTGGTCGCGCGAAATGATAGGCGGTAAATCCTATTTGTTTTCCACAGGACTCTCCTTCATGGCCCTTTCTTTCGGTGCGATGTCGATCGCTCAGCTTTCTCTTCTCATCCAGGGCGGCAAAGCCGATCCTGTGGCTATTGCCGAGGCGCTTTTCGACCGGATCGATCAATACGCCGACAGGGCTGTCTTCACGGTCCTGTTGCGTGAGCGGGCGATGCAGGAAGCACACGCGTCTTCGAAGCGCGTTCGCGACGGACGTTCCCTCGGCGTCCTCGACGGCATTCCAATCGCCTGGAAGGATCTCTTCGACATTGAGGGCATGGCAACCACGGCGGGTTCGGTTGTTCTGGCGGGTAATGCGCCTGCCAAACAGGATGCCGCCATCGTCACGACCTTGAAGAATGCCGGGATGGTGGCCATCGGCCGCACCAATATGAGCGAATTCGCCTTTTCCGGCCTCGGCATCAATCCGCATTACGGCACGCCGGAAAATCCCTCCAGCAAGGATGAGCCACGTATCCCCGGCGGTTCGTCCTCCGGCGCCGGCGTGGCTGTTGCCGCAGGCCTGGTGCCGGTTGCAATGGGCACGGATACCGGCGGCTCGGTGCGTATTCCGGCCGCCCTGAACGGTATTGTCGGCTACAAGGCCACCCGCGGGCGCTATGCCATGGAAGGCGTCTACCCGCTTTCGACGAGCCTCGACTCGCTTGGCCCCCTCTGCCGGTCCGTGCAGGACGCCGTCTGGATCGACGCTGCCATGCGTGGACTGACGGCGTCCGCCATCACTCGGCAGCCCCTGCGGGGCGTGGAGATCGTCATCCCCGGGAATGTCGTGTTCGACGGCCTGGGTTCCGGCGTGGCCGAAGCCTTTGAAGGTGGTGTCGCGCGCCTGCGTGCCGCAGGTGCCCATATCAGTCCGATCGAAATCCCGGCTTTCGATGAGATCCTGGCACTGATGGCAAAATATGGTTCTCTCGTCACTGCGGAAGCTTTCGCTCTCCATCGCGAACGGCTGGCGGGACAGGAGGCCGCACGCATGGACCATCGCGTCGTCATGCGCACGCGCCTGGGCGAGAAAACCAGCATGCCTGACTATATCGCCATTCTTGCTGCGCGTGCCCGGATGATCGCCGATGTCGAACGGTTGGTCGGTAACCGCTTGATCGCCTTTCCTTCGGTCGCCCATGTGGCGCCGCCGATCGCAGCGCTGGAGCGCGACGATGAGCTTTTCATTGCGACGAACGGCAAGACGCTACGCAATACTGCGCTCGGTAATTTCCTGGACTGGTGCGGCGTCTCCATTCCCTGCGGCCGCGGCGAGGCGGATATGCCGGTCGGTTTCCTGTTGTCGGCACCGGCAAACCGTGACGAAGCGCTGCTTGCCGTTTCGCTTTCGGCCGAAGCGGTCATCCGCGATGACCGGATCTAGGTGATTGCGGGCTTGATGCCGCCCGCCATTCTTGCCAATGTCCTCCCGAGGAAATGGGAGGAGATGAAAGATGCAGGCTTTGCAGAACGGCCGGTTTGCGGTGTCCACGTGGTCGCTTCACCGGATGCTGGGTGCAACCTACCCCTATAGCCCCGATCCGCAGAAAAGCGCGGCGCGCCAGGAGCCTTACGGGCCGGGCACGGTCAGCCTGCTCGAAGTGCCGCGCATGCTCGCCGAGCGTGGGCTTGGCCGGCTGGAGGTCTGCTCCTTCCATTTGCCGAGCCTTGACGCCTCCTACCTTGGTGAAATGCGCGATGCGCTGAAGGCGTCCGAAATTCTTTTCCAGACGCTGCTTGTCGAAGACGGCGATCCCAGCAACGCCGAGACGGCAGAACGCGACATAGACTGGATTGCCGGCTGGATCGGTATCGCAAAGGCTCTCGGTGCCGAGCGCATCCGCGTTATCGCCGGCAAGCAGGCGCCTGTTGAGGAAAACCTTGCGCGCTCCGCGCAGCATCTGAAATGGCTGGCGGGACAGGCGGAGGGAAGCGGCGTGCGCGTCGTTACCGAAAACTGGTTTGCCCTTTTGCCGTCGCCGAAGGAAATGAACTGGCTGCTGGACGAGATCGGCGGCAAGGTGGGTCTGAATGGTGACCTCGGAAATTGGGCGGCACCCGGAAAATACGAAGGCCTTGCGGATATCATGCGGCGTGCGGAAATCTGCCATGCCAAAGCCAACTATGATGCTTCCGGCATCGATGCTGCAGATTATCGCCATTGCCTGGAGATGTGCGAGAAGGCCGGTTATGCAGGACCCTACACGCTGATCTATGACTCGCCGTTCTTTGCGGACGAGTGGGATGGCATTCTCCTGCAGAAGCGCTTCATCGAGGAATTCCTGCAGGACGCGCCGGCGCGCCGCACGGCTTAGGCTCGTTCAAGCCTGTTCTTTTCCCGCTTGCGCCAATCCTTGGGCGTCTCGCCCGCATGTTTGAGGAAAAAGCGGGAGAAATAGGCCGGGTCGGCAAAGCCCAGCCGATAGCTGACCTCCTGCATGCTCGCGAGTGTGAATACGAGTTCACGTTTGGCCTCGTCGATGAGCTTGCTGGCGATCAGCTCGTGGACCGTCCTTCCCGTCATCAAGCGGACGATGCGGTTGAGGTGCGTCGGTGAAACGCCGACTTCCCTGGCGTAGAAGGAAGCCGGCTTGTGGGAGCGGAAGTGCTGCTGGATGAGGCCATTCAATTGCTCCATCCGCCGCTCGTTTTCATCGGCCGGGAACTGGCTGGCAACCTCCTGGTAGGAAATCCTCACCGTCAGTCTGAGCGCGATATCGACATAGGAGGCGAGAAGCTCACTGCGGCCGCTGCGATTGTTGCGATATTCTTCGCCCAGCCGCTTGAGGCTCTGCATGAGATAGGCGGCGTCGGGATCTTCCGGATCGAGCGGGGTGAGGTGCGGCACAGCAAGCCACTCGCCGAGCCTGCTGCGGTCGCCCGGAAGATGGCTGAGATTGGCGCTCAGCATTGTGATGACGAGGCCGTCGATATCCCGCGAGAAACGAAAGCCGTGGTCTAGGCCCGGAGGAACTGTGACGACTGCCGGTGGCTGGATCGCGTGGCTCCGCTCTCCGAAGACTGCATCGCCGGCGCCGGCATCGATGTACAATATCTGAAAGAAACTTGCATGCCGGTGCGGCTTGATCTCCCAATGGTGCAGGCTGCTGCGTGAGGGAATCGTTTCGCAATGCAGCCAAAAATCAGGTTCATTGCCTGATGTTTCCCCATAGAGCTCATAGGTCGGCACATGCGTCATCATGAGTTTCCTTCCATTCTAATGTTCGATTTGTGCAATTTTTAGGTGGGAAAGTCCATTGTTGCTTCGGGCGCGACGCGGCAGAATTGTCAAAACGCAAAATTGCAGGGAGGAAGCAATTGCGCACCCAGATCGCCATCATCGGCTCGGGACCTTCGGGTCTGCTGCTCGGCCAGCTTCTGACGGAAGCCGGCATCGATAATGTCATTCTCGATCGGGTGGGCAAGGACTACATTCTCGGCCGCGTTCGCGCCGGTGTGCTGGAAGAGGGCACTGTCGGCCTCCTGGATGAGGCGCGATCGGCTTCCCGTCTGCATGCCGAAGGCCTGCCGCACGACGGCTTTTCATTGGCATTTGACGGGCGCGATCACCGCATCGACCTTTACGAACTCACCGGCGGCAAGCGCGTCACCGTCTACGGCCAGACCGAGGTAACGCGCGACCTGATGGTTACGCGCGAGGCAAGCGGCGCCCTGACGGTCTATGACGCTGCCAATGCAACGCCGCACGACTTCGACAGCAGCTCGCCTTACGTGACCTATGAGAAGGATGGCGTCACCCATCGTATCGACTGCGATTTCATCGCCGGCTGCGACGGTTTTCACGGGGCGAGCCGCAAGGCGGTTCCGGAAAAGGCGATCAGGACCTTCGAAAAAGTCTATCCCTTTGGCTGGCTTGGCCTGCTTGCCGATGTCGCCCCTGTCAATCACGAGCTCATCTATGCCAATCACCCGCGCGGCTTTGCGCTCTGTTCCATGCGGTCAGCGACCCGCAGCCGCTATTACATCCAGTGTTCCCTCGATGAGAAGGTCGATGACTGGAGCGACGACCGCTTCTGGGATGAATTGCGCCGCCGCCTGCCGACGCATCACGCCCAAGCGCTGAAGACTGCGCCGTCCTTCGAAAAGTCGATCGCGCCGCTGCGCTCCTTCGTGGCCGAACCCATGCGCTTCGACCGACTGTTCCTTGTCGGCGATGCTGCCCATATCGTGCCGCCGACCGGTGCCAAGGGGCTGAATCTTGCCGTGAGCGACGTGCATTATCTGTTCGAAGGCTTGAGGGAATTCTATGACGCTCGCTCGAGCGCCGGCATCGACGCCTACTCGCAGAAAGCGCTCGCACGGGTCTGGAAGGCGGTGCGTTTTTCCTGGTGGATGACGACGATGATGCATCGTTTCCCGGATACCGGCGATTTCGACCAGAAGATCCAGGAGGCCGAACTCGACTATCTCACCGATTCCCGCGCCGCTTCGACGGCACTTGCGGAAAACTACGTCGGATTGCCGTTCTGACGGGATGATTTAAGACCGGTGCCGATACCATGGAGGGCGGCACCTTTGACAAAGGGAGGAACTGCAACAATGAAGAAGCTGGTTATCGCCGCCGTCGCGGCTATGGTCCTTGGCGGGACCGCGTATGCCGACACGATCAAGGTCGGCGTGATCGGGCCGTTTTCCGGTCCGTTTGCCCTCCAGGGCAAGAATTTCAAAGCCGGTATCGATGCCTATATGGCGCTGAACGGCAACAAGGTCGGCAATGACACGGTCGAAATCGTCTACCGGGACGTGCCGCAGGCCGATCCGGCCCAGTCCAAGGCGCTGGCGCAGGAGCTGATCGTCAAGGAAAAGGTCCAGTATCTCGCTGGCTTCTACTTCACGCCAGATGCGATGGCGGTGACGCCGATCCTGAAGCAAGGCAACGTGCCGATGGTCATCATGAACGCCGCCACCTCGGTGATCGTCACTAAAAGCCCGCTTGTCGTGCGCACATCCTTCACCACCTGGCAGACCTCGACGCCGATCGCCAAGGTCGCCTTTGATGCCGGCGTCAAGAAGGTGATCTCCGTCGTCAGCGATTATGGTCCGGGGATCGATGCCGAAAACGCCTTCAAGGCGGGCTTTGAGAAGGCTGGCGGGCAGGTGGTTGAGGCGATCCGCATGCCGCTCGCGACCAATGACTTCAGCCCGATCATGCAGCGCATCAAGGATTCAGGCGCACAGGGCGTTTTCGCCTTCCTGCCGTCGGGTCCGACGACGCTTGGATTCGTCAAGGCTTACAATGAAAACGGCCTCAAAGCTGCCGGCGTCAAGTTCTTTGCGCCCGGCGACCTGACGCAGGAGTCCGACCTGCCAGCGCTCGGCGATGCGGCCCTCGGCATCCAGACGACCTTTCACTACGCGGTGTCGCATGACTCTCCGGAAAACAAGACGTTCGTCGAAGCGGCCTCCAAGGCGATCGGCAACAAGGCGGAGCTCTCCTTCCCGGCCGTCAGTGCTTATGACGGCATGTATGTCATCTACAAGATGATCGAGGCGACAGGCGGCAAGCAGGATGCGCAGAAGGCCGTCGATGCGGTGAAGGGCCTTTCCTGGGTAAGCCCGCGCGGCCCGGTTTCCATCGATCCGGAAAGCCGCCACATCACGCAGAACATCTATCTGCGCGAAGTCGCCAAGGGCGATGACGGGACCTACATCAACAAGGAAGTCCAGACCTTCGAAAAACAGGGTGATCCGGGCCTTGCGGCCGCAAAGTAAAGGTCACTCTTGTCGAAAGAGACATGCGACGGACCCGGCGGAGATCTTCCGCCGGCTTCCGGCAGGGTCCGCCGCATTAACGCAGGGTCGTTCCATGCAGACAGTCTTCAGCATAGCCGTGGATGCATTTGCCTATGGCATGGTGCTTTTCGTCATATCGATCGGCCTTTCGGTGACGATGGGGCTGATGCGCGTCGTCAACCTGGCGCATGGCGCCTTCGCGATGATCGGTGGCTATGTGGCCTCCTATGTCGCCCGCGATCTGGGCCTCGGTTATGCGGTCGCAATCATCACTGCAGTTGCCATGACCATTCTCATCGCCATTCCGATCGAGCGTTTCCTCTATCGGCGCATCTATGGTGCGCCGGAACTGACGCAGGTGCTGATGACGATCGGCATCACCTTCTGTGTCATCGGTATTGCCAACTATCTCATGGGGCCGACGCTGAAGACCATTCCGCTTGCCGAGGCTTTGCAGGGATCAGCCGATCTGGGCTTCCGCACCATTCCCGTTCACCGGCTCTTTGCCATCGTCTGTGGTCTGGCTGTCGCCCTCGGCCTCTGGTTCGTGATCGACCGGACAAGCTTCGGTGTGAAGCTGCGCGCCTCGGTCGATAATGCGCCCATGGCGGCCGCCCTCGGCGTGCGCACCGAGATCATCTATGCCGTCAGCTTCGGCGTTGCGGTTGGCCTCGCTGCGCTCGGCGGTGTCGTCGGCGCCGAGCTTCTGCCGGTCGAGCCCTATTATGCGTTGCGCTACATGGTGACGTTCCTCGTCGTCGTCTCGGTCGGCGGTGCGGGCTCTATCCCCGGGGCGCTGATCGCCTGCCTGCTGCTCGGGGCGATCGATACGACAGGACGTTATCTCATGCCGGAATTCGGCGAATTCTTCTTTTATCTCGCTGTCATCGCCATCATCTGCATCTTTCCCCGCGGCCTTGCCGGGAGGGCGAAATGACGCTCGCCATGCACGACAAGGAAATCCTGATCCAGCGCCGGCGCAGTGCGCTCAACCGTGATCTTGCCGGTCTTGCTGTTATCGTTGTTGCCGCTGTCATCGGATACTTCGCCTTTCCGGACAATCTGGCGCTGCTGACGCGCATTATCGGCATCGCCCTCCTGGTGCTGTCGCTCGATCTCGTCACCGGCTATGCCGGCATTGCGACCCTCGGCCATGCTGCGCTCTTCGGCTCTGGTGCCTATGCGGCCGGCATTCTTTCGGCCCATTACGGCATCAACGATCCGCTGTTGATGACGGTCGCCGGCATTTTGGGCGGAGCGATCGCAGGCCTCATCTGCGGCGCCGTCATCCTTCGCGCTCACGGCTTGCCGCAACTCGTCCTGTCGATTGCGCTCATCAACCTCTTCCACGAATTCGCCAACAAGGCGTCGTCCTGGACCGGTGGCAGCGACGGCCTATCCGGCATTTCGCCCGATCCGATCTTCGGCATGTTCGAATTCGATCTCTATGGCCGTACTGCCTACGGCTTCGGTGTCGCTCTGCTCTTGATCGTCTTCATGCTGCTGCGGCTTCTCGTGCGCTCGCCCTTCGGCATGCTTTGCCGCGGCATCAAGGAGGATCCGTTGCGCATCCGTGCCATCGGCGCATCGCCGAAGGCGGCCCTTGCAAAGATGTATGTGCTCTCGGGTGCGGTCGCCGGTGTCGGCGGTGCCTTGAACGCGATCTCCACCCAGGTCGTCGGCCTCGACAGCCTGTCCTTTACCCAATCGGCTGAAGCGCTGGTCATGCTGGTGCTGGGCGGCACGGGGTCGCTCTTCGGCGCGCTTTCAGGCACTGTCATTTTCATGCTGTTCGAAGACTATGTTTCCGCGGCCAATCCCTTTCACTGGTTGACGATGATCGGCGCCCTGTTGATAGCGGTCGTGCTTTTCGCACCCAAGGGCCTTTATGGCACGGCTGCAACCTTGATTGCCCGCGGCAAGGAGCCACGCCCATGAGCGCAGTTTTCGAAGTCGCCCATCTGAAGAAAGCCTTCGGCGGCCTGGCTGTGACCAATGACGTGTCGCTTTCCATGTCATCAGGCGATCGCATCGCCCTGATCGGCCCGAACGGCGCCGGCAAGACGACCTTCGTCAATCTGGTTACCGGCAATCTGCCGCCCGACTCCGGCGAGGTGCGGCTAGCAGGTGAGGCGGTGACGAGAGTGGACGCCATCGGTCGCGTGAGGCGTGGGCTCGTTCGCTCGTTCCAGGTCACGCGCTTGTTCCAGGATATGACTCCATCCGAACATGTCGCGCTTGCCGTCCTGCGCCGGAAAGGACGAACCGGTCGCCTCATTGGCAATTTTTTGGCCATGCCTGATGTCATGGCAGAGGTCGATGAGCTGCTGGACAAGCTCGGCCTCGGACCGCTGATGCATCGCAAGGTCGCCGAGATCGCCTATGGCCAGCAGCGGCTGTTGGAAATCGCGCTGGCGCTTGCGCTCAAGCCGAAGGTGTTGCTGCTCGATGAGCCGGCAGCCGGCGTGCCGCAAAGCGATACCGGCCGTATCGAACAGGCGCTTGCCGATCTTCCAGCCGATCTCGCCGTGCTGATGATCGAGCACGACATGGACCTCGTCTTCCGTTTCGCCAAGCGGGTCATCGTGCTGGCGGCCGGCGCGATCATTTTTGACGGCTCACCGTCCGAGGTGACGAAGGACGCCCGTGTCCGTGAGGCCTATTTGGGGAGCTATGCCAATGCCGGCCATGTCGCTTGATGTTGAAAACCTGTCCGCCGGCTACGGTCCGACCAAGGTGCTGGAAGGCGTGTCCTTCTCGGCGCCATCAGGCTGCCGTCTCGCCATTCTTGGCCGAAATGGCATGGGCAAGACGACGCTGCTTGCAACGCTGGCCGGCCAGACGAAACGATATGGCGGGCGCATCAGGCTCGGCGAAACCGATCTCACAGATGCGCCGACTGCCACACGCGCCCATCGCGGCCTCGGCTATGTGCCCCAGGCACGCTGCGTCTTCCCGACGCTGACTGTAGAGGAAAACCTGTTCGTCGGTCTGAAGGGGCGCCCGAAGACGGCGCTGGAAGAGGCCTATGCGATGTTCCCGAGGCTGAAGGAAAGGCGCAGGAACCTCGGCAATCAGCTCTCCGGCGGGGAGCAGCAGATGCTCTCGACGGCTCGCACTATTCTCGGTCGCCCGTCCGTACTTTTGCTTGATGAACCGTTGGAGGGGCTGGCGCCTGTCATCTGCGAGGAACTGATGGCGGCTTTTGGCGAACTCGCCAAGGCTGGCGATGTAACCATCCTGCTTGTCGAGCAACGTATCCAGAGCGCACTTGATTTTGCCGATCGCGTTATCATTCTTGAACGCGGCCGGCTCGCCTGGACCGGCACGCCGTCGGAACTAACGGCGGATCACGATGCCGTGGAACGGCTGCTCGGCGTCGCCGGGCTGCATGGAGTGAGGTTTAGCGGAACGGATGCGCCCATTGCGTGCTCGCCAGCCGTAGGTAGGCTTCCTTCGACGGTAGGATATGATGGCCAACGATCTCGATGAGCTTTTCTCGATCGCCTTTTTCCATATAGTCGATCATCAGACCGTGCTCCTCGCGGGCGCTGTTGACCAGGCTTTCATCGACGATCGCGTGAAAGCGGATCGCATGGGCGCGTGAGGCCAGCGCATCGATCTGCTCGGCGAGATAGGGATTGCCGCAGGCGCCGAAGAGCACCCGGTGAAATTCCAGATTGGCGCGAAAAACCACGCGCGGCTCGTGGTCGTCAACGGCCTTGCTGTGGCGGGCTTGGATCACACGAAGTTTTTCCAGCACCTCAGGGGCGGCCGGCAGCGGCATGATCAAGGCGGCGTGGCCTTCGAGCAGCAGCCGAACGTCGTAGATCTGTTCGACCTCGAGCGGGGAGAAGTCGCGCACTGCCGCGCCCTTGTTCGGCTGGCGCACGATGATGCCCATCGTCTCCAGTTCGGAGAGTGCGGCACGGATCACATGGCGCTTGGCATCGAAATGCTTGGCCAGTTCCTCCTCGAGCAGACGCTCGCGCGGCCTCAGCCGCCCGAGCACGATTTCTTCCTCAAGGCTGCGCACGATCCGCTCGATGCGGGCTAAGGATGAGGTGTCATCCCGGGTCTCGATTTGATCCACGCTGTCTCCTGTCGCATGTTTCCACCATATCTTTGCGCCCTATACGCGGGCAGCGGATATCGCAACAATATTGTTGGGAATCTTGGCGGCCTGTGCAAGAACTCAACGGCCATGAAAGCAGGATCGCCGACGGAGTGAAGCTTCAATGCATTCCCGAGGAGATCAAGGTCTAGGATTTGGCCAATGCCTGCCTGTTTCTTGCCTGCGACGACAGCCGTATGATTAGCAGGCAGATACTGCTGCTCAATGGCGGCCTCATCTGACGATTAGTGGGGATATCATGAACGCCAATACCAATACCCCGCTCCGCCGCTACCGCATCGCTTCCGTTCCGGGCGACGGCATCGGCCCCGAAGTCATCGCCGCCGGCCTCGAAGCGCTCGACGTGCTGGCCGCCCGTAGTGGCACCTTCGCGCTCGACATCGAGCCCTATGACTGGGGCAGCGAGCGCTATCGCAAGACCGGTGCCTTCATGCCGGACAACGCCCTGTCTCTGCTCAAGCAAGCCGATGCCATCTATTTCGGCGCTGTCGGGGCGCCTGACGTGCCCGATCATGTGACGCTCTGGGGCCTTCGCCTGCCGATCTGCCAGCGTCTCGACCAGTACGCCAATATCCGCCCGACCCGCATCTTCCCCGGCGTGAAGAGCCCGCTGAGGGGTGTCGAGGAAGGCGATCTCGACTGGCTGATCGTGCGCGAAAATTCCGAGGGTGAATATTCCGGCCATGGCGGCCGCGCCCATGTCGGCCTGCCCGAGGAAGTGGCGACCGAGACCTCGATCTTCACGCGCCGCGGGGTCGAGCGCATCATGCGCTTTGCCTTCCGCGAGGCGCAGAAGCGGCCGCGCAAGCTCTTGACCGTCGTCACCAAGTCCAATGCCCAGCGTTATGGTCTCGTGCTGTGGGACGAGATTGCAGCTGAGGTCGGCAAGGATTTCCCAGATGTGACCTGGGACAAGGAACTGGTCGACGCGATGACCTTCCGCATGGTCGCAAAACCGAAGAGTATCGACACGGTCGTTGCAACCAACCTGCATGCCGATATCCTGTCTGATCTCGCGGCCGCACTCGCCGGCTCGCTCGGCATCGCGCCAACTGGCAATGTCGATCCGGAGCGCCGGTTCCCCTCGATGTTCGAGCCGATCCATGGTTCGGCTTTCGATATTACCGGCAAAGGTATCGCCAACCCGGTCGGAAGTTTTTGGACAGCATCGCTGATGCTGGAACACCTTGGCGAGGTGACTGCGGCAAAGATACTGATTTCGGCAGTGGAACAGGTCTGTGCAGCCGGCATTCTCACACCAGATCTTGGTGGCAAGGCAACCACGGCGGATGTGACCCGCGCCGTTTGCGAAGCGTTGCGGGGATCGAACTTCGCCCCTGATGACGAAAATATTCCGGCCGCCTGATCCCTGGCGGCGGCGTTTCATGGAAGGTATCCAGTCATGAGCAATAGACTTTCGGGCTACAAGCTCCGCCGCTCGGAGCTTTTTCGCGAAGCGAATTATATTGACGGCCAATGGGTGCATGCCGATAGCGGCCGCACTTACGATGTCACCAATCCCGCGACCGGCGAGGTGATCGGCGCCGTACCGGCCATGAGCGCCGTCGAGACGAACCGCGCGATCGACGCTGCCTATAAGGCGCAGAAAGCATGGGCGGCGCTGACCGCTGAGCAGCGCGCCAATTATCTCTGGAAGCTCGCCGAGTTGATGCACGAGAATATCGAGGATCTCGCGGCGATCATGACGATCGAGCAGGGCAAGCCGCTTTCAGAAAGCCGTGGCGAGGTCGTCTATTCCGCAAGCTTCATCGAGTGGTTCGCCGAGGAGGCGAGGCGCATCTATGGCGACACGATCCCATCGCCGGTTGCCGGCCGACGCCTGATCGTGCAGAAGCAGCCGATCGGCGTCTTTGCGGCGATCACCCCCTGGAATTTCCCCTCGGCAATGATCACCCGCAAGGCCGGGCCCGGCTGGGCGGCAGGCTGCACCGGCGTCATCCGTCCGGCGAGCCAGACGCCCTATTCGGCGCTGGCGCTGGCCGTCATGGCGGAAGAAGCCGGCTTTCCGGCCGGCGTCTGCAACGTCATCACCGGCCCCTCGTCTGAAACCGGCCCTGCGATTACCGGCAGTCCGAAGGTGCGCAAGCTCACCTTCACCGGCAGCACGGCGGTCGGCGCCAAGCTGCTTGCCGAATGTGCGCCGACCATCAAGAAGACCAGTATGGAGCTTGGCGGCAACGCGCCCTTCATCGTCTTTGACGACGCCGATCTCGATGAAGCGGTCAAGGGTGCCATGGGCTCCAAGTTCCGCAATACGGGGCAGACCTGCGTCTGCGCCAACCGCATTCTCGTACAGGACACGGTACATGATGCCTTTGCCGAAAAGCTTGCAGCCGCCGTTGCCAAACTGAAGCTCGGCGACGGCATGGAGGAGGGCGTTACGCTCGGCCCGTTGATCGATGAAGCTGCGGTCAAAAAGGTCGAGACGCATGTTGAGGATGCCGTCAAGCGCGGCGCCAAAATCGTTTCCGGCGGCAAGCGTGATGAGCGCGGCGGTAACTTCTATCTGCCCACCATTCTCTCGGATGTCTCCCGCGAGGCGGAAATCTTCTCGGACGAGACGTTCGGTCCGGTTGCCCCGCTTTTCCGCTTCAAGACAGAGGAGGAGGCAATCGAAATGGCGAACGATACGCCCTTCGGTCTCGCGGCTTATTTCTATGCCCGTGACGTCGGCCGCATCTTCCGGGTTGCCGAGGCTCTCGAATTCGGCATTGTCGGTATCAACGAGGGACTCATTTCGACGGCGGTCGCTCCTTTCGGCGGCGTGAAGCAATCCGGCATCGGCCGCGAAGGTTCGAAATACGGCATCGAAGAGTTTCTCGAGGTCAAATACATGGCCATTGGTGGCTTGTTGAACTGAGGAGAATGCCATGAGTGTAGCTGACATCGACGGCTTTTCAGCCCGGATCCGGAACCCTGAAAGCGCGATGATCTCCGCTTGGGTGGGCATTCCAGATCCGCTGCTGGTCAATCATCTGGCCCAGGAAGCCTTTGATGCTGTTGTACTCGATATGCAGCACGGCATGTGGGACCTGCCGTCTGCAGCTGCCGCTGTCGGCCATGTGCGTGTGACCGGCAAGCCGGCGCTTGCCCGCATTCCGGTCGGCGATTTCGCCTCTGCCTCGCGTCTGCTCGACGCCGGAGCTTCAGGTGTCATCGCGCCGATGATCAATTCGGCCGAGGATGCGAGGGCCTTCGTCAGGTCTACCAAATACCCGCCGGTCGGCGAGCGCAGCTGGGGTCCTTCGCTGGCCCTCAACCATACCGGCCTTTCGGGTGACGACTATCTCAGGAACGCCAATGATCTGACGGTGGCAATCGCCATGATCGAGACACGCGCAGCGCTCGAAGCTATCGATGATATCCTTGGCGTGCCTGGCATCGATGGCATCTTTGTCGGCCCGTCGGATCTCTCCATTGCTCTATCGAACGGGGATCAGGTGGCGCCGAATGCCGCCGAGATCGACAGCGCCATGCAACATGCCGTTGCCCGTTGCCGTGCACATGGCAAGTTTGCTTGTGCTTTTGCCAATGATGGTGAGCGTGCCGGTGAACTTCTGAAATTCGGCTTTGCCTTCGTCATCGCTGGAGCGGAAACCGCGCACTTACGATCCGGTGCCCGCAAACAGATCAACGCCGCCAGGAAGATTGCTTCCGGCGGCTGATCCGTCCCGGCCCCAACGGGGTTCGCATATGCGTATCGTCGGAAGTCCCGCGCTTTTCATCGCACAGTTCGCGTTCGGCCGGGCAATACGGTCTCACGCGATCATGTAGCCGCCATCGATAGGCATGGAGATGCCGTTGACCATCGCGGCTTCGTCGGAGAGCAGGAAGAGGATCACCTCTGCCACGTCCTCGGGTTCTGCGAACCGGCCGACCGGGATGCGCTTTTGCATTCCGGCGGCCTTCTCCGGATCGCCCCAGGCCTTGATCGCCATCGGCGTCAGCGTCACCGTCGGATGCACGCCGTTTACCCGGATGCCCTGCGGTGCCAGTTCCTTCGCCATGACGCGCGTCAGGCCGTCCAGGCCGCCCTTCGAAGCGCAATAGGCTGCATGATCCGGGATGCCGACGAAAGCGGCAACGGAGGATACATTGACGATGGCGCCGTGGCGGCCGTCTTCGATCAGGGACCGTGCATATTCCTGCGCAACGATCATCGGGGCGCGCGTGTTGACGGCAATCAGGTGGTCAAAGGCTTCGACCGTGGTTTCGAGAAAGGGCTGCAGTTCGGTCGTTCCAGCGCAGTTGATAAGGAAATCTGCCGGAAGTGCGGCGCGCGCGGCTTCTCGCGTCGCCTTTGCGTCGGCAAGGTCAACCTGAAGGGCCTCGCAACCAAGGTCCTTACGTAGGGAAACGACATCGTCAGCACTTCTGGTGAGTGCCGTAACCTTGGCCCCACGCTTGACCAGTATCTCTGCGACAACGCGACCGATGCCCTTGCCGGCACCGGTGACGATCACTTTTTTGCCTTCGAAATTCATTTGTTCCTCGCCTTACAATCGCTGTCCTGTTGCCTGATCAAAGATGTGAACCCGTCGCGGATCAATATGAAAATACAGCGTCCGGCCGGGTTCGACCTCGATGCGCTCACGGATCAGCGCATCGATCGGCACTCCGCCGACACGGCCGAAGATCAGTGTTTCGGAACCGGTCGGCTCATACACCGACACTTCCACCGGAATACCGTCATCGCCAATGGTTATGTGTTCCGGGCGAATACCGTAGGTCACGGCCTTGCCTTCCTCTGCATTCACGCGGTCTACGGGGAGGGTAACGCCCTGATCGGTGACGACAACCTGCTTTCCGTCCCGGGTTGCGATCTTGCCCTGGAGAAAGTTCATCGACGGGCTGCCGATGAAGCCTGCGACGAAGAGGTTTGCAGGGAAGTCGTAGAGATCGAGCGGTTTGCCGACCTGCTCCACCCTTCCGTCGCGCATGACGACGATCTTGTTGGCCATCGTCATCGCCTCGATCTGGTCATGCGTAACATAGACAGTGGTGGTCTTCAGCCGCTGGTGCAGCTCCTTGATTTCGACGCGCATGGTAACGCGAAGCTTGGCATCGAGGTTCGACAGCGGCTCGTCGAACAGGAAGACCTGCGGGTCGCGGACGATGGCTCGACCCATGGCGACGCGTTGCCGCTGTCCGCCTGACAATTGCTTCGGATAGCGGTCGAGATAGCGCGTCAGATCGAGGATTGCGGCTGCCTTGCCGACCTTCTCGTCGATCTCCGATTTCGGGCGTTTCGCCATTTTTAGCGGAAAGCCCATGTTCTCTGCGACCGTCTTGTGAGGGTAGAGCGCGTAGCTCTGGAAGACCATGGCAATGTCACGCTCCTTCGGTGGAGCATTGGTGACCACGCGGCCGCCGATGCGGATATCGCCGCTGCTGACAGTCTCCAGACCCGCGATCATGCGCAGCAGCGTGGACTTGCCGCAGCCGGAGGGGCCGACCAGCACGACGAACTCGCCGTCTTCTATGTCGACGCTGACGCCGTGCATGACCTGAAGAGCGCCATACCTCTTGGTGACGTCGCTGACCTGTACGTTTGCCAATGTCTTTTCTCCCTAATCCAGCACGGCTTGCGTCTTGATGTTGTTGACAAAGCTCACCGGCTCACCCCTTCCAGACGATGTAGGCGCCGAGCACGGCGGAGATAGCCGCCGCAAACCACACCGAGAGCCCGAACGGTTCGATGAACCGCATCCAGAGCAGGGAGAGCGCGACCCAGATCACGACCGAGATGAACAGCCGGTCGAACCAGTTCGTCTCGATCGGCAGGAAGCCCGGCTGTTTTTCGTTGTTTCGAGTATCCGAAGCCATCTTGCTATCCTTTCACTGCGCCGAAGGTCAGGCCGGCAACGATGTGACGCTGCACCACCGAGAAGACGATGAGCGCCGGGATCAATGTCAGCATGGAGATCGCAGCCATGATGCCCCAGGCCGTCCCTGTCGTCGTCACGTATTCCGACAGGCCGGTTGTCAGCGTGCGGGCGTTGAAGTTGGTGAGTGTGGCGGCAAGCAGATATTCGTTCCACGCGAAGACCCAGGTGAGAATGAGTGTCACTGCAAGTCCCGGTCGCGCCAAGGGAAAGACGATGTCGTAGAGGACCATCCAGGGACTTGCGCCGTCCATATAGGCAGCCTCATCCAGTTCCTTCGGAATGCTCTCCACCGTCGGACGCAGAGTCCAGATGGCGAAGGGAAGGTTGAAGGAGCAGTAGACAAGGATCATACCCAGCCGGGAATCCGCCAGCGTGAAGTCGCCGATCCTGTAGACCTGCGTTAGAAGCAGGAAGAGCGGCAGCAGGAAGACTGCCGGTGGCGCCATGCGGTTGGTGATCGTCCAGAAGAAGATGCTCTCCTTGCCCGCAAGATCGAAGCGCGTCAGCGCGTAGCAGGCAAGAAAGCCGAGGGTCGTCACCAGGATCGCGTTGCCTGACGAGATGATCAGCGAGTTGAGCATGTATCGCCGCAAGGTCTCGTTCGTCAGCACGTCCTGATAGTTTTTCCAGAAGAAGCTCCGAAGCACGACATCGGGCGTCGAGAACAGGTCGAAGGGCTGCTTTACCGATATGACGAAGAGCCAGTAGATCGGAAAAAGGGTTGCGAAGCTTATCAGCGTCCACATGAGAACCGAAAGCCAGGGATTATGTCGGTTCATCGCCTCAACCTCTCTTCGCGCGGGGAGCAATCAGGCCGACATAGAGCAGCCAGCAGACGACGATGGTGAGGTAGAGCACGACGACGGAGATCGCCGAACCGTAGCCGTAGTTGGTCTTGGGGAAGACTTCCTTGAAGATGTGGACACCGAGGTAGCGCGTCGCCGACCCCGGACCGCCGCCGGTCAGCATCAGGACTTCGTCGACTGTGCGCAGCGCGTCCATGAGCCTGATGAACACCGTGGCCAGGAGGGCAGGGCGGATCAGCGGGAGCGTGATGTGCCAGAAGATCTGGCTCTTGCCGGCGCCATCGATCTGCGCCTGTTCGAAGGGGTCAGGCGGAAGCGAGACCAGTGCGGCGATCAGAGAGAGGGTGACCAGCGGGGTCCAGTGCCAGACGTCCATGATGATGGTGATGACGAAGGCCGCGGTGGCGCTCTGGCCGATGTTCAGGTCGTATCCGAACCAGCTTCGCAGGAGATAGGGGATGATGCCGATCGACGGCGTCGTCATCAGCTTCCACACAGACCCGACGATGATGGGTGCCATGATCAGAGGAAGGGTATGGATGGTGCGGAAGAACGCTTTTCCCGGAAAGTCTTTCATCAGCGCCTGCGCGAGCACGTATCCGAGCACGAGTTCGGACACGACCGCGAAAAAGACGAATGCAATGGTGATGCCAAGAGAGGCCAGGAATTGTGGGTCGAAGACGAGGGTTCGATAATTCGATGCCCAGTTGAAGACCATCAGTGGATTAGCGGCGAAAGGGTTCCACTGGTGAAACGAGACCCAGACGACGTAGATGAAAGGAAAGATGCCGAAGAGCCCGAGGATCAGGATCGTCGGTGACAGCAACAGCCATCCAAGCTTTTGTGAATGCATTGCCTCATCCTCTTTGGCACCCCTGGGGGCCTATCGAGCCGGGAAAGAGGCGAGCCGCCGTGCGAAGACGACCCGCCAAGGTGGGGAGGATGATTTATTTGCGATAGCCGAGCGACGTAAGCTCTTCTTCCGTCTTGGCGGCCATCTGGTCGAGCCCTTCGTCGGGCGCAATCTTTCCGGTCAGGATGTCGAAGAAGATCGGCGTGGTCGCTTCACGCACCTGAGCGTGGAACGGGTACGGGGGAGCGCCGGCGAACAGCTTGCCCTCGTCCTTCAGCATCGTGTAGAAGCCGCCGAGCTTGACGTCCATCGCCTTGACCTTCGGATCGTCGAACGTCGCCTTGTTGGTGATGCGCGGCGCGGCGATGGCCCAGTCGGGCTGCACGTCGTTCTGACCCATGAATTCGAGGAACAGCAGAGCTGCTTCCTTGTTCTTGGATGTAATGGGCAGGCCGAAGGCGCCGCCGTCATAATAGCCGATATAACCCTTTCCCGACGTTGCGTCCTCCATGACGCCCGGCTCGAGCGGCGGCAGGGCAAAGCCAACCTTGTCGACCACCTTCGACTGCGCAGGATCACTTGCGATCCATGCCGCGTTCTCGCCGTAGATCAGCCCCTGAGCGACACGGCCCGCGGCAAATGTCGTCGCGGTTTCCGTCCAGGTCGACTGGGTCGATTCAGGCGGAGCGATGTCGCGCAGGTGCAGCCAGTATTTCAGCGCGGCCTTCGCCTTGTCGCTGTTCATCGCACCACCATGCTCGACCGTCGCTGCGTAGTTGTTGCTGGCGTCGATGCCCCAGTTGTAGACGCCAAAGGTCGGCGCGATGGATTCGAAATATTCGTACCAGGACGCGGCGTGACCCGTATGGGCCTGGGCGGTGGTGCCCCAAAGCTCAATGCCGTTATCCTTGCCGTATTTGGTGAAGAATTCGGCGATCTGAGTGTAGTCTTCATGCGTGGTCGCCGGCTTGAGGTCCTTGCCGGTTTCCTTCTTGAAGGCCTCCTTGATCTTCGGATCGTCGAAAAGATCCTTGCGATAGAGGTAGGTCTTCAGGAAGGCTTCCATTGGTACGCCAAAGAGATCGCCCTTCTTGTCCTTGAAGTAGTCGGCAAAGCTGGTGAAGTTCGCGTCGTCGTAGGTCGGCGCCTTCAGATCCGCCTGATCTTTGAGCGTCTGGGTAATGTTGACGAGGAAATTCCGGGACAGATATGAATAGATGATGTCCTGCTCGATATAGACCATGTCGTAGATGCCGGTCTTGGCCTCCATGTCCTTGATGGCCTTGTCGTACATCTGATCCCAGGACGTCGTCTCGATTTCGACCTTGATGCCGGTCTTCTTCTCGAATTCCGGCGCGAGCACGTTCTTGATGTAGTTGGATGGCGGCGTGCTTTCGGTCACGCCGTGCAAGGTCACGCCTTTGAACTTGGCGCCGGCGTCGGACCAGAAGTCTGCCCATGCCGGCGAAGCGGCGGTGGCGAGACTGAGCGTCAGCGCAAGCGCGCTGGCTTTCAGAGCGTAATTCATTTCAATCCTCCCAGATAGCAGCGAGATCATTTCGCCGAGCCATTGTGTAGACGAAAAAGGTCGGCCACGCAATATTTGTTGTCTAAACCTGCAAATATGTCGGCTATGTCGTTGATTTTTGTGGGAACTAATTCTTCCTGAAGTAACAGATGCAAAGTGCCTAAAATAAAATGCTGCAACGCAACGTATTTTCTCGCAAAGGCAAACTTATAAATAGCAAATTTATTTGTTGCTTTACCATACTAAATGACATAGCTGTGGCGCAACAGAAGGCTTCCAGCGGAGGAAAAAAGCCATGCGCCGATTGGGTATCCATTCATTTGTATGGACAGGCGGCCAAACGCAGGAGGGGCTCGAAATGGCCCTTAACAAAACGGCCGAGCACGGATATCGCACAATCGAATTCGCTTATCTCCGCCCCGAGAAGTTCAATCTCGACCGTCTGGCGAAGCTCGCGCAATCGCTCGATGTCGAGATCGGCGTGACGATGGGCTTGCCGATCGACAAGGATATTTCGAGCGAGGATGCCGCTGCGGTATCCGCCGGCAGGCAGACGCTGGCCGATGCCGTGCGTGCGGTCCGTGACATCGGCGGAAACAAGCTCGGTGGGATCCTTTATTCTGCGCACACCAAGTACAACCGCCAGCCGACGAGGAAGGGCTGGGGCAACAGTGTCGCCGCTATCGCCGCGACTGCCGATATCGCGAGGGATGCGAAGGTCGATCTCGTCCTGGAGATCGTGAACCGCTTCGAGACGAACCTTTTGAATACGGCCGCGCAGGGCTTGAAGTTCATTTCAGAGACCGGATCGGACCATGTCCGACTGCATCTCGACACGTTTCACATGAATATCGAGGAGGCAAATCCGGCTGCTGCGATCCGGCTCGCCGGTGACAAGATCGGTTACTTCCATATCGGCGAAAGCAACCGCGGCTATCTTGGTGACGGCGTCATCAACTTCGATCTCATCTTCGACGCGTTGCTGGATATCGACTACAAGCGTGACATCGTGTTTGAAAGCTTTTCAACTGCTGTTGTCGATGAAGGCCTTTCGCTCGCCTGCGCAATCTGGCGCGATACGTGGACCGACAATGATCCGCTGGCGGCACATGCCAAGCGCTATATCGAACTGAAATACGAAGAAGCCAAACGACGCCGCGTCACGAACGCGCGCCCCTGATAATCCTTCTGCCGATCTGCTTGGTAAGTATAGGCTGGAGCAGTCGATTTGAAGGGAAGTGGACATGAACGACACCGTCTCAATCGGAAGCTCACCGCGCAGGATCAGGCAAAACAACATTGTCGCGGCCCTGCAGACGATCTACAGCCATCGCCGCCTGAGCCGGGCCGATCTGGCGCGGAAGCTCGGCATGAACCGCTCGTCGTCCGGAGAAATCGTTGCCGAACTGACGGATAGCGGCTTTGTTCAGGAGTCGGAGGAGAGCAGCAAGCAGCGATTGGAGCAATCCCGTGCCGGCAGGCCGGGCATCATGCTCGAACTGGTTCCGGATGCGGCATTCTTCGTCGGCATCGAAATCGGCGTCGAGCATATATCTGCTGTTGTTGTGGACCTTTCCGCCGATGTCCGGGCCTGTCGCAGGCTGGCCTTCCACGCGCAGTCCTCGACGGTGGAGGAGGCCGTGGCAAGCGGCGTCGAGCTTATCGTCAGTGCCATGGCGAAAGACATGATCAAGCGCTGCAAGGGGCTTGGCATATCCGCGCCGGCGCATATCCGGCCCGACGGAATTGTCACGCTTGCGCCGATCATCGGCTGGCGGGAGGTGCCATTGAAGGAGATCGGCCGGAGCGCCTTTCCGGCCGACGTGCCGATCTCGGTGGAAAACGACGCCAACGCTTTCGCGATCGGTGACAGCTATCGTCACGGCGTTGCCGGCGTGACGCTCTTCCTGCTCATGGAGACCGGGGTCGGCGGCGGCATCATGATCGACGGAAAGCTGTTTCGTGGCGGTCACGGCCTTGCGGGTGAAATCGGCCATACCCTTGTGCCGGGAAGCGCCGGGCAGAAATTCGAGCAGTTGATTGGCCGCGAGGTATTGATCAGGCAGTACCGGGAAGCGACCGGTCGCGCCGACGTCGATTTGCAGGAGTTCCTCACTGACGTTCGCGATCGTGTTCCTGATGCCGTGAACATAGCGGAAAACTGGTCGCGGCATCTTGCCTATGCGCTGCTGCAGGCCTGTCGTCTGCTTGATCCGGATCGGATCGTGCTCGGGGGTTCCGTAGCGTCGCTCTATCCGATGGTGGCGGCCCGCGTGGCGGTCCACATGTCGGAGGGGCAGAACATTCCTTTTCCGACACCCGAGATCGTCGTCGATGGCGACGCGGAGTTTGGTTCCGCCTTCGGGGCGGCATGCATGCTGCACCAGCGTTTCCTCTCCCTCGAAAACGAGGAATTCAGTGGCGAAGACGCTGCGATACAACGAACAACGACGATTTAGCGAGACCTTTTGAAAGCGGGATTGCAATGGCTTCAGTGCTGGCTCCGGACCATCTCGGTCCCACGGTTTGCGTCGGCGAGATTCTGGTGGAGATCGTTGCTACGACGGTCGGAAACGGGTTCCTTGAAGCCCAGCCGCTCGTCGGGCCGTTTGCCAGCGGAGCGCCGGCGATCTTCATCTCGCAATGCGGCCGGCTGGGCGGAGCGGCGGCCATGGTCGGAGCGGTCGGAAACGACGATTTCGGCCGCCTCAACATCCACCGCCTCAAACGTGACGGCGTCGATGTCTCGACCATTTCCGTCGACCCTGACTATCCGACCGGAAGCGCCTTCGTCCGCTACCGCAAGGACGGTTCGCGCGACTTCGTCTATAATATCGCGAGATCTGCGGCCGCGCGCTTCGGTTGGTCTCAAGGCGTCAGCGATCTCATCAACCGCACCGGCCACCTTCATGTGATGGGATCGGCTTTGTCTGTTCCGAGCGCGCGCGAGGTGATCGACAAGGCGGTCGACATCGTGAAGGCACGGGGCGGCACGCTTTCGGTCGATCCCAACATCCGCAAGGAACTGCAACTCGACGAGGATACCGAGCGGCGATTTGCCAGGCTCGTTGCTGCCGCCGATCTTCTTCTGCCTTCAGGGGAAGAGCTTGAGCGGGCTGCCGGCGTCGCAGGCGAAGCCGAGGCGATCCGCCGCCTGTTTCAAATCGGTGTGAGGGAGATCGTGCTGAAGCGTGGAGCGGGAGGCGCCACCTATTTCGGCGGGAACGGGGACCGCATCGACGCTGCCGCGTTTCTCGTGGAGGAGGTTGATCCCACCGGCGCCGGCGACTGCTTTGGCGGGGCGTACCTCACCTGCCGGCGTCTTGGAATGTCTCCAGGGGATGCGCTCACTTACGGTTCGGCGGCAGGCGCGCGCAATGTGACGATCCGTGGACCGATGGAGGGCGCTGGCACCCGTCAGGAACTCGATGCGTTCATCGCTGCAACGGAAAGGCGTTCCTGATGCAGGTGGAACTGAGTAAACTGGCTGCCCTTAGGGCTCAGGGCCGTCCCACAGGCATCACCTCGGTCTGCTCAGCCCATCCGATCGTGCTGCGCGCGGCTCTGCGCCATGGGCGTGATCATTCGAGCACGGTCCTGATTGAAGCCACCTGTAATCAGGTCAATCATCTGGGCGGCTATACCGGGATGACGCCCGTGGACTTTGCCACGCTCGTGCGCCGCATCGCCAATGAAGAGGGATGCCCGGAAAACCTCATCATGCTTGGCGGTGACCATCTCGGACCGAATCCCTGGCGGGACCGGGCGGCAGAAGAGGCCATGGCGGAAGCCGAGAGGATGGTGGCTGCCTATGTCGATGCCGGATTCCGCAAAATCCATCTGGATGCGTCGATGGGTTGCCTGGGCGAGCCCGCTGCATTGGACGATGAGACGACGGCCCACCGCGCCTCGCGGTTGGCCGCTGTCGCAGAGGCTTCGGCAAGGCAGGCAGGGGGCGCTATGCCGGTCTACGTGATCGGCACGGAGGTTCCTCCCCCCGGCGGGGAAGATCATGCTCTCACCACGATCGAGCCGACCGCGGCTTCGGCGGCCAGGCAAACCATAGAGGTACATCGCCGTGTCTTCGCCGAGGCTGGCCTTGCGGGCGCCTTTGAGCGCGCTATCGGCCTGGTGGTGCAGCCCGGCGTCGAGTTCGGCAACCACAATGTCATCCGGTACGACCGCAGCAAGATCGACGCGTTGAAAAAGGTGCTCGAGGACGAGCCGCAATTCGTGTTCGAAGCGCATTCCACCGACTATCAGGGCACCGGTCCGCTGACGGCCCTGGTCGAAGACGGGTTTCCCATTCTCAAGGTCGGGCCGGAGCTGACCTTCGTGCTGCGCGAGGCGCTTTACGGGCTGGACCTGATTGCCTCTGATCTCGTGCCTGATTATGGCGAGCGTCCGCTCTACGCGGCGATGGAGGCTTTGATGCTGGCACATCGGGAGAACTGGAGCCGTCACTATCACGGCACGGTGGAAGAGCAGCGCTGGCTTCGGCATTATTCGCTGTCCGATCGCATCCGATACTACTGGGCGTCTAAAGAAGCTCAATCCGCCGTCGCACGCCTTTGCGACGCGCTTGCCGGAAAATCCGTGCCGCTTCCGTTGATCTGGCAGCACATGCCGGCTGCCCACCAGTTTTCCGACACGCCGCTGAATCCGGAAGAGGTTCTGATCTGGCGGGTGACGAAGAGCCTTGCCGAATATCATGCAGCATGCGGCGCAGGCAGATAGCGCCGCTCAATCGAGGAGGAAAGAATGAACGAGTTGAAAGGGAAGGTCGCTGCAATCACCGGCGCGGCGTCCGGTATCGGAATGGCGTCGACGGAGGCGATGATCGCAACGGGCGCCACGGTCGTTCTCGTTGACCGAGACGAGAAGGCGCTGCAGTCGGCCTGCGAACGCCTTGGGGAAAGGGCCATACCTCTCGCTTTGGACCTGCTGGATCCTCAAGCATGCGCTAAGCTTCTTGACCGCGTGTTGTCGAAGGTTGGGCAGCTCGACATTCTGCATGCCAATGCCGGCACCTATATCGGCGGGGATCTTGCAGATGCCGATCTGGACGCCATCGACAGGATGCTGAACCTGAATGTCAATGTCGTCATCAAGAATGTCCGGACCATCATTCCGCACATGATCGAACGTGGGACCGGCGACATCATCGTTACGAGCTCGGTCGCCGGCCACGCGCCCGTTCCCTGGGAGCCCGTCTATTCGCCGTCGAAATGGGCGATGCATTGCTTCGTCCAGACGATGCGCCGGCAGCTTCTGAAGAGCGGCATTCGTGTCGGTTCTGTTTCGCCGGGACCAGTCATCAGCGCATTGCTTGCCGACTGGCCGGAGGAGAACCTGCGCAAGGCGAAGGAGGCCGGTGCCCTGATCGAACCCAAGGAGGTTGCGGACGCCATCATGTTCATGCTGACGCGACCCCGCAACGTGACGATCCGCGACATCGTCGTTCTTCCAAGCGCATTCGACATCTGAGGAGCCGAACCATGAGCTATCAGGAAAAATTCCGCCTTGACGGTGAGCGCGCCGTCGTCACCGGTGGCGGACGGGCCATCGGACTTTGCTGCGCCCACGCGCTCGCCGAAGCTGGCGCCGCCGTCGTCGTCATCGAGCGCAATGAATCCGACGCCGAGCAGGCTCTGGCGCTTAAGGACAAGGGATATGACGTCGAGCTGCGTCTTGGTGACGTGACCGATTCCGCCCGGATGGAGGCGATCGCCAATGAACTCGCCGCCAGCGGCCTCCCAGCGACGATCCTAGTGAACAATGCGGGCATCGGCCAGAACGGGATTGCGGCAGAGGACGTCACGGACGCCGATTGGCTGCGGATGATGAATGTCAACGTCAATGGCGTATTCTGGTGCTCACGCTCCTTCGGCCGCCATATGGTGGCGATGAAACGCGGTGCAATCGTCAATCTCGGCTCAATGTCCGGCATCATCTGCAACCGGCCACAGCCGCAGACGGCTTATAACGTCTCGAAAGCTGCCGTTCACCACCTTACCCGTTCCATGGCCGCTGAATGGGCTCAGCACGGTGTGAGGATCAATGCGGTTGCCCCGACCTATATCGAGACGCCGATGGTCGCGGCCGTCGAAGCCAATCGCGAGCGGATTCCAATCTGGCTTGCCGATACGCCCATGGGGCGAATGGGCACGCCGGAAGAGGTCGCAAGCGCGGTTCTCTTCCTTGCATCCGGTGCAGCAAGCTTGATGACGGGAGCAATCGTCAACGTTGATGCAGGATTCACCTGCTGGTAATCCGGCTTCGAATGAGAGTCTCAAGGCGCCGGCGATCCTGCTGACGCCTCACTTCCTTCCGCCAGCCTGCCCATCTGCACGGTGGCTCGTCAGCTTTTGGCCGGATCATCCTTCACGGCATCAGCAAATTTCCGCATCAGGCGAACCAGATTGTCCAGATCCTCGGGATCCCAGCTCTTGAATATCTCGATCCCGATCCTCTCGCGTGCAGCATCGACACGATCCGTCATCGATTTGCCCTTCGCGGTGACGACCGCTTCGCTGACGCGCCGGTCCGTTGCGCTCGGCCGACGCTGAATGAGGCCGAGGCTCTCGAGCTTGGCGACCTGGCGGCTGACCGTCGTGTAGTCCCGACCAGCGCGGTCAGCCAGATCGACCACGCCGATCGGCCCCAATCTTTCAATGCCCACCAGCAAGGGGAAGAGGGCGCGGTCGAGCGAAATTCCTGCCTCTCTGACCATGGCCTCATCCCGTTGGGGCCGGTTCATGACACTGACGATCTCGAGCAGCGATCCATGAAGCTCATGGATACGGGCTGAGATATGTGTATTCTGCACATTTTTCATTGACGGCATTCCTGATCTCCTGTTATGTGCATAATACACACAAACGAGGAGCAACAGCAATGACGGAAGATGACGCAATCGATGTATTGATTTGTGGCGCCGGCGCAGCCGGCCTGACGCTGGCGATCGATCTCGCCCGGCGGGGTGTATCCTTCCGGCTGATCGAGAAGATGAATGATCCTTTCGGCGGTTCGCGCGGTAAGGGCATCCAGCCGCGAACCATGGAAGTCTTTGAGGACCTCGGTATTGTCGACAGGATTGCCGCCTCGGGCGCCTTCTATCCACGCCAGCGCGAATATCATGGCGACGGTAGCGTAAAGGACGGCGCGCTTTTCGAGGCCGGTGAGCCAATCCCGTCGGAACCCTATGGCGCGCCTCTGCTCGTGCCTCAATTCCTGACGGAGGAAGCGATGCGGGAGCGCCTTGCCGAACTCGGCCACGCTCCGGAATTCGGCTGCGCGTTGATCGCCTTCAAACAGGATGGGCAGGGTGTAACCGCAAGGCTTGCCAATGGCAGTGAAGAGCAGACTATCCGTGCACGCTATCTCGTCGGCACCGATGGCGGCCGGAGCTTTGTGCGCCAGGCGCTCGCCGTCGGTTTTCCCGGAAAGACGCTCGGCGTTCGCGCCATTGTTGCCGACGTGACCCTGACAGGCCTCAGCCGCGATGTCTGGCATCGCTTCAACGAGGGGTCGATGGAGATGCAGATATCCTTTTGTCCCTTGGCCGAAACAGGATTTTTCCAGCTGCAGGGACCGGTGCCTCTAGAAGGCGACATAGACCTGTCGGCTGAAGGACTTTCTGCGCTCACTGCCGAACGCACCGGCTGCACGGATATCGTCATCCAGTCTGTCTCCTGGGCATCGGCATTCAACATGAATGCCCGGCTTGCCGACAGCTATCGTGTCGGCCGCGTCTTTCTCGCCGGGGACGCCGCCCATACCCATCCGCCGACGGGCGGTCAGGGTCTGAACACCAGCGTTCAGGACGCCTACAACCTCGGCTGGAAGCTGGCGGCCGTCTTGTCAGGTGCTCCGGAGGCGCTTCTCGATAGCTATGAGGAAGAGCGCCGCCCGATCGCGGCAAGCATGCTGGGACTTGCTGTCAGACTGCTCGAAGACATGAAGCGTGGCGAAATTCGGCGTGGCCGCGAGGTTCGGCAACTGGACATCGCCTATCTCGGCTCGAGCTTGTCGCTCGAAGAACCCAAGCGACAGGCTCACGTCCTTGCCGGCAGCCGCGCTCCCGATGCGCTGTTAAAGGGCGCCGCAGGGCAACCCGCGCGGCTGTTCGATCTCTTTAAAGGTCCCCATTGGACGCTGCTGGGATTTGATATGGAAACGGCTGGCGTCCAGCCGCGCAAGGGATTGCATATTCATAACATCGGGCAAGGCGGCAACCTCATCGACAGCGACAACCAATTCCGCGAGACCTACGAGCCGGCGCCTGGCGACTGGATCCTCGTCCGCCCGGATGGTTATGTCGGTGCGGTGGTCTCGCAGGGCAAACTGCCAGCATTGGAAACTTATCTTCATGATGTCGGACTGCGAGCAGGGGCGGTAGCCAGGCGATGAAAATGCTTCCGCGGCATCGCTTGCTCAACGGAAGCAGAAATATTTATGGCGCGGAATCTTCAAAGCTTTTCAGTAGCGCGGCGCTATGATTGTGATGACGATGGGCGTTCGACGACGGTTGAGCACCAGAGCAATGACAGCCTCACGCTTCCGCCGTCCGCGGCCGGTATGACGCAATCACGGATCACCTAATGCCGAAATTCCTGTTCACTTCGATATTCTCACGTTTCAACTGCGTTATCAGCCTTCGCCTGCTCGCACTTTCGCTCGGATTTCTGATCGCCGTTGCCTCGGGTCATGCCGAGGATGTACTGCGCATTCCCTATTCGTCGGATATAGGCACTCTGGATCCCGACAACGGTTTTGAGGTTGCCGGATTGACTGCGCTGGATAGCGTCTATGAGGGGCTGGTCAAATATGAGACCGGCTCGACGAAGATCGTGGGGTCGCTGGCCAAGAACTGGGAGATATCGGGAGACGGGCTGGTCTATACGTTCAACCTCGTAGACGGTGTCAGGTTTCATGACGACACAGCCCTGAATGCAGATGCGGTGGTCACCTCGTTCAAGCGGCGCCGCGACGGCGGATTTGTGCAGAATTACACGCTCGCCAACATGGCGGATATCGCAGCACCGGATGGTTCCACCGTCGTCATCACGCTGCGCCATGCGCAACCCTCCTTTATGGACAGTCTTGCAAGCCCGTGGGGGCCGAAGATCATCAGCCCGACGGCACTTTCCGACCACGCCGGTGGCGACCGTGCGACGGCATGGCTTACCGATCATGCGGTTGGAACTGGGCCGTTCAAGCTCGCCGAATTCAAGCGCGGCGAACGTTATGTGCTCGAACGTAATGAAGATTATTGGGGCGCCAAACCGTCTTTCGGCAAGGTAGAGCTTCCTGTCATCCCCGATATCGGCCAACAAATTCTGAAATTGAAGGCCGGCGAAATCGATGGCGTTCCGGCCAATTTCCCGTTTGCGCAGCTCGGCAATCTGCCGGCCGATCTGGAAATAACTTCGGCTCCCAGCATGACACAATACGAGGCCTTCATTAGGCCGGGGTCGCCGCTTGATGATGCGGAAGTTCGCAAGGCGGTTCTAACCGCCATCAACCCGATTTTATGGGCGAGCGACGCCTTCGGACAATATGCCCATGTCTCGAAATCGCTCTATCCAAACGTCATGCTGGATCCAGGCCAACCAGTGCAGTTTCCGACGGATTTGGAGGCGGCAAAATCTGCAATCGCCAAGCGCGGACCGATCACCATCAGTATCGGGCTCTACAGCGCCAATCCCAGCTATGGACGTATCGCAGACCTGATGATCGCTGAGCTATCGCTGATCGGCGTGCAGGCGACGTCACACATCATGCCGCCGGGCGCGGCCTACGCCATGAAGGGCGATCCCGCCGCCCCCGACATGCTGCTGATCATTGCTTCTCCAGATGCGGCTCATCCCGACAATCAGGCAAAGGCCTTTTTCACCAAAGATGCGCCGCTGAACCTCTACGGAAGCGCTCTTCCGGAAGCTGATGCCGTCGTCGCCGAAGGTGCTTCCACCGCGGGCATCGCTACGCGAAACGCGCTTTATGAGAAGGCCGGGAAAATGTATTTCGATGCGGGCTATTTCATCCCGCTGGTCGATGTCGACGACGTGGTCGTCCATCGCAGAGGGCTGAAGGATCTGGGGCTTCGTCCGGTTTTCCCGAGGGGCAGCATCGACTTTTCCAGTGTGAGGCGCTGATGGCTGAGCAGGCGGCTTCCGGCAGGGTTTATGGCTGTAACTCGACCTTTGAGGAGTTGCAAAGGCTGTGACCAAAGCTGCGCTCTCCATCGCCGGTCTCAATGTCTTCCTGCGGCGAAACGGTAGCGATCATCTTGTGCTCGACGACATCGGTTTCGAGGCGATGCCGGGTGAAATCATCGCCATCGTCGGAGAAAGCGGCTCCGGCAAATCCACCCTCGGAGCGGCAATTCAGGGCCTGTTGCCGGCTTCCAATGAGCCCAAGGTCAGCGGCTCCATTCGTCTTGCAGGCACCGAGATCGTAGGAGCAAAGCCATCGGTGCTGCGCGTGGCTCGTCATTCACTCGTGCGTGCCATCCCTCAGGATCCGATGGGTGCACTCAACCCGACGATGACGATCCGCCGTCAGCTCAGGGAATCGGCCAGTGGAAACGACGGCTTCGTCAGGGATTGGCTGAGCCGGGTCGGACTCGCGGATGCCGATGTCATACTCGATGCATTTCCGAATCGCCTGTCTGGTGGGCAGCGCCAGCGCATCCTTATCGCAATGGCGTTGATGGCACAGCCAAAGGTGCTGATTGCCGATGAATCGATCACCGCGCTCCACTTCGCTTTGCGCGGCCAGGTCATCGAACTCCTGCGCAGGATCGCGCGCGAGCAGCAGACTGCAATTCTTTTCATCACCCACGACCTTACAGCTGCCGCATCGCTCGCGGACCGCGTGCTTGTGCTCTACGGCGGACGTATTCTGGAAGTGGGAAGAACCGATGATGCTTTGAAAAATCCCGGCCACCCCTATCTGGCGGGCCTGCTGGCGACTCAGTTCGATTTTGACACGGATCGCCAGCACTCTCTGCCCACTCTACCGGTCGAGCGGATGCGCCTTGCCGATCGGGGAAACGCTTGCTGCTATGCCTCCCGTTGCCTCATCGTCGGGGACCAGTGCATAAACAGACGGCCCGAACTCGCGCCACTTTCGGCCACCGGTCATGTTGCCGCCTGCTTCTTCCCCGACTTGGTGCAATCCAGCGTCGCTCAATATCGCTCCACGGAACTCTGGCCAACCACGACAACCCTGAAGCCTGTTGACGTGCTGCTATTGTCCGATGTCAGCAAGAGCTTTACGTCCACCGGCCGATTTGGGCGTCGCCGGTCGCGGCAGGTGCTGGAATCGGTCAATCTTTCGGTCGCTCTTGGTGAGTGTGTTGCCCTGCTTGGGGACAGCGGCGCCGGCAAATCGACGATTGTCAGGCTCGCGGCCGGGCTTCTGAAGCCTGATAGTGGAGAGATTTCCTGTATCGATGATGCGCCGCAGGTTGTTTTTCAGGACGCAGTTGCATCCCTGACGCCCTGGCTTTCGATAGGCGAGCAGATCGGCGATCGGTTGCGGCCTCTGCCTCTCGGCAAGGCAGAGCGTCTTCACAAGGTTGTCAAAGCGCTAGAAATGGTGGGCCTCGATGAGAGCCTTATGTCTTCGCTGCCCGCCAGCCTGTCCGTTGGTCAATGCCAGCGCGCAGTGATTGCCCGAGCGATCATTGTGCCGCCGAAACTTCTGCTCTGCGATGAGCCGATCAGCGCTCTTGATGTGTCGCTGGCTGCTGCGACGCTGAACCTTCTCGGTGAGATCAGGCGGCGTCTTGGCATGGCGGTGCTGTTCGTCACCCATGATCTGGCGGCCGCGAGGATAATCGCCGACCGCATTGCAGTGCTGGAAGACGGCCGGGTGGTGCAGCAGGGAGATCCCGACGCGATCACCGCCGGTTTTAATCGCCTGTCGATGGGCACCATTCTCACGGCAATACCGAAAACCCATGCGAGCACAGGCGGACGGGACGCATGAACGTTCCCGAGTTTCTTCCCGAAGAGCGCTTCGTGCGCTGGTCCGTCGTTCTCGGCCGAACAGGCTGGATCGACCGAATTGGCTTGTTCGGCGTCATCGCTACAACGATCGTTGCCTTGTTCGCCACATGGCTCACACCGTTCAATCCGCAGCTCCGCGTGGCGGCCGCCTATCTGCCACCTTCCACTGAGCATTGGTTCGGGACAGACGAGATCGGGCGCGATCTTTTTTCGCGTATCGTCCTCGGTATCCAATATACATGGCTGCCCGCACTTGCCCTTGTCATCATCAGCCTCGTCGTCGGCACATGCATCGGCATGATACCTGGGCTTATCAGCCGCAGGCTCGACATGTTGGCGCAATGGGTCGCCGAATTCTTCCTGATCCTGCCTTCGACACTCGTGGCGCTGGCGGTGATCGCGACGCTAGGCGGGGGACTTGCCAATACGATGATTGCGATGGGTATCGCATGGTGGCCCTGGTATGCGCGCATTTCCCGCGATGAGCTTCGCCGGCTGAGTGTTCGCCCGCATGTCGAGGCTGCCAGAATTGCTGGCATCAGCGGCCCACGCCTGCTGTTGCGCTACCTTCTTCCCGGTGCCCTTCCGGCCCTGCTTGTGGCGGCGACACTGGATGTGGCAACCGCCATCATGACGATGTCGCTCATGTCCTTCATCGGTCTCGGCCAACCAGCTCCGGCGCCCGAACTTGGGGCGATGACATCAAGGGCACTTGATAGCCTGTCCGTTTATTGGTGGCTTCCAATGCTGCCTGCGGCTGTCATTTTTCTCGTCTGCCTCCTTGCCAATCTCGCGGGAGACGGTCTTCGTGCGGCGTTGCGAGGAGCCTAGGATATGCTGGCCTATCTCTTTAGACGCATAGCGGGTCTCGTCGTCGTTCTCCTGGCGATGAGCTTTGCAGTGTTCTGCCTGCAAAGCATCATTCCCGCTGACCCCGCGCGCGCCATCGCCGGGCCGTTGACGCCGCTTTCGAATGTGAACGCTCTTCGCCAGCAGCTTGGCCTCGATGATCCCATTATCGTTCAGTATGGCCGGTTTTTGTCGCGAATCGCGCAAGGCGATCTCGGGACGTCGACCAGGACCCGTCAGCCGGTGGCCGTCGATATAAGGCAATATCTGCCCGCATCGCTCGAACTGTCACTGGCAGCTCTCTGCCTTGGGCTTTCGCTGGCAGGTGTCATTGCGGTGATGCCCCGTATCGCAGGCGGCTCCGGAGGGTTGAGGCTTCTCTTCATTGCGGCTGGCTCGGTTCCAACTTTTATGTCGGCCTTGCTTCTGGTCTATTTCTTCTGGTTTCGCCTTGGCTGGTTGCCCGGTTCGGGCAGGATGAGCGAAGATGATATCGGCGGCCCGACCGGCTTCAATTTGATCGACGCGCTTGTCGGCGGCAGGGGCGACCTCAGCCTGGATGCGACCAGGCATCTGCTCCTGCCGGCCTTCGCTCTGGCACTGCCGATCGCGGTTGCGGTGGGGCGAAGTCTCGACAGCGCGTTGCGCGAGGTGATGCAGCAGACCTATATCGGAACTGCGCGGGGAAAGGGTCTTCGGGAAACTGCGGTCGTCTTGCGGCACGGCCTTCGCAACGCCGCCTCGCCGGCTCTGGCGATGATCGGTCTGCAGATCCGGCTTTTGTTTGGCAATCTGCTGATCGTCGAGCTTGTGTTCGGGTGGCCTGGCCTTGGTCTCTACATGGTCCAATCTCTGACCAGCGCCGACCTCCCGGCTGTTCTCGGCGTCACCATCGTCCTTGGGACCTTCTACATCCTCGTGAACATCATTATCGAAATCCTGCAGACATTGGCCGATCCCCGGATCGAGCTTTAGCCCGCCTGAAACCTATCCTTTCGGCCTAGTTCGCTAGACACCTACCTTATGGATTTCCCCTACATTCAGCGTTCATCTGAGACTGGCGATCCCGGCCATTGTCTAGGGCGGTCTGATGAATCAAGAGATCATGTTAAAAAGAGGTAATTCGGCACCATCCCCGGACCGCGTTCTGTCCGATCCTCTTGATTGCTTGCAGGACGCCAGGTCAGACGGTGCGGACAAAGGCCGCCGCAGGACGGGCCTCAGCAATTGGCAGGTCAAACGCGTCACCGAATATGTCGATGAAAGGCTGGAGGGGCCGCTTCGCGTCGATGACCTGGCGGCCGCAGCAAAGCTCAGCCCCGCCCATTTCCGCCGCGCCTTTTCAATCAGCTTCGGCATGTCTCCCTATGCGTTCGTGATGCAGCAGCGCATCGAGCGCGCCCAGACATTGCTGCTCGCCGCCGAGCATGAAATGGGCGATATTGCCTTTGCCTGCGGCCTGTCGGACCAAGCACATTTCAGCCGTTTATTCCGGCGCTTCGTCGGCACGACACCCAGCCAATGGCGGCATGAACTCGGCGCGCAAAGCGCCTCTTAAACGGCTTGCGCCAGGTGGATCACGCTCTCACCATGATCCACCGGCGACGGGGAGCAGCCGCGATGCCGGCATCTCGTCCGGTTATGCCGACAAAGCTTCGAGCTCCCGGACTGTGGGTCTGGCATGGTTTTCCCGCGGTGCGAATTTCGCCTGAACGTCCCGGACCGGCAGACTGAATGTGATGGACGCACCGCTGCGCGCACCGTTTTCCGCCCAGAGGCGTCCTCCGTGGGATTCAATGATGGAACGGCAGATCGCAAGGCCCATGCCCATACCATCCTGCTTTGTTGTATAAAAGGCCTCGAAAATCCTCTCGGGGTCGCTGATGCCGCTCCCGAGGTCGCTCACTTCCACCTCAACCGTATCATCGTCCCGCAACCGCGACTCGATCTTCAGCATGCGGGCTCCAGGCTCGATGTCGTGCATCGCTTCGATGCCGTTGCGGATGAGATTAAGCATCACCTGCTCTAGCTGCACATGGTCTGCGCTGGTCGCCGGCAGATAGGGGTCGAGCTCGATGTCGAGCCTCACCTTGTTAGAGGCGAGCTTGTCGGCGAGCAGTTCGCAGGCATCACCGATCAGATTGTTCAGATCGACTGCCGTTCGGGGGTAGGCTGTCTTGCCGAAGAGCGCCCTGATGCGGCTGACGACATCGGCGGCTGCATCGGCATCACGCACGATCCAGTCGGCAGAACGCAGTGCGCGCTCTAGGTTCGGCGGATCGGCACTCAGCCAGCGGCGGAATGCATTCGCATTAGCGACGACTGCCTGTAGCGGTTGATTGAGTTCATGCGCAATCGAGACGGAAAGCTCGGACATACTGGCAGCGCGCAGTGCCCTCGCCAGTCGTTCGTCGGACTGACGCAACGCCTCCTGCGCGCGAACCTCATCATCGATGTCGAGGTTGACGCCATACCAGCGGATGATTTTGCCGTTTTCGTCGCGTAAGGGTTCGACGCGTGAATCCATCCAGCGATATTGACCGTCCCTGTGGCGAAGTCGGCCCTTGTGGTTGATAGGCTGACCTGTCGCAATGGCGTTCCTGAACGCCTCCGTTACCGCCGCGCGATCATCCGGATGGACAAGTTCTGCCTGAGTGGCGACCTGTTCCGGCGTCTTCGAGTGAATATCGCCTTCATCGAGCCCTGCCCATTCGGAGAAACGCTTGTTGAAATAGCAGGGAAGCCCCTCGGGCGTCATCAGCCAGATCAGCGACGGCACCGTATCAACGATCAGGCGCAGCTCTGCTTCGCGCTCACGCGCCGCTTCATGGGCTTCCATCTCGTCGTGGATGTCGAGGCAAACGCCGTACCACTGAATGATCTGACCATCAGCGTCGCGTAGCGGCTCAGCCTTGCCGTCGATCCAGCGATAGACGCCGTCGAAACGCCGTTGCCGATATTTCAATACGAAGCGCTCGCCAGTTTCAAAGGCCTGCGACAGGCTCTTCTGGAATAGTGCGCGGTCTTCTGGGTGAATGGCTTCGATAATCGCCGTCGCGAATCTTTTTGTGTCCGCGGGATCGTTGCTCGCAAGCGAAATCCCGGTCCAGCGCATAAGCGGCCCGTTGATGTAAGAAGTTTCGCCGGCTGCGTTTGCGCACCAGATGAGGGCCGGCACCGTATCGATCATCTGTTGCAATTGCTGCTGGCTTTCCCGAAGGGCAGCTTCCGCCTTGCGTTGGTCATCGATGTCGACGGAGGTCGCGAACCAGGCCGTGATTCGGCCCTGTTCGTCACGCGAGGCGATGGCGGAATCGCGAAGCCATCGATAGGTCCCGTCGGCGCGCCGGACCCGCTGCTCTTCGAAGATCGGCACACCCGTTTTGAGGCTGTGCTCCCATCTTGCCTTGCATCCTTCGACCTCATCGGGATGGACGAAAAGACTCCACCACGAATGATTGTCAAGCTGGGCGATCCTGCTCATTTCTTCGGCGGTCACGCCGACAAAATCGAGCGCTTTCGGATTGAGGAAGCGCAGGCGACCGTCAGGATAGGCCGACCATCCGAATCCTGGAATATCTTCGATATTGGGCTGAATATTCTTGTACACACGGTCGAATAGGCTCTGCGGTTTGAAGACGTTGATGAAAAACCAGAGAGCCGCAGCGGAACAGGCAAACATGACGACTCGCATCGGTTCGTCATTCCCGAAATTGACAGGCGAAAGAACGACGGTTGCGGTCAACAAACAGCCGATGAGCAAAACGGCCAGGCCCGTGCGCCAGCTCGTATAGAGCCAGATGGCCACCATTGCGACGAGAATGCCGGAGGGATCTGCGAAAAGCCCTGCCATCAGGATGCCGCTGCCACCAACAGCCATGGCTGTGACGATCCGTTTTTTAGACGATGTCAACTGCATGGAAAACCCCTTTGCCTTTTCTATGTCTGACTTTCCATGACCTGGCGCTCATTTCAGCCATCGCTCATTCGAACATGGGAAGGCAGCGCCTGCCAGACATTGAAAAGCTGCGCCACCGAACTGACCTGCATTTTCTTCATCATATTGCTGCGGTGAAGCTTCACCGTAAATTCGCTAATCCCAAGGGAGAAGGCTATCTGTTTGTTGATTTCGCCGGAGACGACCAGTTTCAGAACTTGGCGCTCGCGTACCGTGAGGGTTTCAAACAGAGAAACGTATCTATCGGCTGCAGACAATGCGTTCCTGCGGCTGACATCGGTGGCAATGGCATTGGAAACGGCATCGAGAAAGGTCTGGTCCCGCACGGGTTTGGTCAGGAAATCCTGCGCCCCGGCCTTCATCGCCTGCACGCTCATTGCAATATCGCCATGCCCCGTCAGAAACAGGACGGGTGTCGTGACGCCGTTGCGGGTCAGATGATGCTGCAGGTCCAGGCCACTGATGCCGGGCATACGGACATCCAGCACGACACAGCTCGGGCGGTCGGGCAGTTTTGTATCGAGAAATTCCCGGCCCGACAAAAATGTCATTGCGTCAATGCCGACCGAATTCAGCAGGTTCTCCAGAGCCGCGCAAACCGTCGCATCATCGTCAACCAAGATCGCGACCGGACTTTTCGACCCCTTGGAGGTGGTCACCCCCATGCATCATCCTCCAACTGCCAGCAGACATGCTGCTTCCCGGAACTGCAGGAGAATACAGTCACTGACGAGGAAATTGAAGGAGGGGGTGACTAAACCAAATATATATGGCGCGGCGCATTTTTTTATGTCTGATTTTTTTTGCAGCATCTGCTTCTGCTTTCAAAAAGGAAGGAAGCCCTGCTGAAATACGCCTCGATTTCGGCTAACGAGACGCAACCTTGAATGCCGTCGGCCGATGCTCGAGTGATACCGCGAGCGTTTCGCCATTCGCGACAAAATAGGCGACCGTCGGGTCTGCCTGCGATGACGGGGAGGCGGCGAGCGGCACATAGATTTTTGTGGACGCCTTGGGTGCAAATGTCGCGCCGTAGCCGAGATACGCCAGTATTCCCGTGATCAGGCAGCCGATGACCAAGAGCGGAAACCTCGGTATCTCGAGAGGTCTGTACTGAGAGCTTGGGTCATGCCGCATGATCATCGCCTTCGACCGATTTTCGACATCATCAGCTTACAGACGGTTTGCTGCCTGAGGAGCTATACGAAGGTGTGCGCGGGGGCAACGAAGGTGTGCCTTGCGGTGGCTGTGTGTGGAGTGCATCCAGCCTGGAGCACCTGTCGCAGCTGGTGGAACTACCTGGTTGCAATTACGAGAGAATTTGATGGAATTCTGGGCCGGTCCCGCCGCCCAACCTACACCCTTGGCGTATTTTTGTGAGGGGGTCCACGTGTTAGAGTGGTGAAGAGGCCGCCATGCCGCCAAATGCAATTCCGGCGTGGACTTGGCTGATGGGGATCCCTTCATGAACGCCGCGGAACGAGGCAGTGTTGAACTCAGGCTTGGCCGTGGCGTGGCAGTAAGGAAGATGCGCAAAACCGTCGTTTGGAGGCGCAGAAAGCCATGACGTTCGATCAAGTCAGCACGAGGGACGAGCCGGTTGTCTGTATCGTCGATGACGAAGGCCCCGTCAGGGCGTCGTTGGTGGACCTTTTCGAGTCGGTGGCGATGAAAGCTATCGCATTCGAGAGCGCTTCGGATTTTCTGGAGCGCTGCGATATGGGGCAGGCAGGTTGCATTCTTCTGGATGTGCGGATGCCCGGCATCAGCGGCCTGGATTTCCAGGATCAGCTCGCTGCGGCCGGAAACACCATGCCGATCATCTTCATGTCGGGTCACGGAAGTGTTCCCTTGACCGTCAAGGCCATGAAAGCGGGAGCAACGGATTTTCTGATCAAGCCGTTTGCCGGCAGCGCCGTGATCGCCGCAGTCGGAGAGGCGATCAGGCGGGATACTGAGAACCGGAAAGAGGCCGCTGCACGCAACCAGCTGGAAAATTGTGAAGCCAAGCTTACCCCGCGCGAGCGGGAGGTTCTGGGCTATGTGGCTGCCGGGTTGATGAACAAGCAGATCGCGCATGAGATGCAGATCAGTGAAATCATGGTGAAACTGCATCGCGGCCGAATGATGAGAAAGATGCAGGCGGGTTCCCTTGCGGAACTCGTCCGCAAATTTGACATGTTGAAACCGGATCTGAAACTGTATCAGTAACCTGCGTGGCGCCTAGCTCATTGCCCGAAAAAGAAGAATTGTGCTGACGCAATGGCAAGTTTCCCCAATAAGACCGTCGCTGTCATCGATGATCATCGCTATCTCAGAGAATCCCTTAAGGATTTGCTCGAGGCGGCTGGTTATGAAAGTGAGCTTTACGACTCCGCCGAAACATTCATGAACGAAAAAGGTTATTCGCTCGTCGATTGCATTCTTGCCGACGTCAGAATGCCGGGAATGTCGGGCGTCGAGATGCTCCAGGCATTGAGCAGGATGCCATCGCACCCGCCGGTCATCATCATGACCGCTCATGGGGACAAGGACGTCGAGGCAGCCGTTTTTCAGGCAGGCGCAATCGCCTTTCTGAGAAAGCCCGTCAATGCCGATTTGCTCATGTCGTGGCTGGAGCGGGCGATCAGCGATTATCGCGGCGACTAGGGCGATTCAGCAAAACCGTGCAGCGGCCTTGCGTCCGGAATTGCGTGAAACAAAGCGATAGAGCATTTCGTAAAAACGGAACTGCTCCAACCGCCGCGGCCGCCGCCGTCACGCGTGAGCGATCTGTTCCATTTCAACCGGCAGTGTGAAGATGAACCTCGCTCCGTGTGGATCGGCCTGCTCCACGCTTAACCGTCCGCCATGGGATTCGACGATGGAGCGGCTGATCGCCAGCCCCATTCCCATCCCCTGGCCCTTCGTCGTGAAGAAGGGCTCGAATATTCTGTCGGGAAATTCGACGCCCGGCCCGCGATCGCTGATCTCGATCTGCACGGCATCTGTCGCACGGCGGGCACGAATGTGCAGAATGCGGTCATCGCCAGCAGAATCCATGGCCTCAAGGCCATTGCGAATGAGATTGATCAGGACCTGCTGAACCTGAACCCGATCGAAGGCAATCGGTGGAAGATCACGCTCAAGCTCGATATCCATGCGCACGCGCCGCCGCATCGCCTCCTCGGCCATGAGGTCTCGCGCTTCCCTGACCACGTTGTCGAGTGCGGTATAATTCCTCGACGTTTCGGAGCGTTTGAACAAAGCGCGGATGCGGCCGATGACTTCGACGGCGGAATGGGCGCTTGCCGAGATGCGCTCGACTGCTTTCTGCGCCCGTTCAATATTGGGCGGTTCCGCCGAAAGCCAGCGCTGGCTGACATCCGAGCTTGATATGACGGCTGCGAGCGGCTGACTGATCTCATGGGCGATCGAGGCGGAAAGCTCGGCGAGGCTCGCCGCCTGGCTTGCGCGCGCAAGATTCTGCTGGGCGAGGCTCAAAGCCTCCTGCACGCGCACCTGATCGTCGACATCGATGGAAAGGCCGTACCATTCCACGATGGAGCCGTTTTGATCGCGAAGAGGCTCGAACCGGCCCTCCGTCCAGTGGAACATACCGTCCGCTCCGCGCCGTCTGTACCGCATGACGAAAGGTTCGCCAGCCCGGATGCAATGCGCGGCCCTGCGCTGCACCTCCGGACTATCCTCGGGATGGACAAGTTCTTGCGCCGCCCGCGCAAATTCCGCGAAATTCGCTTTGGAAAGGCCCAATTCCTGCATGTAGCGCCTGCTGACGTAGGAAAGCTCGCCCACAGGAGTCCAGCTGCAGATATGGACCGGCAAAGCGTCGATGAGCCGTTGAAGGTGTCGTTCACTGCGCTGCAGCGCCTCTTCGGCATGAACCTGATCGTCAATATCGTGGCAGAGGCCATGCCATTGAATAATCCGTCCATGCCTGTCTTTTACCGAGTCCGCACGGCTCGACATCCAGTAATAGACACCGTCATGGCGGCGCAGGCGATATCGCGTGGAAAAGCTGTCGCCGGTGGCGAAACAATGATCCAGCGCGTCCCTGAACCCTTCGGCGTCATCGGGATGGATCGCCATTTCGATCATCGCATCAAGCCGGCTCATGCCTGGTTGCTGGATATCGGCGATATCCCGGCCGAGGTAATCGACCATCTGTTTGTTGAAGAAGATCGGTTCCCCGTCTGCCGTCAGTCGCCAGATGTGAGACGGCACCCTGTCGACGAGTTCGGAAAGGGCCCGTTCCCGCTTACGCAGTGCCCTGACGGCCCGACTGACGATCATCCGCTGCTCCTGACGACAAATTTGCGCCTCATCAGGCAGAAATGCCTGCAGCAGGATTTATCCTACGATACAGCGGAAAACGAAAGCAATTCATGCGGGAACGATGCGTCATGGCTGTTGACCGCTGCCGCCCTGCCTAGAGGTCGTCGCGCCGGATGACGAACTGGACGCGTGCGCCGGCTAAGCGGATCTCGTGATAGACGATCGGCCGCGCTTCCGTATCGAGATGACGCTTTCGACTGCCTGGGATTCTCGATGTCGTCGGGCGACGGCGGCGGCTCATTTGCCTGTTTCAGGCAAAGTTCCTTGTCCTGAGGACCAGCTAATTGCGGCCGATGCAACTGTTTATCTCCTTCGCATCAACAAGGAGAATTCAGATGCCAAGTCTAACGAATAAAGTGGCCGTCATAACAGGTGGCAATAGCGGAATAGGGAAAGCGACAGCGCGACTTTTCGCAGAAGAGGGGGCGAAGGTTGTCATCACCGGACGCCGTCAGGATGTCGTCGACGAAGCGGTCCAAGAGATTGGCCACGGGGTAATCGGAATTTGCGGCGATGTCGCCAGCATCGATTATCACCGCCGGCTCGCGGCTGAGGTAACGGAGCGCTTTGGTGCGATTGATGTCTATATGGCCAATGCCGGTATCATCAATCTTGCCGCTTCGGAGGCCGTTAGCGAAGCCGAATACGACCAGCATTTTGCGGTCAATACGCGCGGTGTCTTCTTCGGTGTTCAGGCCATCGCCCCGCATATCCGCGATGGTGGGAATATCATCGTCACGAGTTCTCTGGCCGGCACGAAGGTCTTGCCGAACCACACGGTTTATGCTGGCACCAAGGCTGCACTCGCCGCATTTGCCCGCAATTGGGCGATCGAATTCAGGTCGCGCCGGATCCGCGTCAACATTCTCAGCCCCGGTCCCGTTGAGACTGAGATCCTGGGGAAACTTGGCGTCAGCGAAAGCAACCGCCCGCAATTCGAGCAGCAGATGGCGGAGCTGATTCCGGCAGGACGTCTCGGACGTCCCGAAGAACTGGCTCAGGCCGCACTCTTTCTTGCTTCGGCGGGTACTTTCGTCAACGGGATCGAGCTTCATGTCGACGGCGGCATGTGCGTCGCCTAACCCTTGAGGGCCGTTGGAGTTTTGCGTGGCCGGTTTGCAATGCCCGCCACGCGACCATTTGCTCAGATCAACCCGTCGATCGATCGCCAGCGCGGTCCGCCCGGAGGCCGTGTTTCAGCCGCTGAGGCGGAGTTTCCCGGCGCCGGCCGGCTTCCACGGTATGGTTTCTCCCGGGTCAGAATTGTTCGGAAGACATTAGAACTGAGGTTTGGGTTGCCGTAGCGCAGTTGGCCAGTACAAGAATCCTACTTGTTTATTGACCGGCCCCGGGCCCGGCCTGTTGAAACGCCTTCCGTCAGCTGCTCGCGCTCGTTGAACAAAAAGTGAGTGGACATATGAATCGTGCCATATTAAATTGTGCACAATTCAACAAAGGAGACCGACCCATGAATGGAATTCTGAAATCCGTATTCGCGCTCGGCGCACTGGCAGCTCTTGCCGCTCCTGCTGCCGCTGAATCTGCAAAGCCGACGGTGGTGCTTGTGCACGGCGCCTTTGCCGATGCATCGAGCTGGAACGATGTGATCGCTCGTCTGGAAAAGGATGGTTATCCGGTTGTCGCGGTGGCTAATCCGCTGCGCAGCGTAAAGTCGGATGGCGATTATGTCGGCCGCGTCGTGGCCGGCATCAAGACGCCGGTCGTTCTCGTCGGCCATTCCTACGGCGGCTCGGTCATCAGCGAGGCCGCTGCGGAGACGAAGAATGTCGAGGCGCTGGTCTATGTGGCTGCATTTGCCCCTGAAAAGGGTGAGTCCGCAGCCGACCTCTCGGGCAAGTTCCCCGGCAGCACTCTGGCGCCGACACTTGCCGCGCCGGTGGGATTGGAAAATGGTGGGAAGGATCTGTATATCCAGCAGGACAAGTTTCATGAGCAGTTTGCTGCCGATGTCCCGGCGAAGACGGCAAAACTGATGGCAGCAACCCAGCGCCCGATTACCGAGGCGGCCTTGACCGAAGGTGCGCCTGGTGCGGCATGGCAGAACATTCCGTCCTGGTTCATCTACGGCGACGCCGACAAGAACATCCCCGCCAAGGCTCTCGGCTGGATGGCAGAGCGTGCCCATTCCAAGGAGACCGTCGTGGTCAAGGGGGCCTCCCATGTCGTGATGGTTTCTCATCCCGACAAGGTTGTGAAGATCATCGAAGACGCAGCCTCTGCCAAGTAAGCCAAATCGTGGCGGCATGATCTTTCTGCCGCCACGTTCTCCCCGTGGTCTTCTGGAATGAGCTCCATCCCGGAAAGGCGGCCCAATTGCCATGATGGCACGGCTGACGTTGTAAACAATCTGAAATTGTGTAGCTTGATCCGGCCGAGGCGTTTAATGTTCGCCTTCGCAAGCTGGGGTTCTGGAAGCTACATACCGATGCCCGATGAGCAGCTGGAGCAAGATATCCCGACGGTCTGCATCGTTGACGATGAGGCGTCCATACGCGCAACTCTTGTCGATCTCTTTGAATCGGCGGGCATGCGGGCAGTCGCGTACCAAAGTGCCGATGATTTCCTTGATCGCGCCGATCTTTCTCAGGCTGGATGTATTCTGCTCGACGTTCATATGCCCGGCCTCAACGGGCTCGATCTTCAGTCTAGACTGGCAGCGGCGGGGTGTTTCATGCCCATCGTGTTCATGACGGGTCGCGGTACGGTTTCCATGAGCGTCCAGGCCATGAAGGCCGGTGCCAGCGACTTTTTGCTGAAGCCGTTCGAAAACGCCGAACTGATGGAGGCTACACGCGAGGCTATCACCAGGAATATCGAAAGACGCGAAGCTGCTGCAACTTATGATGCCATCTGCGCGACTGCCAAGACCTTAACGCCGCCCGAGCGGGCAGTCATGAAATATGTGGGCGAGGGGCTTATGAACAAGCAGATCGCCCATCAGATGCAGATTGGCGAAACGATGGTGAAGCTCCATCGCCGGCAAATGATGAAGAAGATGCAGGTCGGCTCGCTGGCCGAGCTGGTGAAAAAACTCGACATGGTTGCGGGCAGGTTCGACATCTATCAGTAGAACAAGTCCGATTCCGGCCGTTACGGCAGAAATCTCCTCTGGAGAGATCGCAGAGGCCCATGGCCGCATTGAATACAAAAAACACCGCCATTGTCGATGACAACAGGCGTCTGCGAGCGCCGATCAAAGATCCTCTTGAAAAAGAGGGTTTTGCCAGCGAGTGCTACAGTCGCGCCGAAGACTTCCTGCTGCAAGAGGGCTATCTCCCTCCCGATTGTATCCTGCCCGATGTCAGAATGACGGCGTATCTGGCATCGAAATGTTGCGTATCCTCAAGCATAGGGACGTTTACCCGCCAATCCTGATCACGACGTCCTGCTCGGACGCGCAGATCGAGTCCGCCGTGTTACAGAGCGGAGCCGCGGCCTTTGTCGGTAAGTTGATCGATAGCGGGCGGCTTCTCTCATGCCGCGAGCTGATCGTGTTTCAGCTTCCAACGACGATATCCCATTGAAATAGCTTTTTTCTTCGGCCGACGGCGGTGTTTCGACCGCTATCGAGACCTGCTCCCCAACCTTGGTTTGGGAAGTAAGCGTTAGCCTTGGATGTTAATTTTGAGGCCCGCTTATCCTAAGGAGGTTACGATGCAGGTCACGAAGTTCATTGTCTACGGCATGGTCGGTTTTAACGTACTGCTTGCCGGCTGGTTGGCCCTTTACATGCTCTACGATCCAGAGAGCTGGTATTATTTTGTCCCCGGCGTGACCGATACCGGAATGTTCAACCAGCATTTCATTCGCGATATCGGCATCATCCAGGGTTTCATTGCTCTTGCTTTTGCTTTTGGCGCCTGGAAGCCGAGCCGGCGGGTCGAGCTATGGGCCGGGGCAACACTCTGGCTCATTGCCCATGCTGCGTTCCATCTGTGGGAAGTCGCCGTCGGCATTTGCTCGTCGTCGGTAATCATGCGCGACTTTCCGGCGGTAAGCCTGCCCGCGATTTTTGGGATCCTTGCGACGCTTTGGGCCATTCAACAGGCCTTGGCCTCATCGAGCCGGCAGGGGGTTGTAGGAATCCGCGCCTAAGACAGAGGCTTCAGTCAATAGAAAAGGAGGCGCTTCGGCACCTCCTTTTCTGTCTTAGTTACACATGTCGAATTGTCGCCAAGGCGACATGGTATCTGTGCCGTCTGCTTAGGCGGCCATCATCGACCGTGAAAGCCAGTCGTGAAACGTCAAACTTCCGGCAAGAGCATTCGCTCCCGGCAGAAGTGTTGTCCTGGCAAGCTCGACGCCGAAGTATGGCGCTTCGGGATCGATTGCGATCGACCGAGGATCTTCCGTCACGGTCAGTATCTCGCGCGCCAATTGGTCAAGCTGGACGGATTCCGGGCCGGCGATTTCTACGATGTCATTGTGGGGCGACCCGACTATGATCCGGGATATCAGGGTCGACGCCTCGTCCGCTGCGATCGGTCTCATCAGGGCAGGCGACAGCCGAAATCCATTGGTCTCGGCTGCCGAGTTGATGATCCCGTCGAAGAACTCGAAGAACTGCGCGGATCGAACGATGGTGTAAGGGAGGCCGGATGCCCTTATGAGATTTTCTTGCACCATTTTTGCTCGAAAGTAGTCGTTTTCGACCAGGCGATCCGCCGCGACGACCGACAGAGCAAGGTAATGGCTGACGCCCGCTTCCTTTGCTGCCGCCAGCAGGTTCTTTCCCGCCTGCTTGAAGAAGCCGAGCGCGTTGGAATCTCCGAACGAGCCGGAATTCGTAACGTCGATCACCACGTCCGTATCGGCTAACGCAGCCTTCAACCCGTCGCCGGTATAGGCATCGACGCCCGTACTCGCCGAAGCGCCACTCACGGACTGGCCGGCCCGTTCCAGTTCGCGAACGATCTTGGATCCCATCATCCCGCTCGCACCAACCACCGTAATTTTCATCTCAAGTCTCCGGGATATGACTGACATGTTCGAGAGGATAGCCGTTTCCGGGATTGGATCGATAAAACGAAGTTTTGGGTTGACCCCGAAGCAGGGCGTGGAGCTGGGAGATCGCTGGCGCCTATGAACGAATGTCCGTGTGACGTCTCAAGCTGCCTTTGCAAACGACGGCATATTCCGCCCCGTCGCCTCTCCCTATCGGTTCATGTCGATTGTGAGGCTCGTTACGCAAGTTCTCTATTTACGAAAAACGTGCGCTTTCAGGAGGATAGGCTCAACGCAAACGAAGGTTTGGCAAACGAAAGGTAGGGATGTCAGGCGCTGGGTCGACCAGTATCTGAGCAATCGTGGGCCGTGTTAACCGGACACGATGGAGATGATGAACGCAGGGCTTTTTTCGGTTTCATCCTGCGGCCAACGAAATGGCAGCCGAGCGTCCAACCCATCCGGCCTATGTCGTCGAGCAGGCAAAACCGGCAGCGTTGCTGCCGGTTTTGTTTGGCTTTGGAGATCACGAACACAGCTTCCGGCGCACACTGGAGCGAGCGATGGTAAACCAAGGTGTATCGTCCGCCGGCGCGTCTTCTATGTTATCGGTTGGCGCCTTGTTGAGAAGGCTGGCACCATGCAGGCCGGCACTACGATCTTTTTCGGATTGGCGACCGAAAGCCGGCATAGGGCAGGCAGAGAGATAGGCGCGTTCAACCGCCGGAATCTCTGGTAGCAAAGAGGTAATTCGATGCAAAACGCTCAGGTAAAGACGGACAGGTGCGCCGAGCCGATCGTTTACGTCGTCGATGATGATGTAGAGATGCGCAGCGCTCTTCTGGACCTCTTCACGGTCACCAACAAACGCGCGTCAGCCTTTCCAAACGGCCTGGAATTTCTCAAATTGGCAGACGTCAACGCAGCCGGCTGCATTGTCGTGGATCTGCGGATGCCGGGCGGCACGGGCCTCGATCTTCAAAGCCAGCTTCTGGCCTTGGGCTGCAAGCTGCCGCTTATATTCCTCACGGCCCACGCCGACGTTCCCACAAGCGTTAAGGCGATGAAGGCCGGCGCGACCGATTTCATCACCAAGCCCTTCGTCAACCAGGTTCTCCTTGATGCTGTCGATCATGCGATCAGGTTGGATGACGAGCGCCGCAGGTTGCGAGAAGAATTGAAACGCGTTCAAACGCTTGCCGATAGCCTCACTCCGAGGGAGCAGGAGGTCATGCATGCGGTGGCGAGCGGTTTGATGAACAAGCAGGTCGCCTATCAGCTCGGCATCAGCGAAATGACGGTCAAGCTTCATCGCATGAGCCTCATGCGCAAGATGCAGTGCCGGTCGCTGGCGGATCTGGTGCGCAAGGTCGAGCAGCTTCAGCGGGGTTAAAACCTCCGTGCCCTGCGATCGAATCGAACGGCTATCCCAAGACGGGCCAGACAGGCTGCGACTGTATCAGCGGTTTTGCGGGCAGGTGGGTTTGTGGACGCCAAGTTCCGATAAGGCGCGCTTTGCTGCTGCTCGTTTAGTCGGGCATTTTCTGCTGGATCCTTACTCAATCGCGCGGGTCGCCAGCTGATCCCCAACATACGTTTGGGTATGCGTCCGACGATAATCGCTTAGGCTTACATTCTGGCTGCTGCTGCAGCTGGGTTTGGACGGAGCTGGCCTGAACTAACAAGCCGCGCCGACTTGCCCCCGCAGCGCGGCGTTCTTCGAACTCTCTAGTACAGCAAAAAGGAGCAGATCATGAAAATCGTCGTCATCGGGGGAACCGGCCTCATCGGTTCAAAGCTTGTCAAACGCCTCCAGGCAAAGGGCCACGAGACTATTGCCGCATCTCCCGCCTCCGGCGTTAATACGATCACCGGCGAAGGCCTTGCAGACGTTCTTAAGGGAGCGCAGGTCGTTGTGGACCTCTCCAATTCCCCGTCTTTCGAAGACAAGGCAGTGATGGACTTCTTCCAGACCGCGGGTCGCAACATCGCGTCTGCCGAAGCGGCCGCCGGTGTGAAGCACCATGTCGCTCTGTCCGTTGTCGGTACCGAGCGCCTTCCGGAGAGCGGCTACATGCGCGCCAAGCTTGCTCAGGAGACGATCATTAAGGAATCCAAGATTCCCTATTCCCTGGTTCACTCAACGCAGTTTTTCGAATTCATGTTCGGCATCGCTCAGTCCGGCGTGCAGGGTGACAAGGTTCACCTTTCGCCGGCGATGATGCAACCGATCTTCTCGGATGATGTTGCCGACGCGCTCGTTGATGTCGTTTTAGGCGAACCGCTGAATGCCACCGTCGAAATCGCCGGCCCGGAACCGATCAAGATTGCCGATGCCGTCACTCGCTATATGCGGCAGATTGGCGACAAGCGCGAGGTTGTCGCCGATGACCAGACCCGCTATTTCGGCGCTTTGTTGAAGTCTGAATCTCTTATGCCCGGCAGCCAAGTGCGGATCGGCAAGACGCGCTACTCCGAGTGGGTCAAGACGGCGACGCCGCCTCCGGGGCACTGATCGGACATCAAATTCCGCATAGAAATAGTCAAAGCCCCGAAAGGGGCTTTGATCGTTTTCGGCAAATGGATTGTGGGTCGAAGGCTCATTGCCACGCAGTCTCAAAGGGGCGCCTCAACGGCGCCCCTCGGCATCATGCCTTGAAGAAGCTCAGCAGATCCGCATTGACGACGTCGGCATGCGTTGTCGCCATGCCATGCGGCAGCCCCTTGTAGATCTTCAGCGTGGCATTCTTCAGCAGCTTTGCCGAAAGCGGTGCGGAATCGGCGATCGGGACAATCTGGTCGTCGTCGCCGTGCATGACGAGGGTCGGCACTTCGATCGACTTGAGATCTTCGGTGAAGTCCGTTTCCGAAAATGCCTTGATGCCGTCATAATGGGGCTTGGCGCCGCCGCCCATGCCCTGTCGCCACCAATTCTGGACGATCGCCTGCGATACCTGGGCGCCCGGGCGATTGAAGCTGTAGAACGGGCCGCTGGCGAGGTCTATGTAGAACTGCGACCTGTTTGCCGCCAGCGCTGCGCGCAGACCGTCAAAGACTTCGATCGGCAGGCCGCCTGGATTGGCTGGCGTCTTGACCATGATCGGCGGGACGGCGCCGATGAGGACGAGCTTGGCAACCCGGCCCGTGCCGTGACGCGCGACATAATGCGTCGCCTCGCCGCCGCCGGTCGAATGGCCGACATGGATCGCATTGCGAAGATCGAGGTGCTGGACGACGGCTGCGGCGTCAGCTGCATAGTGGTCCATGTCGTGACCGTCGCTGACCTGGCTCGAGCGACCGTGGCCACGGCGGTCATGCGCAATGACGCGATAGCCCTTTCCGAGGAAGAAAAGCATCTGGTTATCCCAGTCGTCGGCGCTGAGCGGCCAGCCATGGTGGAAGACGATCGGCTGAGCATCCTTCGGACCCCAATCCTTGTAGAAGATCTGGGTGCCGTCTTTCGTGGTGACGTATTCATTACTCATGGCATGTTCTTCCTTCGATTTCTTTGGCTCGTCGGCCATTGCGGGTGGGGAAAATTTCAATGTTGCGGCAGCGACTGCAAGTGTTATCGCTCCTGTCATCGTATCTCGGCGCGTCGGCCGAAATTGTTTCGGGTCCATATAAGTATCCTTATTTCGAGATGCTTCATAAGCGCCTTGAAAGGCTCGTTTCTGGAGAGGTATCGCCGCCGAGCCAAGCCTGAGAACGCTACCCTTTGTGTAGATTGTGGGAAGCTATACTTCCGTTTCATTGCGGCTGTTGCACGCATGAAGAACTGGCTTGCGCCCCAAAGGGATTTGAAGACCGTCGTTTCAGGGCCATCATAAACGTGCAAATTTTCCGGTTAAACCTAAACGGACGTTTGATCGTCCAATCGGCGCGTTTCGACTATCAACCGGAGAGGGGCATCGTTCACGACAGAAACATCGCAATTCATTGTTACATCTGACTGACCCGTGCCCCGTCGCGTTGCCAGACGGAGAAACCCATGCAGCATGTCCTCGTTGTCGATGACGATCACTCTGCACGCAGTCTCATCAGTGATTATCTCGTGCAGCAGGCGTTTCGCGTCACTGCGGTCAGCAGTGGTGACGAACTGCAGAGCGTGATCTCAATGGATATAGTCGATGCATTCGTCATTGATGTGAGCCTCGAGGGAGAGGACGCCCTTGAGATTGTGCGGCAACTTGTGAGCCTTTCGACAGCGCCGGTTATCATTACCAGCGCCGACCGCATCGAGGAGGCCGACAAGGTGCTGGGGTTCGAGCTTGGCGCCAGCGATTATATAACCAAGCCGTTTGGGCTGCGAGAATTCCTGGCGCGGCTCAAGGCAGCCATGCGGGTGAGGCCCGCGCCCGAGGCCGGCCGGGAGCGCCGGACCTATATGTTCGGCGACTGGACGCTCTCCATGCGTCAGCGAGCGCTTATCCGACCGGATGTCGGTGAGACGAAACTGACTGCTGCAGAATTCAATCTTCTCGTCGCATTCCTGAACGCACCAAAACAGGTCCTGTCCCGTGAGCGGTTGCTTGCGGCGAGCCGTGTTCACTCTGAGGAAGTCTTCGATCGAAGCATTGATGCGCTGATCCTGCGCCTGCGACGAAAGCTGGAAACCGAGCCGTCAAAACCGAGCCTGATCAAGACCGCACGCGGAAGCGGCTATATTCTGGATTGCAGCGTCACGGTGGACGAGCGGCCGAGGCTCAAACGATATTAAGCCCGCCCTTTGCCGCCTGATGTCAGCGCCTGGTCGGTGGAAGGCGCAGTGCGTGAACCTCGACAGGTTGTTCGAAACCCCTGAGGTTATAGGGACCAAGCCATTCCGTCTGGTCAGCACAGCCGGCCATTCTTACAAAATCCGCTGATATCAGGACGGGGTGCTGCAGTTCCTTCGTCAAAGCCTCCAGGCGGGAGGCGATGTTCACCGCCGGGCCGATCACGGTAAAATCCAGTCTCTTTTTGGAGCCGATATTGCCGTACATCACCTCTCCAAGGTGAATGCCCGTGCCGTAGCGGACCTCGTATCCGAGAGCTGTTTCCTGAAGTCGTTTGATCGCCTCCTGCGCCTCGAAGACGGCTTGCAGGAGATCGCTACAGGCGTCAGCCTGCTCCAGGGGAAAGACCGCCAGCAGGCCGTCCCCCATGAACTTGAGGATTTCGCCGCCATGCCTTTCGATCGGATCGGCGATGGCATCGAAATACTGGTTCAGGATGGAGATAACCTCGTCGCGGGGCCGGCGATCGGATAGCTTCGTAAAGTTTCTGAGATCACAGATCATGATTGCGGCATTTACCGACACGCCGCTTCCGCGCGTCGTTGCTCCATCCAGAATCTGTTCGCCGGCGTGCGGGCCGACATAGGTTTGCAGCAGCGTCAGGGCCAGTTGGTTCTTGAGGCGAATCTCGCTGACCAGCGAGAATAGCGGAAGGATCTCGCGGAAGAGCGCGATTTCCTCGTCCGTAAATCCGCCCGGCTCGCTCGTCGAAAACGTCGCAAGGTGTCTCTTGCCCTGGGTATGGTCGATCGGCCAGGCAATGTAGTCGGTGTGGCCTTCCGCCTTCAATTCTTCGAAGACAGAAAATTGATGCGGTCCGTAGATCTGAAGCCGCTGCCGGATTTCGACGCCGCTCTTGATGACGACACGAAACGGACTTCTGAGAAAAGCATCGGTCGCCTCGACATCGTAACCGATCGTGGTGATATCCGCTTGCCCGTGATCCTTGACCCATACGACTCGCGTGCCGAGCCATTGGGGATGGTGAACGCGAAGATGAAGACTGGCGCGGCTCAAAGCGACGCCGCACGAAACGAGACGATCACACAATTGCAGAAATATCGGCTCGATCTGCAGCTCGTCTCGAACGCCCGATATCAGCCAGCTCATGAGAGAATGGCGGTTGGCGCTGTCAAGATTATGCATTTTGCTCCTCGTTCACCCGCAGCGCTTTTGCTGGGCCGAAGCGCCCACCCGACATCGTGCTCAACACCTTGATTCTTTTCAGCCGCGTCAATGGTGAGCATAGTGATGAATGGTTCCTCAGTCCCGAGCGAAATGATCAGGATCAGCGCCGTGCGGCGGAGGCTATGAATTCCATCAGATCCTTGGAGTTCAATGGCTTTTCCAAAAAGGCGGCTGCGCCCGATAATCTCGCGGCCGTTTCGGTGCGGTTGTCGGCAGAGGAGGTCATGATGCAAACCGGCGGGCCACCGTTCCGGACCACGGCAGAAAGCAGGCCCAGTCCGCTGGTGCCGGGCATTCTCACATCAGCTAATACACAATGCACACGATGCATATCGCCGGAATTCAGGAAGGCGTCCGCGGACGTATAGGTCCGGCTTTCAATGCCGGTCGTTTCGAAGAGATCCTTGAGCGATTCCAAGAGAAACTGATCGTCGTCTATGATCGCGATTGTGGTTTTTTGCTCGGACTGCATCAGGCCTCTGACAATATAGAGCCGGTCATCCGGCATTTTGTGGACATTGGTACGCCTTATAAATCGCAGGCATCGGTGGAAATCAAAAACACATCTTTTTTCAAGATGTGGACGGGTCCATTCGTCAGGCTCCCGACATCGTTGATGCCAATGGAAGCCCGAGCGACGATCTATTTCCCATGAGACATCCCCTCCCAAGTCTGCATCCTATGGTAACAAACAATGGCCGCCTTTCAACTAAACCGAAGTTTGTCTCCCCTCAGAGAGTGATTTAAAATCCGCAACAAAGTCAGCCAGGTTTTCAATCGTCGTGGTGATGTTCATAAAAGTTGCTGGGACGGTTGGCGGCGGCAGCCCGATGGATTCGTACGTCAAGGCTGTCGAACAATGGATGGCAGGCTTCGTGTCAAGCCCACCCTTGATTTAGTAGTCACGCGGACTGGTGAGTGACTATGCTATGTGTCGTGCACTGCCCAAGGCCCGATCATGCTTCTCCTTTATAACGGTGGATTTTCCTGAGACTCGGCGAGAGTCAGTATCCTACTGAATCGGCTGGAACTACCAATCGAACTCTGAACTCTCGATCTCGATGCGGGCGAAACCAAGATGCGCCAGCCGACTTTCTGAGAACCCGGAGTCGGGCTGAGCCCGACAAGAGCGAGCTCGAAAGCTGTCTCTTTGCGACTATCCGGTCGCTGCGTACCAAGCGGACGCGTAGGTGCGGCTGCCTCTACCTTCTATCGATGAGAAAAGTGGATGCCGCAGGAAATCATTTCGTTTGTCGTCTTGCTGAACGCCCTGGGCATAGCGGGCGTCGTCGTATGGCATCTGCAAGGGCGCTCCCGGCCAAACGCGCGCCTGATCGTGCAGATCATCTTCTTTACCGCGATGACGATCGTTCTCCTGCTGAGCGGGATCGTTCCGTTTCGCTTTGACCCGCCGCATCTGGAAAGCGTAAGTGCGCTGTTTGTCTCCGCCAAGATCCTTTGGTGGGTTCATCTCTCCTGGGCCGTCATCGGCTTCCTGCGCATCTACATCGTGCTGGACGGCAGGCCGAGAGAAGCAAGGCTCATTCAGGACCTGTTGATCGCGGTCGTTTATCTCGGTGTCGCCCTGTCGGTCATGGCCTTCGTTTTCGGGGTTCCGATCGGCACGTTGCTGGCCACATCAGGCGTCATCGCCGTCATCCTCGGTCTCGCCTTGCAGAACACGCTGGGAGACGTGTTCTCCGGGATCGCTCTGACGCTGGGACGTCCCTATGTCATCGGTGATTGGATTTTGCTCAGCGACGGCACGGAAGGACGGATCGTCGCCAGCAACTGGCGCTCTACGCATCTGCTCACCGCTGCTCACAATATCGTCGTCCTGCCGAACAGCGTGCTTGCCAAGCTTGGGCTGACCAATATCAGCCAACCGGATGAAAACCATCTGATCACGCTGTCGATCCGGATTGTTCCGACACGCATGCCGCACGTCATCCTCGGCGTCATGCAGACGGTGCTCGATAGCTGCAATTCCATCATCAAGGATCCGCCGCCAGCCGTTTCGCTTGTCGGCATAGATGCCAGCGCAGTTAATGTCGAACTCTATTTTCAGGTGACCAGTCCGCTGCGGCGAGGCCTTGCCCGCAGCGAGGTGATCGATCTGGTATACCGCCACTGCAAGTCCAGTGGGCTTCAGCTTGCGATGCCGCTCAGCAAGGTGATCATGGCAAACGAGCCCCCAGCACAGAATGCGTTGGTCTCCAGCGCAGGCCCGGCTCAAAGTCTTATCGAAGCGATCCCCGTTTTCTCGGTGCTCACAGGCGACGAAATGACGACGCTTGCGGCATCTGCGACCAAGCGCACTTTTTCTCCCGGTGACGAGATCGCAAAAGAGGGAGACTCCCTCGCCAGCCTTATGATCATCCGGGCAGGCATCGTTTCGATGCGAAGAGATGACAGGGAGACGGCGCGCCTGGCACCGGGCGACTTTTTTGGCGAAGGGGGTTTTCTCGCCGGAATAGGAGAGAGCCACGCGCTTCAGGCGGTAACGCGGGTGACCGTCTATGAGATTGGCAAGGAGGCGTTTGCACCGCTCCTGCAAGAGCGCCCCGAACTCGCGGAAGACCTTGCGGCAAATCTCGCCCATCGCGAGGCGTTGAGCGAAAATGTCGGCAATCATGCCATGCAGCACGATCGCCGCCGATCCTACCTGGTGCAAGCCATTCGATCGGTATTCCGCAACCATGCACATGGATGACCATGCGGTAACCGCAGTGGACTATCGGGGCGTTGCCACCTATCCGCAGATCAAGTTCGTGGAGGCGAGATGCGTAATTTGCTGGGCGAAACCGCGGGTTTGGTGGCATTTGTCCGGACCGTGGAAACGGGGTCCTTCAGTGCCGCTGCGCGCAGCCTGCGGACAACGCCGTCGGGCGTATCGAAGAGCATTTCCCGGCTGGAAAGCCTGTTGGGGCTGAAGCTCTTTCGTCGTTCGACGCGTATCTTGACGTTGACGCCCGACGGCGAAACCTTCTTCGGAAGCATCGCGCCGCTTCTTCGGCAGATCGAGGAATCCTCGGATGTCTTTCAGGCGGATCGCGGAGCCACCGGCCATTTACACGTAAGCCTGCCAAGCGAGCTTGCGAGGCTGCTCATGGTGCCCATCTTCACGCGTTTCCTGCCGCAGCATCCCGGCATAACGCTCGATCTCGGTACGACGGATCGCCACGTGGACCTGATCCGCGAAAACTACGACATCGCCTTTCGCGTCGGCAAAGTCACGGGAAGCGACTTGATGATGCGAACGCTGATGCATCTGGACATGGCGCTGGTCGCATCTCCTGCCTTTGTCGATACATCGGGACCGGTCGGCACGGTGGAGAGGCTGCGCGAACTGCCCTTCGCGCGATATGCGATCGATGGCCACACATATCCCATTCACTTTGCCGATGGCGCGACGATGATACCGACGGGCCAGGTGGACCTCGACACGGCGACAGCGATCCGCATTGCCGCCTTGAGTGGAGTAGGCGTCGCTTATCTGATGAAATGCATCGTTCAGGAAGAGCTGGATAGAGGGGAACTGATCCAGATTCTGCCCGACCTTGAGCTGGAAACGATGCCGTTCCAAGCTGTCCACGCTTTCGGTCGAATGCCGACCTACCGCCTGCGGCTCTTTTCGGATTTCATCGAAACCGAAATGCAAAAGCACGCATCGCGATGAGCATGCTCATGGACCGCGACAGGTGCAGCAGTCCCGCCTGAAATCTTGGCGAGCCATTTTGCCGCCCGCTTGCCTGTGGCCGCTGCATTGCCGGCAGGCCACGTGAAGTAAATGGTGCCGTCACGCTCGGCCCATCCCCCAACCGATGTTTAGCTACCGCTTTTTTTGGTGCTTGGTACTCATTTCATGACCGTATGCAGGCGCTTGCCTTGGCGGTCGGCTCCCCAAATCAGCAATCTCGAAAGACGAGGATGACATGACGCAAAGACTGAACTACGCCCAACTTTCGCCGGAACTCGTAAAAAAGCTCACCGCCTTCACCATGGAGCTGAATGAGAGCTCCATCGAGAAGACGATCAGGGATTTGGTCGAAATCCGCGCGTCTCAGATCAATGGCTGCAGCTTCTGCGTGGACATGCATTCCAAGGCGGCAAAGATCCACGGTGAACGCGAACTCCGTCTCTATCACGTTGCCGCCTGGCGTGAATCGACGCTGTTCAGCCCGCGCGAGCGTGCGGCGCTTGCCTGGACGGAGGCGGTCACCAAGCTCTCCGACACCGGCGTTGCGGACGAACTCTACGAGAAGGTCCGCGGCCAACTTTCCGAGAAGGAAGTTTCCGACCTGACGTTCCAGATCATGGCCATCAATGCATGGAACCGGATCAGCGTTGCGGTCAAGGCCGTGCCGGGTTCGGCGGACAAGCTTTACGGCCTGGACAAGGCCGGACTGGAGTAGAAACCGGTCGACAGATATCGCGGCCGCATGAGAGTGCGGCCGCGGCAAAATTGATCCGCTGTGGCTGCTCCAGACGTCTTGTAGCGGCAAGAGGCGAAAATATCAGCCGGTGATCAGGTCGTTATAGCCAAGATCCTGATGCTGGCCGCGTTGTGCTTGGCGCTCCCAGCGTGCAGCGTATCAACAAAGTCCGCTAAACTAGTCGTGCCACCGCCGCCACTGCATCTCCGCAAGCCCGACAGCGTGCTGCTGGAGCGTTGCAAAGGTCCGGTTGATCTGGGCGCCGGGCAATTGGCCCAAGCGCAACTGGAAAAGCTCTGGATCACCGACCGCGAGCGGCTTATTTCCTGCCTGCGCAAGCATCTTGCGCTGCATGATTACTACGCCGACCGAGACGCAGGCCTTGAAGGCGAGGTGGTGCAGAAATGACCGGTGCGGAAATCACGGCTGTAGTCGGCTTTGGCCTTGCCGTGTTCCACACGCTGTTCGGTATCTGGAAATATCTCGACGGCAAGGTTGTGGCCCAGCGCCATGACACGGAGCGTGTAGTCAGCGGTCTTGCCGCACACAAGCTCCATGTCGCCGAGGCATACGTCTCGAAAGCTGGACTTCGCGAGACTACAGAGCAAATCATGGAGGCCATTAGCGGCGTCACAGCGGCTGTCGATAATATGACGTTGCGCATTGATCGCATCGTCGAAAACCAGCCCAGACGTACCACCACGCGCGGCTAACGACCGGCCAACCAGAACCCATCACATCTTAGGAGACATGGCTTTTGTGGGCCTTCACGTCGTCTGCGGCTATGCCGGCTCCCTTTTCGCTCGAGATAAGTCCCAGGACATCCTCGGCAAGATCGCATGGAGCGAGGCGCCGTCGACCGGCGTCACTTCCACCAACTTTGCGCCGGGTGAAAACTCCGGCTCCGGCCAGCCGCTTTTTCGCATTCGCGCGGCTGCGGACTCGTGGGTATCGGTAGGTCCGGCGCCCGACGCGACTCCCGGCAACCGCTTCCTCGTGCCGGCAGCGACCGACTATGACGTCTACGCCGAGCCGAACGAAAAATTCCAGTGGATTACCGCATAACATGGCGGGGCTTCGTCATTCTTCGAGAAGGGGGCCGGCGCTGGCGTCGTCCCTGACTTCTCTAGGCGCGCGCCCGTAGTCAGGGCGGTGGGGTGCCGCAACCCGTGACGCCGCTGACGCCGCTCGGCATCCTTGCCGTTCCTGGCTACGAGAATGTCAGCTCCAAGTTTAAGATGATCCCGCACGTCAAGGGCGGTTCCCGCGTCAAGCTTTTTACGGTCAACCGAACACTACCTGAAGGTTTGCTTTGGTCCACGGCAACAGGAGCGATTGTCGGCACTCCGACAACGCCAGGCACGTCCCCGGGTATTAGCATTACCCTCACAGACGACAGCGGCAGTGTGACCAGCGAGACGTTCTCTATCGCGGTTGGCGCCGCTGCTGTAGCTATCGCGCCATCTGGTGATACGACGGGCTCGACCGATCTTGCCGCCGTTAACGCAGCACTCGCAGCCGGCAATTCGGTAATCCTCACCGGCCACTACTACGCCAACGGCATCATCCTTCAGCCAAGCAATACCGCGATCTACTGCAACAGCGGCGAATGGACGCTCGTGGCCGGCGCGAACTACCGGATGTGGTGCAATACCAATCAAGGCAACCAGACCCGCACAGACAACAATCTTACGGTCGAAGGCGACGGCAATTTCTTCTTCAATGGCCAGCCGAGCCAGCAGGTCCGCCAGTTGACCAGCGTCTCAATCACGGCCTCGACGCTGTCAGCGCCAACAATGTCAAACCTTCGGGCTTTTCGCTGAATTCGAACGGTAGCTCGCATATTTCGCTCGGCAGTACGCGGGTTTCCTATCGTGATATCATTCTGATGAACGACGGCACGACAGCGAACCAAGAAGGCATCGATGTTGGCCCTGGCTGCTCAAAGGTCGGCATTGCGGGCTTGTGTGGTATAGCCTACGACGACATTTAATCGTTCTTTGCAAAGGCCGCTCAAAATGCCACGTCGATGTGGTACGGCACTCCTTGGCAGAGCGGCGCATAACGTGTCCGATATCTATGTCTCGGACACGTTATGCGGTTGCGGTCTTACGAACATGTTCCGTCTGCAGTGCGGGGACGGCTTCAGGCTCAATGGGGTGTACGCGGAGCGCTCGATCAACAATTTGTTCGACAACGACAAGCGTCTCATTCAGTTTGGTGAAAGCACCTACATCACCGTCCAGCCAGCCGCTGCAGACTATTCCAATATCGTTGTCGACGGCGCGGCAGGCTTTGGTATCTGGGTCGCAGCTGATGCCTCTTGCCCTGGCGTCCGCATCCGCAATATCAACGAGAACGTGGCGCTGACGAAGGGCATCGGCGTCTTCGACGGCAATAACCTCAATCGTATGGTGACGGATATCGTCATTGACGGCGTGACGGTAAGCTATACGGGCGGAACCACCCACAAAAACCTGATTGGTTTCGCCTCTGGAACGGGCATATCTACCAGCGCAATCACCTTCAAAAACATCGACTTCCCTTCGCTCACCAATATTGTTTCGACCGCGCTTGCGGTCACGAATCTGGCTCTGGAAAACATCGCGGTTGCCGCTGTGTCCGGCACTCAGTTCGTGTCCACGGCTGTCAATTCAGGCACCTTCAAGAACGTATCGGTGGCGAAGGCGCAGGCGGATGTCGGGACGTCAGGTTTAGCAGTGGCGGCCGGCATCATCGACATGAGTACCGTGGCCATCGCATCGCCCGCTGCCAGTTTTGTCCTTGAGAACCGCGACGCGATCATCAACCTTCGCGCCATCAGCAAGTTACGTTCTCGCTCCTGACGGGTGACGACACCTCGCTGTTTACTCTTGCGGGCGGAACGCTGCAGCTTAAGGCTTATGATTTCGAGGCCCCCCAGTATGCCAACGGTGACAACGTATATGTCTGTAATTTGCGAGCAGGTGATGGTCTTGGCAACACGGTTGATTTTCAGCATTCGGTGGCGGTGCGAAACGATCCCGTTGAAACATTCGAGTATCACCCGCTGGTGATGGCCGCGAACGCTTTGCGTTCCATCCCGATGACCACGGTCTTCAAGTTCATCGACCGTTGCGTGAAAGCGCTTAATTCGAGACAGGGCCTGTCCCTCCTCGGGCTCGCCTATGTCTTCGCCGATGATGGCAACGTCAACGATGGTCTTATCAATCTCGCGGCGCTCGGTTTGCTCACCGCGTCGCTTCCTGCCGGTGGATCGTTCACGGCTCATAGAGGCATCCAGCGCGACCGCGTTTCCCAATACATCGATCTTGGCGGGACATGGGATGCTGATGCAAATATTCGCTCAACAGTGCCTTGATCGGTGTGGGCCGCAATCTGCAGGGAAGCGGATCTGGGTCAAAAGCTCACCTTGGCACTGACGTCAGCGCCTTCACTCAGCTTAATGCCATCACCAATTCGGCGGAGATCTTCCGAATCAATGGCTCGGCTCAAGTAGCGGGCGCACCGGCACATCGCGGCCGGGAAGGCGAGCGGCCTCGCGTGTAAGTTCGATGCAATCTCGTCAATATTCCAACGGCTTACAAGCCTGTGCCGACAACGCCACAGCGTCAGCATAGATAGCGACAAGCCGCGCGGCGGTCGGCCGATCTGTCAGCAGCTATGCTAACGACCGCTTCTCATATGCATGGGGAGGCAAAGCGGCAAACAATGACAACCACACTAACCTCTTGCAAGCGAGGATCGATTCTTGCTTTGCAACATTGATGGGAGAACTCGGCGCAGCCTAAGCTTCCATCGCCTTCAACCGGCGATTTCGGGCTTCACGGCGCCATCTATTAAATTGCTTTTCGACCACCAAATGAAAAGCAACCCCGGCAATCACGGCAACCACCGCTGTGATTGCCACTGCCTCATCTATAAAGGTCACAACATGCCATCCGATCAGTTTCGGATAGATTCGCGACAGAATGTGGTAAATAACCACGATGTGGATGAGATAAATCGAATAGGAAGCATCACCAAGCTTGACGAATTTGTCGCCAATCCAGCCTTCAACCTTCAGCGGCAAAACCGCGGCCACGATGATCGCGGCAGGGACGCCCCAATAGACGACGCGCAAGACCTCAGGGAGCGTGTCGGCTTCGTGAAAGTACGACGCTACCGCCATCGTCGCTACGGCCGGCGCCAGAATGTAAAGCGGGAGCCCTGGCAGACGCTCATTCAAATAGAGATGAGCAATGCAGCAACCGAATAGGAATTCAAAGACAATCGGGCTGCTGAAGAAAACGCCAAGTGCAGACGGACTGGAGATGAGCGTCGCGATCAGCCAAACTGCGATGATCGCCGACATCAAAAAAGGAAGGTACCGTCGTTTACCGACCGCCAGCGCAAGCGCGAACATGAGGTAGAAATACATTTCATAGGAAAGTGTCCAGCCCACGCCGAGGATGGGTTGTACGGTCCCTGCTGCATCAAATGACGGAATAAGCGTGAAGGACGCGAAGATCCTCCAAGGAGAAAAATCAGCTGGTATCGAGCGGCTCCAGACGATCATCAGGCACATCAAAAGCAATGTTGCCACGATGTAGGGCGGATAGATCCTCTCAATGCGTTGGACGATAAAGTCAGTCGGCTTCTTTCTTCCTTCGGCATGATCCCTCGACACATAGACCATGATGAAGCCGCTGATGACGAAGAAGATGTCGACGCCAAGGGCCATCCCATCTCGAAACCATGGAGCGGACAGCCACGATTGGGGAAGCCCCTGCATGTAGCCCGGCGGATTGATCGTATAGGCTCTGATGGAGTGGGAGAGTACAACGATCAGGGCCGCGACGGCCCTGAGCACCTGAATGGAATTAAGCTTTCCGCGCTGCATGAGGTTTCCCCGGGCCGTTTGCAATTGCGTAACACATCCCGAGCGCGAGTAAAACAAAACTGCAACACCCCACCGTCCCCTCATCGGGAAATGGCCTGTAAACTACACGGCAGACGGCACGCATCCTAATAGCGCGATGGCGTCTGCGATTGCGGCGGGGTTTACCATTAATTGATGAGGCTTACCAAGCGCGGATGACGTCGAACTCGTCGCGCTCTTCTTCCGTCATTTGACGGTACGTCCATTTCCCGTCCGTGGCTTTCCGCATGACGTGGCCATTGATTGGCATCTTAGTATTGATGTCAATAACATCGGTGGAAACTCGAGCGAATGCCCATTCGTCTTCATATCCGCCATTGCGGTACGTCATCCAAAAGCGCTTGAGCGCAGCCGACATGGAATGGAAGATGTCCTTGGCGGAATCGCCAACGGTAGTTGCTCGCATATGAATATCCCCAGCAAACTTGGGATGATATAAATTGCGGCGAAAGACAATTGTGATTTTTGGGGGGCAGGCCGAAAACCTGCTGACTTTTATTGGGCTTTGTTAGCCACATTTGGCTCGCATCAGAAAGTTGACTGATGAAGGTTGTTCCTGAAAACATAAACAGGCGGGAGCTGACCCCAGGCTTCTATTGGGTTTTCGTATCCGGCGATCCTGATGCAGAACACCCTTGGGAAATGGCGATCAGCCTGCTCGATTTTCCCGCTACGACGACATTGGAAGCGAATGGTGGATTTACCTCAATGTCGGGGAGGAAGCCGATTGGGCGCCCGGTTCTGTCATGGCACGGCTCGAGCCCTAATACCCGCCACCCATCATGATCTGCCACCAGCCACCCCGCCTCTCCTTAACGGGGGAGGCGGTTTTTTTGTTTTCAGTCTGCCGTGTAACTGCCAAACCGAAGACGGCTGTGCATTTTCAGGGATTGTCGCAACCGTGGTATCGATCGAGAGCGACCGCGTGTGAGGGACATGTGATAAAAATTATCTTTGCAGCCCTGCTGATTGTAGCACCTTCGATCGCCGCCGCGGAACAGGCCCATGTCGGAGAGGGCGCCGTATATCTTCCCGACAAAATGATGCCTCAGCTGCAAGCCGCGATATCGCTGGTAGCCAAGACGCAGATAGGATGCGCCAACATCGACAACGCAAGCTTTTCGGAAACCTATGGGACAGAAAAATCGCCAGCATTTTTCGTGAGTTGCACCATGAAAAACAAGCCATTCGAATTTCAAAACGTGTTTAAGATGGCACAATTATTGGGACCGAGCCTTAGGCGCCACCGCTATAGATCGAAATTATTCACCGCACCCAGCCCGCGTCCCTGAATGAAGCCGGAAACTCTAGACTCAGCTGGTCCAGAAACCTGGGGCGGTTCAAAAACCGCCGAGGCTCTAATCGCAGCCGGATGAAAGTTCAGTGGCATGTATGGACGACCTCCGCGTGGCAAGGGGCAATATGGCATTTTTGTCGGGTTGGTCGGGTGCAGGCATGTATTCGGCCTTTTGAGGCGGCCGATTCATGCCGCTGGCCTTGATGAAGTCCGCAGATCGGATCCCAGACAGGTCAACGCGCTTTTTAGCGACACCCACTGAGCGGGTTTTTCCGACCCCGGCTCAACCGTCCGTCATCACACCATCAGCACCTCACCAATCTTTGTATCTTCCTCAACTTGGTCAGGCGGCAGTCGGAGGATCGAACTGTTTGCCGGTGATCATTAACGCCCAGACGATCCTCGCCATTTTGTTGGCGAGTGCTACGGCAACGACGTTGTACGGTTTCCTCGTCAGAAGCTCTGCAGCCCACTGGGTGGGCTTTGTTTTTCCCTTCCGACAGAACCGCAAAACAGCATGTGCCCCGACGACGAGTAGACGGCGAAGATAAGGATCGCCTTGCTTGCTGATTCGACCGAGACGATCCTTCCCACCTGATGAGTTTTGGCGCGGTACCAGACCCAACCAAGCCGCCAATTGCCGACCAGATTTGAACAGCGTTGGGTCTGTCACGGTTGTAGCGATCGCGCTGGCGGTAATTGGGCCAATTCCGGGGATTGTCTCCAATCGTCGGCTCAATTCATTGGATCTGTGCCAGGCTTGGATTTGCCGATCCATTTCGCTGATTTTTTGATGCGCCTCCCGTAGCTGTGCCACTAATGGCAAAATCGCGGTCCGCGCAGTTGGCGGGATGAGCTCGCAATTCTTGTCTTCGACCAGCTCAATGAGGGTGCCGACACCGGCCGTGCCCTGTCGCGTTACGATCCCGAATTCCGCCAGATGCCCTCGCAAGGCATTCACCAGCATCGTCCGCTGACGTATCAAAAGCTCGCGCACTCGATGGGCCATCAGAACGCTTTGCTGTTCCTCGCTTTTTACCGGAACGAACCGCATGGTCGGCCTCGTAACTGCCTCGCAGATTGCCTCCGCGTCGGTAGCGTCGTTCTTTTGCCGTTTTACATAAGGCTTTACGTAAGAGGCTGGCATTAGCCGAACCTCATGGCCTAGCGCCACAAGAACACGGCCCCAGTGATGACCTGTTGCGCATGCTTCGATGCCAATTAGGCACGGAGGCAAAGCGGTGAAAAATGCCATGACGTCATTCCGACGCAGCTTCCGGCGGAAGACGATTGCGCCATTCGTGTCGATGCCGTGAACCTGAAACACTTGCTTGGCGATATCCAGACCGATCGTGCTAACCTTTTCCATGGACGGCTCTCCGTGAGTGACTTTTGACGGCCACAGTATGGCACAGCGGTGCCGGGAGCGGAGGTCGTCCACCTCATCAGGTCACTAGACCGCGACAACTGCAATTCGCACATAGTGCCCTGTCTTCAAGCCGGCGTGCAGCCAAAGCTTCAGGCCGACCAACGCTCTTTCCTGCAGGTATTGAACGGCCGGGTGTTGATTTCCACGCAGTGCGTATCAGTTTTTCTGTGTCCCGTGGTCCAGTCCGAGGGGTTTACTCCAAAATCGGCTCAGTTCTGCGTGGAAATCAACACCCTCGTGTTACGCGTTCGTTGATCTTGGAGCCCCGCCCTGACCGGTGACTGACATTGGCACTAGCTTTACCCTTCCCACCTCGCCTCTAAGGCAATCTCGGCGACCGGCGAATAGGCTTGGGCGCTCGACGCGAGACAGCACTTACCCGAGATCGCATCACGTACGGCGGACCTCGCAGCCGACGAGCTTGTCATAGGACATCTTGCCTCTCCATCTGATAAGCGGCAGGACCCACCACACCAGCGTGAGCACGACAAAGCCTACGCCGACCAATATGTGAATTGTGGTCGTCCGGTCGCCATCGCGCATAGAGTGGATCATGGCGTCCAAGTTTTGGTGTGATGATGCAGCAACGATTGAGTCAACCACCACAAAGGCGATCCACGGCGAAAACTTCAGGAGCTCTCTTTTCAAAGCTCGGCTAAAATGCGGCGGGGTACCCTCGACGGTGATCACTCGTATCGCCAAAATCTTCTTGCCAGCGTTCTTCGACCGTTCGCACTCAAGAATGAGAAAGCGAGCGATACCAGGAACACGCCGACCAGCAGTCCTATAAGATCCCCTATCCCTTCGATCGGGTCGCCATTTCGATCCAGCGGTACCGACATCGATCGCCATGAAACGGAGCCGCCGTCGGAATTGCCTGTGACGACCGTTGTCTGGAACGACGGGCTCTCCGGACCCAAAAATTCGCTGATCAGGCAAATTTGGTTCACCCTCGTCTCTCCTGGGTTCAGCGGCCATTCGCGTTCGACGTTTTCCACCAATGGGTCAGAAGTTACTTCTTCACACTGCGTACTCTGAAAGAGGGGCATCCCGAAGTTCAAGGGAACGATGAGCATGACCGCCCCAAGCAAGACTTCAAAAATTGTCATGTCGATCCGATAGGCAAATGCGCGCCGCCAAAAAAGCCGCGGCTGCAACGTTCTCTGGGAAGCCTGTGTAATGTTGCCGTCCACGTTGCCTTTGCCTCCAATGAGATATGACTGAAGAAAACAGCCGCGCTCGCGACAGATCTTAAATATTTCTTCAACGACGGGCGAGCCAACAGTGCTCCGTCCGTTCACCGCTCTTTCATCGCCTCGGACGACACCTCGGCGACCGGCGAGAACACATATTCCAGAATACGCCGGCTTCCCGTCTTGACCTCGACCGACACGGCCATACCGGGAGAGAGCGCTACGGAAGTACCATCGGCATTGATCGCGGCGACATCAGGAACGACTGTGATCGGGAACACCAGGTTCTGAACTCTCTGGGCGTTGCCGATCGGCATTGAGCTCTGCAGCTGTTTGTCGGGCTGGCCCTCGAGCTGTTGTGCGTCCGGTTCGGGAATTGCATCCGTCGCAACCCGCGTGACCTTTCCCTCGATCACCCCGTAGCGAGTGAACGGGAAGGCCTGAACCTTGATCACGGCCAGCTGACCGGGCGCAACGAAGCCGATGTCCTGGTTGGGCAAGTAGGCCTCGATCTCCAGCACTGCATTTTCCGGCACGATCCGCATCAGCTCTGATCCGGCCATGACAACCTGGCCGACGGTGGTAATTGCAGAGGTCTGCACTGTCCCATTGATCGGGCTTTTGATCGTCATGGCGTCGAGCTTTTTCTGTGCTCGAATGAGCTGTTGCTCCTGTTCGTCTATCTGCCGCTCCGCCTCAGTCTGCTTTTCGACATTCTCGGCGATGAACGCCTTGATCGCCTTCTCGCCTTCACTGGTCGCAACAGCAAGGGAAGCCGCCGCCTCATCGGCCTGACCGATCTGCTCGGCGAGGTCCGCCTCGACGCGCTGCTTGGCTTCCATTGCATCGATCACGCCTGCACGTGGGCCAGCACTCGACTCCATAAGCTGAGATCGCATCGTCACACGATCATCCATCGTCGCAATCAAGTTTTTCTGGGCTGCGACCATCCGGTTGAACCGGCCAAGCGATGCGAGCTGCTGCTCTCTTTGCGAGGAGAGATTGGCAAGCGACGATGCCAATTGTTCCAGCGATGACTGGAACTGCGCTTCTTCGCGGCGTCTGATGGACGGAGGGATATCCTCGCCGAAAATGAGAGGCGTCGAGATCGTCGGCGAATTTGTCCAGAGGCCGGCACGATGCCAAGTCTCGACTTGCTCTCTCGCCGCGGTTCGCCTGATGACCTCGGCTCGCAGCGACCGAAGGCTCGCCAGCAGTGCATTGACTTCTGCTCTGGTCTCCGTTGGATCCAGTTCGATGACGACGTCACCGGCCTTGACCTTTGCTCCGTTGGTCACGGGAATAGCGGCAGTCTTGCCGGTTTCGAGCGACTGAATGACCTTCACCCGCCCCGTCGGCTGCAGCTTGCCTTGCGCCGTCGCGACGATGTCAAACCGGCCAAAGTAACTCCAGACGATCGCCAGGATCACGAAGACGGAGATGAACCAGATCAGGGCCGCCCGGATTGGCGAAGCCGGTGTTTCGAGTATCTCAAGTGCGGCCGGCAGGAATGCGGTATGATCGCGCGGCTTGCGCGGCGGCTTCTTCGGTACCTTCGGTGGACGAACGGTCTGGTTCATGGCTGGACCGGAGCGGTTTGCAACTGCCAAAGATGCGCATAGAGGCCGTTTTCACGGGTAAGCAACGTCTCATGCGTGCCTTCCTCGACAATGCGGCCATCCTTCATGCCGATGATGCGGTCGCAGTGGCGCACGGTTGCCAGCCGGTGGGCGATAATGATGACGGTGCGTCCGCGCACGATCTCGCGCATGTTGGCGAGGATGATGCGCTCGCTCTCATAGTCGAGCGCGCTGGTCGCCTCGTCGAGGATGAGGATCGGTGGGTTGGTGGCGAGGGCTCTGGCGATCGCCAATCGCTGCCGTTGACCACCGGAGAGGTTCGCGCCGCGTTCCTCGATGATCGTGTCATAGCCCCGGGGAAGCTTCGATATGAACTCGTCGGCGCCGGAAAGCCGCGCCATCTGAATGGCGGCGGCCCGCGACATCGCCGGATTGACCAGGCAGATATTGTCGTGGATCGTCCGATTGAACAGCATGTTCTCCTGAAGGACCACGCCGATATTGGAGCGGAGCCAGGCAGGATCGACCTGGGCGATGTCCTGGCCGCCGACGAAGACCTGGCCGCTGTTCGGGATATAGAAGCGCTGCACCAGCTTGGTGAGCGTCGACTTGCCTGAGCCGGACGGTCCGACGATGCCGATCACCTCGCCGGAACGGACGGCAAAATTGATGTTCTTCAGAACATCCTGGCCCTCGGGCGAATAGCGGAAGTTGACTCCCTTGAAGGCGATGGCGCCTTTCGGCTTCGGCAGGCTGATTGCGACCGCAGGGCGCGGTTCAGCCGGCGCATTGAGAATGTCGGACAGCCGGTCGATGGAAACCTGGACCTGCTGCACGTCCTGCCAGAGCTGCGACAATCTCAGGATCGGCTGGGAAACCTGGCCGGCGATCATGTTGAAGGCGACCAGCGCGCCAACCGTCAGTTCCCCGTCGATGACGGCCTGCGCGCCGAGGAAGAGAAGTGCTGCGGAGGTGATCTTGTTGACATACTGAATGGCGTTCTGACCCTTGGCGGCCAGCATGGTCGCAGCAAAGGAGGATTGCACGTAGGCAGCAAGCCGCTCCTCCCACTGGGCTGCCACAACCGGCTCGACCGCGGCTGCCTTCATCGTCTGGATACCGACGACGGTTTCGACCAGCATCTGCTGACTGTAGGCGCCACGCTCGAACTTCTCGTCGATGCGGTCCTTCAGGAGCGGGCGGATCAGCACGCCGATGGCGATGTAGACCGGGATCGAAGCCACCACGATCCAGGCGAGTTTCGAGGAATAGGAAAACAACACCGCGATGAAGACGATGGTGAATATGAGGTCGAGCCCGGAAAACAGGCCCTGGCCGGTCAGGAAGTTGCGGATCGTCTCAAGCTCCCGGACGCGGGCAATCGTTTGTCCGGTTGCCCTGGTCTCGAAGTAGCTCAGCGGCAGATTGAGCAGATGGCGAAACAGACGGCGACCAAGCTCGACGTCGATCCTGTTCGTCGTGTGCGACAAGGCATACGTTCGAAGGTACTGCAGCACGACGTCAAAGAGGCCGACGGCGGCCAGCCCCACGACAAGCACGATCAAAGTCGAATAGCTGCGATGGGCAAGCACCTTGTCGACGACCACCTGGAAGAACAGCGGGGTGATCAACGCAAAAATCTGCACAATCAGCGAGGCGATCAGCACGTGGCCGAAGGCTTGTCTGTAGCGCCAGATCGCCGGCAGGAACCAGCGCAGGCCGAAGCTCTTTGGAGATGCACCCGGGCCTGAGAAGCGGCGCTGAACGAGGATGAATCGACCCCCTGTTTCGGCAAGCAGTTCCTCTGGTGAGACGCTTCGCGCAGAAAAGGCAACCGGGTCGACGAGGCGGAACGTTCCGTCGCCCATGGGGCCGCCGAAGACAGCAAACGATCCGTTCGAAAGCACGGCGATGGACGGTGCGGGAAGCGTTGCGAGCTTGGCACCATCGCGGACCGGCACAACGCGGGCCTTGAGGCCGAGGCTCTTAGCGGCTCGCAGCAGATCGTTCGATCCACAAGAGCCCGTCACAGCCAAATCTCTGGCAAGCGTCGATGGCTGCGCCGCAATTCGAAAATAGCCGGCAATGGCGCAAAGCGCTGCAAGCCCGCTGTCGACGATCTCGACAGCGGGCGCATGCTCAACGGTTTTGTTTGCTTCGGGTAAGGCAGGATCAGCAGTGATGATCACGGACGCCGACCTGCACGACTAGCGGGAATACGACGCACATCAATCGAATGTGCGTCGCCATGGTGCGAGCAGTCATTGCAAGGCTCAAGCAGCGACTCCGTTGGTGTTCTTCTGCCAGGCAAGGCTCGCATCCGCCACGAGATGTGTCTGTCCGTTCGTCGTCTCGTAGGTGCTCGTGCCAGTAATCGCCGAACCGTCGTCGAATGCCTGGGCACCGCCGGGGTTGGGAATCAGGTTGACGAGCTTGATGCCGGCCTCGGACATGGTCAGCAGTTCGCCGGCATCGCTCACCCCGTTCTGGTTGCTGTCGCGCCAGATCCGGAATTCACTCCAGCGAGCGTCATTGGCATCAAGAACGTTGTCATGGTTGGTGTCGAAGACTAGACGCAGGYCGTCGAGATCGGACAAGCCCAAGCTGGCGTCCGGATCTGCCCAGCTTGCGAAGGCGATTTCACGCGCCTGATCGATCAAGCCGTCGGCTCCCGGCTCACCATCAGCACCAAGATCAATGGCAAGAAGCCCATCACTTGGGCCGACCCATGCGGTTTTATTTGCCAATCCATCTCCGTCCCAATCGAAGGACGGACTTACGCTACCAGCACCGAGATCAAGGGGGCGAAGATCGACATGTCCGTCGCCGTTCAGGTCCAAGAAGACCGGCCGTTGGGAATTATAGCTCGCGATGACATGTCCGTTCTTATCCCAACGCTTCCACCATTGCAGAGGTGAGTAGGGGGAGTTGGAGTCGTATTCATACTCGGTTCTGCCGCCGTCATCGTTGGCATCGTTCCGACTTGTGAGCCTTCCGTTCCTGTCGTAGTTCAAGCTCGCGGTCGTCCATATTTCTTGGTTATTATAGTCATTATAGATCTTGTGCCATTTACTTGTGTCATCCATCCACTGCCATGTCAGGGAAAGATTACCTGATGCCGTATAATAGTATTCCATACTGCTCCAGTTATACGAACCGGTATAGTCATAGACATAGGCAACGTATGTCCCGTCGTCGTAGTAATTATTCTGTTGGGTCGTGCGTCCCGCTCCGTCCTGAATGACAAGGTAATAAGACCAAGATGCCGCATTGGTCGCATCCCACGTATAGTAATAGGTATATCCATTATCGTAGCGGACATTGCGGTTCGTCTGCCTGCCGGCGGCATCATAGGAGTCTTCGATATACGACCAATCACTCGCGTTTGCCGCATCGTACTGGACGCGATAGCGCGTGCCACTGTCGTTGTTCTGGTCGATAACGGTCGTTCGGCCTGCGGCATCCCAATACTGGGCATATCTTGACCAGGTCGCTGTATTGGCTGGATCAAGACTGACACTGACCCTGGTGCCGTCATCCTGGTAGGATGTGGTGTTGGTCAGGCGATTGCTTGAATCGTAATATTCCTCGATCCGGCTCCACGTCTGGCTGTTGGTGGCGTCGTACTTCACTGCAACGCGTGAACCGTTGTCGTTGATCTGTTCGACAGTCACCTGATTGCCGCGACCATCGAAAGTCTGCTTGTAGGTGGCCCAGCTCTGCGTGTTTGCATTGTCGGTCGTCAGGCGAGACGACAGCACACCGAGCGCATTGACCTGGTCGACCACCGTCTGGGTCGTGGCACTAGTTGCATTCAGGTCGAGCTTCGTCAGCGTGATCGAGCCGTCGATATGCTTCACGGAGGTCTCGGTATGGTCCGTGGTGCCGTTGTTGTCGGCATCCTTGGTGAGCTTGGTGATAAGACCATCGGCACTCGTCGAAAGGGTACCCTTTCCGACGGTTGCGCCGGCCGCTGTGGTTTCGGTCACGACCGTCTCGACGGAACCTTCGATCTGCTGTGTCGACTGCATGACGACCTCGAAGACGCCATCGCCATCATAGTCATAGCGTGTCGTTTTCGTCTTGCCGTCGGCCGAGGTCGTCGTTTCCAGGCGTGCGGCAATCGCCTGCTTCCAGTAGACGCCACCGGACGACAGATAAGAGACGTCGCGCGCGGTGGCGTTGTTGGTCGTCACGCTCGTGGTGTTGCCGAACAGGTCCTTTGTCACAGTCTCCGTCAGGTCGACCGTGTTGTCACCATTGACGTCTCTCGTTGTGGTGGTCTTCTGGCGGTCCGCCGACCATTCGATCGTCGAGGTGGACGCCAGCTTGTTGGTCACGAGGTCGGTATCGGTGCTGGCCTGGGTGCGGCCGCCATCGGCGCGGATCGTATCGTTCACGACACGCTGGCGGTCATTGGTGCCATTGCCGTCGAAGTCCCAGAGGATCGTCGTTTGGCGCCCGTCGGCCGCGACCGTCGTCGTGGTCTTGTCGGCAACTGTGCCGTCGGCCTTGAGATCGGTAATGACGGAGGTCTGGACGCCGGTATTGGCGGTCGTGTTCTGCTGGCGCTGGTCGACGATGCCGTCACCGCTGATGTCGCGCTCGATGGTGACGCGTGCCTTGTCGGCACTCGTCAGCGTCACGGTCTTGTCGGTCAGGACGCTGTTGGCATCCGTCCCGGTTACCGTCACGCGTGTCGCGCCATCGGCAAGCAGCGTTGTTTCCGTCTTCGTGCCCTTGTCTCCAAAGCCTGGCCGGATTTCGGCAGTGCGAACGACGTTGCCGGACTTGTCGACGGTGGTCACCGACTTGGAGATGACCGAACCATCGGCCCTGAGGTTCGTCACCGTGCGTACCCTGGTGCCATCGGCATTGAGCGCCGTCACATCCGTGGAGGTTTGCGAGTAGGTGCCCGCCCCAGCCGGATCCCATTGCCGGCTGACCGACAGGCCGTTGGCGCTGATTGTCGTCACGTAGCGGCTGGTGAGTGTGGTGCCATTGAAGCTCTTCACATCCTGCGTGCGTGAGCCGTCAGCGTTCAAGGTCGTCGTATCGGTGCTCGACTGATCGACGGTGCCATCGCCGCCCTTGTCGAAGTCTGTCTGGATCAAAAGGCCCTTGCCGTCGACAGTCGTCGTCAGGCTATTGGCAAGCGCCAACCCGCTTGAGCCGGCCACGGATTCCTGGACTGTGGTCGTGCGTGCAGCCTTGGTCGTAATTGAGGTCGCAGAAGCGATCCGCTTGTCGACCGTGCCATCGCCGTTGGTGTCGTAGTCGGCGGTGGTGCTCAGGCCGGTGGCCGACGTCGTTACAGTGGTCGAACTCTTGACGGTGCCGGTCGAGATAAGATCCTCGAATTTCTGCTGCTTCGAGCCGTTATTGGCGACAGTTTCGGTGATCCGCTGATCGATGACGCCGTTGCCATCGACGTCCTTCGTGGTTGTCCTCAGGACACCATGGGCATCGGTGGTCGTGATCGTCCGGCTTTCCAGCGATCCGTCGGCTTTCAGGTACGACAGCGTTTCCGTCGTCGCGCCGTTCTGGGCGAGGACGATCGCATCGGTCATCGAGCGCTTTGTCGCGCCGCTCGCGTCCGCCCAGCTCGTCGACTTGGTCCTTCCATCCGCCGAGGTGACCGTCGTCGTCTTCTCGACGAGCGCGCTGTTGGCGTCGAAGCGGGAGGAAACCTGTGTCGTCGTGCCATTGGCGCCGACGGAGCGGGTGCTCGATGTCTGTTCCTCGAAGGTGCCGTTGCCATCGAGGTCGGATTTGGTGGTCTTGGCGAGCCCATTGGCCGACACCGTCAAGATCGCTCGGCTGGCGAGCGTTCCGTCCGCTTTGTAGGTTTCGACTGTACCGGTTGACAGGCCGTTTGCCGCGACAGACACCGTCTCCTTGCGATCGGTCGAGCCATCGCCATCGATATCTGACGTCGCTTGGCTGGACTTGCCATCGGCACTGACCGTTGTGGTCGAATTCGCGATCAGGCTCGCGTCGGCGGCGGTGACCGCATTGGTTTGCGTGATCGAGCCATCGCTGTTGAGTGTCTTGGCCGACAGCGCGCTGCGTTCGAATGTACCGTCGCCGTTTGCGTCAATGTCGGCCCGGATCTGAAGGCCATTGGCGCTGGTCACGGTCCGGGTCTGGGTGGAGAGCGTGTTGTTCGCGCTCTTCGTCGTTATCGTCTGCGTGCGTGAGCCATCGGATCCGAGCACGGTGGTATCCTGCACGGCTATATCGAAGGTATTATCGCCGTTTAGGTCCTGCCGGTTCAGAATCGAGAGACCGTTGCCACTCGTTTGCACGATCTGCCGACTCAACTGACTGCCATCGCCGGATTTGACATAACGGGAGTCCGTCCTGCCACCATCGGTACCAAACGACGTATAATCCTGGATTATGCCATCTCGTACGCCATCGCCATTCAGATCGGTATTGCTCTGTCTAACAAGACCGCTCGCATCAGCAGTCGTCGTCACCTTGCTAATCAGAGTACCATCGGCAGCCAGAAGACTGGTGGCGGAGTCGGTGTTTCCGCCGACAAATTTGTTGGCGCTTTCAATCTTGTCATAGAACCCGTCGCCATTGCTGTCCGTGTTCACGGTCGTATTCTGGCGGCTGGCATAGGTGACCGTATAGACTTGGCTGAGCAGCGTTCCGTCGCCGCTCATTGTCTTGACAGTCTCGGTTCGTTTACCGTCCGAGAGACGGCCGAGTGTGTCGGTGATCTTAAGGTCGGTGACGCCATCGCCGTTGCTGTCGATCGTGGCGGTCTGCGTGAGGCTGTCGGCCGAAGTGGTGGTCCTCGTCGAGTTCAACAGCGTCCCGTCGGCGCTTCTGGATTGAACCAGCTCGGTCTTGCTGCCGTCGGCATTGGCCGTGGTCACATCGGTGGTCACAAGCTCGAACGTGCCATCGCCGTCTGCGTCGATGCTCGTCGTCTTCGACAGGCCGTCGGAAGCCGTTAGGACCGTGACCTTGGAGACAAGCGATCCATCCGCGTTCTGAATGGCAACCGCGTTGTTCCGGTAGCCGTTGCTGAAGGTGCTGATTGCGGTTATGTGATCGGCGGCGCCATCTCCGTCGGTATCGGCCGATTCATTGATGGTCTTGCCGTCGGCGCTTCGTGTCGTCACCACCTTCGACAGCAGGCTGCCATTGGCAGCGGACTTCTGGACTGTCTGCGTCACCGAGCCGTCAGCTGCAACCACGCTGATGTCGCTTGCGACAAGGTCATAGACACCATCGCCCGTCAGGTCGGAAGAGGTTGTCTTCGATCGTCCGTCGGCCGACGTGGTCGCGAGCTCCTTGCCGCGGAGTGTGCCGTCACCGTTATAGACCGACGACGTCATAGAGATTACACCGCCGCTGCCATTTGTCGTCTGTGCCACGGTCTTGGTGTCGACGTAACCGTCGGCGTCTTCGTCGGATGACAGTGTGCTGGTCTTGTTGTCGGCGCTGGTGACCGTGACGTCGCGGCTGAGCAACTTGCCGCCCGAGCTCTTGTCATCGACGGTTTTGGTACGGATGCCATCGCTGCCAATGACTGTCGTCTCAGTGACGATGTCCTCGACCGTGCCGTTGGCATCCACATCGACAGACGTCGTCTTCGTCAGGCCGTTGGCGCTGCTCTCAACCGTTGTCCTGGTGAATACGGTGCCGTTGATGCTGAGCTGTTCGGTCGTCGTGGTGTTCGATCCGTCGGCATAGCGGATATAGGTCTGCCTTTGGTCGGCAACCGTATCGCCGTCCTGATCGACCGACGTCGTCACCGTATTGCGGTCGGCGCTGGTCACCGTCGTCGTCTTGTCGGCGAGCGTTCCGTCGGCATTGAAGTTCGATACCGTCTTGGTGGTGACACCGCTGGCGACTGTCTTGATATTCGTCTGTGAGCGATCGAAGGTGCCATTGCCGTCGTCGTCGAACTTGGTGGAGATGCTCGAGCCGTCGGCACTCGTGGCGATCTGGTTATGGAAGGCCAGGCTGCCGTCGACGTTGGAGCCGTAGATATCCTTGGTCGCCGAGCCGTCGGCATTGGCGACCGTCTCGGTGCGAATCTTGTACTGCGCGTCGTCTGTAGCCAGCACCGCATCGCCGACAGCGCCAGTCGTGCCGTCGGCACGCGTAAAGGTCGTCGTGCCTGTGATTGCAGAGCCGTCCGCAAAGGTCTGGCCGCTGCCCGTGGGTGTCAGGTCGATCGAAGTGATGCCGAGGCTCGCGAGCGTCACCAGTTGGCCGTTGACATCAACCCGGAACTCCGACCAGCGTGCGTCGCCTGCATCCAGCTTTCCGTTGCCATTGGTGTCGAAGACGTGCTTGAGCGCCTCGAGGTCGCCGTTCGCCGACGAATCCCACTCCGTGAACACAAACTCGCTTGAACGGCTAATCTTGCCGTCACCGTCCGCATCAAGAACAAGCACACCGTTGCCCTGACCAGCCCAGGCGGTCTGCTGCTGAAAACCGCTACCGTCGAGATCAATGAATTTCGATGACGAGGAAAGGGTTTCGATGTTGAAACCAATGTTTTGCAAATCCAAAACGACGGGAGTGTTGGCTTGCTGGCCCCAGTTATTTCCAGTCACGGGAGGGGGGCGAAGCGGACTCCTTGGGTTCGCCGGTTGCTGGTTTTTTGCTGGGCTCTTTGATGGACTCCTTGGCATCGGATCGGCAGCCCAGGTGAAGCTACCGTTACCCTTGCTACTGCTGCCGGGGTACGACGTATAAGAGCGCCCACCCCAGTCTCCATAGCCCGTCGTGTACTGATTGTCGCGTGGAGTGTCAGGCCGTGGCGTTGGTGTAACTGTATATGCACGAGGGGTCGGTGTCGGCGTGAAGTTATATCCAGAGGGCCTCGGTGTCGGGGCAACATTGTATCCGCCCCCCGGTGAAATGCCGCTGGAATTCTGTCCGCCGAAATAGCCGCTGCCAGGTCCGCCGCCGCCGAAATATGCGCCCCGGTTGCCAATCGAATCATAACTAAACGGTGATGAAAAGTCGAACGGGCTAACTGGGGAGAGGGGACTGACCGGTGCGATTGGGGCGGGAGCCCTTAGAGGGTTAATATTGGCGGGGGTGAAGTTGATCGGATCGATTGGGGCGGCCTGCAGAATGGCATTAGAGGATTGCCCGAATTCAAAGTTCATCGGCGATGGACGCGATCCAGCATTCAACTCAGCTGGAGTGTCGTATCCAGTATTTCGCCCTGTGTATCCGCTAAATATCCATCCGACGTTCGGGTCATATTTTGTGTAAGGCTGACTATCAAGCGCATAGTCAAGTGCAGTCGGCTGATCGACGGCCGCCCATGAATATTGAGGATACGAAAAGGGTGTTCGGGCAGAGTCAATAAGAGCCGCCTCAAGTGCTTCCAAACCTTTCTCTCCGTAAAATCCGCCTACCAACCCTCCGACAAAACCAAAGCCCGCGCCGACCAACGCACCGGGGCCGGTCCAACTGGTCACAGCCGCCCCTGTTCCCGCCCCTATCAATCCAGCCGCAAAGATCCCAACTCCGGTGCCGATAATACCTCCAACAACGTTTCCTCCGACGCCTGCCGTCTCGATCGCTACCTTGTCAGGGTTTCCCGATCTCACGGCACCTACTATGTCCACCGTCCCCAGAATGAGTTGCCCGGCAAGGCTGAAATGTCCAGTTTCAACTTTTGCTGCTGCTGTCACATACTCCATGACACTAGAGGCGGCACCGTAAGTCGCGCTGAATGCCAAATTAGCCCAAGCGGGCATATTTCTTGAAGGTCCTTTAGTATTGCTGTCCGAACCGGCCATCAGGCTCTCCTATTCGCGTATTTTTACACGTTTCAACAATAAAACCGTTGCGGAGATCGTGCCGGTTATTATTGTCGACCAGAATATATTTAAGGCGGTCATGGTGAATGCGTTACCTATAGCTATGGTCGAAGCGCCGTTGCCATAAATGGGAAGAGGAAACAGGAACAGGAACGTGGAAAACGAGAATATTAACGTCACCGACTTGACGGTGATATTTTTATAGCTAGAGACAGAAATACTTCTTTCCCCGATGCGCGCAGTAATAATGTAGAATGAAATTATCGCGGTTTTGATAATTGTAAAAAATACTATAGCAAACGATAGGCATGCGTATAGATCCACCTGATTTGGATAGTTGTCAGGCAGCCAGCGCAACTCAAAACGATACTTCGGGAGAAAATCCAACACGAATGTTAGTTTATAAGAGATATTTTCGACCAAGTCTGCTCTCACGAGCCAAATGACAACGATCAAAGCGGACAACGCGAACAGACCCAGCGGCGCTCGGCAAATATAAGTGTCGTACCTGTCGAGAAATTTCTCGTTTTCAAGGCCGTCCAAAAGCTCAACATTGAACAATCGTTTAAATAACATATTGCCCACACACCAAATATTCGAGCCTACGATTATTTCTTCTTCAATAACAAGCCAAAGCGGTCTCAAAGTGTATTTCATTGTCACGGAAATCTACGATTGCTAAACTCGGCGGCGATTGTCAAGAGTTTGCAAGCAAAAATTGAGATAAATTTGTTGGAAGTGATACTGTTTATATATTTGAGAGCAGAGGCTGTTATCAAGCGCAAGGATTACATATGTTGAGCTCAATCACCGGTAAACGCGCTGAAGACGTAAGGCTAGCCGTTCTGGGTCCTCCTAAAGTCCAACTAGCCTCGACCAACGTACTGAAATGATCCACGCCGCTAGTCCGGAATGCAGCTGCGTGCTGCGGTGTACAGCTGACTTTTATTGCTATTTGCCTCCAACTTCTCAATAGCGCGCCTCGCCAGTTGTTCCTTCCCGCCGAGGTAGTGAGCATCGAGGATCTGAGCCACATCTCTCATTGAATGTCCGGTGATCGCTCCAATTTCAGCTGCCGTGCAGCCTGCGATGGCCAACCGCGTCACCGCGGTCCCGCGCAAGTCATGGAACGTCAGCCCTTCGATGCCGGCCGCAATACGCGCCGCTCGCCAGCTGGTGTCGAATCCGGCGGACGTCCATGATGCACCTTTCGAATTCACGAGGATCGTTTCGGCAAGCCGCGGCCTTCCATCAAGCGCAGTGTGCAGTGCGGTCGTCACCGGTATGACAAGCCTCGCTCCTGTCTTGCTCTGCTTGAACCGGATGACGTCACCATCGTAGGCGCTCCACTTGACCGCCAGCAGATCCCCCTTTCGTTGGCCAGTGGCCAGCGCCATCGTGATGGCCAGACGAAGCGGCGGCGATGCGATAGCCTCGAACTTCTCGACATCGCTTTCGCTCCAGATCTTTTCTCGGCGATCGGCGCGGTAAAGCCTGCCGCCGCGTTCGGCGATGTTGGTCGACAGCAAGCCGCGGTCTTTGCCAAACGACAGCACGCGCGCAAGAGTAGTCCAAGCATAGTCCGCGGCCCGCTGATGCTCAGCGTAACCATCACGCCAAGATTTGAATTTGCCCCTCGTTGCCTTCGACTCGAGCTGCGCAAAAGTCAGCTCGCCGAATTTGGCACGGACATCGTCGAGATAGCGATCATATTCGCGCCGACTGCTGGCCGACTTCGATTTGAAGTCGGACGAGCCGCGGAAAGCCGTGATCAATCCTGCCATTGTCGTCGGCGTTGGGTTTCGCCGGGCCTCGCGGGCCGCGATATAAGCCGCCGGCAGAGCTGGGTCGTCTGGTTGGATGGGCGAGTCGTCCTTATGCTTCATGAGTGGACCGCCGCGCCATGGGTAGCAGTAATAGATGGTCTGGCCGTCGGCTAACGTCTTGCGGACCTTCGTGAGGCCTTTGAGGGTTCGGGTTGCTGTCATGGCGTCGTCTTTCCGTGGTGCCATAGATTGATACGCTTCGCCTCTTCCGTCCCCGCCTCGGTCACGATCCATACCGTATCGCCCTCTCGATCCTTTCCTTCGGCCGCAATCGCGCCTTTTTGGACGAGCCTCTCCATCGTGAACGAACCGGCGTTAGGGATTGCCACGTGCGTCTGAGCGTCAGGGTGGGCGACCATGTAGAGCAAGGTTGCCTGGCACCGGCCGTCGAGACCCAACTGAGGTTTACGGTCGTCGCGCCGTTCTCTTTTCGATCGGTCCCACACATCAGAATTTTCCGGTCCGTCAGGTGCTTGGATGTAGCTCTTGTCGATGCCGAGATACTGGTTGTACCATTTGCGTATTAGCGGCACCGGTCGGCCGCCGTGCAGCACATCAACCGGTGGAAAACCCTTGCCGTCGAGTAACCGCAGGGCGCCCCGTTTCCACGCTGATGCTCTGGATTTGCCTACTATGGCGATGGCGATCTCATCGTCAGTTGCGAAAAGCGGCAGACGATCGAATGGGCTTGGCGGAAAAGTCATTTGCTCTCCCTGTCTCGCGCGCGACGGGCTTGTCGAAGCGCGGCCAGAGCCTGTTCGCCTGTCCGAATTGCCGTTAGCCGATCGCGCCTGCCGGTCTTCGTTTCTTCCTTCAGCAGCCGCGGAATGTCATCGACCGACACCAGCATTGTGCGTCCGATTTTCTTGCCGATACCGACGCGTTTGGCCTTCTCCCACACGGTGCGAGCCGTGATGTGAACGCCGGTGGACGCAGAAATGCGCTCGGCGATCTGTTGCGGAGTGCGAAGGTTGTCCAGGAGGTCGGTCACTGCAATGATCCACTAAAACACATTGAAACACTTGCCGTCGGCACGAATGCCGAAAGCTTCTTAGGTGTCTCCTCAGTGTGGTGGACAGGCCGGATGGCCTTTGCGGATTGGTGGGCCGCGGTTAGAAGGTATTAAGCTGAATTGGAGCGGTCAAGTGCGGCGTCCCCTTGTATCCATACGGCAAGGCGACATCTTGTTCACAATCGTAGCGACGACGGAAATGACAGGATGACGAGGCTTCGACTTGCAATGGCGGGCATGCTGATCGGCCTGGCCGTGCTGGCTTCGGCGTGCGAAACGCATCGGGCTACAAATAGTCCTGACTTTCAGTATCAGCCAAGGAATTCGGTGAACCCTGCCTGCGCCCATGGCTTCAGGCCGACGAACGCGCTGTCGTGCAGCTATTAAAGCAAGATCTGTCAATACCGCGCAACGCTACGCGTTGCCGTCGACTTCGCCATCCTCATCCAGCAAGTGCACCGGCAGGTAGGCGCTCTTCTCCATCCATTCCCGAACGATAAATCTGATCGCGTCATTGCGCGTCAGGCCCAACTCGCCGGTAAGGTCTCGAAGCACTTCTTCCACGTCATCGTCCAGGGCAATCGACCCGGCATTGCGTAGCCGCAGAGCCGCGCGTCGCAGCATAATCTGAAGATCAGGGCGGGAAATGTCGGCAATTCGGTTGGCGGCGTCCTCAAGGAGCGTGGCGGTATCTGTGTTGGTCATCCGCGTCATTGTCCGAAGATCGCGGCGATGCGATCGAGATCACCAAGGATAATTTCGGCTGGCACTGGCTCGGTCTTGTGGATGCGAAACCAATCGGCGGCGGCCTTCACTCGTTCGCCGGCCGGACCATCGTAGGTGCCGAGTCTGCCGATCCATTCTCTCACGGTCTCGCGCTCCATGCGTCCGGCTTTGTAACGGTCGTGGACTGTTTTAGCGGAGGCCAATAAATCGGGGATGTTGTTCATGAGGTCGTGCCTATTCCATCCTGTCGCGCAAGCGAACGCCAGGACCATTCCCATTCTGCTCAATGAACAGAATTCCTGCCGTCGTCAGAGATGATTTGATCTTTGCGCTTGTCACCGAGTTTAAGCCGCCCCGCTCGTTCTCGAAACGCGTGATTGTTGCCGTCGTCACTCCCGCCAGATCAGCGAGATCGCGCACCCCAATTTTTAATGCGGCGCGAGCCATCCTCAATTGTGCCGGTGTCATGATTGTTACCCTGTGACAAATAATTATTACGGGGTGTTGACTTCGCATTTGTCACCCTGTATCAAATACCTATTACACCGTAACAAGTCAACGAGGATGCGCCCAATGACGATGCACACGAGGATCAACCCTGCCGACAGAACCTTGCTCCCGCGCGGACTCATCGAAAGACGAGGCTCCGCTGCACTTCCCATAGCACTGGCCGCTGCCCCTGTTCGCCGGCGATGCGTTTACCGCGCCAACCCCTGGCGGTTCGCAGTTGGTCAGATGGTCCGGCTGGGGATACTCCCCGGCATCATCCATGGAAGAAGAAGGACCGCCCTTGGCAGGGAGGTCTACACCGTCCGCGTCATCGGCGAAAATTATGGTCGTGAGTTTCGCGACATCCTTGGCTTCGCTCTAGCCCTCGAGGCTGACCATGGGCAAACGAATCAGCCGATCGGTCCTGCTTAAGCTGTTTGATCGGCAGGATGGCCGGTGCTGCTATTGCGGTCGCTTTGTTATCGTGAGCGCAGACTACGACACGCAACAATGGCCAGACGCGGCCACGATCGAGCATCTACGGCGCAGGGCAGACGGAGGGAGCAATGCCCCTCACAATCTCGCAATGGCCTGCAAACGATGCAACCAAGAGCGTGGCGCAATGGATTGGCTGACCTATGCCACCTTCCGCCGCGGCGAATTTACCGAATTCATGGCGGCTATCACGAGATCGCCTAACCAATAGCCTCTGGCGGGAGGCTGCTCTGCCCGTCGTCGAGCCGCATCGGCGGCGGGCATCCCAACACCGATGGCCGGCGCGATCACCACCTGCGCCTACACCAGCATTGCGGCCAGACCAAATTACCATGCCACCACAAGCGAGCCGTTGGCCTCACCAGCCGACGGCATTTCTGTTCCGTCTACGGTTAGCTGACTAGGCGTGCGTGCTTCATGCGCTCTTTGCACGTATCTGTGCGTATCCACTTAAAACCAATCCATCGCGCCGCAAATGAAGTAGAGTTGCGCATGATTCTACTTCAGAGGGTATGAACTGTTCGGTTCGTTCTTGGCTCTAGGTCGTGTTGACAAAGTGGATTCCCAAATCGGCTGAAGCGTGATTCAAGACTGCTTTTTAGGAGGCAGTATTGGCGCGAGGCGATTTGAGCGACGAGGAATGGCGTGTAATCGAGCCGTTCCTACCCAGGGAACGGGGACGCAAGTCGCGGCCCGCTCACGATAATCGGCGCTTTTTAAACGGGATGCTGCACGTCCTGCGCGTTGGCTGCCCGTGGCGCGACATGCACGAACGCTACGGCAAATGGAACTCTGTCTATGTCCGTTTCCGACGGTGGGCAGAACAAGGCGTCTGGGACGCTCTGCTTGAGACCCTTGTGGAGCTTGGCTTAACCGACGACTGGCAGCATATGATCGACAGCACGACCGTTCGGGGTCATTCGCAGGCTGCTGGCGCAAAAGGGGGACTGATAAGGAGGCTTTTGGTCGATCACGCGGCGGCTTTACGACAAAAATCCACGCCCGAGCAGACGGTCAGGGACGCCCTCTAGGCTTTGTCCTGACCGGCGGTGAGGCATCGGACTAGAAGGCCGTTCCCCAACTTCTTGCTATTCCCGTCAGCAGACCGCGCAAAATGCTGGCGGACAAGGGATATGATGCGGATGCAATCCGCGAGGAACTCCTGCTGCATGGCACCCGTCCTGTTATCCCATCGCGCTCGACGCGGAAGCGCCCGCTACCGTGCGATTACGTTGCATACAAAGACCGGAACCGCATCGAACGAATGTTTAACAGACTCAAACAGTTCAGGCGCATCGCTACGCGCTATGACAAGACGAGGATGTCGTTTGCTGGCTTCCTGGCGTTGGCCTCAGCCAAACTCTGGTTGCCCTTCATTTGCGCACAGGCTTAGGGCGCTCTTTCTCCGCTCCCCAGAAAGAAAGCCGCGCGTCTGGCGCTTCCTTGTGAACCGCAATCTGCATATGAGCCCGAAGCTCCTTGCGGAAACGTGAGGCGTTGCGTGCTCCCCAGACGCCGACGAAGCAATCCCCGGACGCATCGTTCTTGAAGACTGCCGCCCCACCAAAGGCAGAAGACAGGCCACCTTCGCCAACGACACCTCCGTTACCGTAAACTGCAACAACGCAATCCAACGGTGCAACGCTGACCACTGTATCGCCCGATGGGGCAAATCCTGCGCTTCTGAAAAGGTAGACGGGACAAGGAGAAGTCATCATTCCCCGAGCATATCTCCGTCATCGGAGACCACAAGCTCCTGATGTAACTTTGTCAACACGACCTAGTTTTTCGACTTATCGCGGTTTTCTATTGCACTCAACTTGTCAGCGGGCAATTTCGAATAAACTTCGTCGACGTGCTTAGGTTCTGAGATCATCTTCTCAACAATCAGATTGAAGAAGCGAAACAAGCTTATTGCGGTCTCAGGATCATCATTAAGATCAATTGTGCCGGGATGCACGGCCTCATTTCCGACTACTCGAAGAACATCCAAGGCTTTCTGAATGCGTGATCCAATCCTTTCCTCACGAGCGATGCGATGTCGTCGTTGATGTTCTTGCCAGGTTCTCCCAAGTGTTTGCATAGCTTCTGAATACCAAGACGAAGCAAAGCAGCAGATCCTCTGGGAGACGTAGCTAAGATTGACGCCGCTTCCTTATAGTCAACAGCTATGTGCGCCGGTGTGTCGGAATTCATATTGATAGTGAAATTGGCGTCCGGATAGACCAACCTGTCAGCTATCCACATACTCGATTTTCGGCAATTTGCGCAAACTGCGATGTAGGCATTTGCCACCAGTGTCTGTGAATGCTTGCTTCCTGGGTAAAGAACTGGCTGGAGTGCCCCCCATTTCGCCGGACAGATCAGCTATTGAGACAATGCTTTGATGAACTCCCTTGGGGAGGCCATTTTCAGCGCTGAGTGTGGGTGGATTTCATTATACAACACGACGACAGAACACCCACGGGACCGAGGTTCGCGAGCTTTTGTATCCGTGGCATCCCTGGTCCGGGCGGCTCGTTCACGTGCATGATTCGGTGTCCAAAGGGACGCATATTTTCCGCTGCAGCCTTTCTGGTTCTTCTTCTGGTCGACTTCTTGAGGTCCCGTTGTGGATGTTCGACCGATCAGTGAGTGGTTGTTGGCGCAGCCTGCCGGTTCCGCACGTCGATCTCGCAAGCCTGCATATTTTGGCAAGATTGCTGAAGGACGCTGATGCCTCATCGCAATCTTCGGTAATGGGCGCAGCATTGGTCTCTCACGAAACGAGTCGGAGAGATGTTCATGCCTCGCCAGCCCATGACATGCCAGTTCGATCTGTTCTCGGCCCCGCAGCGGGGGAAGACGGCAGGGACGCCGCAATGGCCGGAGTTGCCGGAGGAGACCCGCCAAGCGTTGACGGTGCTCATCGTGCGGCTGTTCGTCGATCACGCAAAGTGCGGACATGCCTCCCAACAGAAGGAGGCCGGTCATGATGCATGAGAAGATCGGGCCGCATCATCTGGAGCGGAAGGCCATCCTCTATGTTCGGCAGTCCTCGGCTCACCAGGTTCTGCACAATCGAGAGAGCAGCGCCCTCCAATACGCCATGCGCGACCGTCTGGCAGCGCTTGGATGGTCACATATAGAAACGGTGGACGACGACCTTGGTCGTTCGGCCGCCGGCGGCGTGACCCGCGCTGGATTTGATCGGATGGTGGCGGAAGTCTGCCTTGGCAAGGTCGGCGCCGTGGCCGCGCGTGAGGTATCGCGCTTCGCCCGGAACAGCCGCGATTGGCAGCAACTCATCGAGATGTGCCGCGTTGTCGATACCGTCCTGGTCGATCAGGAAGCAGTTTATGCGCCCCGCCAGGGCAACGACCGCCTGCTCTTGGGTTTGAAGGGCAGCCTCAACGAATATGAACTCGATCTCTTGCGTCAGCGTTCCCTTTCCGCCCGCTATGAGAAGGCTCGCCGCGGTGAGCTCGTCGTCACTGTTCCGGCCGGCTTCGTAAAGGCCGGTGATAGGATCGAGAAGGATCCCGACCGACGCATCCAGGAAGCCATCGCACTCGTCTTCAACAAGGTCACCGAACTCGGGAGTGCCCGGCAGGCCTTGCTATGGTTCCTTGAGCAGGGGTTGGACCTGCCCGTCAGGTGCGCCAACGGTGACGTCATCTGGCGCAGGCCAAATTATGCCACCATCCACCGGATGATTGCGAACCCGATCTACGGCGGCGCTTATGCTTATGGTAAGAGTCGTTCCGTACCGGGATACGATGGCCGATCTGGAATTCGCCGCAAGGCGCGTGATGAATGGCTTGCCCTGATCCCGGACGCGCACGAAGGTTACATCAGTTGGGAACGGGCGGAGGAGATCCGCAAGATGGTCAGCGACAATGTACCGGCCAGTCGCCATCATGGAGCGCCGAAGCATGGCGACGCTTTGCTTGCCGGTCTGTTCCGCTGCAAAAGGTGCGGCCGGAAGCTGACGGTTCGTTACACAGGCGCCAACCATAACATCCCGCGCTATTCCTGTTGGCGCGGTCTACTCGATAATGGCGAACCACGTCGCATCGCCTTCGGCGGTCTGCGGGTCGATGATGCGATCGAGGAGGCGCTGCTCGGCGTGGTCGAACCAGGAGCCATTGCCGCCGCCATCGAGGCGGAACGCAATATGGCCAGCCAACGCGATCAGGTTCAGGATGTCCTGCTTCGCGACCTCGAGGCAGCACGCTATGGAGCCGACCGGGCATTCCGGCAATATGACGCGGCCGATCCGGAGAACAGACTTGTAACGTCTGAGCTCGAAGCGCGCTGGAATAAGACACTCGCACGCGTCGGCGAGATCGAGGCCAGGATTGCCAAACATCGGACAGTTACGCCGCAGCCGTTCCCCATGTCCGCATCACAGGTAACCGCACTTGCGGGAAACCTTCGCACCGTCTGGACGGCGCCGACAACCGATGCAAGGCTGAAGAAGCGCATCGTGCGCACGCTCATCAATGAAGTGGTCGCCGATCTCGATGATGGAACCTCTGAGATCGTCCTCGTCATTCATTGGGTTGGAGGCGTCCACACCGAGCTGCGCCTGCCGAAGCGACGCCGTGGCCAAAGAAACGCGACCCCTGACGACATTGTCGACGCTGTCAGACAGCTCGTCTTGATCGCCAATGATGATGTGATTGCCGGTGTCCTCAATCGCAACGGACTGACGACCGGCAATGGCAATCGCTGGACACGGGAGCGGGTCACCGCGCTGAGGTCATATCGCAAGATTCCGGTCTTCCGTCCCCAGATCGACGGGGTCGAGCCGTGGCTTAATCTGGGCGGTGCGGCGAAGTTGCTCGGGATAACGCCAAAGACGCTGCGTCTGGCGGCCGAGGCGGGCGATATTGAGGGGGTTCATCCGCTACCCGATGGCCCATGGATCTTCAGCCGTTCCAAACTCGCGACCCCACAAGCACGTCAGATCCTCAATCGTGCCCGGAAGAACCCTCGCCACCCCGCGGGATCGCCTCCAGATCAGGAAAACCTATTCCCTTCAATGACATAGAAAGATGGGTGTCATGAAACAGGATTGTAGTCTTCGATCCATCCGTCGATCTTCCGGAGGGCTGTTGCGGCGTCCGGAATGGGTGAGATGCGTATGTAGTCCCGCTTCAGGGTTTTGACGAAAGCCTCCGACATGCCGTTGGACTGAGGGCTGGCCACGGGTGTGAAGCATGGGAT